>NZ_JBFAHN010000009.1:158503-319157 GCF_040654175.1 Streptomyces sp. NPDC050738 | reverse complement strand
GAACGGACGCTTCCTTTGTACTCACCCTCTCGGGCTTTCCTCCGGGCGCTTCCCTTCGGTCTTGCGTTTCCGACTCTATCAGATCCTTTCGGGCCTGATTCCCAGTCGAACTTGGGTTGTCTTTCCGGCTGTTGGGCCGTTCCGACGTCTCAAACTCTAGCGGTTTTCCCCGGTGACTCATAATCGAGTCCCGGTTATCAATTCCGGCATGCCGAAATTGTCCCCGGTGGGGTGTCGTGCTGAGTTTGGTTGCCGCTTTCGCGGCGGGATGGCCGCCCCGGAACCGGTGAGGTTCCGTGGCAACTCGGAGGACACTACGGACTCTGCGGTTCCGCGTCAACTCGGTGCCCTGTCGTCACATCCACGTGCGCCGGGACCTCCTCATGACGGTCGCCGACCGTCAGGGTGCCTGTGGGTTCGAGCATCAGGATCGCTGCGCCCGTGGGCGCGTACGGCTTGTGCTCCGTGCCCTTGGGGACCGTGAAGACCGAGCCCTTGGCGAGTGTCACCGTGCGCTCGCCCGACGGCTCGCGCAGGGCGATGTGCAGTTCTCCGTCCAGTACGAGGAAGAACTCGTCGGTGTGGTCGTGGACGTGCCAGACATGTTCGCCTTCGACCTTGGCGATGCGTACGTCGTAGTCGTTGACGCGGCTGACGATGCGGGGGCTCCACAGAGCGTCGAAGGCGGTCAGGGCTTCGTGGAGAGCGATCGGATGCATGGGCATGAATCGATCCTGGTCCGGGTGCGGCCGGGTCACGAGTGCTAGACATCGCATATGCCGCAAGGATCCTCGCAACTGCATCGCGTCGTCGTGATCGTCGACGAGAACTCCAATCCCTTTGAGCTTGGCTGCGCGACCGAGGTCTTCGGGCTGCGTCGGCCTGAGCTGGGGCGGGAGCTGTACGACTTCCGGCTCTGTTCGCCCGAGCCGCGCACGCTCATGCGGGACGGGTTCTTCACCTTGACCGGGGTCGCGGGGCTCGAAGCGGTCGACCTCGCCGACACCTTGATCGTGCCCAACCGGCCGGACACCGATGTTCCTCGCAGGCCCGCCGTTCTCGACGCCGTGCGGCGGGCGCATGCGCGAGGGGCGCGGCTCGTCGGGTTCTGCAGTGGGGCCTTCACGCTGGCCGAAGCCGGGGTGCTGGAGGGGCGGCGGGCCGCCACGCACTGGCAGTGGGCCGATTCGTTCCGGGTTCGGTTTCCTGGCGTACGGCTCGAAGCCGATGTTCTCTTTGTCGACGACGGGGACATCCTCACCGCTGCGGGGAGTTCCGCCGCGCTCGATCTCGGGTTGCATCTGGTGCGGCGTGATCATGGTGCGGAGGTCGCCAATTCGGTGAGCCGGCGGCTGGTGTTCGCCGCGTACCGGGACGGCGGGCAGCGGCAGTTCGTGGAGCGTCCTGTGCCCGAGGTGCCGGACGAGTCGCTGGCGCCGGTGCTCGCCTGGGCCCTGGAGCGGCTCGGGGAGGCGTTGACCGTGGCCGATGTCGCCGCTCGGGCCGCCGTGAGTCCGGCCACCTTGCACCGGCGTTTCCGGGCGCAGTTGGGTACTACGCCGCTGGCCTGGCTCACCGGGGAGCGGGTCGCGCTCGCCTGCCGGCTCATCGAGCGGGGCGAGGGGCGGCTCGATGTCGTCGCGGCGCGCAGTGGGCTGGGGAGCGGGGCCAATCTGCGGGCGCTGATGCGGCGGGAGACCGGGCTCAGCCCGTCCGCGTATCGGAAGCGGTTCGGAGGTTAGGGGAGGCAGCGGGTGGGGGCGCCCTTCAGGTACGCCTCGATGTTCTCCACGGCCTGCGTGTAGTAGGTGCGGTAGTTCTGCCGGGAGACATAGCCGAGGTGCGGGGTCGCGAGGAGGCGCGGGACGGTGCGGAGTTCGTGGTCGGCGGGGAGCGGTTCGGTGTCGTACACGTCCAGGGCCGCTCCTGCGATGCGGCCGGCGCGGAGGGTCTCGGCGAGTGCGGTCTGGTCGACGATCGCGGCGCGTGAGGTGTTGATCAGGTAGGCGGTCGGTTTGAGGAGTGCGAGCTCGGCGGGTCCGACTAGGCCTCGGGTGCGGTCGCTCAGGGCCAGGTGGATCGTGACGAAGTCGCTGGTCGCGAGGGCGTCGGACAGGGACGCGGCCAGGATCGCGCCTGCTTCTTCCGCTCGCTCCTCGGTGAGGTTCTGGCTCCAGGCCGTGACGTTCATGCCGAAGGCCAGGGCGACCTTTGCCACCTTGCTGCCGATCCGGCCCAGGCCGAGGATGCCGAGCCGCTGTCCCGCGAGGTCCGCACCGATCGTGCTCTGCCAGGGGCCCGCGGTGCGCAGAGCGGTGGACTCGGGGACGATCGAGCGGGCGAGGGCGAGGAGGAGGGCCCAGGTGTGTTCCACCGGTGGGGTGCCGGTGCTCTCCGTGCCGCACACCGTGATGCCGTGGGCCCTGGTCGCCGCGTAGTCGATCACCGTGTTGCGCATTCCCGTGGCGATCAGCAGCTTCAGGCGCGGCAGTCGGGCCAGCAGGGATGCGGGGAAGGCGACGCGTTCGCGGAGGGTGATCACGATGTCGAAGTCGGTGAGTGCGGTGGCCAGTTCGTCTTCGGAGGGGAAGTGGTCCGGGAAGGTGACCACCTCGACCTGCTCGGCGAGCGGGGTCCAGTCGGCCATGGTGGTGGCGACGTTCTGGAAGTCGTCGAGTACGGCACAGCGCAGTTTCATCGTCTTCACCATCGGTCCTGTTTCGGCACGTCAGACATTGGGGGAAAGCATCTCGCGGCGGGCTCGGGTCTGCTGGGATGGGGCTGCGGTTCGGGCACGGTCCGGGTTCCGCCGCTGCCCGGTCGGTGCGGGCAGCTTCCGGTACGGCCAGGAAAGGGGCCGGGGCATGAGCCTGGCGCAGCTCCACTACACCTCTGCCCTGCCCGGGCCCGACGGCGACGGGGCAGGCTCCCGGTTCACCGCGGTGTCGCCCGGGCTCCCGCAGTCGCTGCTGGCGGAGGTCGAGCAGCTGATCGGGTACGAGCCGCCCCGTGATGCCCCTGCCCGGCCGAGTGCGGCCCAACTTGCCGATTTTCCGCAGGTGTTGAGTCATAGCGTGCTGTCCGACGGCGGGCGGCTGCTGGCCCGTGCCGTCTGTACGGGGACCGGTGCCTTTCATGCCCACGCCGTGCATCTCCCGGCGGGGGCACGGCTGCCCGGCGGGGCGCTGCCCATCACCGCCTGGGATTCCTCGCAGTGGGCCGTGCGTACTCCGGAGGGCGAGGTGCCCGCGCCGCTGGAGAAGCTGGCGCCTTCGGGGCTGTTCGACCGGGACGGTCTGGCCGCCTTCGCCGCTGCGCGCGGGGCGTGGCTGGCGGGCTTCTTCGGTGATCTGCGACGGCTCTGCGAGGACCCTGCGGCGCCGCAGGTCGTGCTGGTGGAGCGGCGCAGCGCGGATGTGGCGCAGTGGGTGGCCCTGGGCAGCACGGTGTTGCCGCGCGAGAGCGCGCACCGGCTGACCTTCACCACGTACACGCGGCGGCCGCAGCAGGCAGGGCAGCAGATTATCGGGGTGCTGCCGGACGACGCGCAGGAGATGAGAGGGCACGACCACCGGTTCCGGGTGCACCACTGCACCGGGCGGGCGGGGCCGGTCGACGGGACCGCGGACGCGTGGGCGCACACCGCGGCGCGGGTGTGGCTGGGGCGGGCTCCGGAGCTGTTCAAGGCCGCGGATGCCGTGTCCGACGGGCCTTTCGAGGCCGGGCCGCTGGCGGCTGTCGCGCTCGGTGCGGGGATCGCACTGCCTGCCATCGGCCGTGCGGCGGGCGCCAGTTGGGTCCGGGGGCGGATCGACGTACTGGAGGCGGAGCAGCTGGAGCGGCTCGTTGCCACGGTGTGTGCTCCCGCCGAGGACCGTACGGCCGAGGAGGCTGCGGCGCTCGGGCGGCTCTTCGCGTCGCTCGACGGCAGGGTGCCGGTCGCGGTGACCGAGCCGCTGGCGGCGCTGCTGCTGGACCGGGCGGTGCGGGTGCCGGGGGCGGGCGGGCTCTGTCCCGTACGCCGGTCGGCGCTCGGCGAAGGTCTGCGGGAGCGGCTCGCGGCGGATCTGGGTCCTGCGGTCCGTGACGGTGTGGAGCGTGCGGCCGGGGCGGAGCGGCCGCTGGAGCTGTTGCGGGTCGCGGACACGGTGGGGGTGGACTGCGGCGATCTGCTGCCCGGGCTTGCGGGGAAGCTTGCCGATGCGCTGCTCGGCGATCCCGGTGGGGTGTACACGGCGACCGTACGGACCGGTCTGGAGGAGCAGTTCGAGCTGCGGGCCGCGCTCCTGGAACGGCTGGACGGGCTTGCCGCGGAGGATCCTCCGGCGGCGGCCAGGATGCTGGAGCTCACCGCGCTGCCCTTCACCGGGATGCAGGCGCTGCCGCATCTGCGGATGTGTGCGGAGGCCTCGCGGGTGGGGAACGGGGACCGGGTGTCGACGCTGCGTTCGGTGCTGCGGGCCTCGGGCATCTCGCCGTTCGCCGAGCCGCTGGTGATGCGGACCGCGGTGCTGCTGGTGTGGGACGGGGTGCTGCCGGGCGCGGGCGAGGCGCGGCTGGTGCTGGACGAGACGGGGTCGGACGCGCATCGCACCGCGGGGACCTGGACCGTGCTCGTACGGGCTGCTCTGGAGGGGGCGCTGGACGACGGGGACGTCCCCGCGCTTGCCCGTGATCTGTTGCGGCGCTTCACCGGGGAGCTCGACGCCCGGATGCGTGCGGCGCTTCAACTGTTGGATTTTGCTGGGCAGTTGAGTGAGGGGACCGCCCCTGATGGCTGGACCGGGCGGGTGGTGCGCCTGCGGTCGGCCGCCGAACCGGTGGAGTCCCTCGTACTGGAGCGAACCCTGCGGGCCCTGGTGCGGCGGCTGCTCGCCGACGATCCGCCGGACGGTGAGCTGTTCGCGCTGACGCACAGCGGGGACAAGGACCTGATCGCGGCGTACGGGCGGACGGCGCGTGACGAGGCGGTGCGCGACCGGTTGCGCACCCATCCCGCGTACGTCGCCGGGTGCTTCGCCGCCTGGAGCGGGCACTCCGGGGCGGGTGCGGCCTGGGACGAGACGCGGACGGCACTGCTGGAGGAGGTGCTGCTGCCGGCCGTACGGGCTCTGTCCGCCGAGGATGTCGCCGCGGTGGAGCGCGGGCTGGAGCGGGCGGGGGGCCGTACCGCGGAGGAATTCCGGGTCTGGAGCCGGCCGGGGGCTTTCGGGCGGTTCGCCCAGCGCTTCGGCGGCGGGCGGGGGCGGTGGGGGGCCGGGGCCGCGGGCTGACGGGCCATGGGCCGGCGGGTCGCGGGCGGGCGTCGGGTACCGTGGCCGTCTCCACGACCGTGGACCGACCGAGGAGGTGAGACACATCAACGCTGGAACAGGCTGGGTGCTCTCCCTCCACGGCTGTACGGTTCGCCTGACGTTTCGGACGCCCGGACACAGGTGACCGCGAGAGCGCCCTTCGGCATCGCGAAAGGTTCTCTCATGTCGGCACTTCCGTCCTCCCCGTCTTCCGCCTCCTCTTCCTCTTCCTCTTCCTCTTCCGCGCTGGATCTCCCCGCCATCGTCCTCAGGCTCCGTGCCGCCGGCTGTGTATTCGCCGAGGACGAGGCGGAGCTGCTCCTGGCCACCGCGGCCGATCCGGCGGAGCTCGCCGCCATGGTGGAGCGCCGTATCGACGGCCATCCCCTTGAACACGTCCTGGGCTGGGCGGAGTTCGACGGCCGGCGCTATGCCGTCGACGCGGGGGTCTTCGTCCCGCGACGCCGTACGGAATTCCTTGTGAGGCACGCCGTCTCGCTCGCCCCGTCGCGGGCGGTCGTCGTCGATCTGTGCTGCGGGTCGGGTGCGCTGGGCGCCGCCCTGGTCGCCGCGGTGGGCGGGGCCGAACTGCACGCCGCCGACATCGACCCGGCCGCGGTGCGGTGTGCGCGGCGCAATGTGGCGGGCGTCGGCGGGTTCACGTACGAGGGCGATCTCTTCGAGCCGCTGCCCGTCGCGCTGCGGGGGCGGGTCGATGTGCTGATCGCCAATGTGCCGTACGTACCGACGGGGAAGGTCGGGCTGCTGCCTGCGGAGGCCCGGGTGCATGAGGCGCGGGTGGCCCTGGACGGGGGCGTCGACGGGCTCGATGTGCTGCGCCGGGTGGCCGCGGAGGCGCCCGGGTGGCTGGCGCCGGGCGGGCATCTGCTGTTCGAGATCAGCGAACGGCAGGCGGAGGAGGCTCTCGGCGTCGTCGCGGGCTGTGGGCTGCTCGCCGGGGTGGTCGCTTCCGAGGAGTGGTACGCCACCGTCGTCGTCGCGCGGAAGCCGGTTCTGCGGAACTGACGCCCCGGGCGGTCGGCGATCGTTATGCTGCGGCCGAAGCGTTCAAACGAACACTGTGCGGCAAGGGGGCCTCAGTATGCGGGAGCCGGTCGAGCTCAGGCGTCGGCGGATACTGTCGGCGGTGCAGTCGCGCGGATCGGTCAAAGTGACCGATCTGGCGGCCGAGTTGGCGGTCTCGGTGGTCACGCTCCGGCGGGACGTCGAGGAGCTGGCACGGGAGGGGAAGCTGCGGCGCGGCCATGGGGTGGCCCGGTCCATGGCGCCGGTCGAGGAGGCCTCGTCGCCTGGTCGGGCTCCCGCCGACGGTGATGCGATCGCGCTGGTCGTGCCCGAGCGGCATTCGTATCTCAATGAGACGCTGCACGGTGCGCGGAGCGTGCTGGAGGCGGCCGGGATGCGTACCGCCCTGCATATCGCGCCCCGGGCGACGGGGGCCGAACAGACCATCGTGGAGCGAGTGTTGGCGGACGGCGCGCGCGGTCTGCTGATCGCCCCGCGGTGGCGCAGTGCCGACGTCGAGCAGGCGGATTACGGGTGGCTGGCGCAGGTGAAGGTGCCGGTCGTGCTGATGGAGCGGCGGCCGGTACCGGGCAGTGTGCTGCATGCGCTGGACTCGGTGTGCTCGGACCACTGGTACGGCACGCACCTGGCTCTTGAGCACCTGATCGCGCTGGGGCACCGCCGGATCGTGCTGGCCGCCAGGGACGACAGCCCGACCGCGCGCGCGATCCGTGCGTCCTTCGCGCGGATCGCCGCGGACCGGCCGGAGGTCGAGGACTGGGCCGTGATGCTGAGCGCGCCCGACTCGGGGCCCGAGCCCGCCGCGGAGCGCGGTGCGCAGCCGGGTCTGGCCGCGCTGCTGCGGGAGCGGGGGGCCACGGCGGCGGTGCTGCACGGGGACGTGGATGCGCTGATGCTCGTACAGCAGATCGGTGACGAGGGGGTGCGGGTGCCGCAGGACTGCTCGGTGGTCGCGTACGACGACATGGTGGCGGGGCTCGGCGGGACGCCGCTGACGGCAGTGGCCCCGCCCAAGGCGGAGGTCGGGCGGGCAGCGGCCGAGCTGCTGCTGCACCGCCTCGACCAGCCGCTCACCGCCGGGGCCGGAGCGGTGCGCAGGGTCGAGCTGCTGCCCGAGCTGAAGGTGCGGGGATCGGCGCAGGCCCCAACCACCCTCCCCGAGTGAGCGTTTGACCGCTTTGGGTTTCTTCTGATCGATCTATTGACCACGACCGGTCAGGCGATCAGTATTCCCGTGTCCCGACCAGGAGCCGCGGGAGGCGCCCATGCCCGGCCGACAGAGCCGTCGATCCGTGCTCGCCGCAGTCGCAGCTCTGCCCATGACAGGTGTCCTGAACGCCTGCAGCAGCGGAGCCGAGCGAGCGAGCAGCAGTACGAGCAGGAGCAGGACCACCACCATCACCTTCTGGTCCGCGCTGCGCGGCAGCAAGGAAGTGGTGGACGAGTTCAACAAGACCCACGACAGCATCCAGGTCGTGTACCAGCAGATACCGTCCGGCGATCAGGGCGGCTACGCCAAGCTGAGCAACGCGGCCCGCGCCGGAAACGCCCCGGACGTCGCCACCATCGAGTACCCGCAGGTGCCGACCTTCGCGATCGACGGTGTCGCCCGCGACATCACCTCGCTCGTCAGTGACGGCCTGCGCGCCAAGCTGCTGCCGCAGGCGCTGGGTCTGACCACCTTCGACCGGCGCATCTTCAGCGTCCCGCTCGACGTCGAGCCGATGGTCATGCACTACCGCACCGATCTCTTCGAGGAGCTCGGCCTGCGGATACCGCGCACCTGGGACGAGTTCGAGGAGACGGCGAAGACCGTACGGAAGAAGGGGGCAGGGCGGAAGCTCGCCCTCTTCCCCACCGACGGCGCCTCGTCGATGGCGGCGTTCGCCTGGCAGGCGGGCGGCCAGTGGTTCGACACCTCCGGCGGGGCGTGGAACGTCTCGATGGCCGATGAGCCGAGCCGCAGGGCGGCCGCGTACTGGCAGCGTCTTTACGACCAGGACCTGGTCTTCATGAACCCGCTCAACACCAAGCAGGGCGACGCCCAGATCACGAACGGCAAGTTCCTGGTACGGCTCACCGGCTCCTGGGAGGCCGGGGCCCAGATGCGGGCGCAGCCCGGTCAGACGGGCAAGTGGAAGATCGCCCCGCTCCCCCAGTGGGACACCGCCCATCCGGCGCTCGGCACCCAGGGCGGCTCCACCTTCGCGATCACCAAGGACTGCCAACACCCGGAAGCCGCGATGGAGTTCATCGAGTGGCAGGTCGCGAGCCCGAACGCGCTGCGCGCCCGGCTCACCAGCGGCGCCAGCAGCCAGTACCCGGCCGTGCCCGAGCTCGTAACCCCCGGACGCAAGGCCTTCGACCGTACGTACTACAGCGGCCAGGACATCTACACCCTCTTCGACGAGGAGGCCCACAAGATCCGCGACGGCTGGGTGTGGGGACCGCGGATGTCCGCCACCAACTCCGTGCTGCAGGACGGATTCGCCCGGGTCAGCGGCGGCCAGGGCACGCTGACCGAGTCGCTGCGCGCCGCCCAGCGGGGCACCATGCCGGACCTCAGGGCGCTCGGCCTCTCGGTGACCGAGCACAGCAAGTGACCCCGGCATCCCCGCACCTCAGAGAGGCAGGTGACACCACGCCATGACCACCACGACAGCTTCCACCACCACCGCGCCCGCCGACCGGCCGGCCGCGGCGGCCGCCCTCCACCGCTCCACGCGCAAGGGCGCCCGCCGCCGTGAACTGGGCGCCGCATCCGTCCTGATGACCCCCTTCTTCGCCCTCCTGGTGACGGTCTTCCTGATACCGGTCGGCACGGCGATCTGGCTGAGCTTCTTCAGCCAGGACGAGCCGGGGCTCGGCTTCGGCCCCGAACGCACGGTCTTCGTGGGGCTGCGCAGTTACGCGGCCGTCCTCACCGACCCGACCTTCCTCGGCGGGCTCGGCACCGTCGCGCTGTACTGCCTGATCTACATCCCGCTGATGGTGGTCGGCGCCCTCGCACTGGCGCTGCTGCTCGACTCGGGCGTCGTACGCATGCGCGCCTGGGCCCAGCTCGCCCTGTTCCTGCCGCACGCGGTGCCCGGCATCATCGCCGCGCTGATCTGGCTCTACCTCTACACGCCCGGCCTCAGCCCGATCATCGACCTCTTCGCCAAGGGCGACATCACGATCAACTTCCTGGGCATCCACACCGTGCTGCCCTCGATCGTGAACATCTCGCTCTGGTCCAACCTCGGCTACAACATGGTTGTCTTCTACGCCGCCCTGCAGGCCGTCCCGCGCGAGGTCATCGAGGCCTCGGTGGTCGACGGCGCGGGCCCGCTGCGCTCCGCCCTCCAGGTCAAAACGCCGCTGGTGCGCCCGTCGATCGTGATGGTCGCGATCTTCACGCTGATCTGGGCGCTGCAGCTGTTCACCGAGCCCAAACTGCTCAGCCTGGCCACGCCGATGATCAGCCAGCGGTACTCGCCCAGCATGTACATCTACGACGCCGCCTTCACGCGCAACAACTACGGCATGGCGGCCGCCGCCTCCGTCGTGCTGCTCGTGGTCACCATCGCCCTGTCGTACGGAGTCACCCGCTGGACCAACCGCGCCGACTCCTCCGAGGAGAACGCCCGATGAGCACTGTCGAAACCGCCGCAGCCCTGCGCCCCCGCCTGCTCGGCCGCACCACCGTCAAGGTCGTCGTCGGCCTGTCCGTCCTCTATACGCTGCTGCCGGCGCTCTGGCTGGTGCTGGCCGCGGGCAAGAAGCAGGACGCGCTGTCGGGCGGCAGCATCTTCTCGCTGCACGACTTCTCCTTCCTGAAGAACCTGCGCAACCTCTTCTCGATGGACGACGGGATCTACACCCGCTGGTACGGCAACAGCCTGCTGTACGCGGTCCTCGGCGCGGGGATCGGCGCGATGGTCTCCATCGCCTGCGGGTACGCCTTCGACAAGTACCGCTTCCAGCACAAGGAGAAGCTCTTCGGCCTGGTGCTCGCCGCAGTGATGGTCCCGCAGACCGTCCTGGCGCTGCCGCTGTATCTGATGGCGTCCAGGACCGGCCTGGTCAACACCTTCTGGTCGGTCTTCATCCCCGTCCTCTTCAACCCCTTCGGTGTCTATCTCGGCCGGATGTTCAGCCAGGGATACGTGCCCAACGAGGTGCTGGAGGCCGCGCGGATGGACGGCGCGGGCGAGCTGAAGACCTACCTGCGGGTCTCCCTGCGGATGATGGGGCCCGGCCTCGTCACGGTCTTCCTCTTCCAGCTCACCGCGATCTGGAACAACTTCTTCCTGCCGATGGTGATGCTGTCGAACCAGAAGCTGTATCCGGTCAGTCTCGGCCTCTACACCTGGAACAGTTCGGCCACCACCGAGCCCGACTACTACACGGTCGTGATCATGGGATCGCTCCTCGCGGTCCTGCCGCTGGTCCTCGCCTTCATCCTGCTGCAGCGCTTCTGGAAGGCGGGCCTCACGGCAGGCTCCGTCAAGTAACGACCAGCGGAAAGACGTCACAGGAGATTCATGTCAGACGCACCAACTTCCCGTCCGCGCGCCGCCGTTGCCATGTCGAAGCAGGCGGCGGCCGCGGTGCTCGACTCCGAGTCCCTGGCCGCGCTAGGTGAGATCTGCGAGCTCGCACCCCTGCCGGTACTGGACGACCTCTCCACCGACCGGGCCCGCGCCGTGCTCGCCGGCACGGAGATCCTGATCACCGGCTGGGGCTGCCCGCCCCTGGACGAGGCCGTGCTGGCCGCCGCGCCCCGGCTGCGGGCCGTCGTCCACACCGCGGGTTCGGTGCGCGGCCATGTCACCGAAGCCTGCTGGGAGCGCGGCATCGAGGTCTCCTCGGCCGCGGCTGCCAACGCCGTCCCGGTGGCCGAGTACACCATCGCGATGATCCTGCTCGCGGGAAAGCGCGTCCTGGAGCGCACCCGCGATTTCCGGACCGCCCGCCGCCGTGACAACTTCCTGCAGACCCCCGCAGAGGTCGGCAACTACCGCCGCACGGTGGGCATCCTCTCCGCCTCGCTCATCGGCCGCAGGGTCATCGACCTGCTCCAGCCGTACGACCTGCGGATCCTGCTGTACGACCCCTTCGTCACCCCCGAGCAGGCTGCGGCGCTCGGTGCCGAGGCCGCCTCGCTGCCCGAACTCTTCGCGCAGAGCGACATCGTGAGCGTCCACACCCCGCTGCTGCCGGAGACGGAGGGTCTCGTCAGCGGTGAACTGCTCGCGCTGATGCGCCCGGACGCCACCCTCATCAACACCGCGCGCGGCCCGGTCGTCGACCGCCACGCCCTCCTCGACGCCCTCCAGCAGAACCGCATCAGGGCGATCCTCGACGTCACCGACCCCGAGCCGCTCCCGCCGTCGGACCCGCTGTGGGAGTGCGAGAACGCGCTGATCACCCCGCATCTCGCCGGCTCCCAGGGCAACGAGTGGCGCAGACTGGCCGATCTCGCCGTCGGCGAGGTCGCCCGGTGGGCCGCGGGCGACGGCTTCGCCCATCCCGTACGCAACGAAAGGCGGGCCTCCCTCGCATGAGCACCACCCTGCAACTCCCCCCGTACGACCACGAGTCGAGCCCGCACACCGGCCTGACCCGCGCCCACTGGGAGGCGGCGGCCGACGGACTGCTGCACGCCGCCTGGAAGTGGGCCACCCCCGAGGGCGCCCTGCTCGACCTGCCGGGACGGCCGTCGGGCTCCGGGGTGCGCTCGGACGGGCTCGAGGGCTTTGCCCGTACGTTCCTGGCGGCCGCGTTCCGCGTCGCGGGCAGCGAGGGCAAGGACCCGCACGGCTGGCTGGACCGCTATGCGCGAGGCCTGGTGGCCGGAACCCGTACCCCGGGCCGCGACGACGCCGAGTCCTGGCCGCTCATCCAGGACCACACGGTATTCGGCCAGCCGATGGTCGAGTCGGCGTCCGTCGCACTCGGGCTGCGCCTGACCCGCCCCTGGCTCTGGGACAAGCTGGACTCCGGCGCCCAGGACCGCGCCGAGGAGTGGCTGCGGGGCTCGCTGCGGCACACGCCCGCCCCCAACAACTGGTACCTCTTCCCGTACACCGTGGCCGGATTCCTGGAGTCGGTCGGCCGGGGCGACGCCGAAACGGTCCGCGCCCAGGAGCGCGCCCTGGACCTGATGGAGTCCTGGTACCGCGGTCAGGGCTGGTACGCGGACGGCGACGGCCGCGCCTTCGACCACTACAACGGCTGGGCGCTGCACCTCTATCCGGTGCTGCACGCGCATCTGTCCGAGGACTCCGAGCTCTCGGCCCACTTCGGCGCGCGCCTGCGCGAACACCTGGAGAGCTTCTCGCTGCTCTTCGGCGCCGACGGAGCCCCGATCCACTTCGGCCGCTCGCTCAGCTACCGCTTCGCGGCCTCCAGCGCGGTGAGCCTGGGCGCCCTGACGGGGCACACCCCGCTCACACCGGGAGCCTCGCGCCGGGTGGCGAGCGGAAGCCTGCGCTACTTCCTGGACCGGGGCGCGACCGGCGACGACGGCCTGCTCTCGCTGGGCTGGCACGGGCCGCACGACGCCACGCTCCAGACCTACTCGGGGCCCGGGTCGCCGTACTGGGCGTCCAAGGCGTTCGTCGCGCTGCTCGCCCCGGCGGACCACCCGTACTGGACGGCGACCGAGGAGGCAGCGCCGAGCGAAGGCCCCGACCGGGTCCTTTCCGTACCCGCGCCCGGTCTGCTGATCCAGTCCACGCAGGAGGACGGGATCGTACGGCTGCACAATCACGGCAGCGACCATGTGCGCCCGCACGAGGGCGAGTTCGCGTCCCAGAGCGACCCGCACTACGGCCGCCAGGCGTACTCCACGCGCACCGGACCCACCTCGGCGGTGAACGCCGCCGACAACCACTTCGCCGTCGAGATCGCCGGCGTCCGCTCCACCCGCCGCCGCATCCACCCGCTCGGCGCGGGCCACGGCGAAGGCTGGGGCTGGGCCGCCTCCTGGCACACCCCGGTCTTCCCCGCGGGTCCGCCGACCGAGCCCGGTCTGCGGGTGGAGAGCGTCACGGTCGTACGAGGCCGGTACGAGGTACGGGTGCACCGGGTGACCGGCGCCCCGCCCGGCGCCCGCGCGGAGCAGACAGGCTGGGCGACCGGCCCGGAGGAGGAGCTGATCTCGGCCCTTCACCCCCTCCACGGGTGGAGCGCGCAGGACGCGATACGCGCACCCCAGGGGACGGCCTTCACCCGCTGGGCGGAGCTGCCGCGGCTGACGGGCGACGCGGAGGGCACCGCGCTCTACGCATCCCTGGCCACACTCACCGCGACCACGGACCCGGCGCCCCTCGCGGACGCCGTCAGCGAGGTGTCCGCGACACCGAACGCGGTCGAGATCCGCTGGTCCGAGGATGGCTCGGGGACCCGCATCACCTTCGATCCGCTGACCGTCGAGCAGCTCGGGTGAGCCCCTGCGGGGAGCGCCCCGTGACCTGATTCCGACTCTTGTGCCCCACACGCAACACCCCTTACGGTCAGCGGACTTCGACCCGAGACACCGACCCCGTAAGGAGTGCGCGTATGAAGGACGAGAGCGAGATCAACGGCATGGAGCAGCTCGGCCTGGAGCTGAACAAGGTGGCGGTCCGCGACGAGACGTCCCAGAACCGCGAGCAGTACACCATCAACAAGCAGCCGGCGCTCTGAACGGGCGCGGGCGGCCGCCGGCCGCACCCCGGCGGCCGTCCGCGACGGCCGGACGCGGGCTCCGTATCCATCTGGTGAGCATGCCGTGGCAGACGGTCGAGCTCCCCTCGCTGCAGATCGGCCTGCTGCACGCGCTGGTCGCCCGCACCAGGCCGCAGGACGAGGTGCGCGAGTTCCACGGTGCGCTGCGCTGGGCGGAGTTCCTGCTCGAACGCTCCCAGGGGCTGCTGCGCCCGGGCGACCATGTCGCGGTGGGCAGCGATGCCATCTTCGACGGGCTCGGGGACTGGGTCTTCTCCGGCGTCCTGTACGAGGACCCCGCCTGGGGCGTCGCCGCCCTCGACGCGTACGCCCGCCGCCGCGGCACCGCCATCGACAAGGCGTCCGCGATGCGCGCCCACGCGGAGGACTTTGTCCGGCAGTGCGCGGCGGAGATCCTCGCGGACGACCCGGACGTCGTGGGGTTCACCAGCACGTTCATGCAGAACGTGTCCTCGCTCGCGCTCGCCGCGGAGCTCAAGCGGCGCCGCCCCTCGCTCACCGTCGTCTTCGGCGGCAGCAACTGCGACGGCCCGATGGGCCACGCACTGCACCGCAACCACCCCTTCGTCGACCAAGTGGTGCGCGGCGAGGGCGAGTACGCCTTCCCCGCCCTCCTCGGCCATCTGGCCGCCGGCACCCGCCCAGAGAACGTACCCGGGCTGTGCTGGTGGGACGGCACCGTCTCACGGGCCAACGAGGAATCCCGGCGCACCGTGGCACCCGGGGACATCCCCGCACCCGACTACGACCTCTGGCAGTCGGCGCTGGACGCGTCCCCGGTGGCGGAGTTCGTCCACCCCAAGCTCGTGGTGGAGGGTGCGCGCGGCTGCTGGTGGGGCGAGAAGCACCACTGCACTTTCTGCGGTCTCAACGGTTCGGCCATGGCGTTTCGCGCCAAGCCCGGCGAGCAGCTGTGGGCGGAGATCGACCAGCTGGTACGACGCCACCGCCTCCTGGACATCGTCGCCGTCGACAACATCATCGACATGAGCTACTTCAAGGACTTCCTGCCGCTCGCCGCCGACAGCGGCTGGGATCTGCGGATGCACTACGAGGTCAAGTCCAATCTCTCCTCGGACCAGCTGGCCCTGCTGGCCCGGGCCGGAGCCGTGCACATCCAGCCGGGCATCGAGAGCCTCAGCAACAGGGCGCTGGATCTCATGGACAAGGGCGTCACCGGCAGCCGCAACGTCCGCACCCTGCGGGACTGCGCCAACCACTCGCTCACCTGCAGCTGGAACTACCTCTACGGCTTTCCCGGCGAGAGCGCCGAGGACTACACCTCCGTCATCGACCAGCTGCCCGCGCTCGTCCATCTGCAGCCGCCGGCCGGCGCCTCCCGTATCCAGCTGGAGCGCTTCAGCCCTCATTTCGCCAACCCCGCCCTGGGCTTCGAGGAGCGGCGCCCCGCCGAGATGTACGGCCATGTCTACGACCTCCCCGAGGCCGAACTGGCCGATCTGGTCTATCTCTTCGACACTCCGCCCGCGGGGATCGGCGGTGCGGTGGAGGAGCGGCTGCTGGAGGCCGTACGCGCGTGGCACGCCGGGCACGCCACGTCGAGCCTGCTCATCGAGGAGGCGGAGGGCGACGGCGTTGACCTGCTGGTGCACGACCGGCGCCACGGCCGACCGCACCGCACCCATCTGCTGACCGGCTGGGAGGCGGCGGCGCTGCGCCATCTGGAGGCGGGCCGCACGGAGCCCGCACTGCTGCGGCTGCTGACCGGCGACGGACATGCGGTGAGTGCCGGGGACCTCGGCGCCTGGCTCCAACAAGCTCTCGAACTGGGGCTGTTGTACTTCGACACCCGCTCCTACGTCTCGCTGCCCACCCGCAACGAGCCGGTACGCCTGACCGAACCGGCCCTGGATCAGGCTGCGTTCGAGGAGGTCGCCGGATGACCCCGGCCCTCCCGGCCGCCGTGCCGCACACGATCACCGGCCGCCGGGTGCGGGTGCACCGGCCGCTCGCGCTCGCCGGGGGCGGCCGCGAGACGGCGACCGCGGTCCAGTTCCTCCGCGAGTGCCAGAGCCATGCGCTCACCGTGGACTGGGTTCCCGACGCCGTACGGGACACCGCGCCGCTGCTCCATCTCCCGCCGCCCGCCCCGCAGTCCGACGAGCCGCCCGCGCTGAACGACTGGCGCTCCCGCCATGCGTACGGGCTGCTCTACCACCGGCGCGGCCCCGACTTCGTGACCGTCATGGACCGCAGGGAGTCCACGGCCTCCGCACGCTTCACGCTGAGCCATCCGGCACTGCTGGCCGCCTTCCGCACCCTCGCGGAGCCGACACCGCTGGACGATCTGAGCGCCACGCACCGCAAGGCGGCCTCCGTCCTCGCGGCCGAGCGGCTGGTCCTCCTCACCGGCGGCTGGGCGGTGTCCCTGCCGCCGCGCCTGCGTCAGTGGCCCGTGCCCTGCGCGGCGATCTGAGCGCGGTGGGTTCCCCGGCACGGCCGCTGCGCCGCCACCGCGCCTTCCTGCTGCTCTGCGGCGAGCAGGCGGCCAGCTCCATCGGCCGCCAGGTCACGGCTCTGGCGCTCGCACTGCTGGCCGTGGACCGGCTGGACGCGGGCCCCTTCGGGGCTGCGGCGCTGATGGCGCTGAATTATCTTCCCGGGGCGGTCCTGAGCCCCTTCGTCGGTGTGCTCGTCGACCGGGCCCGGCTGCGTTCGCTGGCCGCGCTGGTCACGGTCCTGCAGGTCCTGGTCGTCGGGTCGGTGCCGCTCGCCGGCGCCATGGACGAGCTCAGCTGGGTCCAGCTGTACGCGGTGGCCACCGCGTCCGGCGCCCTCACCTCCACCCTCGCCGTGGCATTGCAGGCGGCACTGCCCCGGGTCGTGCAGGGCGAGCAGCTCCTGACCGCCAACTCCGCGCTGACCGGCGCCCGTACAGCGGGCCAGATCGGCGGCCCGGCGCTGGGCGGTGTGCTGGTCGGTTTCGCGGGGGCCGCCCCCGCGCTGCTCGCGGGCTCGATCGCGTACGCCGTGGAAGCCGTGCTCCTCCTGTGCCTGCCCGCAGGTGCTCGCGGGTGCCGGTTTCAATGTGGGGAGCGGGGCGGCCGACGCCCTCTTCGTCGTGTACGCGACCCGCGATCTCGCTCTGCCCGCCTGGCAGTTGGGGACCGTCTACGCCACCTTCAGCGTCGCGACGGTGCTCGGCGTGCTGCTGGCAGGCCGCTTCGCCGCGACCATCGGGCTCTTCAGGGCGACACAGATCTGTGCCCTGCTCGCGGCCGCCGCCATCTTCCTGATCCCTGCCGCGTCGCTGGGTCTGGCCTACCCGGCGCTGATCGCCTATCAGCTCTTCTTCGGGCTGACCGGCACGGTCTGGTCCATCTCCATGACCACCACCCAGCAGCTGATCGCCCCGCCCCACATGCAGGGGCGCGTCGCCGGTTTCGTCCAGGCCGCCCTGATGGGCACGGTCCCGGCGGGCGCGCTGGCGGGCGGCGCGCTGGCCGCGTGGGTGGGCAACGTACCGGTGCTCACCGGGTCGGCTGCGACCTCACTGCTGGCGGCGGGGAGTCTGTGGCTGCCGCAGCGGGCCGGTGCCGGAGCGGGTGCGACGGCTGCCGCGCCGCCGCGGAGCGCCGGGCTCCTCAGCGAGCCTGGTCCAGAGCGCCCGTGAGCCGGCCGAGCAGGGCTTGGAGCGCGAAGATCTCCTCGACCTCCAGGCCGGTGGCGGCGAGGATCCGGCGCGGTACGGGCAGCGCCTTCTCTTTCAACTCAGTTCCGGAGTCGGTCAGTTCGACGGTCACCGACCTCTCGTCGGCGGCGTTGCGTTCGCGCCGCAGGAACCCGGCCGTCTCCAGCCGCTTGAGCAGCGGCGAGAGCGTCCCCGAGTCGAGCCGCAGCTGCTCGCCGATGGCTTTGACGGGCTGCGGGCCGCGCTCCCAGAGCACCAGCATCACCAGGTACTGGGGGTAGGTGAGGCCGAGGTCCTTCAGGGCGTCGCGATAGACACCGCCGAACGCGCGTGAGGCGGCGTGCAGCGAGAAACAGACCTGGTGGTCGAGGCGGAGCAGCTCGGCGTCGGGGACGGCGGACAGGGGTGACGTCATGAGGACAGCGTAGCTCTTCACGCACGATTGAGTTGTGCACAACTTAATTGCATGCAATGCTTAAGCTCCGACCAACCGGAAGAAGGACCCCCATGGACGCGCTGTACACCGCTGTCGCCACCGCCAACGGCCGCGAGGGCCGCGCCGTGAGCTCCGACGGCCAGATCGACCTCACGCTCGCCATGCCCCCGGCCCTGGGCGGCAACGGTCAGGGCACCAACCCCGAGCAGCTCTTCGCCGCCGGGTACGCGGCCTGTTTCGCCAGCGCCATGAGCGCCGTCGGCCGCCAGATGAAGGTCGACACCAAGGACGTCTCGGTGACCGCCGAGGTCTCCATCGGCAAGGACGACACCGGCTTCGGGCTCGCGGTCGTGATGCGCGTCGAGCTCCCCGACACGATCGAGGCCGCCACCGGCCGCGAGCTGGTCGAGGCGACCCACGCGTACTGCCCGTACTCCAAGGCGACCCGCGGCAACATCGAGGTCGAGCTCGTCGTCGAGTAGTCGCGCGCGGGCCGGCGCTCAGCGGGGCGGGTACTGGCTGTAGTCCGGGAAGTTTCCGTACAGCAGCTCGTGCACGCCCTCGTCCGCGGGCTGCGTCACCGCCTGCACCAGCAGGTCGCCACCGACGAACGCCCCCTTCCAGGAGGCACCCACACCGCCGAAGGGCTCCTCGCGGTCGCCGCGGCTGCGAGGCGCGTTCACGCCGACCTTGAAGGCGCGGACCTCGGGGGCGACGCGCTCGGCGAAGGCCGCGTCGTCGGTGGCCAGGCTGGCCACGAGCGCGCCGTTGCTCGCGTTCATCTCCGCGAGGAGCTCGCTCTCGGAGTCCACGATCACCACCGAGTCCAGCGGCCCGAAGGGCTCCCGGTGGCGCAGCGCCCAGTTCGCGGGAGGCGCGAGCACGGCGGCCGGGGCGGCGTATGCAGCGGTGTCCTGGCCGTCGATGAAGCGTCCGTCCGCAGGCTGACTCCGATGCAGCGGGATCGCCCCGCCCTGCAGCGCCTCGTCGTAGTAGCGGGCGAGCTCGGCGGCCTTGGCGGCGTGGATCACGGGTCCGAAGTCGAGTTCCGGCAGGTCGTCGTCCGGGTGCTCGACGGCCAGCGGGTGCCCGAACCGCAGATCGCCGGCGACCGAAAGATAGGTCTCCAGGAACTGCGGGAAGAGCTGCCGCTGGACGACGAAGCGCGGATACGCGGTGCACCGCTGCTTCCCGTACTCGTACCCCTTGCGCAGCTGCTTGCCGAGTACGTCCCACTGCGAGAAGTCCCAGATGCCCCAGGCGTTGAGGCCCTCCTGCTCGATCATGTGGCGTCTGCCGGTGTCGGCGAGCTCGGCGGCGGCCTTGCGTCCGTTGCTGCGCCCGCCGACGAAGGCGAGCGCGCCCAGGCCCTCGCCACGGATGAGGGAGCTGCCGATCTGCGAGCCGACGCCGGAGATCAGAGTGACCGGCAGGTCGCAGCGGCGCATCAGCGCGTGGGCGAGGGTCAGACAGTGGAATCCGCCCTGGCTCGGGGTCTTGGCGATCACGGCGTTGCCTGCCAGCAACTGGACCAGTTCGGCGTGGACCTGGACGCTCATGGGGTAGTTCCAGCTGGCGATGTTGGAGACGGGGCCGTCCAGGGGCCGCCGCCGTACGCCGCCGGGCTGCATCTGCCGCTCGATCTCCCCCACGTACCAGCGCACCCCGTCCAGGCACCGGTCCACGTCGGCGAGGGCGAGCCGCCAGGGCTTGCCGATCTCCCAGACGAGCAGCAGCGCCAGCAGTTCGCGGTGCGCTTCGAGCGCGTCCACGGCGGCGCTCACCCGCGCCCGCCGCTCGTCGAGATCGACCCGCTGCCAGGCGCGGTGCTCGGCGCAGGCCCAGGCGACCGCGGCGGCCGCGTCCTCGGCGCCGACGCGGGGCGGGCCGGGGATCGGGCTGCCGTCGACGGGGGTGGTGTGTTCACCGGGGGTGCCGGTGGCGAGCCACTCGCCACGCTCCAGGTTGTTCAGCCGGTCGGCCTGGAAGGCCTCGGGGGCGGCGGCGACGCACCTGGCGTACACCTCGGCCCAGGACGTCCCCGGCTTCACCTGCAATGACATGGTCGCCTCCCGGCACGGTGGTCTCCCTGCCGAGCCTATGAGGCGTCCGCCGCCCTCGCCCCTTCTGCCGGGCCCGAGGAGGAGCGGGCCCGGCAGAAGGGGCTTGGTGCTATCCGGCGTACGTCTCGAACTCGGCGACCTGCGGGGTGCCGGTCGACCCGGCGATCTCAAAGGTGATCTTGCTCAGCGAGACCGGGGGGAAGGTGATGACGCCCGCCCCGCTGCCGGAGGCGAGCACGGCGCCGGTGGTGCCGTTGAGCACCCGCCAGGAACCGATGGCGCCTGCGGCGGCCGAGGTCTCCCGGACGTTGACCCGCGAGACCGTGGTGGCGGAGCCCCACTTGATGGAGATGGATCCGGTCGAGCCCGCCGGTGACCAGTAGGTGCTCAGGTCGCCGTCACGTACGTTGCCGTAGCTCGTCCCCGTGGCCTTGCTGGAGCCGTCGGCGCCGGCCCCGATGCTGAGGTTGGTCCCGCTGGGAGTGGACGCGCTGGCGGACGGTGTCGGGGTCGGAGTCGAGGTCGGCGTGGAGGTGGACGTCGGGGTCGGGGTCGGCGACTGGGCCGTGCAACTGCCGTCCGACACCAGCAGCCCCTTGCCGGCACCCGCCGTGCGGCCCACGACGGCGGGCACGCAGCTCGCCGGGTCGAGAGGGAACGCGTACGGAATGCTGACCGTGGTGTTGGACTTCGGGTCGGGGCCCGCCGGGTTGTTCTCGCTGCCGGGGGCGGACCAGGTCACGTTGTCGAAGATGTTGCCGCCGACCTGCCAGTACCCGGCCGCGTCGGTGTAGAAGGTGCCCAGGACGTCCTTGGAGTCCTGGAAGTAGTTGTTGTCGACCTTGGCGTGGGCTCCGGCACGGGAGTTGATGCCGGACTCGTTCAGGCTCACGTAGTAGTTGTTGTACATGTGGGCCGTGCCGCCGCGCAGGAGGGGCGTGCGCGAGTCGATGTTCGAGTACAGGTTGTGGTGGAACGTGATGAAGCTGTTCGACAGCTCGGTCTCGCTGGAGCCGATGAGGCCGCCGCGGCCGGAGTTGCGCAGGGTGCTGTAGGACAGGGTCACGTACTGGGTGTTGTCCTTCATGTCGAAGAGGCCGTCGTACCCCTCCGACTCGCCGCCCGACGCCTCCAGGCTCGTGTGGTCGACCCAGACGTTGCGCACGTCCGACTCCATGCCGATGGCGTCGCCGCCGTTGGAGATGGGCGAGCCCGATTTCTTGACGTTCTTGACGGTGACGTTCTGGATGATGATGTTGCTCGACTCGCGTATGTGGATGCCCAGTTGATCGAAGACGGCCCCGCTGCCGACGCCGACGAGCGTGACGTTGCTGATCTGTTTGAGCTCGATCCTGTCGGCGGCGGTGTTGCAGCTGTCGCCCGACACCTTGGTGGTGTTGCCGTGGTTGATGGTCCCCTCGACCTGGATGGTGATGGGGGTACTGCTGGAGGCCCGACTGCACAGTGCCTGGTGGATCTGGGTCCCCGTGGTGGCCTTGACCGTCGTCCCGCCCGCCCCTCCGGTGGTCCCGCCGTTCTGGGACGCGTACCCGGTGGCGCCCGAAACCGCCGCCGACGCCTCAGGCATCGACAGTGTCACGCCGGCCGCGGCCGCAAGGGCCGCGGCGGCCACGACCGCGCTGAGTCTCACTACGACTGCTCGTCGCATCTTCGCCTCGCAATTCGTCATTGAATGCCGGATCGTGCCGTTCCAAGCCGCAGTCGCTGCTGCGGCCGGAAAGGTTGCCGGGTCCTGCTCAGCACCCGCAGGCCGACGACCCGCCCGTGCCGCAAGGGGAGGTTCACCGACGGATCGCCAGTGGCCGAGCGGGCTCCAACTCCGCACCCCGCTGGTCGTTTCCACCAGCTGTCAATAAATTGCGAGATCTGCTCGACACCTTGCGCTCATCTGGTGGCAATGCTTGAGTAAAACCGCGCCGCCACCCCGCGCCGCGAGGCCCTCCCCGGCCTCGTGCGGGCTGTCGGCGCCTCAAGGCCGGCACCCCTGCGCCCCGCGCTCCTGCACCCCGGCAGGAGGGTGCGACCACGCATGACCAGGCATGTCATGTACGTGACATGCAGGTGCCCGGCGCCCCCACGCACCGAGAGGACCCCCATGAGATGGAGACGGAAGAGCCGGCGGATGATCGCCGTCGCGCTCAGCGCCGGACTGACGACCCTGGCGCTCCTGCCCGTGACCGCCACGGCCGCCGAGTCCGCGGTGCACGCGGCGGCGGAAGCGAAGAACCTCGCACTGAACAAGCCGGTCGAGGCATCCTCATCGATACAGAACTATGTCGCCACGAACGCCAACGACGGCAGCACCAGCACCTACTGGGAGTCGAGCGGCAATCCGTCGACACTCACGGTGAAGCTGGGAGCCAACGCCGATGTGGACTCGGTCGTGGTCAAGCTCAACCCCGATCCGGCCTGGTCGGCGCGTACGCAGAGCGTCGAGGTGCTCGGCCGTGAGCAGTCCGCCGGGGTCTTCACCTCGCTCAAGGCGCGGGCCGACTACACCTTCGACCCCGGCGCCGACCAGAACAGCGTGACCATCCCCGTCACCGGCAGACTCGCCGACGTACAGCTGAAGTTCTACGGAAACAGCTCCGGTTACGGCGGGCAGGTCGCGGAGTTCCAGGTCATGGGAACCGCCGCACCCAGCCCTGACCTGACCGTCGGCGCACTCGCCTGGAGTCCCGAACAGCCTTCGGAGAGCGACGCGGTCACGGTGAACACCACCGTGCGCAACACCGGCTCGGCGGCCTCGGCCGCGACCACGGTCAACGTCAGCCTGGACGGCACGGTCGCGGGCAGCGCCCCGGTGGCCGCGCTCGCCGCAGGCGCGTCGGCAACCGTTCCGGTAGCCGTCGGCAAGCGGGCGCAGGGCAGCTACACGGTGTCCGCGGTGGTCGACCCGACGGACACGATTCCCGAGCAGGACAACAGCAACAACAGCCGCACCGCGGACACGAAGCTGACCGTCGGCCAGACGCCGGGCCCCGACCTGGAGGCCACCGGCATCACGTCCAACCCCGCCAGCCCGGCCGTCGGCTCGAAGGTCACCTTCGCGGTGAAGGTGCACAACCGCGGCACCAGCGCCGTCAGCGCCGGATCGGTCACCCGGCTGACCGTCGGCGACACCACGCTGAACGGCACCACTCCGGCGATCGCCGCAGGTGAGACGGCCACCGTCGACATCACCGGCAGCTGGACGGCGACCAGCGGCGGAGCCACCCTCACCGCGACCGCCGACGCCACCGGCGTCGTCGCCGAGACGAACGAGCAGAACAACGTGTTCGCGCGTTCCGTCGTCGTCGGGCGCGGAGCGGCGGTGCCGTACGTCGAGTACGAGGCGGAGGACGGCACGTACCAGGGCACCCTCCTGGAGAGCGACGCCTTGCGGACCTTCGGCCACACCAACTTCGCCACCGAGTCCTCGGGCCGCAAGTCGGTGCGTCTCAACTCCACCGGTCAGTACGTCGAGTTCACCTCGACCAGTGCCTCCAACTCCATCGTCGTGCGCAACTCCATCCCGGACGCACCGAGCGGCGGAGGCAGGGAGGCCACACTCAGCCTCTACGCCAACGGGACGTTCGTGCAGAAGGTGACCCTCTCCTCCAAGAACAGCTGGCTGTACGGCAACACCGACCAGCCCGAGGGGCTGACGAACACCCCGGGCGGCGACGCACGGCGGCTCTTCGACGAGTCGCACGCGCTGCTCGCCCAGACCTACCCGCAGGGCACCAAGTTCCGGCTGCAGCGCGACGCCGGTGACGACGCGGCGTTCTACATCGTCGACCTGATCGACCTGGAGCAGGTCGCACCGGCGGCGAGCAAGCCGGCTTCCTGCACCTCGATCACCGAGTACGGCGCGATCCCGAACGACGGCATCGACGACAGCGGCGCGATCCAGCGTGCGGTGACCGCCGACCAGAACGGCGACATCACCTGCGTGTGGATCCCGGCAGGCCAGTGGCGCCAGGAGCAGAAGATCCTCACCGACGACCCGCTGAACAGGGGCCAGTACAACCAGGTGGGCATCTCGAACGTCACGATCCGCGGTGCGGGCATGTGGCACTCGCAGCTCTACTCGCTGATCCCGCCGCAGGACGCGGGCGGCATCAATCACCCGCACGAGGGCAACTTCGGCTTCGACATCGACAACAACACCCAGATCTCCGACATCGCCATCTTCGGCTCGGGCACCATCCGGGGCGGCGACGGCAACCAGGAGGGCGGCGTCGGCCTCAACGGCCGCTTCGGCAAGGACACCAAGATCACGAACGTGTGGATCGAGCACGCCAACGTGGCCACCTGGGTCGGCCGCGACTACGACAACATCCAGGCGCTGTGGGGTCCGGGCGACGGCGTGGAGTTCACTGGCATGCGGATCCGCAACACCTATGCGGACGGCATCAACTTCTCCAACGGCACGCGCAACTCCACGGTGTTCAACTCCTCGTTCCGCAACACCGGTGACGACTCGCTCGCGGTGTGGGCCAACAAGTACGTGAAGGACACGTCGGTGGACATCGGCCACGACAACGCCTTCCGCAACAACACGATCCAGCTGCCGTGGCGCGCCAACGGCATCGCGGTGTACGGGGGTTACGGCAACAAGATCGAGAACAACCTCGTGTACGACACCATGAACTACCCGGGCATCATGCTCGCGACCGACCACGACCCGCTGCCCTTCTCCGGGCAGACACTGATCGCGAACAACGGCCTGTACCGCACGGGCGGCGCGTTCTGGAACGAGGACCAGGAGTTCGGCGCCATCACGCTGTTCGCCCAGGGCCCGGACATCACCGGTGTCACGATCCGCGACACCGACATCCAGGACTCGACGTACGACGGAATCCAGTTCAAGACCGGTGGCGGCACCGTCCCGGACGTGAAGATCAGCAATGTCACGATCTCCAAGTCCGACAACGGCTCCGGCATCCTCGCCATGGGCGGCGCGCGCGGCAGCGCGACCCTCTCGAACGTGACGATCACCGATTCGCGGGACGGGAACATCCTGGTGGAACCCGGATCGCAGTTCGTGATCAACGGGGGCGCCACGAGCAAGCGCTCAACCCGGTAAGCGCCCTGGTCGCGGGGGGGGGGGGGGCCGCCCCCCCCCCCCCCCCCGCGACCGGGCTCACGCCTCACTTCTCGTCGGGCGTCAGCCGCAGCGAGATGGAGTTGATGCAGTACCGCTGGTCCGTCGGGGTGGCGTACCCCTCGCCCTCGAAGACATGGCCCAGGTGCGATCCGCAGCGCGCGCAGCGCACCTCGGTGCGGGTCATGCCGTGGGAGGTGTCGGAGATCAGCTCGACCGCCTCCGTGTCCTTCGGGTCGTAGAAGGACGGCCAGCCGCAGTGCGACTCGAACTTGGTGTCCGAGCGGAAGAGCTCGGAGTTGCACGCCCGGCAGGAGTAGACGCCGGTCGTCTTGGTGTCGGTGTACTCGCCGACGAAGGCGGGCTCGGTGCCGGCCTGGCGCAGTACCGCGTACTCCGCCGGGCTCAGCTCCTCGCGCCACTGCTCGTCGGGCTTGTCGATGTCGTACGACATGGTGGTCCCCTCAGTTCGAAAGGCGGGCGAGGATGGCCGGACCCAGGTCCGTGACGTCGCCCGCGCCCATGGTGAGAACGAGGTCACCCGGCTTCGCCATTCCCGCCACGACGTCCGGGACCGTCCCCTTGTCGTGTACGGCGGTCACGTCGGCGCCCGCCGCCTTCGCCGCGTCGATGATCAGGGTGCTGGTGATGCCGGGAATCGGGTCCTCGCGGGCCGGATAGATGTCGAGGACCACCGAGGCGTCCGCGAGGGCCAGGGCCTGGCCCATCTCGGTGCCGAGCTCCTGGGTGCGGGAGAAGAGGTGGGGCTGGAAGACCACCAGGAGGCGCGCGTCGGTGGCCGCGCCGCGCATGGCTTCCAGATCGGCGGTCATCTCGGTGGGGTGGTGGGCGTACGAGTCGATGACCTGGACGCCCGCCTCCTCGCCCTTGAGCTGCAGGCGGCGCTTGACGCCGGTGTACTTGCCGAGCGCGGAGGCCAGGTTGTGCGCGGGCAGGCCGAGCGCGATGCCGGCGGCGAGGGCGGCGACCGCGTTGTGGGCGTAGTGGCTGCCGGGGACCGAGACGGTGAAGGTGAGGTACTTGCCGCCGAGGACGACGGTGACCTCGCTGGTCAGGCCGCGGGGGGTGACCTTCTGGACGCGTACGTCGGCCGTCGGGGCGGATCCGTACGTGACGACCTTGAGGGTGGAGAGGTCGCGGATACGGCTCGTCAGCTCGACCGCGCCCGGCTGGTCGGCGGAGATGACCAGGGTGCCGCCGGGGACGACCTTGCCGACGAAGGTCTCGAAGGAGTCGTAGATCTCGTCCATCGAGGCGTAGTTGGCGTGGTGGTCGAGCTCGACGTTGAGGACGATGGCGACCTCGGGGTCGTACTTCTGGAAGCTCCGGTCGCTCTCGTCCGCCTCGGCGACGAAGATCTCCCCTTCGCCGTGGCGTGCGTTGGTGCCGGGTCCCGCCAGGTCGCCGCCGATCGCGTACGAGGGGTCGAGGCCCAGCTCGGTCAGGGCGACGGCCAGCATCGAGGTGGTCGTCGTCTTGCCGTGGGTGCCGGCCACCGCGATCGAGCGCAGGCCCGTCATCAGGGAGGCGAGCGCGTCCGAGCGGTGGACGACCGGGATGCCGAGCTCGGCCGCGCGCACCAGCTCGGGGTTGTCGGCGCGGATCGCGCTGGAGACGACGACCGAGGTGGAGTCGTCCGCCAGGTGCGCCGCGTCGTGGCCGATGTGCACCGTCGCGCCCAGCGCGCGCAGGGCGTCCGCCGTGCCCGACTCCCGGGAGTCGCTGCCCGCGACCTTGGCGCCGCGCTGCGCGAGGATCTTCGCGATGCCCGACATTCCGGCGCCGCCGATGCCGATGAAGTGCGGTCGGTCCATGGCGGCAGGAATACCGGGTGCCATGTGCGTTTCTCCCCAAGGTGTACGGACGTAAGTGAGGCGGCCCAGCCTATTCGCTGTGCGCGAAGAGCTTGAGCACCGGTACGCCGACCTTGTGACGGGCGCGCGAGGCCCAGTCCCGGTGGAAGAACTCCTCGACGTAGTGCGGCTCGGTCAGCACGATGACCTCGTCGGCACTCTTCTCGGTGACGACCGTCGTCAGCAGGTCGAGGGGGTGCTCCTCGACGACCTGCCCCTCCGCCGCGGCGCCGGCGTCCCGCAGCGCCTGCAGGGAGTGCTGCAGGGCCTGCTCTGCGGGAAGCCTGGCGTCCGCTCCTTCGAGTACGTCGCCCTCACGGGCGGCGTCGTCCAGTTCGCCCATGGCCACGTCGTCGATGGCTCGCAGCAGTACGTCCGCCTGGTCGCCGCGCGGCTGCATCAGCACAACGAAGGAGACCTGTTCGTCGCCGTGCAGCGTCGTGACGAACTCCACGTCTTCGGAGGTGAGGGGCTTCTCGATCATCAATACGCTCGTGAACACCGCTGGAGCCCTTCTGCTGAAACCATCCTTCCCCGTGCGTGCACGGGGTCTGAACAAGGTAAGTGTGCCCATCCGGAGCTAACCGGAACGGCAAATTCCGCCGCTTGTCAGACACGACGGTAGCGGCTGAACAGGAACCCGGCCTCCTCCAGCAGGGACACCAGGGAGAAGCGTTCCGGCACGGCCAGTGCGGGGCCCCCCGCGATCCGCTGCGCGTCGCCCGCGGTGAGGGTCGGCGAGAGGGTCAGACAGAGCTCGTCGAGGACCCCCGCCGCCACGAACTGGCCCAGCATCCGCGGCCCGCCCTCCGTGAGCAGCCGCCCGTGCCCGCGCTCGCCCAGCTCCCGTACGGCCCGGGCCGGATCCACACCCGCCCCGTCACCCGCGATCACGACCTCGGCGCCCGCCTTCTCGGCCGCCCGTACGCGGTCCTCGGGCGCCGAGGCCCCCGTGAGGACCAGGGTCGGGACGAGGGGCGCGGCAAAGAGCGGGAGGTCGAAGTCCAGCTCCAGGCTCGCGCTCACCACGGCGATCGCGGGTGCGGGTCCCTGACCGGCCGCCGCCCTGCGCGCGGCGAAGGCCTCACGGGCGCGGGCGGGACGGTAGCCCTCCAGGCGAACCGTTTCCGCACCCACCACCACCGTGTCCGCCAGCGCCCTCAGGGTGCCGAAGATCTTCATGTCCGTGGCGGAGGAGATGGGCTGCGAGCGGCCGTCGTGCTGGGCCGCACCGTCCAGCGAGGAGACCATGTTGGCCCGCAGCCAGGGGGCACCCGCTCCCGGGATGGCCTCCGGGTATGCGTAGGCATCGGCCAGTTCGTCCAGGCTCCAGTCGCGGCCCTCCGGGGACTCTGGGGGTGTCTGGTCGGTCACAGGGAGCAGGCGTCGCATGCCAGGCAGTGTGGCACGGCGCATAGAGTTAAGAACTGTGTCGTCGTCCATAGCTGAAGTGGTCCCCCAGTCCCTGTGCGCCCTAGAGCCGCACGTCCCCGCGAGCAGTCTGGTCGCGGAGATGGTGCCGCCGCCGCGCTTCGACTCGGTGCGCTTCGATACGTACAACCCCGACCCCGATCAGCCCACCCAGACCGAGGCGGTCGCCGTCCTCAGCGCGTTCGCCGCCGGTCTCGGCGGTGCCACGGCGACCGGAGCGGGCTCCGCGAAGAAGCGCTGGTTCGGGGGTACGAAAAAGCCCGCCGCGCCCACCGGACCGCGCGGTGTCTACCTCGACGGCGGGTACGGCGTCGGCAAGACCCACCTCCTCGCCTCGGTCTGGCACGCCACCCCGGCGCCCCGCGAGCTCAAGGCCTTCGGGACCTTCGTGGAGCTGACGAACCTGGTCGGCGCGCTCGGCTTCCAGCAGACGGTCCAGACCCTCAGCGGCCACCGGCTGCTCTGCATCGACGAGTTCGAGCTCGACGACCCGGGCGACACCGTCCTGGTCTCCTCCCTGCTGCGCAGGCTGGTCGAGGCGGGCGTCGCCCTGGCCGCGACCTCCAACACCCTGCCCGGCAAGCTCGGCGAGGGCCGTTTCGCCTCCGCGGACTTCCTCCGCGAGATCCAGGGACTCTCCGCCCACTTCCGCCCGCTGCGCATCGACGGCGACGACTACCGGCACCGGGGTCTGCCCGAGGCTCCCGCCCCGTACAGCGACGAGCAGGTCACGAAGGCGGCGTACGCCACCGAGGGAGCGTCCCTCGACGACTTCCCCGCGCTGCTCGCGCATCTCGCCAAGATCCACCCGAGCCGTTACGGCGCGCTCACCGCGTCGGTCAGCGCGGTCTGTCTCACCGATGTGGCACCGGTGCCCGACCAGTCCACGGCGCTGCGCCTGGTGGTCCTCGCCGACCGGCTCTACGACCGCGAGATACCGGTGCTCGCCTCCGGTCTGCCCTTCGACCGTCTGTTCAGCGAAGAAATGCTGAACGGCGGCTACCGCAAGAAGTACTTCCGGGCGATCTCCCGTCTCACGGCGCTGGCACGCGACGCGAAGGGTCTGGTGGCCCAGTAGGTTTGGGACCACCAGCCAACAGATTGGGATTCATCATGGCCACCACGCGTCAGGCGCACACGGTCTGGGACGGCACGCTCCTCGAGGGCTCGGGCGTCGTCACCTTCGACTCCTCCGGCATCGGCGAGTACCCGGTCTCCTGGCCGGCCCGCGCCGAGCAGGCCAATGGCAAGACCAGCCCGGAGGAGCTCATCGCGGCCGCTCACTCCAGCTGCTTCTCCATGGCGCTGTCCAACGGTCTGACCAAGGCCGGCACCCCGCCGACCCAGCTGACCACCCAGGCCGAGGTCACCTTCCAGCCGGGCACCGGGATCACCGGCATCCACATCACGGTCGAGGGCCAGATCCCGGGTCTCGACGAGGCCGGTTTCCAGGCCGCGGCCGAGGACGCCAAGGCCAACTGCCCGGTGAGCCAGGCCCTTTCGGGTACGACGATCACGCTCACGGCGAAGCTCGCCTGACCCACCCGTCATCCGGGGCCGCGTGACTCGCATGGTTCACGTGTCAGTACTTACGTGCTAAACACATGCGGGTCACGCACCACCTGTCCGCCAACAGGGAGCTGCCCCATGACCGATGCGACACGTCGTCACGTTCTGACCCGTACCGGCGCCCTCGGCGCCGGTATCGCCTTTTCCGGGACTCTCTCGGCGCTCTTCGAAGGGACGGCGGCGGCCCAGCCGTCCGGCAGATCCGGCTACGGCCCGCTCGTCCCCGACCCCGCCGGCCTGCTCGATCTCCCCCGGGGCTTCCACTACAAGGTCCTCTCCCGCGAGGGCGACCAGCTCCGCTCCGGCGAGGGCATCGTTCCCTCCAACCACGACGGAATGGCCGCCCTGCCCGGCCGGCGCGGCCGCACGTTCCTGGTCCGCAATCACGAGAACCGCGTCACCGCCAAGCACCGGGTGCCGGCGATCCCGGGGATCACCTACGACCCGAACGGTCTGGGCGGCTGTACGGCCCTGGAGGTGGACGGCCGCAACAACGTGCTGTCCGAGCGGGTCGCCATCGCCGGTACGGCCGTCAACTGCGCGGGCGGGCCCACCCCTTGGCACACCTGGCTGACCTGCGAGGAGACCGAGGACAAGGCCGGCACCAACGGCTACACCAAGGACCACGGCTTCATCTTCGAGACGGACCCCGCCGACCCGCAGCGCACCGGCGCCGTCCCGCTGACCGCGATGGGCCGCTTCGCGCACGAGGCGATCGCCATCGACCCGGACCACGGCACGGTCTACGAGACCGAGGACGCGTTCATCAAGCCCTTCGGTCTCTTCTACCGCTTCCACCCCAACAAGCCGCAGGGCGGCATCGGTTCGCTGCGCGCGGGCGGCACGCTGGAGGCGATGCGGGTGCCGGGGGTGCCCGATCTCTCCGCCGTGCAGGAGACCGGGACGAGCTTCGGGGGCGTGGAGTGGGTGCCCGTACCGGATCCGCTCGCGAAGGAAACCCCCATCCGGCTGCAGGACTTCGGGCCGAAGGGCATCACGCACGCGCAGAAGCTGGAGGGCTGCTACTGGGGCGGTTCCTGCGTGTACTTCGTCTCCAGCTTCGCCATCTCCAAGGACGGCGCCGCGGGCGACCACTTCGGCCAGGTCTGGCGGTACGAGCCGAAGAAGCGGCGCCTGACCCTGGTCGTGATCTTCGGGCCCGACACGGATGTGCAGCTGCCCGGGGAGTCCCCCGACAACATCACGCTCGCCCCGAGCGGCGGCCTGATGGTCTGCGAGGACGGCGGAGGGGCGCAGCACGTCTTCGGCCTGGACCGGAAGGGGACGGTCTATCCGATGGCGCGCGGCAGGCAGAACATCGGGACACCGGAAGCCCCCGAGTGGGGCGAGTTCGCCGGGGTCACCTTCGCTCCGGACGGCCGGACGATGTTCGTGAACTGCTACACCCCTGGCACGACCTTCGCCGTCACCGGACCATGGTGTTAACCGTCGGCTGAAAGGGATGCGCAGTGGCCAAGAAGGGTTCCAAGAAGCAGGCCCCGAAGAAGGCTCAGGACCTGCGCGAGCTGCTGCGCATCCCGCCCGGCTCCGAGGTCGATCTCTCCTCGTACGATCCGGAAGCCCTCCCTGCGGGCCCGCAGAAGAAGGCCGACGGTCTTGCCGGGACCACTCTGATGGGTGAACGGCTCGCCGATCTCCAGGAGCGGCTGTACGCGGCCTCGACGGGCGGCGACCGCAGGCGCGTGCTGCTGGTGCTCCAGGGCATGGACACCAGCGGCAAGGGAGGGGTCGTCAAGCACGTCATCGGCCTCTTCAATCCGTCCGGCTGCCGGATCAAGGCCTTCAAGAAGCCGACGGCCGAGGAGCTCAACCACCCGTTCCTGTGGCGCATCGTCAAGGCGCTTCCGCAGCCGGGCGAGATCGGCATCTTCGACCGCTCGCACTACGAGGACGTGCTGATCGCGCGGGTGCGCGAGCTGGTGCCGGGCAGCCAACTGGGCCGCAGGTACGGGCAGATCAACCGCTTCGAGCAGTCCCTCGCCGAGGACGGCGTGACCGTGGTCAAGATCTTCCTGCACATCAGTTACGAGCAGCAGCAGCGACGGCTGATCGAGCGGCTCGACAACCCGGACAAGCACTGGAAGTTCAACCCGGGCGACATCGAGGAGCGCGCCCTGTGGCCCGCCTACCAGGAGGCGTACGAGATCGCTCTTGAGCGGTGCTCGACGGACGCCGCGCCCTGGTTCCTGGTGCCGTCCGACCGCAAGTGGTACCGGAACTGGGCGATCAGCAAGCTGCTCCTCGAACACCTCGAAGCCCTCGACCCCCAGTACCCGAAGGCCGATTTCGATGTCAAGGAGAGCCGCAGGCTGCTGCTCGCTCAGTAGCGCAGTTCGGCGGCGATACGGTCGTGGGCGGCGAGCGCGTCGTCGGGGAGGAAGACCACCTCGGCGCCGCTGTCCAGGGCCGCCTCGACCAGTTCGTCGACGATGTCCTCACGGACCTCGTGGTCGGCGCTCTGCGCACCGTCCGCGTCGGCCGGAGCGAGGTGGCCGTCCTCCAGCCGTACCGTCTGCTGGAAGTTGTCCTCGACGGCCACCAGCGCGACGCGGCCTTCGCGCACCGCTTCCCACACCTCGTCGAGACCGGCGGCGAAGGTGCGCCGCCCGCGCGCCTCGTCGAGCCGACGGGCGACTTCGCCGGCCGACTTCTTCTCGAACTCCTCGACCAGCGGCTTCAGTTGGGTGTGCAGTTCGGTGGCGGGGCCATGGGTGAGGCCGCCCTTGAGCAGCTTCCCCGCGAGCTTGCGGCCCGACCCCGAGGCCTCTTCGAAGGCGCCGAGGGCGGGGGCCAGGCCGACCACGTACACCGGGCGCGGATGTGCGGCCAGCAGGTGGCCCAGTGCGGTGTCGACGCTGCGCAGGTACTGCCGGGTCGTCTCGTCCCTGAAAGTGCTGGGGGTGTCGCCCTGGCGCTCCTCGCGCTGCACGTCGTTCTGGATCTCCTCGGGCTCCTGGGGGAATCCGTCCGCGGTGTGCTCGCGCAGGCTCTCGCCCGAGCCGTCCCAGAGCGTCGCGCGGTCGGCTGCGACGGCCAGTACCCAGTACGGCCTGGACTGCGCCTTCGCGGCGACCAGGTTGCGCGTGAGATAGGTGTCGCTGAGCACGATGCGCTCGGGCACCGGGCGCGGCAGCGACCAGAGTTGGTGCTCGTCGGGGCGTACGAAGATGACAAGACCGTCCTGCGCATGCCTCAGGTCCAGGTCCGCGACGGCCCGGTCCAGCTGTGCCTTGATGTCGATCCGCGCCTTCCGCGGGACCGATGCGTCGGCCTCCAGCCGGTGCACGGCCTCCGCCACCAGATTGCGCAGCCGCACGCCGTCCTGGGCGTTGTCGGGTTCGCGGCGGTGGGTGGGCATGCTCAGCGAGACGACCGGATACGGCTGGGGCGCGCGCAGTTCCTGCAGCAGCGCTGAGGTGAGGGCGTCGGTTTCCATGGCTCCCTTTCGGGTTCACAAATGCCGTAATTACGACAATACCGTAGCCCGGGATGCCCCGACCCCGCCCGTCGCTCCGATAGCTTCCGTGCGTGATCACTCTCGCCCGACGGCTGACCGCCGTCGCTGTTCTCGGCGCCCTCGGTGCCGTGCTCGCCGGCTGCGGCACCGCCGACCCGCAGCCCCGCGCCGGCAAGCCCGCACCGGCCGGACCGGCGGCCGCCTCCTCCGCGCCGGCCCGTCCCTCCCCCGCTCCTTCCGTACGAACCGTGCGGAAGCCGCCGTCGATGGCGCCGGGACCCGGCGGCCTGACCCCCGTCTTCGCGCACGGCTCGCGCACCCGGGGCAAGATCGTCGCACTGAGCTTCGACGCGGACATGACCGCGAGCGAGGGACCCAGGGCGGCCGCGGGAGAGCACTTCGACAATCCCCGGCTCATCGCCGATCTGCGGCGGCTGAAGGTCCCGGCGACGCTCTTCATGACGGGCCGCTGGGCCGACGAGTACCCGGCCCAGGCGCGCTCGATCGGCGCCGACCCGCTCTTCGAGGTCGCCAACCACTCGTACAGCCACTACGCCTTCACGTCCCCCTGCTACGGCCTCCCCGAGCTCGGCGCCCACGAGATGCGCTCCGACGCGGCACGGGCGACCGCCGCTTTCCGCAGGGCGGGGGTCGGGCACACGGTCCCGTACTTCCGCTTCCCCGGCGGCTGTTACGACAAGGCCGCCTTGCGCGCCCTGGCGCCCCTGCACCTGACGGCGGTGCAGTGGGACGTCGTCAGCGGCGACCCCTTCGCCCAGAACGCGGACGCGGTGGCCGATCAGGTGCTCTCGGGCGTACGGCCGGGATCGCTGGTGGTGATGCACTGCACCGAGAGCGCTGCTCCCGCCACGGACGCGGCACTGCGGCGGATCGTGCCCGAACTGCGCAAGCGCGGCTACCGGTTCGTGAAGGTCTCGGATCTGATGCGCGGCTGAGAGGCTGAGAGGACCTAGCCGGAACAGGCCGTGCGCTCGGCCTCCCGCCATTCACAGACGGGGCAGAGCGTGATGCCGCGGGTCGACTCCGGGTATTCGGTCGGCTTGCGGCACAGCACGCACTCGGCCATCGCCACGGCCTGCTCCTCGGTCTCCTTCATACGCACGAGAGTAGTCAGCCGCGCCGCGAGGTGAGCCGGCAGACCAGCGCCGCCACTGCGGCCGCGATCGCGGCCGACGCGGCCAGGGACAGCAGAGGCAGCTGCACGGTGCCGGTGCGCGAGCCGCTGACCAGGCCGTACACCGCGCTGTGGGCGGGCGACCCGGTCGTCACCAGGACCAGGAGCGCGGCCAGCGCCGTGGCCGTGACCGACCAGCCGGTGGAGCGCAGCACCGGCCAGGTGCACAGGGCGCCCACCGCCGCTCCGACGAGGGCGCACACCAGGGCCGCGAGGAGACCCGCGGAGGCGGCGGGCAGCATCGGGACGGCCCGCTGGTGGTCGGTGCTCGTCGCGTCGCTCATCGCGGCGACCACCACGGTCCCCGCGACCGCGAGCACCGCCGCCCACCCCGACGCGGCGCCGAGGCAGGCGAGATGGACCCGCGCGGGGCTCGTCGCGGCAGCGGCGCAGTGCCGGGCGGCCGGGGGTTCCTGGGTGGCACAGATACGGACCAGCCAGGCGGTGACGGGGAGCAGGGCCGCGGCCGCGACGCCGAGCGAGTCGAGCACCGGGTCGCCGCCCTGGGCGCCGACCGCGAGGAAGATCCCGTACAGCAGGACCGGCGGGAGCCAGCGCTGGGAGCGCAGCAGGAGAGCGGACTGGTAGCGGAGGAGTGCGGTCACCGGTCCTCCCGCACGCAGGGGGCCAGGCCGCGGATGTGCCAGGGCGGGCGCGCCGTGAGCAGCGCCTTCAGCAGGGCGTCGGAGTGGACGGCCGCGACGGTCAGGGTGGTGGCGTCGGGGCCTGGCTCGCACTCGGGCGATCCGGGCAGGTGCGCCGGGAGTACGGCTCCGGGCGGGCCCGCGGCTTCGATGCGCACCCGGGGTCCGCCGTCTTCCCGTACGAACAGAACCGGGACCAGCGCGCTGCCCTCCACCCGGTGGGCCACGTCGACCGCGTCCGCGAGCCGGCGCGGGTCGTGGTCGACGAAGACCGCGGTGGCACCCTGCGCGACGCCCTCGGCGACCGCGCCGTCCAGGGTGGCGCGGGCGGCCGTGTCCAGGCCGGTCCATGCCTCGTCCAGGATGAGCAACTCCGGTGCTGCGAGGAGGGCTTGAGCGACGGCGATCTTCTGGCTGGTGCCTTTGGAGAGGCGGCTGAGCGGCGTACGGGCGTACTCCGTGATCCCGAACCGCTCCAGCCACTCGGCTGCCCCCGACCGTGCGGCGTTCCTGCCCAGGCCGTGGATCCGGCCGAGGTGGACCAGGTATCCGGCCGCGGTGAACGGCAGCGCGGCCGGGAAGCGTTCGGGGACGTACGCGGTGCGCGGGCGCCCTGTGACGCTGCCCTCGGTCGGGGTGTCGATCCCGGCGAGCAGCCGCAGCAGCGTGGACTTGCCGCTGCCGTTGACCCCTTCGACGCGTACCACGGTGTGCGCGGGCAGATCGAGATCGACCCCGCGCAGCACCCAGGGTCCGGCGAGGCCGTAGCGACGGCCGACTCCTCGCAGTTTCAGTGCTGTTGGGCCTTCTGCGGGGTGGCCTCGCTCGGCCGTACGATCACGAATCCCTCGCCCTGCAGCATCAGCTGCACGGCCTCGCCCGAGCCGCCGCGGATCATCGAGCCGATGGACTGCGAGCGGTGCAGGGAGGTGGAGAGGTGCGCGGTCCAGCCGACGACCGCGTCGGTGTCGACGTACACCGGGGCCTGGGGCGAGACGGGGATGACGATGGGGTTGCCCTCGCAGATCAGGCCGAGCTTGCCGTGGCCCGTGAAGACGCTGTTGAAGAGGCCGCCGCCGGCTATGCCGGAGCCCTTCACCGTCTTGATCTCGTAGGAGAGCGTGGAGTCGAAGCACAGGACGTTGCGGCCGTTGATGGTGAGCGCGTCGCCCGGCTCGACATCGACGATGAAGCAGTTCGCCGCCTCCTGCGCGAACCAGGCCTCGCCCTGTCCGGTGACCGCCATGAGCGCCAGGCCCTCGCCGGTGACGGCGCGCTTGAGCATGCCGCCTATCCCCTGGCCCTTCCGCTCGAACTGGAGATTGCCGCGGTAGGCGATCATCGAGCCCTGGCGGGCGAGCATCTCGCCGTTGATCGCGTACTTGATCGACTTGGCGTTCTGCAGGGTCATGCCGGGGGCGACGGCCTGCTGCGCCATGTTGTCCGTGGAGAAAAGATCGCTCTTCATGCGGAGCATCCTCACCCGGAGCCAGTGGCTCCGCCAAGGAGCTGCGCATGACGGACTGGCAAACTGGTGTGTGTGAGCAGCAACGACAGTCCTTTTGTGCCTGAGCCGACGTCCCGTGACGAGGCCCCGCAGTTCGTCCTCCCTCTCGTGGTGCACATCGAGAAGGCCGAACCGCCCGCCCGCACGGACGCCTTGGAGACGGCGGCGCGGGCCGTGCTGGTGATCCTCTCCGACGAGCGGTCCCTCGGCGAGGGCGAGTGGGCCGAGGTCATGCGGGACTGGCAGGACGCCCGGATCCGCAAGGTCGTACGGCGGGCGCGCGGGGCGGAGTGGCGCAAGGCGTCGGCGCTCCCCGGGATCACGGTGACGGGCAAGGCGGCCGAGGTACGGGTCTTCCCGCCGGTGCCGCTGGACGGCTGGCCGAAGGAGCTGGCGAAGCTCCAGGTCAGCGGCACGGACCTGGACGATCCTGAGGAGCCTGCCGCACCCGACCTCTCCGGGCCCGTTCTGTGGATGAGCCCCGATGTGGAGATGTCGGCGGGCAAGGCGATGGCGCAGGCCGGGCACGGGGCGCAGCTGGCGTGGTGGGAGCTGTCGCCGGAGGAGCGCGAGCAGTGGCGTGCGGCGGGCTTCCCGCTGTCGGTGCGTACGGCCACGGCGGAGCGGTGGAAGGAGCTCACGGAGAGCGGCCTGCCGGTGGTCCGCGATGCCGGATTCACCGAGATCGCGCCGGGATCCTGCACGGTCGTCTCCGAACATCCGGCACTGCGGACGCCGCGGAACCTCAAATGAAGCTCTGAACGTCTCTCCTGCGGGGTTCACCACCGCGCGTGAGGGTCATGACCCCTGCACCACAGCACGCGGTGAAGGTGTGAAGGAGGGGGAGAGCATGCGGCATCACCTGGGTATCGGCATCGGCTGGCGTCCTGAGATCGCGGAGGCGGTGGAGGAGCTGCCCGGCATCGACTGGGTCGAGGTCGTGGCGGAGAACATCTGCCCCGGCCATCTCCCCGCCTCCCTGCAGCGGCTGCGCGACCGGGGCGTGACGGTCGTCCCGCACGGCGTCTCGCTGGGCATCGGCGGGGCGGAGCGGCCGGACGCGGGGCGCCTCGCGGATCTGGCGGCGCGGGCGGAGTTCCTGGGGACGCCGCTGGTCACGGAGCACATCGCGTTCGTACGGGCGGGAGGGGCGCTGACGGCGTCCCCCGCTCTGGAGGCCGGCCACCTGCTCCCCGTCCCGCGCACCTGGGACGCCCTCGACGTGCTGTGCGAGAACGTCCGTATCGCCCAGGACTCGCTGCCCGTCCCCCTCGCTCTGGAGAACATCGCCGCGCTGATCGCCTGGCCGGGCGAGGAGCTCACCGAGGGCCAGTTCCTGGCGGAGCTCGTGGCGCGCACGGGGGTCCGGCTGCTGATCGACGTGGCCAACCTCCACACCAACCACGTCAACAGGGGCGAGGACCCGGCGAAGGCCCTGGCCGAGCTCCCTCTGGAGGCCATCGCCTACGTCCATGTGGCGGGCGGTGTGGAGAAGGACGGCGTCTGGCACGACACCCACGCCCACCCGGTCACCGAGCCCGTCCTGAACGTCCTGGCGGAACTCCGCTCCCGGGTGGACCCGCCGGGCGCGCTCCTGGAGCGGGACGACGACTTCCCGGCCGCCGCCGAGCTCGGGGCCGAACTGGCCGCGATACGCGAGGTGTTGGCGGTGCGGTCCCCGGCGCCCCGCGCCGAGGAGCCCGGACACGAGGCGGCGCAGACCGGCGGCGGGTCCAGTACGGCGGGCAGCGGCGCGGGTGACTCCGTCCGGATGCGGGTCGGCCTGGCGCAGGCCTCGCTGCTCTCCTCGCTCGTCGCGGGCACACCGGCCCCCGAGGGGTTCGACACCCGCAGGCTGCGCGTCCAGAGCCACGCTCTCGCCGCCAAGCGCGCCGACGTGATCGCCAAGGTGGCGCCCGAGCTGCCTGAGATCCTGGGCAGCGGATACCGTTCCGCGTTCCTCTCGTACGCCAAGTGCCGCCCGATGTCCGGTGGTTACCGGCGCGACGCGCTGGACTTCGCCGAGCATCTGCTGATCGCGGGACGGCCCGCCGACCCGGCCGCACGGCAGGCGCTCACCCGGTGGTGGCAGGACCGGGCCGCTCCGCGCCCGCCGACCCGCCGGACCCGCCTGGTGCGGGCAGCCCGTACCGCACTGGTGGGAAGGTGACCCGATGAACGGTTTCGTTCTCCTCTACTACCTGGTGATCGGCGCCTCGTCCGCCGCACTCATCACCGGCGTCACCCGCTCGCGCGGCCGCGTCGCCGGATCCGCGGCCACCGTCCATGACGCGATGGAAGCGGCCTTCCTCTCGGGCGGTCCCGCCCGGGTCACCGACTCCGCGCTCGCGGCCCTGGCCGAGGACGGCCGGATCACGGTGGGCGGTCCCGGGATCGTCGCCGTGGCACGTCCGTCCGCGCGGGAGCCGGTGGAGCGCGCCGTGCTGGCGGCGCTCGCCGAGGCGCCCAGCGGGGCGCTGCATCTGCTGCGGTTCGCGGTGATGCGCAGCCCGGCCGTGCAGGAGATCGGCGACGGGCTCGCGGCCCGCGGGCTGATGGCGGAGCCGGGTGCGGGCCGGGGGTGGGCGGTCTGGGGCGGAGTGCAGGCCGTCGTCTGCTTCCTGGGTTTCCCGCTGGCGATGCTGCTGACCTTCGCGACCTTCTTCACGTCGGACGGCGAGATCGGGGTGCCCTTCATCATCAAGGTCGTGCCCGCCGTGTTCGGCGGAATCGTCGTCGGCATGGTGTTCGCCTCCCGCGCCAGGCGCCGCGTCACGGGCGGCGGCAAGGATGCGCTGGCGGCGTACGGCAGGACGCATGCGCTGGATCCCTCCGCCGCCGTACGGGTCGCTCTGCACGGGCTCCGGGCACTACCCGATCCGCTGCTGCAGGCCCAGCTGATCGCGGCCGCGCGGATGGGGAGCGGGCCGGGCAGGAGGGGCCGCACCACGTCGGCTTCCAGCTCCTCTTCCTCCTCCAGTTCGTTCTACGACCCGGCCGTCACCGCAGCGGTGTGGTGCGGCGCTCCGGGCTCGGGCGGTTCGGGCTGCGGGAGCAGCAGCGGGGGCGGGGGTTCCAGTTGCGGCGGCGGTTCCGGATCGAGCTGCAGCAGCGGTTCCAGTTGCGGAAGTTCCGGGTCGAGCTGCGGGGGCGGTTCGGGCTCCAGCTGCGGATCGAGTTCCAGTTCCAGCTGTGGGAGCAGCAGTTCGTAGCCGCTTCCTGCCTGGGACTTCACCGAACTGCCCACGGGATCATCGAATCGCGCATTACCGTGCGGTGCCGCACCAGGAGGCACCATGCGTTCCATCACCGGCACCACGCTGGTCGTCGTCGCCCTCACGGCGACGATCAGCGCCCTGCTGTTTCCGATCTGGTCGTACGCGGACCGTTCGGGCACCGGCGTCGCCAATCTCAACGCCGGTACCGTGAACACCCGTTGGGGTCCGCTTTCGGCTGCCGACCGGGACTTCGTCGTACGCGTCAGACTCGCCGGCCTGTGGGAGGGCCCGGCCGGGCAGCAGGCGATCGAGCGTGCTCCCACGCCCGCGATCAGGACCGCGGGCCAGCACCTGGTCGACGGCCACGCCTTCCTCGACGCCCGGGTGCGCGAGGTCGCGGCCCAGCTGGGCATGGAGCTGCCGACCCAGCCCAACGCCCAGCAGCAGGGGTTCCTCACGACGCTGACCGGGGACCGCGACACGACGACGTACGAGAAGGACTTCGCCACCATCGTGCGCCAGGCGCACGGCAAGGTCTTCGCGCTGGTCGCCCAGATCAGGGCCAACACCCGTAACTCCCTGGTCCGTGCGCTCGCGGACGACGCGAACACGACGGTCCTGGACCATATGAAGGTCCTGGAGGCCACCGGCTTCGTCGACTTCCAGGCTCTCGCCACCTCCGCCGCGGCCACAGCGACCGCAAGCCCCACCGGTCCGCCGCCGCCCACCCCGGGCGCCACCCCGTCGCCCGTGCCGCCCGTCACCTCCTCGCCCGACTTCCCGCTGCCGCCGCCCGCCTCCCGCCCGAACCCCTCCGCGACGAACGGCGCATCGCCGAACGCGACGAACCCATGACGCAGGGTCCACATCGTGAACAACCCATGGCGCTCCGGCATACGACTCGCGTAGAAAGCCGACATGTTCTGGGTCATCTTTCTGCTGGTCGCATGGGCTGCCGCAGGAATCTCGTGCGGTCGGCTCTGCCTCGCCGCGGTCGAAGCCGCCCGCCCCGCGCCCGAGTCGGCGGACGGCGACGGCCACTCCCTCACGCTCTACGAGGCCGCGTTCCTCGCCGGCGGCCCGTTCCGGGTCACCGATCTGACGCTGATCTCCATGCACCGCCGGCGCCGGCTGCTGCTGGCGCACACGGGCTGGGCCACCGTCGTCGACCCGGAGGGCCAGGACGACCTGGAGTGCAGCGTGCTGCGGGCGATAGGCCCCGCGGGGCAGGCCCGTACCGCCGCGATACGCACGGCCGCAGCCGCCGCCGATGCCGTGTGCGCGCTCGCCGACCAGCTGGTCCTGGCCGGTCTCGCCGTCCCCGAATCAGCCCGTACGGGTGTGGCATCGGGCATCCGCGCGGTGCGCTCCGCGTCCCTGCTGGTCCTCGCGATGGCCGCCGCCGCCCTGCTGCTGAACGACCAGAGCCAGACGGGCCGCGGCCCGATCGCCGCCTGGTTCTCGCTGCCGCTGGTGCTGACCCTGGGCTGCCTGGCCATCGCCCGCATCGAGATCCACCCGTACACCCGCTGGGCCTCCGCCGAAGGGCAGCGCCTGCTGGTCACCCTCGGCGAGCAGGAGCCCGACTACCTCACCTCGGTGGCCGTACGGGGCCTGCGCGCCGTCGACGATCCGGCGCTGCGAGCGGCCCTCGGCAGCGGCCGCACCGCGCATAGGAGTCATTGACACCGACACCGGCAGGCGGTGCTTTACTTCCTCAACTACCGCACGAATCATCCCTTTTGTTCTGCATGTACGCAGTCACGAAGGGATCGCGATGAGAGCAGTAGCGCTGTACGGAACCGCCGGGGGCTTGATCCTGTCGGCCTTGTCCGGCCTGACCGCAGCTCCCGCCGGCAGCGCCGACACCGCCTCGGCCGAGGCCAGGGGCACCGCGGTCGCAGCCCGCCGCGCCACGGCCACCGGTATCGCCTTCGGGAAGTGCGCCGCCGTCGAGTCGGTGTCGGGCCCCGCACAGTGCGGCACCGTGAAGGTCCCGCTCGACTACGCGAAGCCCGACGGAAAGCAGATCCGGCTGACGGTCAGCCGGGGTACGGCCACCGGCAAAAAGGCCGACCGCCAGGGCGCGTTGGTCTTCAACCCGGGCGGCCCCGGCGCCTCCTCCATGTACTTCCCGATGGTCGCCGACCTCCCGGAGTGGAAGCGCATCGCGGAGGCCTACGACATGGTGGGCTACGCCCCGCGCGGCGTCGGCCGCTCGGCCCCGCTCTCCTGCGTCTCCCCCGCCGAGTTCGCCAAGGCCCCGACCACGGCCCCCGCGTTCCCCTCCGAGGCCTACAAGCGGCAGCGCATCGCCCAGGCGAAGGCGTACGCGCAGGGCTGCGCGCGCAACGCGGGCGCGGCCCTGCGCCACTACACCTCGCTCAACAACGCCCGCGACCTGGACGTGCTCCGGGCCGCGCTCGGCGAGAAGAAGCTGACCTTCATGGGTGCCTCGTACGGCACCTACTTCGGCGCGGTGTACGCGACGCTCTTCCCCTCGCATGTGCGCCGCATGGTCTTCGACTCGGCGGTCAACCCCGACCCGAAGCAGATCTGGTACGACAACAACCTCGACCAGTCGCTCGCCTTCGAGCGCCGCTGGGAGGACTTCCGCCGCTGGGTCGCCAAGCACGACAAGACGTACCACCTGGGCTCAACTCCCGAGAAGGTGCTGGTCAGTTACGACAAGGTCCGGGCCCGTCTCGCCCACGAGCCGGCCGGCGGGACCGTCGGTCCCGGCCAGCTCCAGGCGGCGTTCCTGCAGGCCGGTTACTACGACGGCTACTGGCCCGAGCGTGCCTCGGCCCTCACCGCATATCTGAAGGGCAACCCGAAGCCGCTGATCGAACAGGCCGCCCCCGACCCGCAGGCCGCCCGGGACAGCGAGAACGGCAACGCCGTCTACACGGCGGTGGAGTGCAACGACACCGCCTGGCCGAGGAACTGGCGGACCTGGGACCGCGACAACAGCGCGCTCGCGCGCCGGGCACCGTTCGAGACCTGGGACAACGCCTGGATGAACCTGCCGTGCGCCTACTGGCCGGCGCCGCACGAGGAGCCGGTGGACGTACGCACCGCACGCGGCGCTCTGCCCCCGACGCTGATCCTGGCCGCCGAGCGCGATGCGGCGACTCCCTATCCGGGGGCGCTGGAACTGCAGCGCAGGCTGCGGGGCTCCGTACTGATCACGGAGCGGGGCGCGGGAACGCACGGTATCGGCGGCGGCGCCAACAGCTGCGTGAACACCTACATGGAGGACTATCTGCTGAGCGGACGGACGCCGGTGCGGCGCGCTGCGTGCGCGCCGCACCCGGAGCCGAACCCGGTGGCATTGGACGGGCGGGCGCTGCAGGGCTAGTGCCCCCGCTGGATTCCGCCGTCTGATCTTCCGGGTTGTGGGTGGTGGGTCCGGCCTAGGCCAGGCCCGCCACCAGGTCTGCGACGGACTTCCTGCGCCCGGTGTAGAAGGGGACTTCCTCGCGTACGTGCATACGCGCCTCGGACGCCCGCAGATGACGCATGAGGTCGACGATGCGGTAGAGCTCGTCGGCCTCGAAGGCCAGCAGCCACTCGTAGTCGCCGAGCGAGAACGAGGCGACGGTGTTGGCGCGCACGTCCGGGTAGCCGCGGGCCATCATGCCGTGGTCCTTGAGCATGCGGCGGCGGTCCTCGTCGGGCAGCAGGTACCAGTCGTAGGAGCGCACGAAGGGGTAGACGCTCACATAGTCGCGGGGCGTCTCGTCGGCCAGGAAGGCCGGCACGTGCGACTTGTTGAACTCGGCGGGGCGGTGCAGCGCCATGTTCGACCAGACCGGCTCCAGCGCGCGGCCCAGCTTGGTACGGCGGAAGAGGTTGTACGCCTCCTGCAGCTCGTCGGCGGTCTCGGCGTGCCACCAGATCATGACGTCGGCGTCGGCGCGCAGCCCCGAGACGTCGTAGGTGCCACGGACGGTGATGTCCCTGGCGGCGAGCTTGTCGAAGAGCTCCTGGACCTCGTCCGCGTAACCGGCGCGGTCCTCGGGCAGAACATCGCGCAGCTTGAAGACGGACCACAGGGTGTAGCGGATGACCTCGTTGAGGTCCTTCGCCTTCTTCCCCGCGTTGGGAGCCTTTTCCGGTGCAGTCATGCGGCTATTCTCCCAAGTCGTTCGGGATGCCCCGCACCAGGGTGGGCGTGGCCAAGATCTCGTCGGCCGCGCGCTGTGCACCGGCGATGCACGCGGGGATACCGACACCGTCGTACGCGGCTCCGCAGACGCTCAGTCCGGGCAGTGCGGCGACCGCCGTACGCACCCGGGCGACCCTCTCCCGGTGACCCACCGGGTACTGCGGAAGGCCTCCTATCCACCGGGTGACGGCGGACGCCACCGGCTTGGCGCTCAGCCCGGTCGCCTCGCCCAGGTCGCTCAGCGACACGTCCACCAGGTCGGTGTCCTCGCGGTGCAGATGCTCCTCGTCGCCGTACCGGCCCATCGAGGTGCGCAGCAGGACGAGTTCGGGGTCGCGGTCGGCCCAGGCCCACTTCTGGCTGGAGAAGGTGGAGGCCTTGATGGTGTGGCCGTCGACCGGCGGCACCAGGAAGCCCGAGCCCTGCGGCAGGTTCACCTCGGTGCGCCGGAAGGCGAGGGTGACCAGGGACATCGACGCGTACTCGACGGCGGCCAGTTCGGCGGAGGCGGCCGGTGACTCCGAGGCGAGCAGCGCGGAGGCGGCCCAGGCGGGGGCGGCGAGGACGACGGCGTCGGCCTCGAGGAATCCGTCGTCGGTACGCAGCCGCCAGCCCGCCTGGGTGCGCCGCAGTTCATGGACGGGCCGGTGCACCTGGATGTCTCCGCCGGCCGCCCGGATCGCGTCGGCGACGGCGGCCGGGAGGGTGCCGATGCCGCCTTCGAGGCCGGCGAAGACGGGGGCGGGATTGGCCGGGGTGCGCTGCTGGATCGACCGCACGGCGCCGGTGAGGGTGTCGTGGCTGCGGGCCGCCTCGTAGAGCGCGGGAACGGAGGAGCGCATCGAGGTGCGGTAGACGTCGCCCGCGTACACCCCGCCGAGCAGCGGCTCGACGAGCCGGTCGACGACCTCGCGGCCCATCCGGGCGGCGACGTACTCACCGAGTGCGGTGTCCTCGCCGATCTCGGTACGGGGCAGTTCGAGGTCGAGGGCGATCCGCCGCATGCCCTCGTCGGAGAGGACACCGGTGAGCGCCTGCGCGTCGCCGGGCACACCCATCACATGCCCCTTGGGCATGGGGACGAGCCTGCCCCTGTTCCAGAGGGATGCGGCTGCGATCGCGGGCGGCTGCAGCGCGTCACCGAGGCCCACCGCGCGGGCGAGGCCGATGCCTTCGGGACGGCGGGCGAGTATCGACTCGGCTCCGAAGTCGGTCCGTACGCCCTCGATCTCGCCCGACAGCAGCTTGCCGCCGAGCAGGCCGGACCCTTCGAGCACGGTCACGCGCACGCCGGAGGCGAGCAGCCGGTGGGCGGCCGCGAGGCCCGAGATTCCGCCTCCGACGACTATGACGTGGCCCGTGGGTGTGTCCTGCATGTCCGCACTCATGGGTCCACTCTCTCAAACCCTTTCCGAGTCCCGAACGTGACCGCTTCGGGATCAGCGGAGGGCAACCCGCACCACGGCCTCGTACGTCGAACCGGCAACAGCCGACACGACCTTCGGGGGACCCGGAATGCGTGCACCAAGAAGTCTCGCGGCAGTCCTTCTCGCCGCCTCGCTCGCCCTCGCGGGATGCAGTGGCGCGGGCAGCGACGACTCAGCCGGCAAGTCCGACGACAAGGCGGCGGCAGGCGAAGCGGCCAAGCCCGCCGGCGGCGGGGCGGCCGACTCCGCGTCCGGCGCCAAGCAGCCGTCGGCCGGAGGCAAACCGGCGAAGAGCCCGGTGCTCACCAAGAGCCAGATCATCCGTACCGCCTCGCTCACCGTGCAGGTCAAGGACGTCGCCAGGGCGCTGGACACCGCCCGTGCGGCGGCCTCGGGCGCGGGCGGTTTCATCGGCAATGAATCGACCCGGCGGGACGGGTCGGGGCACGAGGTCTCGACGATCGTCCTGCGGGTCCCGCAGGACAGTTACGACAGCGTGCTCAGCGCTCTGCAGGGCACGGGCAAGCTCCTCTCCCGCAGGTCCGACGCCAAGGACGTCACCGACCAGGTGGTCGACGTGGAGAGCCGGATCGCCACCCAGCGGGCGAGCGTCGCACGGATCCGCGCGCTGATGGACCGGGCGTCGAAGATCGGCGACGTGGTCCAGCTGGAGGGTGAACTCTCCAGCCGCCAGGCCGACTTGGAGTCCCTGCTCGCCCAGCAGGCCTCGCTCAAGGACCAGACGAGCCTCTCGACGATCACTCTCTCGCTCTCCGAGCCCGCGGTGAAGGCGAAGGCGGCGAAGACGGACGTCGACGGACCCGGCTTCCTCGACGCGCTCGGCGGCGGCTGGGACGCGTTCGTGACGGCGCTCAAGTGGATCGCGATGGTGCTGGCCGCGGTCGCCCCGTTCGCCGCCGCGCTCGCCCTGCTGTACGTCCTGTGGCGGCTGGTCAGGTCCCGGCTGCCGAGGCGGCCCGCGCCGGAGGCCGTGTCGCCGGGGAATGTTCCGATGCCCCGGTACGTACCTTCACAGGAGGAGAGCAAACACACGCAGGACTGAACAGCGAGGGGACCCACACATGGCGGCGGAACGACTGGTGGTCATCGGCGGCGATGCGGCGGGCATGTCCGCCGCATCGCAGGCCCGCAGGCTGAAGGGCCCCGAGGAGCTGGAGATCGTGGCCTTCGAGCGGTCCGGGTTCACCTCCTTCTCCGCCTGCGGGATCCCGTACTGGGTGGGCGGCGAGGTCCCCGAGCGGGACGACCTGATCGCCCGCACGCCCGAGGAGCACCGCGAGCGCGACATCGACCTGCGGATGCGCACCGAGGTGACGGAGATCGACGTGGCCGGGCAGCGGGTGCGCGCCCGCGACCTGGAGTCGGGCGCCGAGGCCTGGACGCCGTACGACAAACTCGTCGTCGCCACCGGCGCCCGGCCCATCCGCCCCCGGCTCCCCGGCATCGACGCGGCGGGCGTGCACGGAGTCCAGACGCTCGACGACGGCCAGGCGCTGATCGGGACGCTGGAGCGGACCGAGGGCCGCCACGCGGTGATCGTCGGCGCGGGCTACATCGGCGTGGAGATGGCCGAGGCGCTCCTGCACCGCGGTTACGAGGTCACGGTCCTGACCCGCGGCGAGCAGCCGATGACCACGCTCGACCCCGACATGGGCGCCCTCGTCCACGAGGCGATGGACACGATGGGGATCACGACGGTGACCGGCGCCGAGGTCACCAAGATCCTCACCGGTGAGGAAGGGCGAGTTCGCGCGGTCGCCACGGACGAGGCCGAGTATCCGGCGGACGTCGTGGTCCTGGGCATCGGCGTGGAGCCCGCGACCACCCTGGCCCGGGCGGCCGGGCTCCCGCTCGGCGAGTACGGCGGAATCCTCACGGACCTCTCCATGCGGGTGCGCGGCCACGAGAACATCTGGGCGGGCGGCGACTGCGTGGAGGTCCTCGACCTGGTCTCGGGGCGGGAGCGCCACATCGCACTGGGCACGCACGCCAACAAGCACGGCCAGATCATCGGCTCGAACATCGGCGGCGGATACGGAACCTTCCCCGGCGTGGTCGGCACGGCCGTCTCCAAGGTCTGCGACCTGGAGATCGCCCGCACGGGCCTGCGCGAGAAGGAGGCCCGTGCGGCAGGCCTGCAGTTCGTCACCGCGACGATCCAGTCGACGAACAGCGCCGGTTACTACCCCGGCGCTGCGCTGATGACGGTGAAGATGCTCGCCGAGCGCCGCACGGGGCGGCTGCTCGGCGTACAGATCGTGGGCCACGAGGGGTCGGCGAAGAGGGTGGACATCGCGGCGGTGGCGCTCACCGCCGGGATGACGGTGGAACAGATGACGGCCCTGGACCTGGGCTACGCCCCACCGTTCTCCCCGGTCTGGGACCCGATCCTGGTGGCGGCCCGCAAGGCGACGACAGCCGTCCGCTCCACCTGAGCCGATCAGGCCCGGGTCTGCGTGTGCACGTACTCCACGAGCCGGGTGAGCGCCTCGGGGTCCATGTTCGGCATCACACCGTGCCCGAGGTTGAAGATGTGCCCCTCGAGCCCGGCGGCAGCGTCGAGCACCTCACGCGTCTTCGCCTCGACCACCTCGGTCGGGGCGAAGAGCACGGCGGGGTCGAGGTTGCCCTGGAGCGCCTTGCCGGGTCCGACCCGCCGCGCGGCCTCGTCCAGAGGCACGCGCCAGTCGACGCCGACGACATCCGCACCGGCCTCGCCCATCAGCCCGAGCAGTTCACCGGTGCCGACACCGAAGTGGATGCGCGGGACGCCGTACGAAGCCACCGAGTCGAGGACCTTCGCCGAGGCCGGGAGGATCGAGCGCCGGTAGTCGGCCGGGGCGAGCGCGCCCACCCAGGAGTCGAAGAGCTGGACGGCGCTCGCGCCCGCCTCGATCTGCACCTTGAGGAAGGCGGAGGTGATCTCGGCGAGGCGGTCGAGAAGGTCGGCCCAGAGCTGCGGGTCGCCGTACATCAGCGCCTTGGTGTGCTCGTGGTTGCGCGAGGGACCGCCCTCGACGAGGTAGCTCGCGAGGGTGAAAGGTGCGCCCGCGAATCCGATGAGCGGGGTGGAGCCGAGTTCGGCGGTGAGCAGCCCGATCGCCTCGGTGACGTACCAGACGTCCTCGGGCGTGAGATCGCGCAGCCGGTCCAGATCGGCGCGCGTGCGGATCGGTTCGGCGATGACGGGACCGACGCCCGGCTTGATGTCGAGGTCGATGCCGATGGCCTTCAGCGGGACCACGATGTCGCTGAAATAGACCGCCGCGTCCACGTTGTGCCTGCGTACGGGCTGCATCGTGATCTCGGCGACCAGCTCGGGGCGTGCGCAGGACTCGAGCATCGGGATGCCTTCGCGCACCTTCAGGTACTCGGGGAGCGAGCGCCCCGCCTGGCGCATGAACCAGACCGGCGTGTGCTCGACGGCTTCCCGCCTGCAGGCCTTCATGAAAGGCGAGTCGTACGTCTTGCTCTGTTGGCCCTGGGGGCGGTCGTTGGCGCTCACGTCCAGAAGTTTCGCATGGCGGGTGTCTGTCCCCGTGCGAAGCCCTCGTTCCGCCTAGTCTTCCCCGCATGGCTGCGGCTCAAGGACGATTTTCAGATGGCGCTGACGGTTCGGACAGCGCGGACGGGAACCCCGTCCCGCCTGCTTTTCAGCGGGCGGTCGATGCGCTGCAGTCTGCGCGGCTGCGGCCGGAGGTGGAGATCGACCCGACCAAGGCGCCCAAGCGCCTCGCGCCGCACGCCTACGCGCTGGAGGCGGCGGTCGTGCAGGACGACCTCGACCTGGCCGACGGCCGGCTGGTGCTCCTCCACGACCCGTCGGGGCACGACGCCTGGCAGGGCACCTTCCGTCTGGTCACGCTGGTGCGTGCGGAACTGGAGCCCGAGATGGCCTCGGACCCGCTGCTTCCCGAGGTCTGCTGGTCGTGGCTGACCGGGGCGCTGGAGGGGCGCGGCCTTTCGTACGGAGAGGCGAGCGGCACGGTCACCCGTGCCGGGTCGTACTACTTCGGCGGGCTCTCCGAGCGCAGGCCTGCGACGCAGATCGAGATCCGGGCGTCCTGGACCCCTCGCGAGGGGATGGGCGGAGTGCCCGACGCCGCCTCACATCTGGCGGCCTGGTGCGATCTGCTCTGTCAGATCGGGGGGCTGCCGCCGGTCGGTCCGGTGGACTCCGGGGTGGTCTCGCTGCCGCAGCGGCGCGGTCCGCAGACGCTCTGAGCGTCGTGCTGAAACCCCGGCACGTATGCGAACAATCGCGCGCACGTCCGAATTGCCGGAATTGTTACTCACCAAATCGTGATCTTTCTCTAAAGCCTGGGCCAATTGGTGCCGAAGAGGTCAGTGACCCGCAAGCACCCCACTCTTCTCCCCAGGAGGCCTGGTGTCCGTTCTTCTCGAGCAGCCCGCAAGCCTGGTCGCCTACCGCCCGAACAAGCCGACGGCCATGGTCGTCGTGGCCGACCCTCGCGTCCGCTCCACCGTCACCCGCCACCTGTGGGCCCTCGGAGTACGCGACGTCATCGAGGCTTCGTCCATCGCGGAGGCGCGTCCCCGCGTCGGCAACCCGCGCGACATCTGCGTTGCCGACGTCCACCTGCCCGACGGTTCCGGGCTGACCCTGCTGTCCGAGACCCGAGCCGCGGGGTGGCCGAACGGCCTGGCCCTCTCCGCAGCCGATGACATCGGTGCCGTACGCAATGCCCTCGCGGGCGGCGTGAAGGGCTACGTAGTCACCGGCACCCGCACAAATGTCGGGCACCCGAACCGCCCGGGCGCCGCACCCATCGGCGCCAACGCAGCCCGTATGCACCGCCGCCCCCCGGGCGCCCCGAGCCACCCGGGCGGTTACCGCGAGCTGTCGGGCCGTGAGGTCGAGGTGCTCCGTCTCGTCGCCGAAGGCCAGTCCAACAAGGCCATCGGCGTCTCGATGGGGCTGTCCGCCCTGACCGTAAAGAGCCACCTTGCCCGGATCGCGCGCAAGCTCGGCACGGGCGACCGTGCCGGAATGGTCGCGGTGGCTCTCCGTACCGGAATCATCCACTGACCGATTTACACACCCTCTGGGCCCGTCGACGGAACGTTCCGTCGACGGGCCCCGTGCGTTCACAGATACCCTTGACAGGTGACCGACGCCCAAGAGACCGCAGCAGAGACAGCACTGCGCACCACGGGGGGCGCTCCCCCCGACGACGTCGATACGGCGCCGATTCCTTTGTTGGAGCCCCGCGAGGGCATTCCGCCGGTGATCGCCACCGATGAGGCGCTCGCCGAAGTGATCGCGGCCTTCGCCGCGGGCACGGGCCCCGTCGCCGTCGATGCCGAACGCGCGTCCGGCTACCGCTATGGACAGCGCGCCTATCTCGTCCAGCTCCGCCGCGAAGGCGCGGGCTCCGCGCTGATCGATCCGGTCGGCTGTCCGGACCTCTCGGGTCTGGGCGACGTCATCGCGGACGCCGAGTGGGTGCTGCACGCCGCGACCCAGGACCTTCCTTGCCTGCGCGAAATAGGCATGGTCCCGACGCGGATCTTCGACACCGAGCTGGCCGGGAGGCTCGCCGGGTTCCCGCGGGTCGGCCTGGGCGCGATGGTCGAGAACGTACTGGGTTACGCCCTGGAGAAGGGTCACTCCGCCGTCGACTGGTCGACGCGTCCGCTGCCGGACCCGTGGCTGCGCTACGCCGCGCTCGACGTGGAGCTTCTCGTCGATCTGCGCGATGCGCTGGAGAAGGAGCTGGAGCGGCAGGGCAAGCTGGAGTGGGCCCTGGAGGAGTTCGACGCGATCGCCTCCGCGCCGCCCGCGCCGCCGCGCAAGGACCCCTGGCGCCGTACGTCGGGGATGCACAAGGTGCGCCGCCGCCGTCAGATGGCGGTCGTACGCGAGCTGTGGACCACCCGCGACACGGTTGCCCAGCGCCGTGACGTGTCGCCGGGGAAGGTGCTCGGCGACGGCGCCATCGTGGAGGCGGCGCTCGCGCTGCCGGTCAATGTGACGGCGCTGACCGCCCTGCCCGGATTCGGCCACCGGATGGGCCGGCGCGCACTGGATCAGTGGCAGGCCGCGGTCGACCGGGCCAGGGCCCTGCCGGACAACGAACTCCCGCAGCCGGGAACGCAGCTGGCGGGTCCGCCGCCGCCCCGCGCCTGGGCGGACAAGGACCCGGCGGCAGCGGCCCGGCTCTCCGCGGCGCGAGCCGCGGTCTCGGCGCTGGCCGAGGAACTGAACATGCCGCAGGAGAACCTGATGACGCCGGACACGGTGCGCCGGGTGTGCTGGGAGCCGCCGAGGGACCCCACCGAGGAAAAGATCTCGGCCGTTCTTTCCGGGCTCGGCGCGCGCAGGTGGCAGATCGAACAGGTCGGGCCCCTGCTGGTGACGGCACTTCAGGCGGGACCCGCACAGAGCTGACGGCGCTCGGGGCCGCGGTGGTGGCCGCGGCCCCGGCCGGGGGCTCCTCCGTGTGACCTTCGCCGCTCCTGCCGTAAGGACTGGGCAGTCTGGTTACCCGTGGGTAGCATGGCCGTATGCGGAACACGATCCGTCGTGCCCGCAGCAGCTGTGCCATCCCGCACCCTGGAGGAGAGCCATCGTGCCTCGTACCATCCGGGACGTCGTCTTCGTCGACGGCGTCCGCACCCCGTTCGGCAAGGCGGGCCCGAAGGGCATCTACCACGAGACCCGGGCCGACGATCTCGTCGTGAAGGCGATCCGGGAGCTGCTGCGACGCAACCCGGAACTCGACCCCGCGCTGATCGACGAGGTGGCCATCGCCGCCACCACCCAGATCGGCGACCAGGGCCTCACCCTCGGCCGGACCGCGGGAATCCTCGCCGGTCTGCCGCAGTCCGTGCCCGGCTACTCGATCGACCGCATGTGCGCGGGCGCGCTGACCGCCGTGACGGCGACCGCGGGCTCGATCGCCTTCGGCGCGTACGACGCCGTCATCGCCGGTGGCGTCGAGCACATGGGCCGCCACCCCATGGGCGAGGGCGTCGACCCGAACCCGCGGTTCGTGAGCGAGAAGCTCGTCGACGAGTCCGCCCTGTTCATGGGCATGACCGCCGAGAACCTGCACGACCGCTACCCCACCATCACCAAGCAGCGCGCGGATGAGTACGCCGTGCGCTCGCAGGAGAAGGCTGCGAAGGCGTACGCGAACGGGAAGATCCAGCAGGACCTGGTCCCGATCTCCGTACGCAACACCAACGCCGAGGTGGGCGAGACCGGTTGGGGTCTGGTCACCGCCGACGAGCCGATGCGTCCGGGCACGACCCTGGAGAACCTCGCCGGGCTCAAGACGCCGTTCCGTACGCATGGACGCGTCACCGCGGGCAACGCCGCCGGTCTCAACGACGGTGCCACCGCCTCGATCATCGCCTCCGAGGACTTCGCCCGGGAGCACAACCTCCCGGTCAAGATGCGCCTCGTGTCGTACGCCTTCACCGGCGTCGAGCCGGAGGTCATGGGCTACGGCCCGATCCCGGCCACCGAGAAGGCCCTCGCCAAGGCCGGCCTCTCCATCGAGGACATCAACCTCTTCGAGATCAACGAGGCCTTCGCGGTCCAGGTGCTCGCCTTCCTCGAGCACTACGGCATCGCGGACGACGACGCGCGCGTCAACCAGTACGGCGGCGCCATCGCCTACGGCCACCCCCTCGCCTCTTCCGGCGTGCGTCTGATGACGCAGCTGGCGCGGCAGTTCGAGGAGCAGCCCGAGGTCCGCTACGGCCTGACCACCATGTGTGTCGGCTTCGGCATGGGCGCCACGGTCATCTGGGAGAACCCGAACCACAAGGACGCCGGAGGCGAGAAGTGAGCACGTCCACCACTGAGCTTCTGAAGGGTGCAGCCGAGCTGTTCCCGGGCGAGGTCGTCACCTCGGCGCACGTACGCCACCTCGATCTGCCGTACGGCGCGGGCAAGTTCGCGCTGATCACGCTGGACAACGGCTTCGACCACACCAAGCCGACGACCTTCGGCCCGGGTTCGCTCGCGAATCTGAACGCCGCCATCGACCAGGTGGAGAAGGAGGCGGCCGACGGAGCAATCGTCGGTGTCGGTATCACCGGCAAGCCGTTCATCTTCGCGGTCGGCGCCGACCTCAAGGGTGTCGAGCTCCTCAAGAACCACGACGACGCGCTGGCCATCGGCAAGGGCGGCCACGAGGTCTTCAAGCGGCTGTCGGGCCTGGCGGTCCCCACGTTCACGTACTACAACGGTGCCGCGATGGGCGGCGGTGTCGAGGTCGGTCTGCACTGCACCTACCGCACCGTCTCCAAGGCACTGCCCGCCTTCTCGCTGCCCGAGGTCTTCCTCGGTCTGGTACCCGGCTGGGGCGGCTGCGCCCTGCTGCCGAACCTGATCGGCGCGGAGCGCGCGGTCTCGGTCATCATCGAGAACTCGCTCAGCCAGAACCGGCAGTTGAAGGGCAAGCAGGTCTTCGAGCTCGGGATCGCCGACGCGATCTTCGAGGGCGCGGACTTCCTGGAGCAGTCGCTGATCTGGACGGCGAACGTCCTCAAGGGCGACGTCAAGGTCGAGCGCCCCGCGATCGACCGCGGCGAGGCCTGGGACCAGGCCGTCGCCAAGGGCCGTCTCGTCGCCGACTCCAAGGTGCACGGCGCCGCCCCGGCCGCGTACCGCGCGCTGGACATCATCGCCGCCGCCAAGAGCGGTGACCTGCAGGCGGGCTTCGACGCCGAGGACGCCGCGCTGGCCGACCTCATCATGGGCGGGGAACTCCGCAGCGGCATCTACGCGTTCAACCTCGTACAGAAGCGCGCCAAGCGCCCGGCGGGTGCGCCGGACAAGAACCTGGCGCGTCCGGTGACGAAGGTGGGCGTCGTGGGTGCGGGCCTGATGGCCTCGCAGCTCGCGCTGCTCTTCCTGCGCCGCCTCGAGGTCCCGGTCGTCCTCACGGACATCGACCAGGCGCGGGTCGACAAGGGCGTTTCGTACGTCCACGGCGAGATCGACAAGCTGCTGCTGAAGTCCCGCATCAACCAGGACAAGGCCAACCGCCTCAAGGGCCTGGTCTCCGGTGTCCTGGACAAGGCCGAGGGCTTCTCCGACGCCGACTTCATCATCGAGGCCGTCTTCGAGGAGATCGGCGTCAAGCAGCAGGTGTTCGCGGAGGTCGAGGCGGTCGCTCCGGCGCACGCGATCCTCGCCACCAACACCTCGTCCCTCTCGGTCACCGAGATGGCGTCGAAGCTGAAGAACCCCGAGCGGGTCGTCGGCTTCCACTTCTTCAACCCGGTCGCGATCCTCCCGCTCCTGGAGATCGTGCGCGGCGAGCAGACGGACGACGCGTCGCTGGCCACGGCCTTCGGTGTCGCCAAGAAGCTGAAGAAGACCGCTGTACTGGTGAAGGACGCCCCGGCGTTCGTCGTGAACCGCATCCTCACCCGCTTCATGGGCGAGATCCAGAACGTCATCGACGAGGGCACCCCGGTGGAGGTCGCCGAGAAGGCGGTCGAGCCGCTGGGCCTGCCGATGTCGCCCCTGGTGCTCCTGGAGCTGGTCGGCCCGGCGATCGGTCTGCACGTCTCGGAGACCCTGAACCGCGCCTTCCCGGAGCGCTTCACCGTCTCGGAGAACCTGGCCGCCGTGGTCAAGGCGGGCAAGCGCGGCTTCTACGTCTACGACAGCGGCAAGCCGGAGCTGGACCCGGAGGTCGCGGCGCTGCTCAAGCAGGGCGATGTCGTACTGACCGAGGAGCAGACCCGTGACCGTGTCCTGGACGCGGTGGCGCAGGAGATCGGGCTCATGCTGGAGGAGGGTGTCGTCGCCGAGGCGCAGGACATCGACCTCTGCCTGATCACCGGTGCGGGCTGGCCCTTCCACCTCGGCGGGATCACGCCGTACCTGGACCGCGAGGGCGTCTCGCAGCGGGTGAACGGGAAGCCGTTCCTGGCGCAGGGCGTGGCGAGCGTTCCGGCGTAACGTCCGAACCCCATAGCGATCGGGCCGTACGGGATCACTCCCGTACGGCCCGATCGTTTTTCGTCCTAGGCGCGGACCCAGGCCGCCAGTGCCAGGCCCGGTTCGTCCTTCTGGCGGGCCACGCGCAGGGTGCCGTCCGCGGCGACGACCGCCATGACCACCCGGCCCTCGGCGTCCAGGGCGAGGGCGGGGGCGCCGAGGGAGGGCTCGCCGGTCGGCGTCCACCACAGGCCGTCCGCTTCGGCCTCGGTCGGGCAGGCCGCGATGGCCGGGCGGCCGTCGCGGCCCCGGTAGGCCAGGACCGTGCAGTCGTGTCCCTCTATCGGGGTGCGCAGAACCGCCGGGGGGCCGTCGTCCGGGTCGCCGCCGAGGGCGATGGGCTCGGAGCCGTGGCGGTGGGCGACGATGCCGGCGGACTCGCGGTCGCTCCAGTAGTACGTGGCGTGGTCGTCGGCGGTCTGCAGGCCGGTCAGCGAGGCCGGGTGCGGGGTGGCCGCGACAGGCTCGGCCTCGCTGAAGTCGCCGCCTGGGGCGGCCTGTTCGCGGCGGAGGAGTTCCTTGTCGGCGGGGGCGAGCGCCTCGACCAGGCCGCCGACGGCGACGGCGGCCGCCATGCCCTCGCGGAAGTTCGCGCCCTTGAGGTCCTGCCACCCCTGCCACTTCACGGCCTTGGTCTGGCGCCGCAGATTGACCGCGCCGTTGCCGTTGTTCAGGAAGAGGTGCACATAGCCGTCGGCGCTGACCGCGACCGCGGGGACACCGACGGCACGGGCCTTGTTCATGTCCTTGGTGTGCGGATTGCCCAGCGACTGCCAGGGGCCGATCGGGCGACCGCTCTGGTACTGGACGGCGTGCATCACGTCGTCGCCCTGGGCCCGCCTGCGGCGGGCGAGGAGGTGGACGTAACCGTCGGGGCCCTGCCCGAGCGCGAGGTGCAGGAGGCCTGCGGCCTCGATGAAATCGGGGGGCGACCAGTGGGGTCCGCCGGGGCTGGTCTCCGTCCAGCGGAGGATGCCGCCCTCGGTCAGGGCGTAGGCGGTGAGCCTTCCGTCCTTGCCGAGGAAAAGCCAGCGACTGGTGCTGGGCGCTTGGGCGGTACGCGGCGACATGGCTGGCTGCCAGCCTTCCTTCAACTGGTCATACTTGTCGACAACACTAACATTCTGGCTGGTGAGGGGCGGTGCGAGGGTGTCCCTGTTGATCGTGGACGCGGCAAATGTGGTGGGTTCCGTGCCCGACGGCTGGTGGCGGGACCGGCGCGGGGCCGCCGTACGGCTGCGGGACGGCCTCGTCCTGTACGGGCGGGCGGCCGGGGAAGGGGCCGAGATCGTCCTGGTGGTGGAGGGCGCGGCCCGCGGGGTGGAGTCCGTCGAAGGCGTACGGGTGGAGTCGGCACCCGGCAGCGGTGACGACCGGATCGTGGAGCTGGCCGCGGAGGCCGGGGCCGCCGGGGTGGAGTGCACCGTGGTGACCGCCGACCGTGAGCTGCGCAGGCGCGTGGAGGCTCACGGGGCGCGGTGCGCCGGCCCCCGCAGCGTGCGTCAGCCGCCCGGGGAGCGTACGTAGAACACCGCCCCGTCGACCGTGGCCCGCTCCGTGTAGCGGCCCTCGATGAGCCGGCGCAGGGTGGGGACGCGGTCGGGCGCGAAGGGCTTGCCGAGCGAGTCGTCGACGATCAGGGCCGGGGGACGCTCGGCCATCTCCTGGCGGAAGTGGGCCCACGCGCCGTCGACGGCGTACTTCTCGCCGACCTGCGGGCCGTCGCGGCCGCCGCTGTAGTTGGTCAGCAGCCCTGCGGTGAGGAAGCGGCTGGCGGGGGTCCGGTCGGCGAAGAGATACGTCTCGGGGTGCATCCCCCAGACCAGGACGCGGTCGGTGGGCACGGTGCGCACCTGTACCGCCGCGGCCAGGCGCTGGACGTGGACGAGTTCCGGGCGCGGTGCGAACAGGCCCCAGGCGAGGAAGAGCGCGCAGGTGCAGGCCGAGGTGAGAACGGCTCTGTGCAGCCAGTCGCGCGGCAGGATCTGCAGCGCGGCCGTGCCCAACAGCGCCAGGGGCGGGATGAGTTGGAGGTAGTAGTGGCCGAAGAAGTGGAAGCCGATGACGACCGCGGCCACTGACGAGGCGAGCCACAGCCAGAGGTCGGCGGCCCCGGTGCGGGCGATGCGCAGGACGCGCAGGACCGGGGGGATCAGACCGGCGCAGGCGAAGGCGAGGATCGCGGTGTTGGTCACGGCGCGTACCAGCACATGGAGTTCGGATCCGGTGAAGGAGGCATACGCCCCCGAGCCGGTCACCGTCCAGAAGACGAAGCCCGTCGGGGTGGTGAGCAGGGCTGCGGCGATCACGGGGGCGGCGAGGCCGACTGCCGTACGCAGTACGGCATTTCGGGTCGGTGCGGTGCGCCACAGCACCCAGAGAACCGGGATCAGCACCGCGCCGCCGGTCTGTTTGGTCAGGAACGCGGCGGCCACCGCGGCGCCGGCCCAGGCCCACCGTCCGCGGTCCGCGCACCACAGGGCGGCCGCCGTGAAGGGCAGCATGAAGACCTCGAAGGTGGCGGCCTGGGTGTCCTCCGGGTTGAGGCCGATGGACGCCAGGAGATAGAGGACTCCCGCGGTGCGCCCGGCCCGATCGCCCCAGCGGCGGCGGGCGATCGCGGCCAGGAGGGCCGCGGTGGCCAGCTGGGCGAGGACCGCGAGGACCTTCAGCGGGCGCAGCGAGTCGTCGCCGCAGAGCGCGAAGACGGCTTCGTACAGCCAGGGCAGCAGGGGTGGCTTGCGGTCGACGACCGTGTCGTAGAGGGTGCCGCCGCCCGCCAGTATCCGCGCCTGGACGGCGAGATAGCCCTCGTCCGGGTTCCAGAGGGGGAGGCGGAAGGAGGGGATGCGGGTGACGGCGGCCAGTGCGGCAAGGAGGGGGAGGACGCGGCGCCAGAAGGGTGGCGCCGGTGCGCGTCGCTGCGGCCGGGGGGCGGATACGTACCGTAGCGACGGCGGCAAATCGACAAGCATGGGTGCAAACTACCGGCCCCGCACTCCGCGGCTTATGCGGACATACGGGGCCGGAGATGAAATCGCGTGCGATTACCGGGAGTTGCGGGCGCGGGCGAGGTGACTGTGCTTGCGGCCGTAACTGAAGTAGATGACGACCCCGACGGCCATCCAGATCGCGAACCGCAGCCAGGTCTCGACCGACAGGTTCAGCATCAGCCACACCGAGCAGGCCACCGAGAGCACCGGCAGCACGGGCACCCAGGGTGCCTTGAAGTTGCGCGGCAGGTCGGGGCGAGTGCGACGCAGGATGATCACGCCGAGGGCCACGACGACAAAGGCGAAGAGCGTGCCGATGTTGACGAGCTTGGACAGCTCGTCGAGCGAGACGAAGCCGGCCACCAGCGCGGAGATGAGGCCCAGGATGAGGGTGGAGCGGTAGGGCGTACGGAACTTGGGGTGGACGTGGCTGAAGAGCGGCGGCAGCAGGCCGTCGCGGCTCATCGCGAAGAAGACGCGGCTCTGGCCCATCAGCAGGATCATGCAGACGGTGACCAGGCCGATGATCGCGCCGAAGTTGATGAGCCCGGCCCAGAAGGGGTGCCCGACGGACTTGAAGGCCTCGGAGAGCGGGGCTTCGGAGTCGAGGTCGGTGTACTTCTGCATGCCGGTCACCACGATCGCGACGGCGACGTAGAGGATCGTGCAGATCAGCAGTGAGCCGAGGATGCCGCGGGGGATGTCCTTCTGCGGATTGCGGGTCTCCTCGGCGGCGGTGGCGACGACGTCGAAGCCGATGTACGCGAAGAAGACGACGGCCGCGGCGGTGAAGATCCCCATGAAGCCGAAGCTGGTGGGCGTGAAGCCGAAGACCGCCTCGAGGAGCGTGGAGTTGAGGCCCGAGGCGCCCTTGGTCTCCTGCGACGGCGGGATGAACGGGTGGTAGTTGGAGCCGTTGACCAGGAAGGCGCCGACCGCGATCACGATCAGTACGACGATGACCTTGATCGTCACGACGACCGAGGTGACCATCGCGGAGAGCTTCATGCCGACGACGATCACCGCGGTGACCGCGAGGATGAGGAGGAAGGCGGCGATGTTGAAGCCGAACCCGCCGTCGGCGGGCGGCCCTTGGAGCTTGGTGGGCAGCGGGATGCCCCAGCTGTCGAGGAGCGACTGCGCATAGCCGGACCAGCCGACGGCGACCGTCGCGCAGCCCAGCGCCAGCTCCAGGACCAGGTCCCAGCCGATGATCCAGGCGGGGAACTCGCCGAGGGAGGCGTAGGAGAAGGTGTACGCGGATCCGGCGACCGGGACGGTCGAGGCGAACTCCGCGTAGCAGAGGGCCGCCAGGGCGCAGACCACGGCGGCGACGACGAAGGCGAGGGTGACGGCGGGGCCCGCGTAGTTCTTGGCCGCCGTACCGGTGATGACGAAGATTCCGGAGCCGATGACGACCCCGACGCCGAAGACCGTGAGGTCGAGGGCCGAGAGCGACTTCTTCAGCGCGTGCTCGGGCTCCTCCGTGTCCTGGATCGACTGCTCGATCGATTTCGTCCGCAGCAGTCCCTGCTGCCTCTTGCTGGTGCTGTGGTCGGTGTGTGTGGCCACTGCCGCGCCTCCCTGATGGTCCGGTCCCGATCGCCGAGTCACCGCAATGATCGAGACCACACCTGCCCGTACGGAGAACGGGAGGGGCAATTCACCCGATGGGGCCCATGCGGGGGAAAACCAATAGGCCGTACGGACCACCCGGGGGGGATGGTCCGTACGGCCCAGGGGCTGACGGGGGCGGAGCGGATCAGTCGCGCGCGACCTCGGCCGCCACGTCCACCATGCGGCCGTCGAGCTTCGCCACCAGGCCGGTGACCTGGCGGGCGATGTCCGGGGCGGTCAGACCGATCTCGGCCATGACCTCCTTGCGGGACGCGTGGTCGAGGAAGCGCGACGGGATGCCGAAGTCGCGCAGCGGTACGTCCACGCCCGCGTCCCGCAGCGCCTGCGCGACCGCGGAACCGACCCCGCCGGCACGGCTGTTGTCCTCGACGGTGACGACGACCCGGTGCTGCTCGGCCAGCGGGGGCAGCGCCTCGTCGACGGGCTTGACCCAGCGGGGGTCGACGACGGTGGTGGTGATGCCCTGCTTGTTGAGCAGCTCGGCGATCTCCAGGCACATGGGCGCCAGGGCGCCGACCGAGACCAGGAGGACATCAGGGGTGTCCGTGCCCGCGTTGCGCAGGACGTCCATGCCGCCGACCTTGCCGACGGCGGGAACGGCGGGACCGACCGCGCCCTTGGAGAAGCGGACCACCGTCGGGGCGTCCTCGACCTGGACGGCCTCGCGCAGCTGGGCCCTGACCTGGTCGGCGTCGCGCGGGGCGGCGATCCGCAGGGTCGGGACGCACTGCAGGATCGACATGTCCCACATGCCGTTGTGCGAGGCGCCGTCGGTGCCGGTGACCCCGGCCCGGTCCAGGACGAAGGTCACGCCGCACTTGTGCAGGGCGACGTCCATCAGGACCTGGTCGAAGGCGCGGTTGAGGAAGGTCGCGTACACCGCGAAGACGGGGTGGAGTCCGCCGGTGGCCAGGCCGGCCGCGGAGACCGCGGCGTGCTGCTCGGCGATCCCGACGTCGTACACCCGGTCGGGGAAGACCTTGGCGAACTTGTCGAGGCCGACGGGCTGGAGCATGGCCGCGGTGATCGCGACGATGTCGGCGCGCTCCTTGCCGAGGCGCACCATCTCCTCGCCGAAGACCGAGGTCCAGTCGAGACCGGCGGTGGCGATCGGCAGGCCGGTGTCGGGGTGGATCTTGCCGACGGCGTGGAAGCGGTCGGCCTCGTCCTGGAGGGCGGGCTGGTAGCCGCGGCCCTTCTCCGTGAGGCAGTGGACGATCACCGGGCCGCCGAAGCGCTTGGCGCGCTCCAGGGCGGACTCCAGGGCGGCGATGTCGTGGCCGTCGATCGGGCCGACGTACTTCAGGCCGAGGTCCTCGAACATGCCCTGCGGGGCGATGAAGTCCTTGAGGCCCTTCTTGGCGCCGTGCAGCGTCTCGTACAGCGGCTTGCCGACGACCGGGGTGCGCTCCAGGAAGTCCTTGCCCTTGGCGAGGAACCGCTCGTAGCCGTCGGTGGTGCGCAGGGTGGCCAGGTGGTCGGCGAGGCCGCCGATGGTGGGGGCGTAACTGCGCTCGTTGTCGTTGACGACGATGACCAGGGGGCGGTCCTTGGCGGCGGCGATATTGTTCAGCGCCTCCCAGGCCATGCCGCCGGTGAGGGCCCCGTCGCCGATGACGGCGACGACGTGGTCGTCCTTGCGCAGGACCTCGTTCGCCTTGGCGAGGCCGTCGGCCCAGCCCAGGACGGTGGAGGCGTGGCTGTTCTCGATGACGTCGTGCTCGGACTCCTCGCGCGAGGGGTAGCCGGAGAGGCCGCCCTTCATCTTGAGCTTGGAGAAGTCCTGACGGCCGGTGAGCAGCTTGTGCACATAGCTCTGGTGGCCGGTGTCGAAGAGGACGCGGTCCTTCGGGGAGTCGAAGACGCGGTGCAGGGCGATGGTCAGCTCGACGACGCCCAGGTTGGGGCCGAGGTGGCCACCGGTCTTGGACACGGCGTCGACGAGAAAGGCCCTGATCTCCTCGGCCAGCTGCTCCAGCTGCTCCGGGGTGAGCCGGTCCAGATCGCGCGGTCCCGTGATGCGGGTCAGCAGCGCCACCCGTGCCTCCTTGCGTTCCTAGCCTGATCGAGCTTCTGCCGGATCTTGTCGAGTCTAATGTTCCGGCCGCGACCGTGTTCATCGGGCGGTGCGTTCTATGTCACGCGTGCATCACGCTGTACCCACGCAGGAGCGCCCGACACCGGAGTACGGTGCCGGGCGCTCCTGCGGAACCGCGGTCAGGCGCGGCCCGCGGTCTTCTGGGTCTTGCGGGAGACCGAGTCGATGATCACGGCGATGAGGAGTACTCCACCGGTGATCATGTACTGGATCGCGTTGGAGGACAGGTTCATCTGGTTGAGGCCCTGGACGATCGACTGGATGACCAGGATGCCGAGGAGCGCGGACCAGACCTTGCCGCGTCCGCCGAACAGGGACGTACCGCCGATGACCGCTGCCGCGATGCACATCATCAGCTGGTTGCCGCCACCGAGCGAACGGTCGGCGCCGCCGGTCGCGGAGGCCAGGAAGAGACCGCCGACCGCACCGAGCGTGCCGGAGATCATGAACACCGAGATGCGGATCCAGGACACGTTGATACCGGCACGGCGAGCCGCCTCGATGCCACCGCCGACCGCGAAGATCTGACGGCCGTAGGTGGTACGGCGCAGGACGAAGTCGGTGATGACCAGGATCGCGAGGAAGATCACCAGGGAGAGAGGGAGGCCCTGCTCCTGATTGAACGCGTACGCGGCGAGGAGCGTGAGGATGGCCAGCAGCACCGTGCGCAGGATGATCTCGCTCTGCGGGCGGTGCGGCAGCTCTGCGGCCTTGCGGCGACGCGAGTCGCGCAGCTGCGCGAGGTAGAAGGCGACAATCACGACCACGGCGAGGCCGTAGGCGGCCGCGACGTCCTCGAAGTAGTAGCTGGTCAGGTCCCTGACGAAGCTGCCGAGCGGGGTGGTGATGGTGGACTTGTCGCCCATCACCCAGGTCTGCAGACCGGCCCAGCCGAGGAAGCCGGCGAGCGTCACGACGAACGCGGGCACGCCGATCTTGGCGAAGACGATGCCGTGGAAGGCTCCGATGACCGTGCCGGACAGGATGCCGACCACGATGGCGAGGGAGTCGGGCATGTCCGTGCCGAGCACGGCCCACACCGAACCCGCGAGACCGGCGACGGAACCGACCGCGAGGTCGATCTCGCCGAGCAGCAGTACGAAGACGATGCCGACGGCCATGATGCCGGGGCCCGCCGCGTACAGCGTGATCTGGTCGAGGTTGTACGAGGTGAGGAAGTTGCCGGTCTCGAGCTGGAAGACGATCCCGATGATGATCAGGCCCACCACGACGGGCAGCGAGCCGATCTCGCCCGAGCGCACCTTGCGCTTGAACTCGATCCAGTAGCCCTTGAAGCCCTGCTCACGGATGAGCAGGCGGGGGTCGACGACCTTGACTGCGCCAGCCGCGGCTGCGGGAGCCTCGGTGGCCTCGGCCTGGGCCGGGACCTTGGCGGGCGTCTTGCTGATCTTGCTCACTTGGATGCCTCCGCGCTGCGGGACTTGCGGCGGGTCACGGCGTTGTCGGTGGCGCCCGTGATCGCGGCGATGATTTCTTCGTGGCTGGTCGTCGCCACGGGGAAGATGCCGTTGTTGTGGCCGAGTCGCAGCACGGCGACCTGGTCGGCGACAGCCTTCACATCGGCCATGTTGTGGCTGATGAGGATGACGCCGAGGTTCTGCTCGCGCAGCCGCTCCACCAGGTCGAGGACCTGTGCGGTCTGCTCGACGCCGAGGGCCGCGGTGGGCTCGTCCAGGATCACGATCTTCGGGTTGCCGACCAGGGCGCGGGCGATGGCCACGACCTGGCGCTGGCCGCCGGAGAGGGCGGCGACCGGGATACGGACGCTGGGGATACGGATGGAGAGGGTGGACAGGAGGTCCTGTGCCCGCTTCTCCATGGCGACCTCGTCGAGGACGCCGCCCTTCTTGATCTCGCGACCGAGGAAGAGGTTGGCGACGACGTCCAGGTTGTCGCAGAGCGCGAGGTCCTGGTAGACGGTCGCGACGCCGAGGTTCTGGGCGTCGTGCGGCCGGTTGATCTCGACCGGCTTGCCCTCCCACTCGATGACGCCTTCATCGATGGGGTGCACGCCGGCGATCGTCTTGACCAGCGTGGACTTTCCGGCACCGTTGTCGCCTACGAGGGCGACGACTTCTCCGGCGTGGACTTCGAGATCGACACCGGAGAGGACCTGCACCGCTCCGAATCGCTTGAAGATTCCACGCAACGCCAGCACGGGCGTCTGTGACACGTGAACCATCTCCTTCGCCGCCTGACCGGCGGGGATGTGCCGCCTGACCGGCGGAGACGCCGCGCCGTGGGCGCGGCATCGGCGTACTGAAGTACTGGGGGGGGTGAGTGTCCGGCACCCGGCCGACAGCGGGGTATGAGCCGGCCGGGGCCGGACAGTCATGGGGCGGGCAGAGCCCGCGCACCTCGGCGCGCGGGTCGAACCCGTGCGTGCCAGGGCCTGTTGGCCCTGGCACGAGGAGGTGCTACTTGATGCCCAGCGCGGTGCACTTGGCGGCGATGTCCTTGACGCAGATCGCGGAGGCCTGGTAGATGCCGTCCTTGACCACGGTGGCCTCGATGTTGTCCTTGTTCACCACGGTCGGCTCGAGCAGCGTGGAGGGAACGCCGTCCGTCTTGCCCTGGGCGCCGATGTCCTTGCCCTGGAGCAGGTTGACGGCGAACTGAGCGGCGGCCGGGGCGAGCTGCTTCGGCGACTTGTAGATCGTGAAGGTCTGCGTACCGGCGATGATCCGCTGGATGCCGGGGAGTTCGGCGTCCTGGCCGCCCACCGGGATGCCCTTGATGCCGGCGTTGCCCAGGGAGGTGATGATGCCGCCGGCCATGCCGTCGTTGGCGGAGTAGACCGCGTTGATCTTGTCCTTGCCGACCGAGGAGATACCGGCGGTCATCTTCTCACCGGCGATCTTCGGGTCCCACTCGCCGGACGCCTCGTAGGCAATCTTGATCTTGCCGTCGAGGGACTCGTGGGCGCCCTTCTTGAACAGACCGGCGTTCGGGTCCTTCTCGTCACCGTTGATCATGACGAGGTTGGAGGTGGCGGCCTTCGAGCCGAGGGCGTCGAGGATGGCCTGCCCCTGGAGCTTGCCGATCTTCTCGTTGTCGTGGCTGACGTAGGCGTCGGCACCGACGATGGCGCGGTCGTACGCGACGACCTTGACGCCCTTCTTGTGCGCGTCGGCGACCCATGCGGCGGACTTCTCGGCGTCGACCGACGAGATCGCGATGACCTTGATGCCGTCGGCTATCTGCTGCTCGAACTGCTGCTTCTGCTGGCCGACATCGCCGCCTGCGTTGTTGTAGACAACATCGCAGTCCGCGCAGTCCTTCTTGACTGCCTCGATGAACAGCGGCTTGTCCAGCGTCTCGTAGCGAGCCGTCTTGTTCTCGGGGAGCAGCAGACCGATCTTGGTCTTGCTGCCCGAGTCACCGGAGTCCTTCTTGTCGTCGCCGGCCTTGCCGCAGGCGGCAATCGAGAGGGCCATCGAGACGGCAGCGGTACCGATAACAGCGCGACGCATCATTGCGTTCATGTGGAGAAGCCTCCCTGACGAGGCCGCAACGTTGCGGCCGAGGTGGGAGTGAGTCAACTCGGCCGCCACGTAGGCGTCAAGGAGTAAATCCTTAACGAGATGGCAACGGTGTCATTCGTTATCTAAGTGAAGGCAGGGGTCCCCGCGGGGACACTACTGTCCAAAAGGGTCGAATCGCCCATTTCGCTGAGTACGAGGGCGAGAGCGCCCAGCACCTCGGCACGACCGCCCAACGCCCCGGGAAGCACGGAGAGTTGACGTGCCGCGCTGGGGATCGCGTACCGGCCGACCGACTCGCGGATGGGCCCCAGGACCAGCTCTCCGGCCTCCGCGAGGTCTCCGCCGAGGACGACACGGGAGGGGTTGAGGAGGTTGCACAGGTTGGCCACGCCGCTGCCGATGTGACGGCCGACGTCCGCCACGACGCGGCGGCACCCCGGATCGCCCTCGCGCGCCAGCTGGACGACCCGCTCCATGGTCAGGTCCACGCCGTGGCTGGACTGGAGCAGGGGCAGCACGTACCGGGCCGCCGTGAAGGTCTCCAGGCAGCCGCGGTTGCCGCAGCGGCAGACCGGGCCCGACTCGTCGAGGGTGATGTGGCCGATCTCGCCGGCCGTGCCGCCGGGGCCCCGGTAGATCTGCCCGTCGATGACGAGCCCGGCGCCCACACCGCTGGCGACCTTGATGTACGCGAGGTCCTTGACCCCCCGGCCGCTCCCCCACACCAACTCGCCGAGCGCGCCCAGGTTGGCGTCGTTGTCGACGTACACCGGCACCCCCAGCCGCGCGGAGAGCTCCTCAGAGGGATTGATCCCGGTCCAGCCCGGCAGGATCGAGGTGGAGCCGAGCGTGCCCGACTCGACGTCGATGGGGCCCGGCACACCGAGACCCACTCCGATCACCTTGTCCGCGCTGATGCCGGTCGCCGCGATCAGCCGCTTGACCAGCTCCTCGGCCCGCCCGAAGCCCTGCGCGGACGAGGCGTCCACATCGAGGGGCTCGGACTCCTCCGCGAGCACTTGGTGGGCCAGGTTGCCGACCGCGACCCGGAGATGCGTATGTCCGAAATCGACGCCGATGACGATGCCGGCGGATCCGCTGAGCGAGACGCTGCGGGCCCTGCGGCCGCCTGCGGAGGTCGGGGTGACCTCGACCGTTCCGCCGTCCTTCAGCTCCCGGACGATATTGGAGACCGTGGCTGCCGAGAGCCCGGTGGAGCGGGCGATCTCCGCCTGAGTGAGCGAGCCCGCCATCCGCACCGCGCGAACGACCCGCTCAAGGTTGGCCCGGTGCAGGGATGTCTGCGACCCCGGAGTCTCCATCGACTCATCCACTCCCGTTTGTGGCAGACGGCACGACGGCCGCCCCCCGCGCGGGGTCGCAGCAATGAGACCCCGCCCTATCTCCAACATGTGAACTCTAAGATGAGCCTTTGGGGTTCCTATCCGTCAAGACCTTGAGCAGGGGAAGGCACGAATGAGCGGCCCTGCCACCGACCCCAGTTGAGACAGAAGCGCAGGTCAGGCGGGTGTGACGGGCGCAGAAGCCGCTGGAGACGGATTACCCTCGGTAAATTTCGCGTGCAGCACGGCATGCACGGCTGCTTCCACTGGGTTCACGACCTCGCCCGCCGCCAGCCAAGCGGCCGCTCCGGCCCCGCTTCCCGCGGTACGCACCGAGGTGTCGCCCTGCGCCGCGAGGAGCTCCAGCACCACCGAGCGAAGCGGACCTTCGCTGGTCAGCACGGATCCGGCGAGCACTATCTGGCTCTGCGGGAGGTGGACGCGGGACGCCGTGGCGACCAGCCTGCGCGCTCCTTCTCGTACGATCTCCAGCGCCTTCGGGTCGCCTGCCGCGGCGGCCCCGTTCACGGCGGGAGCGAGCCGGGTGAGCGACTGGGGGTCGGCCTGGGCGCGGGCCACCAGGGCGATCGCCTGATCGTTCAGGTCACGAAAGGATTGCGGTGAGCCGAGCAGTTCCTCGGTGACGAGCTCTCCGAGCAGTCCCGGGTCGGCGCTGTCCGGGGTCGCGAGGGTGTGCACGACGACCCTGGCGGCTTCCCGCCCGAGCCAGTAGCCGGATCCCTCGTCACCGAGGAGCCAGCCGAGGCCGTCCGACACCTCCGCGACGGTCCCGTCCGACACCCGGCAGGCGATCGCACCCGTACCGCTGAGCAGAAGCGTCCCCGAAGGCTGCGGGGTGCCGGCCACGAAGGCGATCAGCGCGTCGCCCACCGGGCGGGGTACGCAGCCGAGTCCGGCCCCCTGCCACACCGCTGCGAGCTCACCCGGTGCGAAGGCCTGGCCGCCCGCGATGCCCGCCACCCCGGCGACCACGTCGGCCGGGTCCACCGTGCGCAGCGCATCGGCGAGGGCCTCGGCCAGCCGGCCGCAGGCGGCGGGCCCGCCATGGGTGGTGGGGTTGGCGCCGCCTGCCCGTCCCTGACCGAGCAGCTCTCCGTCGAGCCGCATGACGACCGCGCGGGTCGCGGTGCCGCCCGCGTCGATTCCCAGGACGAGCCGGTGATCCGTCATGCCGACATGGTGGGTCTTGACGGGAGTCCATGGCAAGAATAATTTTCATGCCGATGGCACTCCAATGAAAAGAGTTACCTTGACAGCGGGGACAGTTGGGCGGATCGCGGATGAACTGCCCGAATTGCCAGGTGCGTTGCGCCGTATCGCGGAAGCGGTTCTGGCCGACCCGGCGGCGGCCGCACGCTCGACGATCATCGAGCTGGCCGCCCGCGGCGGGGCCTCCCCCGCCACGGTGACGCGCTTCGCCAGGACCTTTGGATTCGCCGGGTACACGGAGCTCCGCTATGCCCTGGCAGCCGATACCGGGCGTACCGAGCAGGCGAGTTGGGAGAGCGCGGCGGAGGCGGTCGTCTCTCCGGACGACTCGCTCTCCACCATGGTCCAGTCGCTGCTGACCACCGACACCGAGCTGCTGCGCGAGACCGGTGAACAGCTCGACCTCGACGCCGTCGCCCAGGCGGCGGCCGCCATGGTCTCCGCCCGGCGCGTCCTGTTCTTCGGCACCTCGGTGAGCGGGGCCGTGGCGGGCCTGATCGCGGGGCAGTTCAACCGCATCCGGGTGCCCTGCTGGAGCTCCACCGACCCGCACGAGGCCCTGCCCAACGCGGCGCTGCTCCAGCCGGGCGACGTCGTGGTCGGGGTGTCCCACCGGGGGCGTACGCGCGAGGTCCTCGAAGTACTGACCGAAGGGGCCGACAACGGCGCGGTCTCCGTCGCCGTCACCTCCTCCCTGCGCACACCGCTGGCGGAGACGGCGGACCATGTCCTGCTGACAGCGGGCCGGGAGGGCGGTCTCCGCGCCCGCGGCATGGCCACCGTCCACTCCCAGCTCTTCGCTCTCAACGCCCTCTACATGGCAGTCGCGCAACTGACGTACGAACGCACCACGCACGCCATCGAGATCACCAGCCAGGCCACAGCCAGCCACCGGACAGAGATGAGACGACCATGACCATCGACGCGCAGTCGTACGTCGGGCACATCGAGCAGCTGATTCCCTCCGTGGCCAAGAGCCAGACGGAGGCCGTCGGCCGGGCCGCCCGGCTGATCAGCGCATCCCTTCTGGACGGCGGCGTGATCCAGGCGTTCGGCTCCGGACACTCGGAGTCGATCTCGATGGAGATCGCGGGCCGGGCCGGCGGCCTCGTCCCCACCAACAAGATCGCCCTGCGCGACCTGGTGCTGTACGGCGGCGAGCCCGCGTCGCTGCTCGGCTCACCCGAACTGGAGCGCGATCCCGCGATCGCCAGGAGGCTCTACGACCTCGTCCCGGTCCAGCGGCAGGACGTCTTCGTGATCACGTCCAACTCCGGTGTCAACGGGACGATCGTGGAGTTCGCGTCGATCGTGAAGGAGCAGGGGCACGGCCTGATCGCCATCACCTCGCTCCAGCACACCCAGGAGATGACCTCGCGCCACCCCTCGGGCCGCAAGCTGATCGACCTGGCCGACGTGGTGCTGGACAACGGTGCTCCGTACGGGGACTCGGTCATGGACCTCCCCGGTGGCGGCACCTTCGGCGCCGTCTCCACCATCACCTCCGCACTGCTCGCCCAGATGACGGTCGCCGAGGTGGTCAAGGATCTGCTGGCCGCGGGGGAGGTCCCGCCGGTCTATCTCTCCGCGAACATGGCGGGCGGCGACGAGCACAACCGTGAACTCGAGGCGCGGTACGCGGGGCGGATCCGCCGCGGGGCCTGATGCGCACAACGAAGTGCCCCGGCGGAGATGTCCGCCGGGGCACTTCGTTTGTCGGACAGCAGGTGTCAGCGGAAGGTGCCCTGCGACACCGAACCGGCGATCCGGCGCTGGAAGATGACGTACACGACCAGGACAGGCGCCACCGTGACCACGATCGCCGCGAACAGCGCGCCGTAGTCGACGTCGTAGACCTGCGAGGACGCGTAGGCGGCCATTCCCTGGGTCAGGACCCACTTGTCCTGGTTGGTGTTGAGCGCCACCGGCAGCAGGAACTGGTTCCACAGCCCCAGGAAGTTGAAGATCGCCACCGCGGCCATGCCCGGGCTGGCCATCGGCAGCATCACCTGGAAGAACGCCCGCCAGTCACCGGCACCGTCGATCTGCGCGGCCTCGTAGACGTCATGCGGCAGTGACCGGAAGAACGAATAGAGGAAGAACATCGTGAACGGCAGCGCGAACGCGACGTAGGTGAGGATCAATCCGATACGCGTGTTCAGCAGCCCGAGGTTCTGCAGCTGGAAGAACAGCGGGACGATCGCCAGGAAGACGGGGAAGGTCAGCCCGGCCAGCATCACGTAGTAGATCACCCGGCGTCCGGGGAACTCGAACCGCGCCAGGATGTACGCGCACATCGACCCCAGCAACATCACCAGGACCAGCGCGGAGACCACGACGACCACCGAATTCAGGAAGTACTTCCCGATGTTGGCGTCGCTCCACGCGTGCGAGTAGTTCTCGACCATCCAGTGATCCGGCAGCGAGAACGGTGACGACAGAATCTCGCTGTTCGTCTTGAACGACGACACCAGCACCCACAGCATGGGCACGATCACGATCACGGACCACAGGATCAGCAACGCGTGCGAGATCGCCGCAAACCTGCGGTCGCTGTTCGCGACGCCTTTCGTCAGCTTCCGGTCGGCGGCTATGGCGCTCACTGAGCACCTCCCTTGGCTCCTGCACGCCGAGCCTTGAACCCACGCGCTTTCTTCTTTTTGTCCTCGCCACCGCCGGTCAGGCGATTGACGATGAACACCAGCAGCGCGAACACCAGGGTGACCACGGCGAGGACGACCCCCATCGCGGTGGCATATCCGAACTGCCCCTGGCGAAAGGCGACATTGAACAGTCGCTGGCTGATCGTCAGGGTCGAGTTGTCCGGTCCACCGTTCGGCAACAGCGCCTGTACGTAGACGAACGCGTCCAGCGCGGCGATGCCCAGGTAGATGTACGCCGTCTGCACCGTGTCCCGGATCGCCGGCAGAGTGATCGAGAACGTTGCGCGGAACCGGCCGGCCCCGTCGATCTTGGCCGCCTCGTACAGCTCGGCGGGAACTCCCTTGATCGCAGCGATGAAGAGCACCGCGTAGAACCCGACGAGCCCCCAGACGAAGACGAACATCAGGGCCGGCATCGCGGTCGAGGATTCGCCCAGCCAGGCGAACTCCTTGAACCCGCTCAGCCCGAGCTTGGTGAGCATGCCGTTGAGCAGGCCGGCGTTCGGGTCGTACATCTGCGCCCAGATCAGACCGACGATGATCGCCGGCACGACGTAGGGGAAGAACGAGATGACCCGGTAGAACGACGCCCCTCGGATTCCCCGGATGGGGCCCTTGCTGGGTCCGCCCAGGGTGATGGCCACCGCGACCCCGAGGGCGAGCGTCAGCGTCACGAACGGCACGATGGCCGCCAGCAACGCGACATTGCGCAACGCCTTCATGAAGACGTCGTCCTGGAACATCTTGGTGAAGTTGTCCAGCCCGATGAAGTTGTAGTCGGGGCTGAAGCCGCGCCAGTCGGTCATCGCCCAGAAGATCGCCTGGACGAAGGGGATCAGGACGAAGGTCACGAAGACAGCCAACGGGACGCCGAGGAACGCGAGGAAGAACGTCACCCGGTCGAAGGTGAGCTTGCGGCGTCGGGGACGCCCGCCGCGAGCGGCCGGCGTCGACCGGCCGCTCGCGGTGTCGGGGTTGGTGATCGTGTCACTCATGGGGATGCTAGCTAACCTCGAACTTCTTGATGGAGTCGTCGTTCCGGATCTTGTCGGAGATCTTCTGCAGAGCCTTGGTCAGGCCCGCGGCGTCGAGGTCTCCGGCAAGGAACGAGTTCCACGGCACCAGCATGTCGGTGTTGATCCCGTAGGCGCCGACGAACTTGTGGTCGAAGATGTGCTCGCCCGCATCGGCGAGCATCTTCGACTGCGAGACCAGCGCCGTCGATCCGTAGCCGTCGGCGGGCACGGTGTCCTTGACGATCGTCGGGGCCAGCTTCGTCTTGGAGAAGTTGGAGGCCGCCTCCTTGGACAGCATCGCCCGCAGCGTCTCCTTGCCGCCTGCCGCGTTCTTGGCCTTCTTGGGAACCATGAACGGCTCGCCCGCGGCAGCGTGAACCGCCTCGTAGGGCATCTTCGGGCTGCTGGTGACCGTGAACTCCGGAATACCGGTCATCTGGAAGTCGGCCTTGGTGGCCTTCTTCATCTCGTTCTCGATCCAGCCACCGGTCGGGTAGAGGAGCGCCTTCTGGTCGTTGCTCCAGGCCGCCTGCGCCTTCTGGAACTGGGTGCCGGAGCCGCCGGGGACGAACATGCCCTCCTTGACCATCTTCTCGAGGACCTTGAGGATGTCCTGGATGGGCTTCTGCGACCAGGAGTCCTTGTCGAGCTTCTCGAGGGAGATACGGACCTCGTCGCCACCCTCCTTGATCGCGGAGTCGATGACCAGCGTCTGGTAGTACGTCGCGGCTTCCTTGCCGAAGACGAACAGGTACTTGCCCTTCGCCTTCGCCTTCTTGCCGAGCTCGTACGCTTCGTCCCACGTCTTCGGCGCGGTCCAGCCGTTCGCCGCGAACAGCGTCTTCGAGTACCAGACGCCGTACACGGTCATCACGTAGTTGAGCCCGACGAACTTGCCGTTGAACGTTCCGGGGGCCTTGACGCCGGCGTAGATCGTGTCGGCGATCTTCTTGCCCTCGTAGTTGTTGGCCTCAAGGACGTCGTCGAGCGTCTCGAGCTGGTCGAGAATGCTGAGGAAGCCGATCTGGTCCTCACCGGAGTTGTCGATGAGGTCCGGCGGGTTGCCGCCGACGAACCGGGGCTGAAGCTCCGGGGCGATGTCGACGACCGGCTTGACCTGGACCGAGACACCGGCGATCTGGCTGCCGATGACCTTGTTGGCGTACCCGACATAGTCGGTGCCGTAGCCGCCGTTGAAGATGCAGGCTTCGACCTTGGAGTTCTTCGCGACACCGAACGGGTTCTTCGCCGAGGTCTCGCCCTTCGGCTTGTCCTTGTCCCCGCCGTCGGAGGAGGGAGAGCCGCACGCGACCGCCATCGATCCCATGGCCGCTGCCGCGATCGCCCCACGCAGGAACATCCGCCTGTCAAGAGAGCCGGTACGAGTCGTCATCTCTGCATCCTCACTGATCGATTCGATCTTTATGGGTTTCACTGCGTGTTCGGCCGTCAGGCCGGTCAGGCGATGCGCCTGCCGCACTTCCCCGCGCGACTTCGGGTGAGTCTCCGCGTGGAATGCCGGCGGAGAGGCGCGTCAGTGCGTTTCGCCGTCGTTTCGGCGCCGCTCAGCGGCGCCGATGGTGATCAGCTGCGAGATGCATGGCGTCGTGATCGACGCTCCTGATCATCGCGATGGCCTCCACCGAGGGTGGATCCCATGCTCAAGTCCTCGCCTTCTCCAGGACTCAGGCGGTGAACCGGATCCTCCCCGGTACCGCGGTGATGTGAAGCTGAGGTCAAGCGGTGGCGGGTACTTATGGATTGGTCCGATTGCACGGCACCGAACTGCTCCCCCGCCGCCTTCCCGTCCCCCCGGACCCGCTGCCGATTTCACGGCTGGGCGGACGCCGACAGGTATAGTCCACTTCCCTTCAACTGGGCAAGATCGAATGCAGGTTTGAACGTCAGTCTTTCCCGAGTTGAGACCTCACGGACATCTGGGGCTCCGTGGAACGGTCCATTCCGGACCCGCCCGAAACGCCACCCCGACACGTCCAACACCCTTGACACCACTGGGCACTTGCCTTCCTACTTGACCTTGCGCATCAACATGACAACGTTGTCCAGATCGCATCCTCAGGAGGACGTCCTTCATGCCGATCAGACCCCGGCACCGAAAGAATTCTGCAACCGTCCTGGTGGCGACCGCCTTCGCGCTCGTCGTCTCGGCCCAGGGCGCCGCCGTCGCCCGTCCCGCCCAAGCCGCGCAACCGGGGGGCGAGTTCACGTCCTCCTTCGAAGCCGGACAACCGCAGCCCGACTGGCGCAACACCGTCGAAGTGGGGCCTGACGGTCAGAAGCGCTCATCCGGTGTCGAAGGCGGCTTCAGCAGTGGAATACCGGGCAATGTGACGGACCGGGTCACCGATGTCCGGGCCAGCGCCGAGAACACCGGCGGCGGGGAGGTGAAGGAGAACCTCGTCGACACCGACTCGACCACGAAGTGGCTGACATTCGCCCCGACCGGCTGGGCCGAGTTCGATTTGGACGAACCCGTCAAGGTCGTGACGTATGCGCTCACTTCGGCCAACGACCATGCCGAGCGTGACCCAAAGGACTGGACCCTTGAAGGTTCGGCCGACGGCACCACGTGGAAGACGCTGGACACGCGCAAGGGCGAGACCTTCACCGGGCGCTTCCAGACGAAATCGTACGATTTCGCGAATGACACGGCCTATGCGCACTACCGGCTGAGCGTCACCGCCAACGGCGGGGCCACGGACGCCCTGCAGCTCGCAGACGTTCAACTCTCGAACGGTGACACCAGCGTCCCGCCGCCGTCCGACATGCGCACCCAGGTCGACAACGGCCCCAGCAGCTCCCCCACGGCGAAGGCACGCGCGGGCTTCACCGGGACGAAGGCCCTGCGGTACGCGGGGACGCAGTCCGGCACCGGGCATGCCTACTCGTACAACAAGGTCTTCGACGTCGATACGCGCATCGCCAAGGACACCCAGCTCTCCTACAAGGTGTTCCCCGCGATGGCGGAGACCGACCTCAACTACCCCGCCACCAACGTGTCGGTCGATCTCGCCTTCACCGACGGCACCTATCTGAGTGACCTGGGTGCCCTCGACAGCAACGGCGGGACGCTGACACCTCAGGGCCAGGGCGCCGCCAAGCGGCTGTACGTCAACCAGTGGAACTCCGTCGCCTCCCGCATCGGCTCGGTCGCGGCCGGCAAGACCGTCGACCGGGTCCTGGTCGCCTACGACTCCCCCAAGGGCCCGGCGAAGTTCCAGGGCTGGCTCGACGACATCACGATCGCGCCCAAGGCTCCGGAGAAGCGCAAGGCCCACCTTTCGGACTACGCGCTGACCACCCGCGGCACCAACTCCAGCGGCTCCTTCTCGCGCGGCAACAACTTCCCCGCGACCGCCGTGCCCAATGGCTTCAACTTCTGGACGCCGGTCACCAACGCCGGCTCCACCAGCTGGCTGTACGACTACGCCCGCGGCAACAACGCCGACAACCTGCCGACCCTGCAGGCCTTCGCGGCGAGCCACGAGCCGAGCCCCTGGATGGGCGACCGCCAGACCTTCCAGCTGATGCCGTCGATCGCCTCCGGCACCCCGGACGCCGACCGCACCAAGCGGGCGATGCCCTTCCGCCACGAGAACGAGACGGCGAAGCCGCACTACTACGGCGTCACCTTCGAGAACGGTCTCAAGGCGGAGATGACGCCGACCGACCATGCGGCGATGATGCGGTTCACCTATCCCGGTGACGACGCCAGCATGATCTTCGACAACATCTCCAACGACGGCGGCCTGACCCTCGACCCGGCCACCGGCTCCTTCTCCGGTTTCTCGGACGTCAAGAGCGGCGGCTCCACCGGAGCGACCCGGCTCTTCGTATACGGGACCTTCGACACCCCCGTCACCGCCGGCGGCAAGCTGAAGGGCGGAGGCGGCGACGACGTGACCGGCTACCTGCGCTTCAAGCCGGGCAAGAACAAGACGGTCACCCTCAAGATGGCCACCTCGCTGATCAGCCTGGACCAGGCGAAGGACAACCTGCGCCAGGAGCTCCCGGCCTCCGCGACCTTCGAGGGCACCGAGCACCGCGCCCAGTCCGCCTGGGACACGATCCTCAAGAAGGTGGAGGTCGAGGGCGCCGACCAGGACCAGCTCACCACCCTCTACTCCTCCCTCTACCGGCTGTACCTCTACCCCAACTCCGGCTCGGAGAAGGTCGGTTCGAAGGTCCAGTACGCCAGCCCCTTCTCCAAGGCGACCGGTGAGAACACCCCGACGCAGACCGGCGCGAAGATCGTCGACGGTCAGGTCTACGTCAACAACGGCTTCTGGGACACCTACCGCACGACCTGGCCCGCGTACTCCTTCCTCACCCCGAAGAAGGCGGGCACCCTCGTCGACGGCTTCGTCCAGCAGTACAAGGACGGCGGCTGGACCTCGCGCTGGTCGTCCCCCGGCTACGCGGACCTGATGACCGGCACCAGCTCGGACGTGGCCTTCGCGGACGCATACGTCAAGGGCGTCACCAACTTCGACGCCAAGGCGGCCTATGAGGCGGCCCTGAAGAACGCCACGGTCGTCCCCCCGAGCTCGGGCGTCGGCCGCAAGGGCATGGAGACCTCGCCCTTCCTCGGATACGCCTCGACCGACACCCACGAGGGCATGTCCTGGTCGATGGAGGGCTACGTCAACGACTACGGCATCGCCAAGATGGGCGAGGCCCTCTACAAGAAGACGCACGAGCAGCGCTACAAGGAGGAGTCCGCGTACTTCCTCAACCGCGCCCAGGACTACGTCAAGCTCTTCGACTCCAAGGCCGGCTTCTTCCAGGGCAAGGACCTCAAGGGCGACTGGCGCGTCGACTCCTCGAAGTTCGACCCGCGCGTCTGGGGCTACGACTACACGGAGACCAACGCCTGGGGCATGGCCTTCACCGCCCCGCAGGACTCGCGCGGTCTCGCCAACCTCTACGGCGGCAAGGACGGCCTCGCCAAGAAGCTCGACACGTACTTCTCCACCCCCGAGACCGCGTCCCCCGAGTTCGCGGGCTCCTACGGCGGTGTCATCCACGAGATGACCGAGGCGCGTGACGTGCGGATGGGCCAGTACGGCCACAGCAACCAGGTCGCCCACCACATCACGTACATGTACGACGCGGCCGGCCAGCCCTCCAAGACCCAGGAGAAGGTCCGCGAGGTCATGAGCCGCCTCTACACGGGCAGCGACATCGGCCAGGGCTACCACGGCGACGAGGACAACGGCGAGCAGTCGGCCTGGTACCTCTTCTCCTCGCTCGGCTTCTACCCGCTCGTCATGGGCAGCGGCGAATACGCCATCGGCTCACCGCAGTTCACCAAGGCGACCGTCCACCTGGAGAACGGCCACGACCTGGTCGTGAAGGCGCCGAACAACAGCGACAAGAACATCTACATCCAGTCGCTGAAGGTCAACGGCAAGTCCTGGAACTCCACCGCCCTCCCGAACGACCTTCTGGAGCGCGGCGGCACACTGGACTTCTCGATGGGCTCGAAGCCCTCCAACTGGGGTACGGGCAAGAACGCGGCCCCCGTCTCCATCACCCAGGACAACAAGGCCCCCGCCCCGCGCGACGACGCGATCACCGGCGCGGGCCCGCTGTTCGACAACACCTCTGCCACGTCGGCCGAGTTCACGTCGACGGACCTGCCGGTCGCCGGTCCGGCCCGCCCCGTCCAGTACACCCTCACCTCGTCCGACAGGACGAAGGCACCGTCCGCCTGGACCCTCGAAGGCTCGAACGACGGTACGAAGTGGACCCCGCTGGACCAGCGCACCGAACAGTCCTTCAGCTGGGACCAGCAGACCCGGGTCTTCACGGTGGCGCACCCCGGTACGTACAAGAACTACCGCCTGGTGAACGCCGGAACGGGCGCGGCGACCCTCGCGGAGGTGGAGCTGCTCTCCTGACCTGACAGCACTCCTGCACGACGCCTGAGGGCGGTCACGGACGAACTCCGCGGCCGCCCTCAGGTCTGTTCAGCGCCCTGCGAGTTCGGCATTGGCGCGCTCGGTGACCAGGGCCAGGACGCGTCCCGCGGCTTCCAGGTCGGCGGCCGGGATGTCTCCGTACAGCCGCGCGGCGATGTTGTTGCCGGCGGTGCGGGTGTGCTCGTGCAACTCCGCCCCCGCGTCCGTGAACCGGACCTCGTCGCCCTCCGCCGTCTCCAGCAGCTTGCCGGAGATCAGCTCGTCGACGACGGTGCGGGCCAGGGCTTCCTCGATCTTGACCCCGCCGACCAGCCGGCCGACGATCGCCCCGGTGTCCACCGAACCGCCGCGATCGGCAACGTAATTGAGCGCCAGGGCCTGGTGGAAGCTGGTGCCGCTCTGCACCAGCGCTCCCTCCAGGAGGGCGCGGGTGGCGTAGTGGGCCTGGCCGATGACCTGGCCGTTGACGGTGGGTATGGCAGTCATGGTTACTCCTCGGGTACGTCGAGTGGTCCATCGAGTGGTACGTCGAGCAGCGCCGCCAGCTCTCCGGCGAGCGCCTTCGTCCGGGCGCCGCCGAGTCCTCCGAGCGGCGCCAGCATCCGTCCGTGCAACTGCTGTACGACCTTGATCGCGCTTCCGGTGACCTCACGCCCCCGTGCGGTGAGCGATAGGCGCACCGCCCGTGAGTCGGCCGGGTCCTTGGCGCGCTCGATCAGCCCCGCGGCCTCCGAGGCGCGGGCCAGTTTGGAGACGTACAGCGCCTCCAGGCCTGTGTGGTCGGCGAGTTGGCGCTGGCTGGGCTGCACTCCGGAGTACTCCAGGCCGTACAGCGATGCGAGCAGTGAGTACTGCGCGTGCGTCAGCCCCAGGGGTGCCACCGCCCGGTCGACGGCGACCCGCCACTTCATGGACAGGCGCCAGACCAGGAAACCGGGTGTCGAGCCTTCGTATGCCGTACTCATGAGAGATACAGTACATGGCTATTAAGTACACGGCTACTATTTCCGGGAACGGCCCCCAGCGCCTACGGTCGGGGCATGACTTCCACCCTCCCCACCCGTCGGCTCGGCGAACTGACCGTCTCCGCCCAGGGCCTCGGCTGCATGGGCATGAGCCACGCGTACGGCGCCGCGGACGACGACCAGTCGATCGCAACCGTCCACCGCGCCCTGGACCTCGGCGTCACCCTGCTGGACACCTCCGATTTCTACGGGCAGGGCCACAACGAGGAGCTGATCGGCCGCGCCCTCGCCGGTGCCCGCCGCGAACAGGCCGTCGTGGCAACGAAGTTCGGTTTCGCCAACCGGCTCGGCGAGCCGACCGCGATCCGTGGCGACGCCGCCTATGTACGGCAGGCCTGCGACGCCTCGCTGCGCCGGCTCGCCACCGACCACATCGACCTCTACTACCAGCACCGGGTGGACCCGGACGTGCCGATCGAGGAGACGGTCGGTGCGATGGCCGAGCTCGTACAGGCCGGGAAGGTGCGCCACCTCGGACTCTCCGAGGCGGGTGCGGCGACGATCCGCCGTGCGCACGCGGTGCACCCGATCGCGGCGCTGCAGAGCGAATGGTCGCTGTGGACCAGGGAGTTGGAGGCGGAGATCGCCCCCGTCTGCCGGGAGCTGGGGATCGGCCTGGTGCCGTTCTCGCCGCTCGGCCGGGGCTTCCTGACCGGCCGCTACACCTCGGTCGAGGCCCTGTCCGCGTCCGACATGCGCCGCTCGCAGCCGCGTTTCGCGGACGGCAACCTGGAGCGGAACCTCAAAATCGTCGACCACCTCAACGCCCTGGCCGCCGAAAAGGGCGTCACCGCGGGCCAGTTGGCGCTCGCCTGGGTGCAGCACCGGGGCACGGACGTGGTGCCGATTCCGGGCACCCGCCGCCAGACGTACCTGGAGGAGAATCTCGCCGCCGCGACGATCGCACTGTCGCAGGAGGAGCTGGCGGCGATCGACGCGGCCGCCCCGGCGGGCACGGTCGCGGGCACCCGCTACGACGAGGGCAGCCTGCGCTTCGTCAACGGCTGAGCGGAACGCCCGAGGGCCGCACCCCCGAAGGGATGCGGCCCTCGACTACGCGCCCGTACCGCTTACTTGCCGATCAGGTTGCGCAGCACGTACTGCATGATGCCGCCGTTGCGGTAGTAGTCCGCCTCGCCGGGGGTGTCGATGCGGACGACCGCGTCGAACTCCACACCGGTGTCGGTGGTGACCTTGACCGTACGGGGGGTGGTGCCGTTGTTCAGCTCGGTCACGCCGGTGAAGGAGAAGGACTCCTCGCCGGTCAGACCCAGGGACGCGGCGGTGGCGCCCTCCGGGTACTGGAGCGGCAGGACGCCCATGCCGATGAGGTTCGAGCGGTGGATGCGCTCGTACGACTCGGCGATGACGGCCTTCACGCCGAGCAGCGCGGTGCCCTTGGCGGCCCAGTCGCGGGACGAGCCCGAGCCGTACTCCTTGCCCGCGAGGATCGCGAGCGGGGTGCCGGCCGCCTGGTAGTTCTGCGAGGCGTCGTAGATGAACGCCACCGGAGCGTCGTCCTGCGTGAAGTCGCGGGTGAAGCCGCCCTCGGTGCCCGGCGCGATCTGGTTGCGCAGGCGGATGTTGGCGAACGTGCCGCGGATCATGACCTCGTGGTTGCCACGGCGCGAGCCGTAGGAGTTGAAGTCGCGGCGCTCGACGCCGTGCTCCGTGAGGTACTTGCCGGCCGGGGTGTCGGCCTTGATCGCACCGGCCGGGGAGATGTGGTCGGTCGTGACCGAGTCGCCCAGCTTGGCGAGGACGCGCGCGCCCGTGATGTCGGAGACCGGGGTGGTCTCCATCGTCATGCCCTCGAAGTAAGGGGGCTTACGGACGTACGTCGACTCCGGGTCCCACTCGAAGGTGTTGCCGGTCGGGATCTCCAGGGCCTGCCACTGGGCGTCGCCCGCGAAGACGTCCTGGTAGGACTTGTTGAACATGTCCTCGCCGATGGCGGAGGCCACGACCTCGTTGACCTCGGCCTCGGTCGGCCAGATGTCCTTGAGGAAGACCGGCTTGCCCTCGGTGTCGGTGCCGATCGCGTCCGTCGTGATGTTGACCTTCATCGACCCGGCGATGGCGTACGCAACGACCAGCGGCGGCGATGCGAGGTAGTTCATCTTGACGTCGGGGTTGATGCGGCCTTCGAAGTTACGGTTGCCCGAGAGCACCGAAGTGACGGCCAGGTCCGCGTCGTTGATCGCCTTCGAGATCTCCTCGTCGAGGGGACCCGAGTTGCCGATGCAGGTGGTGCAGCCGTAGCCGACCAGGTTGAAGCCGAGCTTGTCGAGGTACGGCGTGAGGCCGGCCTTGTCGAAGTAGTCGGTGACGACCTTGGAGCCCGGGGCGAGGGTGGTCTTGACCCACGGCTTGCGGGTCAGGCCCTTCTCGGCGGCCTTCTTCGCGACGAGCGCGGCGGCGACCATGACGTACGGGTTCGAGGTGTTGGTGCAGGAGGTGATGGCCGCGACCGTCACCGCGCCGTGGTCGATCTCGAACGAGGTGCCGTCGGCCAGCGTGACCAGGGTCGGCTTCGTCGGGACGCCGTTGGAGGACGCCGGGGCGTCGGACGCCGGGAAGGACTCCTTGCCGGCCTCCTCGTCGTCGGCGACGTAGTTGCGTACGTCTACGGCGAACTGCTCGGCGGCGTTCGCGAGGACGATGCGGTCCTGCGGGCGCTTCGGGCCTGCGATGGAGGGGACGACCGTGGAGAGGTCGAGCTCCAGCTTCTCGGAGAAGTCGGGCTCGGCGGCCGGGTCGAGCCAGAGGCCCTGCTCCTTGGCGTACGCCTCGACGAGCGCGACCTGCTGCTTGTCGCGGCCGGTCAGACGCAGGTAGTTCAGCGTCTCGTCGTCGATCGGGAAGATCGCGGCGGTGGAGCCGAACTCCGGCGACATGTTGCCGATGGTGGCGCGGTTGGCGAGGGAGGTCGCGGCGACGCCCTCACCGTAGAACTCGACGAACTTGCCGACGACGCCGTGCTTGCGCAGCATCTCGGTGATCGTGAGGACCAGGTCGGTGGCGGTGGTGCCGGGGGTGAGCTCGCCGGTCAGCTTGAAGCCGACGACGCGCGGGATGAGCATGGAGACCGGCTGGCCCAGCATCGCGGCCTCGGCCTCGATGCCGCCGACGCCCCAGCCGAGCACGCCGAGGCCGTTGACCATGGTGGTGTGCGAGTCGGTGCCGACGAGGGTGTCGGGGTAGGCCTGGCCGTTGCGGACCATGACCGTGCGCGCCAGGTGCTCGATGTTGACCTGGTGGACGATGCCGGTGCCCGGGGGGACGACCTTGAAGTCGTCGAAGGCGGTCTGGCCCCAGCGCAGGAACTGGTAGCGCTCCTTGTTGCGGCCGTACTCCAGCTCGACGTTCTGCGCGAACGCGTCCTTGGTGCCGAACTTGTCGGCGATGACGGAGTGGTCGATGACCATCTCGGCGGGCGAGAGCGGGTTGATCTTCGCCGCGTCGCCGCCGAGCTCCTTCACGGCCTCACGCATCGTGGCGAGGTCCACGACGCAGGGGACGCCGGTGAAGTCCTGCATGATCACGCGGGCCGGCGTGAACTGGATCTCCTCGCTGGGCTGGGCCTGCGAGTCCCAGCCGCCGAGCGCGCGGATGTGGTCGGCGGTGATGTTCGCGCCGTCCTCCGTCCGCAGCAGGTTCTCCAGCAGCACCTTCAGGCTGTAAGGGAGGCGCGCGGAGCCCTCGACCTTGTCCAGCTTGAAGATCTCGTACGACTCGTCACCCACGCGCAGCGTGCTGCGGGCGTCGAAGCTGTTCGCCGACACGACAGTCTCCTTCATAAAAGTGCGCGTTCTACCGCTCTCGGCTCCAGCGCCGATCAGGTAAGGTAACCCTTACCCGCGGGACGGCTTCGGTGCGCCTGGGCAGATATCTCGATGTCGAGATAACTCTAGTACACCGCCGCGCCCGGGTCATGTCTGGGCACCCCTGACGCCGGTCAGGCGGGCGGGTCCCCGGCGGTGATACGGCGCAGCAGCGCGCGGGCCTCCTCGGTACGAGGGTGGTCCGGGTGCAGACGCTGCTCGCAGAGGGCGAGCGCCTGTCGGGCCATGGCCTCGGCCTCGCTCCGGCGGCCGAGTCCGTACAGAGCCGTGGCGGTGGCGATCTCCGGGGATCCGCTTTCAGCACGGCTTCCATCCGACGGAAACCGGCCGGCTTCTGCCAGGGCCTCCTCGTGCCGGCCGAGGCCGCTCAGGCTGTGGACGAGGGCGGAGCGGAGCGCGAAGGCGGTGCGCCCCTGCGCCCGCGGCAGATTCCCCGCAGCGATGGCGTGCGCTTCTTCGTACCGGCCCTGCCCGCACAGAGCTTTGGCCAAGCCTGCCAGAGCAGACAGTTCGGCCTTCTCTCTGCCGTCGAGGCGTGCGAGGCGGCCCGATTCCCGCAGTACGACTCCCGCCTCGGCCTCCGCCTCCGCGTACCGCTTCTGACCGACGAGGATCGCCGTACGGTTCGCCCGGGCCATCACCAGCAGCATCCGCCAGGCGCCGACAGTCCGCTCCAGATCGACGATCTGTGCCTCCACTTCGGCCAGCACTTCGCCTCCGTGCCCGTGCGCTATGGCCGTGGTCACCGCCATGGTTCCGGCCAGCCGGTCCACGGCAGGACCGCGGCTCCTGTGGCTCCGGGGCGCGGCCGCCATCGCTCTCGCCCCGGCCTCGACCTTTTCGTACTCGCCCTCACGGAACTGAACGTCAAGCTCGTCGAAGACCGCCTCCTGCGAACGTGTCAGCTCTTCCCCCGCCCGCATGCGTCGCCTGTGGGCCCACCTCGCCGCTATGGACTTCATAGGCCGGGAGGCTACGTCCGCGCCCGGCTCCGTACCAGCAGCCACAGGAAGTACGGCGTCCCGATGACCGCCGTCAGCAGACCCGCTCCGAGCTGCGCCGGTGCGATCACCGTCCGGCCCACCACATCGGCCGTGCCCACGAGCACCGCGCCCAGCAGCACCGCCACCGGCACGACGCGCACATGGCGGCGGCCCACCAGGGCGCGCGCAGCGTGCGGGGCGACCAGGCCGACGAAGGCGATCGTTCCGGCCGCGGCGACGGCCGCCGCGCTGAGCAGGACGCCCAGCGCCAGGAATCCCAGGCGTGCCCGGGACAGACCGAGGCCGAGCAGCCTCGGGGTGTCCTCGTCCAGCGAGACGAGGTCGAGCTCCGTGCGGCGTACGGCCGTCACGGCGAGCGCCGCCACGAGGACGACGGTGAGCGGCAGCAGGTCCGGCAGGGTGCGTCCGTACGTCGAACCCGACAGCCAGGTCAGCGCCTTGGTGGCGTTGAACGGGTCGGTGAGGACGATGAACAGGCTGATCAGGGCCGAGCTCGCGGTGGCGACGCCCATGCCGACCAGGACGAGGCGGTTCTGCTGGAAGCCGCCGCGCGCGGACAGCCCGAAGACCAGTCCGGAGGCGACGGCGGCGCCTGCGAAGGCCGCGACGGCGAGGCCCGTCGGACCGGCCGAGGGCACGGTCGTCAGCAGGATCACCGCGCCCAGCGCCGCTCCGCCGGAGACGCCCAGGACGCCCGGTTCGGCGAGCGGGTTGCGGGTGACGGCCTGGACCAGGGTTCCCGCCAGCGCGAGGGCCGCACCCGCGAGGAGGGCGGCGAGCACCCTCGGCACCCGGGTGTCGAGGACGTACGAGACGGACCGGCCGGCCCTGCCCTGCGCCCAGTTGACGACATCGCCGAAGAGCAGCTTCGTGTCGCCGAGCAGCACGGAGGCGACGGTCAGCGCGATCAGCACGGCCACCAGCGTGCCCGCCACCGTCAGGAAGACGGCCCGGCTGCGGATCCGCAGCCGGTCGGGCGGGGCGGCGGCTCCGGTGTCCCGGCCTCGGGTCGCCAGCACCATCAGGAAGACGGCGCCGACCAGGCTCGTCACCACACCGGTCGGCACGGCCACCGCCACATCGGATGCCACCATGCCGCGCAGCGCGACGTCCGAGCCGAGCACCAGGGCCGCACCGGCCAGTGCGGAGAGCGCCACGCTCGTACGCAGCCGGGACAACCGGCGGTGACGGCGGGCCGCCAGGCGTACGACGGCCGGGGCGAACAGCCCCACGAAGCCGACCGGCCCTGCGAGGGTGACGGCCGCGGCCGAGAGCAGCGCGGACAGCACGACCGTGGTCACACGGGTGGCCCGCACCGGTACGCCGAGGCCGCGCGCGGCGTCGTCGCCGAGCGCCAGCGCATCCACGCGGCGGGCCACGAGGAGCAGCCCGGCCAGCCCGATGACGGCGAGCGGCAGCATCCACAGCACGCCGCCGAAGCCGTTCTGCGCGATGCTGCCCTGGTTCCAGGCGTACAGCCCCTGCGTCTGTACGGGGAACAGCAGCAGCAGTCCCTCGGTGACGGAGCTGAGCCCGAGGGTGAGGGCGCTGCCCGCGAGGACCAGCCGTACGGTCCCCGCTCCCAGCCCTGAGAGGGCGAGCACGACGGCCGCGGCCGCGAGCCCGCCGGCGAAGGCGATGCCGGATGAGGCGAGCAGCGGCATCGAGACGCCGGTCGCCGCGGCCAGCCCGAGCGCGAGATAGGAACCGGCGTTGACCGCGAGGGTGTCGGGTGCGGCGAGCACGTTACGGCTGACGGCCTGGAGGGCGGCGCCCGCCATGCCGAGCACGGCCCCGACGAGGAGTCCTGCGGTCATGCGCGGCAGCCGCGAGGCGACGACCACGGAGGCGTCCGCCGGATCGGCCTGCCCGGTGAGCGCTTTCCAGATCTCGGCGGCGCCGACGGACGCGGTGCCCTGCGTGATGTCGACGACCGCGAGGACGGCGACCAGCAGGACGAGCACGGCCGTCACCGCGACCGCGCCGCCCGTCCGGGGAGCCGCCGTGGTGGGGACGGAGGGAGGAGCAGTGGTGGTGACGGCCATGGTGTTTACACGCGCCCCGTCGTCACTTCTTCAGCGCGGCGACGACGGAGTCGACGTACGACTCCATCGACGCGGTGCCGCCGAACATCCATACACCGTCGGGCAGTCGGTGCACTTTGTCCGCCTTCACGAACGGGAGCGACTTCCAGACCGCGTTGCCGGCGAGCTCATGGGTGAAGGGCGTGCTGCCCTTGTCGTCGTCGCTGCCGATGTACGCGAACTGCACGTCACCGAGCTTGGTCAGACCCTCGACGTCGGTGGCGGCGAGCCCGTAGGCCGGGTCGCCCTTCATCGTCCAGGGGTTCTTCAGCCCGAGCTTCGCGTTGACCGCGCCGAGCAGCGAGCCGCCGGTGTAGGGGCGGATGGAGACCTGATTGCCCGTCACATACCCGTCGGCGAAGGCGAACTTGTCCCCCTTGTGCCCGGCCTTCTCCAGCGCCTCGCTGCCCGCGGCGAGCTTCGCCTCGAAGCCCTTCTTGAGCTCCTCGGCCTTGGCGGTGGTGCCCGTGGCCTTGGCGATCATGTCGAGGTCACTGTTCATCTGACCGATCGGGTCGGCCGCGTCGGCCGCCTTCAGGTCGAGGACCGGGGCTATCTTGCTCAGTTGCGTGATGGCGGCCGCGGGCAGGTCGCTGGTGGCGACGATGAGATCGGGTGCGAGCGCGGCGACCGAGTCCATGCTGGGCTCGCCGCGGGTGCCGATGTCCTTCGGCGAGTTGGTCAGCGGGGCGGCCTTGTCCCAGGACGTGTACCCCTTGACGTCGGCGACGCCGACCGGCGCTACACCCAGCGAGACCAGGTGCTCGACGACGTTCCACTCGGTCCCGACGACCTTCTTGGCGGGCCCGTCCAGCTCGACCTTCTTACCGGAGGCGCCGGTGAGGGTGATGTGCGCGGCCGCCTTGTCGTCCGCGTTCGCGGCTTTGTCCGCAGCGGGCTCGGTCGTACCGCACGCGCTGAGGGTCAGTGCGGCGGCGGTGGCCGTGACGGCGGTGAGGAGGAGTCGTCTCATGAGGTGGCACTGAGCCTTTCGCTGTGCGCGTGGTGCGCGTTCTGCCTGCTGTTCCGTGCGGCGTCGCCGTCCGGCGCCCGCCGTGTGTGATGCCGTCCGATGGCCCGGGTGCGCAGACGCCCCGTCAGCGGGTCGGTGGAGACCTCGATCCGGATGCCGTACGTGTCCGTGAGCCGGTCCGGGGTGAGTACGTCCTCGGGCTCGCCGTCCGCGATCACGCGTCCGTCGCGGAGCAGCACGATCCGGTCGGCGACGGCCGCCGCCTGGTCCAGGTCGTGCAGGACCACTCCGACGGCGATGCCGTGGTCGTCGGCCAAGTCCCGTATCAGGTCCAGGAGTTCCACCTGGTAGCGCAGGTCGAGGTAGGTCGTCGGCTCGTCGAGGAGCAGTACGCCGGTCTCCTGCGCGAGGCAGCCCGCGAGCCACACCCGCTGCAGCTGGCCTCCGGAGAGGTGCTCGGCGCCGCGGCCTGCGAGTTCGGCGACCCCGGTCATCGCGAGCGCCCGGTCGACGGCCGCGGTCCCGTCCGGATCGGCCCGCCCCCAGCGGCCCCGGTAGGGATAGCGCCCGAACTCCACGACGTCCCGCACGGTCAGCCCGCTGGGTGTGGGCCGGCCCTGGGTCAGGAGCGCCACATGCTGCGAGAACTCACGGGGCGTCAGCGCGAATCCGTCCGTGCCCTCGTCGAGGGTCAGCGCCGCACTCCGGGCCCGCTGCAGCCGCGCCACGGTCCGCAACAGCGTGGACTTTCCACTGCCGTTGGGCCCGACCAGCACGGTCACCCGCCCGGGCGCGAGCGCGAGGGCCGCCTCGTGCACGACGTCGAGACCGTCGTACGCCACGGTGACACCCGTGGCGGAGAGGGCGTGGCCGCGAACATGCGCGGCCCGGGGAAGTTCTTCACCGACTTTCACGCGCCGAAGGTTAGCCTAACCTAACCAGGACTGAAAACACCGGGGAACGCCGACCAGGAACCGTCGATCCGGCCGCCGCTCGTTCGACGCAGAGGTGAGAGCAGGAAGCAGCAGGAAGACAGAGCAGCAAGAGACGGACCAAGGAGAACGCCATGCCCAAGCTTCGCGTACACAACCTCACGGTCACCCTGGACGGCTTCGCCTCCGGCGTCGACCAGCGCCCCGGAGCCCCCTTCGGCGACGGTGTCGACGGACTGCACGAGTGGGCCTTCGCCGCTTCACGCGACCTGGCCGACGGCAAGGGCGGGATCGACGCCGGCTGGATCGAACGCGGCGACGAGAACATCGGGGCCACCATCATGGGGCGCAACATGTTCGGGCCCGTGCGAGGACCGTGGCAGGACGAGTCATGGACGGGCTGGTGGGGTGAGAACCCGCCCTACCAGCACGATGTGTTCGTCCACACCCACCACCTGCGGCCGTCGGTGCCCATGGCGGGCGGGACCGTCTTCCACTTCACGGACGAGCCCGTCGAGACCGTGCTGCAGCGGGCGTTCGAAGCGGCGGACGGGAAGGACGTGCGGATCGGCGGCGGGCCGGCCACCATCCAGCAGTACCTGCGCGCCGGGCTCGTCGACGAGATGCACGTGGCCGTCGTCCCGCTGCTCGCCGGCCGCGGAGAGCGCCTCTTCGACCACCTGGGGGACGCGCTCGACGGCTACCGGGTCGCCGAGGTGGTCGCCTCCCCCGCCGCCGCGCACTCACTGCTGGTCCGCCGTTGACCCGGGTCAGGTCGGAACAACTGACAGATGTCATACCGGAGTTCGTACGCGGCTCACTGCCGGAGGCACCCCTTCCCCGCCTACGGTGATCCCATGACCAAGAGCGACGTTCCTGAAGAGAAGACCGACGTCCATGTCAGCCTCATCGGTGGTACGCGACTGGAGGGAGCCGCCGTCCATGAGCGCACCCTGACCGTCTCCCTGGTCGGCGGCGCGAACATCGACCTCACCGATGTGGACATTCCCGACGGATCGGAACTGCGCATCACCAAGCTCAGCCTCATCGGCGGCGTCTCGCTCCGCGTGCGCCCGGAGGTGCGCGTACAGGTCAAGGGGATCCGGCTGGGCGGGGTCAGCGATTCGGGCCCCACCGAGCCGGGCGGTCCTGTCGTGGTGGTCAATGCGTACGGACTGCTCGGCGGAGTGAGCGTGCGGCGCGACTGAGCAGGCCGTTGAGGCAGGATCTTCTTCAACGGACCTGTTGTCGACGGAGAGTTGAAGCGATGAAAACCTTCCCTGCCGATGAGATCAAGGGCTCCGTCCTGTTTCCGGGGGACGCGGAGTACGAAGCCGGAGCGGCTGGTTTCCAGACCGCCGACCGGCACCGGCCTTCGGTGATCGTGAGCGCCGCGGGGGCCGAGGACGTACGGGTCGCCGTGGAGTACGCGGCGGGGCTGGGCCTGCCGGTCGCCGTGCAGGCCACCGGGCACGGGCTGTCCGTCGCCACCGAGGGCGGGGTCCTGATCACCACCGGCCGGATGGACGGCGTCCGCATCGACGCCGCCGCCCGGACCGCGCGGATCGAGGCGGGGGCCCGCTGGGAGCAGGTCGTGAGCGCCGCCGCCGAACACGGGCTCGCGCCGCTCAGCGGCTCCTCGCCCGGGGTCGGCGCGGTCTCGTACACCCTGGGCGGCGGAATCGGGCTGCTGGCCCGGCAGTTCGGGTACGCGGCCGACAGGATCCGCTCGGCGGAGATCGTCACCGCCGACGGGCGCCTGCGCACGGTGACCGCCGGGAGCGATCCCGATCTCTTCTGGGCGTTGCGCGGCGCCGGGCACAACTTCGGGGTGGTGACCGCCCTGGAGATGGACCTCGTGGAGGTCGCGGAGGTCTATGGCGGCGGGATGTACTTCGCGGCGGAGCAGATCGAGGACGTCCTGGGGGCGTACCGCGCATGGGCGGAGACCGTGCCCGAGGAGCTGACGTCGTCGGTCGGGCTGATCGCCTATCCCGACATGGCGCAGCTGCCGCAGCCGCTGCGCGGACAATATGTGGCGCATGTGCGGATCGCCTTCAACGGGGACGCCGCCGAGGGCGAGCGGCTGGTGGCACCGCTGCGGGCGGTGGGACCGCGACTGATCGACTCGCTGCGCACCCTTCCGTACAGCGAGGGCGGATCGATCTACCAGGACCCGCCCTTCCCACACGCCTACACCGCCACCAATGTGCTGCTCAGCGCCCTGGACGCAGATGCACTGGAGGCCGTACGCCGGCTGACGGGGCCCGGCGCCCCGATGATGTGCGTCGTCGACGTGCGGCACCTGGGCGGTGCGCTCGCGCGAAGGCCGGAGGGCGGCAGCGCGGTGGGGCGGCGTGATGCGCGCTACATCGTGCGGATCATCACCATGCTGGAGGAGCGCGAGGGCGCCCTGGAGGAGGCACGGGGCGTGCTGGACCGGGCGGCGGAGATCCTTGCGCCGTGGAGCGTGGGGCTCGCGCTGCCCTTCGTCTACGGGGACGGGGCGAGGGCGGACGAGGCACAGACCCGGGCCGGGTACGACCCGCAGGACTACACCCGGCTTGCCCGGCTGAAGGGCGCCCACGACCCCGCGAACCTCTTCCGCCTCAACCGCAACATCACTCCGGTGGCCGCCTCAGAAAATGCGGCATCTCATATGTGAGATAGCCTGCCGATATGGCAGACGACTACCTCGTACGCATCGGCAAGCTCATCCGTGACGCCCGGCAGCACCGGGGCTGGACACAGACTCAGCTTGCCGATGCGCTCTCCACCAGTCAGAGCGCGGTCAACCGCATCGAACGCGGGAACCAGAACATCAGCCTTGAGATGATCGCCCGTATCGGTGAGGCCCTGGACAGCGAAATCGTGTCCCTGGGCTACGCCGGACCGATGCACCTGCGCGTCGTCGGCGGCCGCCGTCTCTCGGGCTCGATCGACGTCAAGACGAGCAAGAACGCGTGCGTGGCCCTCCTCTGCGCCTCGCTGCTCAACAAGGGCCGCACCGTGCTGCGCCGGGTGGCGCGCATCGAAGAGGTCTACCGCCTCCTGGAGGTCCTCAACTCCATCGGTGTACGCACCCGTTGGATCAACGACGGCAAGGACCTGGAGATCGTGCCGCCCGCGCGTCTCGAGATGGACGCGATGGACGCGGACGCCGCGCGCCGCACCCGCTCGATCATCATGTTCCTGGGCCCGCTGCTGCACCGCATGGACCGCTTCAAGCTGCCCTACGCCGGCGGCTGCGACCTCGGCACGCGCACCATCGAGCCGCACATGATCGCGCTGCGCCGCTTCGGCCTGGACATCTCCGCGACGGAGGGCATCTACCACGCCGAGGTCCAGCGGATGTCGCCCGACCGCCCGATCGTCCTGACCGAGCGCGGCGACACTGTCACCGAGAACGCGCTGCTGGCCGCCGCCCGCAACGCGGGCACGACCGTGATCCGTAACGCCTCCTCCAACTACATGGTCCAGGACCTGTGCTTCTTCCTGGAGGCGCTGGGCGTACGGGTCGACGGCATCGGCACCACGACGCTCACCGTGCACGGGGTGCCGGAGATCGACGTGGATGTCGACTACTCGCCCTCGGAGGACCCGGTCGAGGCGATGAGCCTGCTGGCCGCCGCCGTGGTGACCGAGTCGGAGCTCACCATCCGCCGGGTGCCGATCGAGTTCCTGGAGATCGAGCTCGCGGTCCTGGAGGAGATGGGGCTCGACCACGACCGCAGCGCGGAGTACGCGGCGGACAACGGCCGGACCCGGCTGATCGACCTGACGGTGCGGCCCTCGAAGCTCGAGGCACCGATCGACAAGATCCACCCCATGCCCTTCCCGGGCCTCAACATCGACAACGTGCCGTTCTTCGCGGCGATCGCAGCGGTCGCGCAGGGCCAGACCCTGATCCACGACTGGGTGTACGACAACCGCGCGATCTACCTCACCGACCTGAACCGGCTGGGCGGGCGGCTCCAACTGCTCGACCCGCACCGGGTGTTGGTCGAGGGCCCGACGCGCTGGCGCGCGGCCGAGATGATGTGCCCGCCGGCGCTGCGGCCCGCGGTGGTGGTCCTGCTCGCGATGATGGCGGCCGAGGGCACGTCCGTGCTGCGCAACGTCTATGTCATCAACCGCGGTTACGAGGACCTGGCCGAGCGGCTCAACTCGGTGGGCGCGCAGATCGAGATCTTCCGCGACATCTGACGGACAGGTGCTGCCCCTTCCCCCGGGAGGGGCAGCCCGCCCTCAGCGTGAGGTCGGCTGCCACTCGAACATCAGGATCGTCGCGTCGTCACGCAGCTTGTTGTCCTGCGAATCGAGCAGCGAGTGGATGAGGCGCCGCAGCGTCTCGGGGGCCAGCTCGCCCGTGGCCGTGGCCCTGATGACGTAGTCGACGAAACGCTCGAGGCCGAACTCGCTGCCGTCCGGGGTACGGGCCTCGGTCACTCCGTCGGTGTACATCAGCACGCGGTCGCCGGGTTCCAGGGCGATCTCGTGCACGGTGCGGGGGTGCGTGGCGAAGACGGCCGGAAGCCCCATGGGCGGGTCGGCGTCCCGGTCCATCGCCCCGGCGACCAGGCTCTGGCCTCGCAGCAACAGGGGCGCGGGATGTCCGCAGTTGATCCACCGGAGACCGCCGGTCGCCAGGTCCAGCCGGGCGAGGATCGCGGTGCAGAACTGGTCGGGCAGCCAACTCGCCAGAGCCGCGTCGACGGACTCCACGAGCTCGGGCAGATCCGCTCCGGTACGCCGTGCGTTGCGGCAGGCCGCGAGCGAGACCACCGTGGTCAGGCCCGAGGCCAGGCTGTGTCCCATGGCGTCGAGGATCCCCGCGTGCAGGGTCGACTCGGTCAGGGCGTGGTCGAAGGCGTCGCCGCCCACCTCGTAGGCCGGTTCCATGACCGCGGTCGACACGGCGTGTGTGGTGCCGATCGTGCGGGGCGGGAGATAGGCGCGCAGCATCTCGGCGGGCAACCGCATGGGTTCCGTACGCGTCCGGCGCACGAAGGTGTCCTTGTACGTCCGCTTCGACGTGACCATCATGGCGAAGAGTGCGGCGAGCGTCCTGGCCCGCCGCAGCGACAACGCGTCCACAGCGGGCGTCCGTACGGCCAGGACCCCGAGGCGTTCGGCCCCGTCGACCAAGGGCAGCCAGGCCGTGATCGCGCCGAAATCCGATTCCTCGACGCGCAGGGACTGGGTGCGGTACGCCCAGCCCGCGAGCGAGTCGTCGACGGAAAGTGTCTCCGCCACTCCGTTCAGGGGTGAGAGGCGGCGTTGCTGCAGGTCCACCAGGTAGACGACGCAGTCCTCGAACCCCATGGCACGGGAACAGTGCGCCACCGCGGTGGCCAGGTCCAGCGCCGCGTTGCCCGGGTCCGCGAGGAACTCGCCGAGGAGGTGGTCCGCAGACTTCGCCTGGTCCATCGCGTATCCCGCCTTGTGAGAGCCCCGTCACCGCATCCGGTCTCCCAGCACTCTCGCAGCAGCACGGCCGGCCGGCCTTTCGAGGAGGTCCGGATGGCCGCAGCCCTACCCGTTCATGCCGGCACGGAGTGTGTGCAGGATCTTCGCCAGGAGCCGGGAGACCTGCATCTGCGAGACGCCGAGCTCGGCGGCGATCTCGGACTGGGTCAGCTCCCGGCCGAAGCGCATCTCGATGATGCGGCGGTCCCGCTCGTCCAGGGCGCCCAGCAGGGGTGCGAGGGAGTGCAGGTTCTCGAACTTCTCCAGCTCCGGATCCTCGGCGCCGAGGATGTCCGCCAAGCCGCGGCCCTCCGTACTCCCCACGCCGTCGGCTGGAGCGTCGAGGGAATCGGCGATGTACCCGTTGGTCGCGACGAGCCCTTCGACGATCTCGTCCTCGCTCACCCGCAGATGCGCTGCGAGGTCCTTGACCGTGGGGTCACGGTCGAGGACGAGGGTGAGATTCTCTTTGCACCTGGCTATCTCGGCGCGCAGCTCCTGGAGCCGGCGCGGCACACGGACGGCCCAGCTGGTGTCGCGGAAGAAGCGTTTGATCTCGCCCACGATGTAGGGGATCGCGAAGGAGCTGAACTCGACCTCGCGCGAAAGATCGAAACGGTCGATCGCTTTGATGAGACCGATGGTGCCGACCTGGAGGATGTCCTCCATCTCTCCGCTGCCCTTGTTGCGGAAGCGCCGTGCGGCGAACTGCACCAGGGAGTGGTTCATCTCGATGAGGGTGTTCCGCGCGTACTGGTGCTCAGGCGTTCCCTCCTCCAGCTCCCGCAGCCGGTCGAAGAACACCTTCGACAGTGCGCGGGCGTCGCGCGGCGCGACTTTCCCCGCCTCCTCGATCCACGGCAGCTCAGCCTCTGCCGTGGACCCCGGCGAATCCACGCGCTTCGCCGTCTCTGTCATCGCAATCCCTCTCTGTTCGCCTGCGGCTCTCCTTCGCATTCCATGCTGGGCCGCCCGAAAGGCGAGGCGAAGGTGCGTTGGTCCCGGACCCGCCGGGACTTTCGGCCTTGGCTCGTATGGAGGGAATTGGACATACTGCGGGCATGGTCACACCTGACAACAGCGCCGTTCCTGAGCGCGCCCAGCGCCCCTCTGTGGTGGCGCGCCAGTACGCCGCGGGGGACAGCTGGGTGATCGCTGTCCGCGGCGAGCTGGACTGCGATTCGATTCCCCCGCTGCGCGAAGCGCTGGAGGAGGCCGCGTCGCAGCACCGGACGGTGGTGCTGGACGCGGGCGAGGTGACTTTCGCGGACTCCTCCGCGCTCGGCGTGCTCCTGTACGCGCATCAGGCGACCGATCTGCGGATCGCGGCCGCCGGGGACCGGCTGATGCGTCTGCTGAAGGTCACCGCCGCCGACACGGTGCTGTCGCTCCATCCGTCGGTGGACGAGGCCTGCCGTCCCCGTAGCTGAAAGGCCGCCCGGAGTCAGTCCGACTGCAGGGCCGTATCGATCGCGCCCAGGAATGCGGGCAGGTCGTCCGGTGTCCGGGAGGTGATGAGCGTCCAGTTTCCCGCTCCGCAGGTGAACACCTCCTCGTCGACCCAGGTGCCTCCGGCATTGCGGATGTCCGTGGCCAGCGACGGGTACGACGTGAGCGTCTTGCCGCTCAGCACGTGAGCCTCGACGGCCAGCCAGGGGCCGTGGCAGATGGCCGCCACGGTGCGCCCCGATGCCGCGAAAGCCTGCACGGCCCGGACGGCGGGGTCCTGGCAGCGCAACGCGTCGGCGTTCAGGGTGCCGCCCGGGATCAGCAGCAGGTCGTACGCGTCGGGTGAGATGTCCGCCAGTGCGTGGGAGGCCTGTACGGACTTGCCCGGCTCCCGGTCCCCCACCAGGGTGTCGATGCGGCCAGGCTCGACCGCTGCGATATCGACGTGGGCGCCGGCGTCGCGCAGGTGCTCGACGGGCACGACGAGTTCGTCCTGCTCGACGCCGTAGTTGGTGGTGAGGACCAGGACGCGGTGTCCGGCGAGGTTCTGGCTGGTCATGCTGAGTTCCTTAGTACGTGGGTGAGGTGCCGGCCGGTGCCGCTAGCGGCGTGTCACCTGGCCGGCGGCATCTTCCTCGGTGGTGGCGTCAGCGGTGGTGAGATCGCCGCCCGCGGTCTCCAGATGCGCTCGGATGAACCACTGGAACTTCTCCAGGTCGCGCAACTGCCCGATGAGCAGGTCCTCGGTGGCCGGATCGATCTCGCCGACCGTCTTGATCGCCTGTCGCAGGCTCGTCACCACGCCCGTGTAGACGAGATCCAGTGCTCCGAGATGGGCGATGGCATCGGCCCGGCCGACGCTGTAGTCCTCCCATCCCCGCTCCTTCACCAGAATCCCCGGGGTGCCCTGGGCGGTGCCGCCGAGCGCCGCGATCCGTTCGGCGGCGTCGTCCGCCATGGCCCTGACCTGCTCGACCTGCGGGTCGAGCATCTCGTGCACGGCGATGAAATGAGGTCCCACGACGTTCCAGTGAACGTGCTTGAGGGTCAGATGCAGATCGTTCAGCGCGTGCAGGCGCTGCTGAAGCAGCGCGATCACGGTCCCGGCATCCTCGATCGATATTCCGGGGACGGTGTAGCGCGGTGTGTTCGCCGAAGCCATGTCCGTTCACTCCTGTTCGTGTCGGTCGCTTCCGCCACGCAGGTACCCCGCACAAAGTGCGTCAATCACCTATTTCACAAGAATTGCCCGGAGCCGTCACGTGGTCCGGTCGTCGCCGGGATCCACCACGCGCACGGCCGCCGACTCCTCGGCCAGCATGTCTTTCTCCGCTTCCTCATGGGCACCCTCGTCCGGCGCCTCCGGACGGCCGGAGCGGTCCGCGCCCGCCTCGTCGTCGGAGAGCACGTCGTCGTTCTCCTCATCCGACTCGAGCCGTTCCAGCTCCTCGATCGCCGTGTCCGGACGCTCCTCGGCCAGCCGCTCGCCGAGGGTCTCACCTGAGCGCTGCTCGTCCGCCGTGTTTCCCGTGTGCTCCACGCCGAGCGGCCGCTCGGGAGGGGACCAGCCCTCGTCGTAGGGGTCCACCGCGGGGTCGGACAGGGTGTCCTCGGCGTCGAGAATGCCCTGGTCCTCCCGTGCGTCGGGGTCTCCCGGCTGGTAGACGTCGTCGCCCATCGCGGTGGCGTCGCTCTGCTCGGTCATCGTGCGTCACCTCGCCCTTCTGTCACCTCACGTATCCACCCTGCGCCAGGTCACACGTACCGGCACCTCGGATTCAGCTGCCGAGAACCGCACGCTCCAGATGGGCCGAGACGACCCAGTTGGGGGCGTCCACGACCTCGGAGATCTTGAGGTCAGCGGCCACGCTACACAGGAGGTACGCGTCCTCGGGGGCCAGGCCGGTGCGTGCGGTGATCTCCTCGATCAGCGCCCGTACGGCGTCCCGCGAGGCCTCCATCAGGTCCGGGCCGATCCCGGTGGTGGCCAGGGCCGCGCCGGTCCGTGCGCTGACCGGGTGGGTCTCGATCACCGGGGTGCGCGGGGCGGCTGCCTTGCGTACGTCCACACGGAGGCGGAGCGTCGCCGGGGTCTCGATGCCCGTGCCGCAGACCTCGCCGTCGCCCATGGCCGCATGGGTGTCGCCCGCCGAGAGCAGCGCGCCCTCCACGCCGACCGGGAGGATCAGCCGGGCTCCGGGTCCGATGTGGCGGATGTCCATGTTGCCGCCCCAGCGGCGCGGCGGGATCACCGAGTGCGGGCCCGGCTCGGGCGGGGCGACGCCGATCGTGCCGATCATGGGGACGACGGGGATGCGCAGGCCGGGGAGGAGCTCCGCGTGGCCGCCGCCGATGCGCGAGATCCGCAGGTGCGGGTCGGGGAACTCGTCGGCGAGCAGCCCGAATCCGGGGATGCAGGCCGTCCAGCCCCACTCCCCCACCTCCACGTCGAGGATGTCGACGACCAGGGCGTCGCCCGGCTCGGCCCCCTCCACGTACAGCGGTCCGGTCACGGGGTTCAGGCGGCCGAAGTCGAGCTTCCCGAGGTCGGCGGCGGTGGACTCCGCGGTGAGCTGACCGCCGCCCGCGTCGCGGAGTTGCAGGGTCGCCTCGTCGCCGGGGGCGAGCGTGGTGACGGGGGCGATGGAGCGGTCCCAGGTGTGGTGGACCTGGCCGCCGTGGAGGGTGAAGGAGGTCATGAACGGTCAGTGTTCCAGGGAGGGTTGGTCGCTGCCGAGGACCTCGTCCATGTGATGGAATTTTCGGTGGACGCGGCGGCGCATCCAGGCCAGGAGGACGAAGACGGCTCCGCCGATCGCAACACACCCGGCCATGATCCACTGTCCGGTAGCGGCGTCAAGGGCAAACACCAGCGCCCCTATCGTGCAGAGGGTGGGCGCCGCCCAGCGGGTGCGGTGCATCCCGCGGAGCCGGTACGTCACCAGGCGGCGCATGGCGGCCCGTTCACCGGTTTCCTCCGGGACCGTGCCGTGCATGATCTTCCGGTCCAGGGACTGTACGGCTTCGGGGTCGCATCCGGTCTCCGCGCGGTCCTTGCGCCTGCGGTAGATGATGACGGCCCCGCAGATCCCGCTGTAGACGATGATCTTGAACGCCTGCAGGGCCGGCGAGTCATGGGGGCGGGTCAGCCAGCACTCCGGCGATCAGAAGCACGGTGAACGTCAGCGTGACGGCCAGGCTGCGGCGGAACCAGTTCCTGAATGCGCGCACGGACACCAACCTCGGGCGGTCTAGGACGAGTTGCGCTATCCGTGTACCCCCGGAGATGCCCGCTACGTCAGGAAAGTACCGCCGTGCCGTCCAGCTCCACCATGGCCTGCTCGTCCCAGAGGCGGGTGGTGCCGATCACCGCCATCGCCGGGTAGTCCCGTCCCGCCAACTCGCGCCAGATGCGGCCCAGTTCGCGGGCGTGTATGCGGTACGCCGCGATGTCGGTGGCGTAGACCGTGACGCGGGCCAGGTCGGCGGGGGTGCCGCCGGCGGCGGCCAGGGCCGCGAGGAGGTTGGTGAGTGCCGTACGGAACTGGGCGGGGAGGGTGTCGCCGACCACCTTGCCGTCGCCGTCCAGGGCCGTCTGGCCCGCCAGGAAGACCAGTCGGATGCCGGTGGCCGCGACCGCGTGCGAGAAGCCTGTCGGCGGGGAGAGGTGCGGCGGGTTGATGCGGTCGAGGGGCATCAGGCGTACAACTCCTTGGCGATGATGGTGCGTTGGACTTCGGTGGCGCCTTCGTAGATCCGGGGTGCGCGGACCTCGCGGTAGAGGTGTTCGAGGAGGTGGCCGCGCTGGAGGGCGCGGGCGCCGTGCAATTGGACCGCCTGGTCGACGACGTGCTGGGCCGTTTCGGTGGCCAGCAGTTTGGCCATGGCGGAGGTGCGCGCGATGCCGGGCGCTCCCGCGTCGTACGCGGAGGCCGCCGCGTAGACCAGCAGGCGGGCCGCCTCGGTGCGCGTCGCCATCTCCGCGACCTGGTGGGCGACCGACTGGAGGTCCTTCAAGGGGCCCCCGAATGCGCTGCGTTGGGCGGTATGGGCCACCGTCGCGTCCAGTGCCGCCTGGGCCATGCCCACCGCGAAGGCGCCGACGCTCGGGCGGAAGAGGTTGAGGGTGTTCATGGCGACGCGGAAGCCACGGTCCTGCTCGCCCAGGATGTCCTCGGGGCCGACGGGGACGCCGGCGAAGGCCAGGGCGCCGATGGGGTGCGGCGAGAGCATGTCGAGCGGGACTCCGGTGAGGCCCGGGCGGTCGGCTGGGACGAGGAAGGCGGTGACACCGCGGGCGCCCGCGCCTTCGGTCGTACGGGCGAACACGGTGTAGAAGTCGGCCTCGGGGGCGTTGGAGATCCAGCATTTCTCACCGGTCAGGCGCCAGCCGCCCCGATCGGGTGCGGCGGCGAGGGAGAGCGCCGCGGCGTCCGAACCCGCGCCCGGTTCGCTCAGCGCGAAGGCGGCGACCGCCCGGCCGGTGGTGACCTCGGGGAGCCAGCGATCGCGCTGGGCGGCGGTGCCCGACTGGACCAGGGGGCAGGTGCCGAGCCCCTGGAGGGCGAGCGCCGTCTCGGCCTCGGTGCAGCCGTGCGCGAGGGATTCGCGCATCAGACAGAGGTCGAGCGCTCCGGAGGTGAACAGCCGTGCGAGGAGGCCGAGTTCACCGAGGGCGGCGAGCAGCGGCCGGTTCACACGGCCCGGCTCGCCCTTCTCCGCGAGGGGGCGCAGCCGGTCGGCGGAGAGGGCGCGCAGCTCGGCACACCATGCCTGCTGTTCCGGTTCCAGTGCGAATGCGGGCATCCGGGCAACCCTTCTTATCGCGGACCGTTGACTGTCGTCATGTAAACGATACGCTCCAGTTGCGACAAGGGGGCGATCCCGTCATGGAGCTGAAGAACTCAGCGCACGTCGACACCTTTCCCCGCGAGCAGCTGCCGCCCGCCCATCAGTGGCCGGAGCTGATCGTCGACCTGCCCGAACTGCGGTATCCGGACCGGCTCAACTGCGGGTCCGAGCTGCTGGACGGCACCGTGCGGCGCTTTGGCGCGGACCGGCCGGTGTTCCGTACCGCCGCGGGCGAGGTCTGGACGTACGGAGAACTACGGGCCGAAGTCGACCGCATCGCGCATGTGCTGACCGATGAACTCGGGGTCGTACCCGGAAATCGCGTCCTGCTGCGCGGCCCCACCACCCCTCATCTGGCGGCCTGTTGGCTCGCCGTGATGAAGGCGGGCGCGGTGGCGGTGACCGTGCTGGCCGCGCAGCGGTCGCAGGAGCTGGCGACGATCTGCTCCCTCGCGCAGGTCCGCCACGCGCTGTGCGACATCAGATCGGTCGACGACCTCGCGAAGGCGGAGATCGCGGACCTGCGGATCACCACCTTCGGGGGTGAAGGACCCGACGACCTCTGCCAGTTGGCGCGCGAGAAGCCCGAGGTGTACGAGGCCGTGCAGACCTCCTGCGACGACGTGGCCCTGATCGCCTTCACGTCGGGCACCACAGGACGGCCGAAGGGGTGCATGCACTTCCACCGGGACGTGCTCGCCATCGCGGACACCTTCTCGCGTCACATCCTGCGGCCGCAGCCCGACGACGTCTTCGCGGGCAGCCCACCGCTGGGCTTCACCTTCGGGCTCGGCGGTCTCGTCATCTTCCCGATGCGGGCGGGCGCGTCGGCGCTGCTGCTCGAACAGGCGGGCCCCAGGCAGCTGTTGCCCGCCCTGGCCGAGCACCGGGTGTCGGTCCTGTTCACCGCGCCGACCGCCTACCGGGCCATGCTGGCGGATGTGGACGCGTACGACCTCTCGGCCCTGCGCCGCTGCGTCTCGGCGGGCGAGAACCTTCCCGCGGCGACCTGGCACGCCTGGCAGACGCGGACCGGGCTGCGCATCATCAACGGCATCGGCGCCACCGAGCTGCTGCACATCTTCGTCTCGGCGGCGGACGAGGCGATCCGTCCTGGCACGACCGGTGTGCCGGTGCCGGGCTGGCAGGCGCGGGTGGTGGACCGGGAGGGGGTGCCGGTCGCGGACGGGGAGCCGGGGCTGCTGGCGGTACGCGGCCCGGTGGGGTGCCGCTATCTCGCCGACGAGCGGCAGTCGGAGTACGTACGGGACGGCTGGAATCTGACGGGCGACACCTACATCCGCGATGCGGACGGCTACTTCCGCTATGTGGCCCGCGCGGACGACATGATCATCTCGGCCGGGTACAACATCGCGGGCCCCGAGGTCGAGGACGCCCTTCTGCGCCACCCCGATGTGCTGGAGGCCGCCGTGGTGGGCCGCGCGGACGAGCAACGGGGCCAGGTGGCCGTCGCGTACACCGTGCTGAGGGAGGGCGCGCGGCGGGACGTGCAGGCGCTCAAGGACTTCGTGCGCGCCGAGCTGGTCCCCTACAAGTGCCCGCGCGACATCGTCTTCGTGGACGCGCTGCCCCGGACGCCCACGGGCAAACTGCAGCGCTTCCGCCTGCGCGAATTAGAGTGATCGCGTGAGTGAGCTGCACGCCCCCCGGTCCCTGATCGTCACGCTGTACGGCGCCTACGGCCGCACGTCCGCAGGCCCTGTCCCCGTGGCGGAACTGATCCGTCTGCTCGCGGCGGTGGGCGTGGACGCGCCGTCGCTGCGCTCCTCGGTGTCGCGGCTGAAGCGGCGCGGGCTGCTGGAGTCCTCGCGTACGGACGAGGGTGCCGCGGGCTACGCGCTCTCGGCGGACGCGCGCCAGCTGCTCGACGACGGCGACCGGCGGATCTACGCACGGCCGGCGCCACGGATCGCCGACGGCTGGGTCCTCGCCGTCTTCTCTGTCCCCGAGTCGCAGCGCGAGCGCCGCCATGTGCTGCGCTCGCGGCTGGCCGGGCTGGGTTTCGGCACGGCGGCGCCGGGGGTGTGGATCGCACCCGCCACGCTGTACGAGGAGACGCGGCACACCCTGGAGCGGCTCGGACTCGGGCCGTACGTCGACCTGTTCCGAGGGGAACACCTCGGCTTCACCGCGACGGCGGAGTCGGTCGCGCGCTGGTGGGACCTGGGGGCGGTCGCCAAGCTCTACGAGGAGTTCCTGGAGCGTCACGAGCCGGTGCTCAGGCACTGGGAGCAGCACACACCCGACGCGGAGTCCGCCTACCGCGACTACCTCCTGGCCCTGGACTCCTGGCGGCGGCTCCCCTACGCGGACCCCGGCCTGCCGCCGGAACTGCTCCCGGGCGAGTGGCCGGGCGGACGGGCGGCGGAGGTCTTCGGACAGTTGCACGGTCGACTGCGGGACGCGGGCGCGGAGTTCGTGCTGCAATCCCCCTGAAACAAAGGTGCATGCGCCGGGGCGGGCTGGCAGCATGAGCCGATGACCTGGACTTTCACGGAGGATCTCGACGCGTTCCTGGCGACCGCGGGCGCCTCGGCGGCCGCTCACCCGGCGGAGAACACACTGATCCTGACCATCACGGCGGGCCTCCGGGAGCGCGGACTCCACATCTACAGCGACGACGCCCCGGTGTTCGGCTGGTGGCAGGGACCCGACGGCGCCGTGGAGGGCACCGCGTTGTGGACTCCGCCGCACCCCTTCCAGGTGGGGGTGGTGCCGGCGGAGGCACTCGCTCCGCTGGCCCGGGAGATACGGAAGCTGGGCGCGACGACGGTCAACGCGCGACGCCCCGAGCTGGAGGCGCTCACGGCCGCCTGGCCCGAGCACCGGACGCTGATGGAGCAACGCCTTTACCGTCTAGCGGAGTTGACCCCTCCCTCCCCCGCACCGCCGGGCCGGGCGCGGGTCGCGACGGCCGCCGACCGTGAACTCCTGGTGGAGTGGCTGCACGCGTTCGCGCACGACACCGGCACCGACCGGGAGGACGCACGCGTCGAGGCGGCGGTGACCGACCGGCTCTCGTACGGCGGCCTGACGCTCTGGGAGCACGAAGGGACGCCGGTGTCGCTGGCCGGTGCGACGCGACAGGTGGCGGGGCAGGTCCGGGTCGCCCCGGTCTACACCCCGCCCGCCCTGCGCGGCCACGGCTACGCGGCGGCGGTCACCGCGGCGGTGAGCCGCGCCGCGCTGGACGCGGGCGTGGGCGAGGTCCTGCTCTTCACGGACCTGGCGAACCCGACGAGCAACGGGGTGTACCAGCGCATCGGCTACCGCCCGGTGACCGACCGCGTCATCGTCACCGCATCGTGAGCGGCGGCCCTGAGCCCGTGTGGCTGGTCGCCGCGAACGTCGTGCTCCACCGGCGCTACGGCGAGGGCGGCCAGGAGCTGCGGCCCGGGACCAAGTCCTACCGGGGAGGGGCGAAGGTGTACGTCATCGGCGGCCACCCGGGCATGGGGTGGGAGCAGGTGACCACCGTCGGGCACGGACGGCACACCGGGGCGTACATCACCATGGACATGGCGGCCCGCAATCTGCACGGTTTCCGGGCCGAACTCGTCTACAGCCCGGCCGTGCTGCGCCGCAACGAGGACGGCTGGCTCGCCCACGAGAACCGTGAACAGGCCGCCGAACTCGCCGAGTTCCTCGAGCGGATGTCGCGCCGATACCGTGCCACCCACTGGGGTGGGGCGCCCCACCCCGAGCCCTGCCTCTGCCACGACTGCCTCACGCAAGCCTGAGCCGGGGCTTCGGACCGTCCGTTCTGCCGGTCTGCGGGCGGCGGCTGCCCGCCTGGTACGGGAGGGGCCAGGAGGCGCCCGGGCCCTGGTAGTCCTGGTCGGCCGCCGCGTGCAGGGTCCAGTTGGGGTCGTGGAGGTGGGGGCGGGCCAGGGCGCAGAGGTCGGTGCGGCCCGCGAGGAGCAGGGAGTTGACGTCGTCCCAGGAGGAGATCGCGCCGACCGCGATCACGGGGACGTCCAGTGCGTTGCGGATACGGTCCGCGAAGGGGGTCTGGTACGAGCGGCCGTAGGCGGGCTGCTCGTCGGAGACGACCTGGCCCGTCGACACGTCGATGGCGTCCGCGCCATGAGCGGCGAAGGCCCGCGCGATCTCGACCGCCTCCTCGGGGGTCGTACCGCCGGCCGCCCAGTCCGTGGCGGAGATCCGTACCGTCATCGGGCGGTCCTCCGGCCAGATGCCCCGCACCGCGTCGAAGACCTCCAGGGGGAAGCGGAGGCGGGCGGCCAGGGAACCGCCGTAGCCGTCGGTGCGTTGATTGGTCAGGGGGGACAGGAAACCGGACAGCAAGTAGCCGTGTGCGCAGTGGAGTTCGAGGAGGTCGAATCCACAGCGGGCCGCGCGCCAGGCCGCCGCCGCGAACTGCTCGCGGATGTCGATGAGGCCGGTGCGGTCGAGCGCGTGCGGGATCTGGCTGACGCCGGGGCGGTAGGGAAGGGGGGACGCGGCGACCAGGGGCCAGTTCTCGCCGTCGGCGAGCGGATCGTCCATGCCCTCCCACATCAGGCGGGTCGATCCCTTGCGGCCCGAGTGGCCCAGCTGGATCCCGATGGCCGTGCCCGGCGACCGGGTGTGGACGAAGTCGGCGATACGCCGCCAGGCCGTGGCCTGTTCGGGGGTGTAGAGGCCCGCGCAGCCCGGGGTGATGCGGCCCTGGTCGCTGACGCACACCATCTCCGTCATGACCAGGCCCGCCCCGCCGAGCGCCCGCGCGCCCAGGTGGACGAGGTGGAAGTCGCCGGGGACGCCGTGCTCGGCGGAGTACATGTCCATCGGCGAGACGACGACGCGGTTGCGCAGGGTCAGCTCGCGCAGCCGGAGGGGGGTGAACATCGGGGGCGTGCCAGGATCGCAGCCGAACGCACGCTCCACGGCGTCGGTGAAGGCTCCGTCGCGCAGGCGCAGGTTGTCGTGGGTGACGCGGCGGCTGCGGGTGAGGAGGTTGAAGGCGAACTGGCGTGGCTGCTGGCCGACATAGGTCCCCAGCTCCTCGAACCACTCCAGGCTGGCGCGGGCGGCGCGCTGCGTGGAGGCGACCACGGGCCGGCGCTCGCTCTCGTACGCGGCGAGAGCCGTGGGCAGGTCGGGCTGTTCCTCGATGCAGGCGGCCAGCGCGAGGGCGTCCTCGACCGCCAGCTTCGTCCCCGAGCCGATGGAGAAGTGGGCGGTGTGGGCGGCGTCGCCGATCAGGACCGTATTGCCGTGCGACCAGCGGTCGTTGACGACGGTGCGGAAGGCGGTCCAGGTGGAGCTGTTGCCGTGCAGGGAGCGGCCGCCGAGTGCGTCGGCGAAGATCTTCGCGCAGCGTTCCGTCGACTCCTGTTCGTCGCATACGTCGAGGCCGGCCGCCCGCCACACCTCTTCGCGCATCTCGACGATGACGGTGGAGGCGTCCGCCGCATAGGGGTAGCCGTGCAGCTGCATCACGCCGTGTTCGGTCTCGGCGATCTCGAAGCGGAAGGCGTCGAAGGCGAAGTCGGCGGAGAGCCAGATGTAGCGGCAGCGGTGGGTGGTGAGGCGGGGCGCGAAGGCGTCGGCGTGCGCCGTGCGGGTCGCGCTGTGCACCCCGTCGGCCGCGATCACCAGGTCGTGTTCCAGGGCGAGTTGGGCGGCGGGCGGGGCCTCGGTGCGGAAGCGGAGTTCGACACCGAGGGAGTGGCAGCGTTCGTGCAGGATCTCCAGCAGGCGGCGCCTGCCGAGCGCCGCGAAACCGTGGCCGCCCGAGGTCAGAGTGGTACCGCGGTGGACGACGTCGATATCGTCCCAGCGTACGAACTCCTGCTGGAGCGCGCGGTGGACGACCGGGTCGGCGTGCTCGATGCCACCGAGGGTCTCGTCCGAGAGGACGACCCCGAAGCCGAAGGTGTCGTCGGGGGCGTTGCGCTCCCAGACGGTGACGGACCGGCTGGGGTCGAGGCGCTTGAGGAGGGCTGCCGCGTACAGCCCACCGGGTCCGCCGCCGATCACCGCGACGCGCATACCGGCTACCTCCCCTGCCATTTCGGCGGCCTCTTCTCGGTGAAGGAGGCGTGGAACTCGGCGTAGTCCTCCCCGTTCATGAGGAGCGCCTGGGTGGCGGCGTCCAGCTCCACGGCAGCCGCGAGAGGCATGTCGAGTTCGGCGGTGAGCAGCGCTTTGGTCTGCGCGTACGCGAGGGCAGGGCCGTCGGCGAGCCGGCGGGCGAGCGTGTCGGCCGCCTCGGCCGCACGGCCCTCCTCCGCCAACTCGCTGATCAGGCCGATGCGTTCGGCCTCGTGGGCGCGGACGGGCTCGCCCAGCATCAGCAGCCGGGTGGCGTGCCCGAGCCCGACGACGCGCGGCAGGAGATACGCGGCGCCCATGTCTCCGCCGGAGAGACCGACCTTGGTGAAGAGGAAGGCGAACCGGGAGGAGGGGTCGGCGACGCGGAAGTCGGCGGCCAGCGCGAGAACGGCGCCCGCGCCCGCCGCGACGCCGTGGACCGCGGCGATCACCGGGAAGGGGCATTCGCGCAGGGCCCGTACGACCTGGCCCGTCATCCGGTTGAAGTCGAGCAGCTGGGAGGTGTCCATGGCGAGCGTGGCGCCGATGATCTCGTCGACGTCTCCGCCTGAGCAGAATCCACGCCCCTCGCCGCCCAGGACCAGTGCGCGCACCGCACGCTCCCGGGAGAGCTCGGCGAGGAGATCGCGCAGGTCGGCGTAGGCGCCGAAGGTGAGCGCGTTGAGCTTCTCGGGCCGGGCCAGCGTGACGGTGGCGACCCCGTCGTCGACGGTCAGCCGCAGGTGCTGCCACTGGCCGGTGCGGGGTGTGGAGCCGGTAAAGGGGCTCATGACGTGCGGCCTCCTTCGGTCGGAGGGCTGCCGGTCCCTAGAAGTTATCACCGGTTCGTGACTCTCGTCACGAGTACGCGATAAAGGAAATGCAGGGGGAGTGTGCCGAAGGTCCCTCCCGGAGGAGGCCGCTGCCCCTACTCACCCACAGGTCGCCTCCGTACCGTGGACAAGTCGACTCACACGTCCCCAAAGGAGATGAAGCTCAGCGTGCCCGACTCCCCCGGCCCTGCCTCCTGGCGCATCGCACTGCCGCACACCACGGCGGCAGTGCCGATCGCACGCGCCCTGATCCGCACCGCACTCGCGGACATCGCGGCGGGCGACGGGGGCGCCGCGGACAGCGACACGGCCGAGCTGCTCACGGCGGAGCTGGTGGCCAACGCGGTGGAGCACACGGAAGGGGACGCCCCGATCGAGCTGGTCGTCGAGCTGCTCCCGACGGGCTGCCAGGTCGAGGTGCACGACCGCGATCCGGTCGCGCCCGGCGAGCTCGCGCAGAGCGGACCGCCGGCCGAGCCCGACCCCTGGCAGGAGCACGGGCGCGGACTGCTGCTGATCCGCACCCTCTCCTCGTCCTACGGCCACCGCCCCACCGCGCACGGCAAGGCGATCTGGTTCACGCTGCCGGGGCGGGACTGACGGGGTCGGTGAGCCGGGAGTTGCGGCGCCCGTAGAGCGTGTAGACGAGCAGTCCGACGGCCACGAAGACGATGAACTGCACCCAGGTCGTCCAGCCGGTGCCGTACATGAGGTACACACAGAAGGCCATGCCCACCAGCGGGCTCACCGGGTAGAACGGCACCCGGAAGGAACGCTCCAGCTCCGGGTGGCTGCGCCGCAGCACGATCACCGCGATGTTGACGACGGCCATGGTCGCGGCCGCCCCGATGGTGGTCAGGTCCACGACGATGTCGAGCGAGCTGAAGGCCGCCGGAATCGCGAAGACCAGCGCGACGATCCAGGTGTTGGCGACGGGCGTCGCGGTCTTCGGAGAGACGCGTTCGAAGACGCGCGGGATCAGACCGTCGCGGGACATCGACATCAGGATGCGGGTCTGGCCGTACATCACGGCGAGGACGACCGAGGCGATCGCCACGACCGCGCCGAAGGCGATGATCCCGCCGCCGACGGTGGAGTCGGTGACCTGGTTGACGATGAGGGAGAGCGCGGCGGGCTGATCGCCCACGGCGTCCGCGCCCACGGCGCCGATGGCGGAGATGGCGACCAGGCAGTAGATGACCGTGACGATGCCGATGCAGATCAGGATCGCGATGGGGATGTTGCGGCGGGGGTTCTTGACCTCTTCGCCGGCCGTGGTGATCGCGTCGAAACCGATGTACGAGAAGAAGGCGGCCGAGGTGCCCGCCGTGATGCCGGCGAAGCCCTGCGGGGAGAACGGCACGAGGTTGCCGTCCTCGAAGGCGGTGAACGCGATCGCGCAGAAGGCGATCAGGATGGCGATCTTGAGGACGGCCATGGCGGCGGTGGCCTGGGCGCTCTCACGGATGCCGCGCACGAGCAGGACGGCGGCCATCACGATGACCACGACGGCGGGGACGTTGATCACGCCGCCGTCGCCGGGGCCCGCCGAGAGCGAGGCGGGAAGCTGCCATCCGAAGAGGCTGCTCAGCAGCTCGTTGACGTACTGACTCCAGCCGACCGCCACGGCCGAGACCGAGACGCCGTACTCCAGCAGCAGGCACCAGCCGGTGAGAAAGGCGATGCGCTCGCCGAGCGTGGCGTAGGCGAAGGAGTACGAGGAGCCGGAGACCGGGATCGCACCGCCCAGCTCCGCGAAGGAGAAGGCCGTGAAGATGCAGGTGATCGCGGCCAGGATGAACGAGATGATCACCGCGGGGCCGGCTTCGGCGACCGTGTCGGAGAGGCCGACGAAGATGCCGGTGCCGACGATGGCGCCGACGCCGAAGCACACGAGCTGGAAGAGCCCCATGGTGCGCTTCAGGCCGTGGCCCTCGAGGTCGGCACCCGACTCGGCGAGCAGCTGTTCCGGGGACTTGATGCGCAGCACGGGGTGGATCTCTTCTCTGATCTCTGTTTCGAGCACAAGAAAGTGGGGTTCGAGCGTGCGAGCTCGAACCCCACCAAGAGGCGACATACTAGCCGCCACTCTGCATATTCACCCAATCGGGTGTATTGATATTCGCGTCAGGTGTTTCAGGACGCGCTGCCCGCGAGTGTCGCCACCATGACCGCCTTGATGGTGTGCATCCGGTTCTCGGCCTCGTCGAAGACGACCGAGTGCGCCGACTCGAAGACCTCGTCGGTGACTTCGAGCTCGGAGAGCCCGTACTTCTCGTGGATCTCGCGGCCGACCTTGGTGCCGAGGTCGTGGAAGGCGGGCAGGCAGTGCAGGAACTTCACGTTCGCGTTGCCGGTGGCCCTGAGGACGTCCATGGTCACCGCGTACGGACCGAGGACCTTGATCCGCTCGGCCCAGATCTCCTCGGGCTCGCCCATGGAGACCCAGACGTCGGTGACGACGAAGTCGGCCGCGGCGACGCCCTCCGCGATGTCCTCGGTGAGAGTGATGCGCGCGCCGCTGACCTCGGCGGCCTTGCGGGCCTGGGCGACGACGCCCTCGGAGGGCCAGTAGGACTTCGGCGCCACGATCCGTACATCCATGCCGAGCAGCGCACCGGTCACCAGGTAGGAGTTGCCCATGTTGAAGCGGGCGTCGCCGAGGTAGGCGAAGGAGATCCCGGTCAGGGGCTTGTCGCTGTGCTCGGTCATGGTGAGCACGTCGGCGAGCATCTGGGTGGGGTGCCAGTCGTCGGTGAGGCCGTTGTAGACGGGGACACCGGCGTGCGCGGCGAGCTCCTCGACGGTGTCCTGCGCGTCTCCGCGGAACTCGATCGCGTCGAACATCCGGCCGAGGACGCGGGCGGTGTCCTTCGCCGACTCCTTCTTGCCGACGTGCGAGCCCGCCGGGTCGATGTACGTCGTCGAAGCACCCTGGTCGGCGGCCGCGACCTCGAACGAACAGCGCGTACGGGTCGAGGACTTCTCGAAGATCAGGGCGATGTTCCTGCCGCGCAGCCGCTGCGTCTCGGTGCCCGACTTCTTGGCCGCCTTGAGCTCCGCGGCCAGCTCGACGAGCCCGCGGAACTCCTCGGCGGTGAAGTCCAGCTCCTTGACGAAGTGGCGGCCTGCGAGGTCTATCGCCATGATGACTACTCCCGGGGAAGTGAAATTCTATGCATTAGAACGCATCACTATACGGCATCGCGTTCGACCGGGCAGCTCATGCACCGCGGCCCGCCCCTGCCCCGCCCCAGCTCACTGCCACGGATCTCGATGACCTCGATTCCCTGCTTGCGCAGATGCGTATTGGTGGTCACATTGCGCTCGTACGCGACGACGACGCCCGGCTCCACCGCCAGCACGTTGCAGCCGTCGTCCCACTGCTCGCGCTCCGCCGAGTGCACGTCCTGCGTCGCGGTCAGCACCCTCACCGAGTCCAGGCCGAGGGCCGCGGCAATGGCCCGGTGCATGTGCTCCGGCGGGTGGTCGGTGACCTTGAGCTCGCTCTCGGCCGTACCCGGCTCGATCGTGTACGAGCGGAGCATGCCGAGCCCCGCGTACTGCGTGAAGGTGTCCCCGTCGACCATCGTCATCACCGTGTCCAGATGCATGAACGCACGGCGCTTGGGCATGTCGAGGGCCACGATCGTCCGTGCCGAACCGGCCGCGAACAGCCCGCGCGCCAGCATCTCCACGGCCTGCGGGGTCGTGCGCTCGCTCATCCCGATCAGGACCGCGCCGTTCCCGATGACCAGGACGTCACCGCCCTCGATGGTGGAGGGATAGTCGCTCTGGCCTCTGGACCAGGTGTGGAAGGTCTCGCGGGCGAAGAGCGGGTGGTGGCGGTAGATCGCCTCGAAGTGGACGGTCTCGCGCTGGCGGGCCGGCCAGCGCATCGCATTGATGGAGACCCCGTCGTAGATCCAGGCCGAGGTGTCACGGGTGAAGAGGTGGTTGGGGAGCGGGCCGAGCAGGAAATCGTCCAGGTCCATGGCGTGGAAACGGACCGAGACCGGCTCGGTGTGGCGCTCCAGGAACTCCCGCTTGGTCATCCCGCCGACCAGCGCCCCGACGAGATCGGCCGCGGGCATCTCGTCGAAGGCAGCCCGCAGATGACCTGTGGCCAGGGGGCCGTACTCCTTCTCGTCGAAGACCCGGTCCAGGACAAGAGCCCGCGCCTCGGGGACGTCGAGCGACTCGCGGAGAAGGTCGCCGAAGAGATGCACCTCGACGCCGCGGTCGCGCAGCACATCGGCGAATCCGTCGTGCTCCTGGCGGGCCCTGCGCACCCAGAGCACATCGTCGAACAGGAGCGCGTCCTTGTTGCTGGGGGTGAGGCGCTTCAGCTCCAGATCGGGCCGGTGGAGGATGACGCGGCGCAGCCGCCCGGACTCGGAGTCGACATGGAATCCCATGCCCCCATCCTGTCCCCGGGCGACCGCGCTCACCCCCTGAGTGCCCCGTTCAGAGGCGCGGGTCCACCGGCTCCGACTCCAGCGCGAGCACGGCGAAGACCGCCTCATGGACGCGCCACAGCGGCTCGCCGCCGGCCAGCCGGTCCAGCGCCTCGACACCGAGCCCGTACTCGCGCAGGGCGAGCGAGCGCTTGTGGCCGAGGAAGCGCTGGCGCAGTCGGGTCAGGTTCTCCGGGCGCGTGTACTCCGGTCCGTAGATGATCCGGAGGTACTCGCGGCCGCGCACCTTGATGCCCGGCTGGACCAGCCTGCCCTTGCCGTCGCGCGCCATGGCCTGGAGCGGCTTGACGACCATGCCCTCGCCGCCTCGCCCCGTCATCTCCAGCCACCAGTCGGTGCCTGCCTGTACGGAGGCCTCGTCACCGGTGTCGACGACCAGACGGCGCGTGGTCTGGAGCAGGCTGCTTCCGTCGGAGCGGTTGTCGTGCTCGACCAGCCGGTCCAGCCAGGCAAGCTGCTCGTCGTGCGGTACGGCGGCGAGGCTGCGGCCCTGGACGGCGAGGATCTGGAACGGCGCGATCCGTACGCCGTCCAGGCCGTCGGTGGTCCAGCAGTAGCGGCGGTAGGCGTCGGTGAACGCGGCTGCGTCCACGACCCGTTCGCGCTGCTTGGCGAGCAGCCCTTCGACACCCTCGACCCCGCGGGCCGCTGCCGCCTCCAGGGCGCCGACGACTCCGGGCAGGACGGCGCGCGAGGCGGCGCCCACGGCTGCGTACTGCGTGCGCAGCAGGCCCGACGCCTTGAGCGACCAGGGCATCAACTCGGCGTCGATCAGCAGCCAGTCGGTGGCGAGTTCGTCCCAGAGGCCCGCTTCCGTGACGGCGGTGCGCAGCCGGCCGAGGATCTCCTCGGTGACTTTCTCGTCGGCGAAGAAGGGGCGTCCGGTGCGGGTGTGGAGTGCGCCGGTCGGTCCTTCCACGCCGAAGCGCTCCTTGGCCACGTCCGCGTCGCGGAAGACGAGGGCGACCGCGCGCGAGCCCATGTGCTTCTCCTCGCACACGACCTTGGCGACACCGTCCTTCCGGTACTGGGCGAAGGCCTCGGCGGGGTGCTCCAGGTAGCCGTCCACCTCAGAGGTGGCCGTCGGGGCCATGGTGGGCGGGAGGTAGGCGAGCAGGCGGGGGTCGACCGCGAACCGGCTCATCACCTCCAGAGCCGCCGCGGCGTTCTCCTCGCGCACGGCGACGCGGCCGGAGTGCTGTGTCTCCACGATCCGGCGGCCGTTGACGTCGGCCAGGTCGAGCGGGCGCCCGTCGTGTCCGCCCGGCGCCTCGGTGGTGAGGGGCTTGGCGGGCTCGTACCAGACCTGCTCGGCCGGTACGTCGACGAGCTCGCGCTCCGGCCAGCGCAGCGCGGTCATCTTCCCGCCGAAGACCGCGCCGGTGTCCAGGCAGATGGTGTTGTTGATCCAGCTCGTGGACGGGACCGGGGTGTGTCCGTAGACCACCGCCGCGCGGCCGCGGTAGTCCTCGGCCCAGGGGTAGCGCACGGGCAGGCCGAACGCGTCGGTCTCCCCGGTCGTGTCGCCGTACAGGGCGTGCGAACGCACCCGGCCCGAGGTGCGGCCGTGGTACTTCTCCGGCAGCCCCGCATGGCAGACGACGAGCCTGCCGCCGTCCAGGACGTAGTGACTGATGAGCCCGTCGATGAACTCCCGCACCTGCGTACGGAATTCCTCGGTCTCCTTCTCCAGCTGCTCGATGGTCTCGGCGAGTCCGTGGGTGTGCTGGACGTTCCTTCCCTTGAGGTAACGGCCGAGCTTGTTCTCATGGTTCCCGGGCACGCACAGCGCGTTGCCCCCGGCGACCATCGACATCACACGGCGCAGTACGCCGGGGCTGTCGGGGCCTCGGTCGACGAGGTCGCCGACGAAGACGGCCGTACGTCCCTCGGGGTGCGCGCCGTCGACGTAACCGAGCTCGCCCAGGAGGGTGTCCAGCTCGGAGCGGCAGCCGTGGATGTCGCCGATGATGTCGAAGGGGCCCGTGAGGTGGGTGAGGTCGTTGTAGCGCTTCTCCAGGACGACTTCGGCGCTCTCGACCTCCTCCACGGAGCGCAGGATGTGCACCTTGCGGAAGCCTTCGCGCTCCAGGGAGCGCAGCGAGCGGTGGAGTTCGCGGCGGTGCCGGGAGATGACGTGGCGGGGCATGCCGGCCCGGTCGGGGCGTGCGGCGTTGCGCTCCGCGCAGACCGCTTCGGGCAGGTCGAGGACGATCGCGATGGGCAGCACGTCGTGCTCGCGGGCGAGGGCGACGAGCTGCTTGCGGCTCTCGGACTGCACGCTGGTGGCGTCGACGACGGTGAGCCGGCCGGCGGCGAGGCGCTTTCCGACGATGTAGTGCAGGACGTCGAAGGCGTCACCGCTCGCGCTCTGGTCGTTCTCGTCGTCCGCGACGAGACCGCGGCAGAAGTCGGAGGAGATGACCTCGGTGGGCTTGAAGTGGGCGCGCGCGAAGGTGGACTTGCCCGACCCGGTCGCTCCGACGAGGACCACGAGGGAGAGGTCGGTCACCGGGAGAGTGCGCCTGCTCGTGCTGCTGGTGGTGTCCGTACTGGTCATGCGGCCTTCGCCTCCTTCTTTTCGTCGGTCCTCATCGTGAAAACAGCCATCTGGGTCGGCGGCCCCACCTCGGGGTCGTCGGGCCCCACGGCCACGAACCGCACGCCGTAGCCGTGCCGTTCGGCCACCGCCCCGGCCCAGGCCTGGAACTCCTCGCGGGTCCACTCGAAGCGGTGGTCGCCGTGGCGCACATGTCCGGCCGGGAGGGTCTCCCAGCGGACGTTGTACTCGACGTTCGGCGTGGTCACCAGCACGGTCTGAGGGCGGGCCGAACCGAAGACGGCGTACTCCAGAGCGGGCAGCCGGGGCAGGTCGAGGTGCTCGATGACCTCGCTGAGCACCGCCGCGTCGTAGCCCTTGAGCCGCTTGTCGGTGTACGCGAGCGAGCCCTGCATCAGCTTGACCCGCCCGGACTGCCGCTCCCCCATCCGCTCGATCCGCAGCCGGCGCGCGGCGATGTTCAGCGCGCGCATCGACACGTCGACACCGACGACCTCGGTGAACCGCACGTCCTTGAGCAGCTCGTGCACCAACTGGCCCTGCCCGCAGCCCAGGTCGAGCACCCGGCCCGCACCGGCCGCGTGCAGCGCTTCGAGGATCGCCTCGCGCCGCTGGACGGCGAGCGGGACCGGCTTCTCCTCCGTGTCGGCGGTCTCGTCGACGGCGTTGTCGATCTCCTCGACCTCGCTGTCGTCCGCCTCCGCGAGCCGTACGAGTTCGAGGGCCTCCATCGCCTGACGGGTCAGCCCCCAGCGGCGCGCGAGGTAGCGGGTGGTAATCAGCTTCTGCTCGGGGTGCTCGGCCAGCCAGCCCTCGCCCGCCCGCAGCAATTTGTCGACCTCGTCGGGTGCGACCCAGTAGTGCTTGGCGTCGTCGAGCACCGGCAGCAGGACGTAGAGCTGGCGCAGTGCGTCGGCGAGCCGCAGGTCGCCTTCGAGCACCAGGCGTACGTACCGGGACTCTCCCCACGCGGGGAACGCCTCGTCCAGCGCCACCGGCTCGGCGACGACGCTCGACCAGCCGAGCGGCCCGAAGAGCTTGTGCACCAGGTCGGGGCCGCCGCGTGCGGGCAGCACGGGCACCTCGATCCGCAACGGCATCGGCCCGGCGGCCAGCTCCGGGCGTGCCGCACACACTCCGCGCAGAGCGCTCTTGAAGACGGTGCTCATCGCGACGGACAGCAGCGAAGACGCGGCGTAGGGGCGGTCGTTCACGTACTGCGCGAGCGCCGCGTCGGGTGCACCGCCGCGCCCCTTCCCCTTGCCGCTGCGGACCAGCGCCACGGGATCCACTTCCAGGAGCAGCGCCGCGGTGCAGCGCTCGGCGGTCGCCTCGGGATAGAGGACGTGCGCCGTGCCATGGGAGGTGGAGAACGCCTGGGCCTTGTCGGGGTGCTTGTGCAGCAGGAAGCCGAGCTCGGTCGCGGGACGCTCTGGGGTGCCGGAGGTACTGATCGTCAGGAACACGCTTCCGAGTATTGCCCGGTGAGACCGCCCCCACCAGAGATTTTCTTCGCATCCCGGACCTCGGCACCCCGGGCGATGCGGTGGCCGAGCGGGCTCACGGGGCCGGAGGTGTCGCCGGCCCCGTGACGGACTTCCTCTACGGCCGCAGGGGCGAACTCTTCGAGGTCATCGCGCGGCCCGCTACCGGCTGAGCTGGGACAGCACCTGGGAGGAGATCAGGTCCAGGTGGTCGAGGTCGTCGAGGTCCAGGATCTGGAGATAGACCCGGGAGGACCCGATGGCCTCGTACTGGCCGATCTTGTCCACGACCTCGGCCGGCGAACCGGCCAGGCCGTTGGCCTTCAGCTCCGCCGCGTCCCGCCCGATGGCATGCGCCCTGCGGGTCACCTCCGCGTCGTCCTTGCCCACACAGACCACCAGGGCGTTGGAGTACACCAGGTCGTCCTTGGCGCGGCCCGCCTTCTGCGCTGCGGCCCTCACCCGGCCGAACTGCCGCTCGCTGTCCTCCAGGGAAGCGAAGGGGATGTTGAACTCGTCCGCGTACCGGGCGGCGAGACGCGGGGTGCGGGTCGCTCCGTGTCCGCCGATGAGCACGGGGATCTTCGCCTGGGCGGGCTTGGGCAGCGCGGGCGAGTCGGTCAGCTGGTAGTAGGTCCCGTCGTAGTTGAACTTCTCGCCGACCTTCGTCTCCCAGAGCCCGGTGACGATCGCCAGCTGCTCTTCGAGCCGGCCGAACTTCTCCTTCGGGAACGGAATGCCGTACGCCTTGTGCTCCTCCTCGAACCAGCCCGCGCCCAGGCCCAGTTCGACCCGGCCGCCCGACATCTGGTCGACCTGCGCCACCTGGATGGCCAGCACGCCCGGCAGCCGGAAGGTGCCCGCGGTCATCAGCGTGCCGAGCCGGATCCGCTTGGTCTCGCGGGCCAGACCGGCCAGCGTGATCCAGGCGTCGGTCGGTCCCGGGAGACCGTCGCCCGACCCCATCCGCAGATAGTGGTCGGAGCGGTAGAAGGCATCGAAGCCCAGGTCCTCGGCGGCCTTGGCGACAGTGAGCAGGGTGTCGTAGCTCGCCCCTTGCTGGGGCTCGGTGAAGATTCGAAGGTCCATACATCCATCCTGCACCTTCGAACACCCGTCAACCCCTCCCGCCTCACCCACCTCACCACCCGCACGGCCGGGTGAAATCCCGTCAACCTGGCGGTCCGCGCACGGCTCCGCCAGTTACTGGCGCCCGGGCCCGGTCGTTGGCTCGGTCGGAGCCGGACCGTCCGGCTCGCGCACCGGCCCCCGCTGCCGGTGCGTCGCTCGTTGTTGCAGCCCTCCCCGTGGGAGGGCTCGGGCCGAGGAGGCCGTCATGTCCCACGAAGCCGCACCCGAACAGGTTGCGCCCGCACCGTCCGTACCCGAGCAGAAGGGTGCGCCAAAGGGTCTGCTCCAGCAGATGGAGGAGCTGATGGCCTCGCTCAACGCCGATCTCTCGCAGCTCGACGCCGATCTGCAGTCCTCGACTAACCTTCCCCAAGCTCTCAACTCCGTTCGAGCAGGGGAGACCCCATTGCCGGCGGGCGAGAACTCCCACTGATGTCATGACGGCCCCGCCGCCGAGTCACGGACGGACCCTGACGGTCTGTCCTGTTCCCGCACCGTGAGTCTTCGCAGCATCCCGCGCACCCGGTCACCCGACTCGTCGGCGGCGTCCACCGCCTCGATGCACTGCCAGTAGAGCCCGTCGACGTCCGTCGCGCAGCCGACGCCGACGAGCGCGATGCCGACTTCCCCGAGCAGGATGCCCAGGCCGGTCAACGCCGTCCGCACCTGGGCCACTTCGGTGAGCTGGGCCGCCCGAATCGCCCCTATCGGGAGCACCACCGGGTCGAGCGCGGCGCACCCCCGTCCGCCCGACTCGACCAGGCCGCGTGCCTCCGTTCGCAGTTCGGGGGGTCCGCACAGCGCGAGTCGGCCGCCTATCGCCGTCGCGAGCGCCTGTGCCTGCCAGGCCTCCGCCACCGTGTCCAACTCCGCCCGGCTCTGGGCCAGTGCGTGCCGGCATACTCCGATGAGCCGCACCGCATCCATACGCCGCCCCCGTTCGTACGACTTTCCGTCCCACTCACTCCATTACCCAGAGTGAGCGAGCTGAGTCCGGAAAGCCAGGGGAATGGGGAAATCTGTGGACACCAAGCCGGTTGTGGACAACTCCGTCACTTCGAAGAGTGACGATCTTGGGGGTCCGGTACCGGAAACCGGTGCTCATTCCGGTCGATCTTGGCCGAAAGCGCCGCCAGCGCGTCGATCCCCAACACCGCGCAGAACTGCAGGAGATAGGCCAGCACGTCGGCGACTTCGTCGGCCACCCGATGCGCCTTCTCCGGGTCCTCCATCACCCCGGCCGACTCCTCGGGCGTCAGCCACTGGAAGATCTCCAGAAGCTCCGACGCCTCGACGCTCAACGCCGCCACCAGGTTCTTCGGCGTGTGGTACGGCCCCCAGCCCCGCGCCTCGGCGAACCGGGTCAGTCGCTCCTGCAGCGCGGCCACATCAGGTGCTCGATCAGGTGCTGTATCAAGTGGTTCGGTCACGGCTCAGGTCTACCACCGTCACACCCGCCACCTCGCGCGCATACGCAGCGGCCGCCGACCCCTCGCCGACCGCCCCCACCACCCGGCGGTTCTCCCGGGCGCAGGTCCGCGCCGCCAGTTCGAGCAGCGACCTCGACTGCCGCGTGTCCAGGCACCGGTCGAATCCGTCCAGCAGGAAGGTGAGCGACTGCAGCGCCTCGGGCACCTCGTGCGCGGGGTCCATGGCCAGGACCCGGTCCCCGGTGAGCAGCACGAGCGCGAGCGCCAGGTACCTCAACTCGCCGTCCCCCAGCCGCCCCAGCGGGGTGGACCGCTCCCCGCCGCGGCCGAGCACCGCCCGTACCGTTCCGTCGGCCAGTTCCTCGGCGCGCACCGTCTCCACCGGTCCGGCGCAGCCCTCCCGCGCGGCGGCGACCAGCTCCCGGTAGCGGATCGCGCACTCCGACTGGGTGCGGAGCAGCACCTCGGCCAGGTTGTCGCAGCCGCGCCGCAGCCGCCCCGCGCCCACCGTGACGCGTCCGCGCATCCGCTGGGGCTGGGGATCACATACGTACACCGAGCGCAGTGCCACCACCATCTGCTCGGCGGCGGCCAGCACCTTCAACTGCCCCTCCGTCCTGCCGGCGACCCGCAGCGGCAGCAGTGCTGTGCCCAGCAGATCGTCGGGCAGCGGCGCTCTGGTCACCGGCACGTCGCCCCCGGTGTGCCAGGCGGCCTGCACCGTGGACCGGCCGGGGTCGCGCAGCGCGGTGGCCAGCAGCGTCTGCTCGCCGATGCTCAGCCGTTCGCCGACGATGCGCAGTTCGGGTTCCGCCTGCAGGGCGAGATCGAGGCGTACGGGGCCTGCGGGGCCCTGGACCGTGCATCCGATCCTGAACCCGCGTCGGCCCTCCGCGTCAGCTTCCGATCCCTCGGGTACGCAGCCCGACGGGTCGGGGAAGGCCTCTTCCAGGCAGTCGCCGGCGCCGAGCCTGGCCAGGGCCTCGTACGCCTGCAGCGCTGTCGACTTGCCGCTGCCGCCGGGCCCCGCGAACAGGGTCACGGGGGCCAGGGGGAAGACCGCGCCGCGATGCGTTCCGAAGGCGGCGAGCCTCAGTTCGGTGACGGTCGGCAGCGAGCGGGATGCGTCCATGGTCGGACCGTATGCACCCGCCGAACTGCCGAACCGTTACACCGCGTTGACCTTCCTACGATCGGGGGACGGCCTCGGCCGCGATCCCCTCCACCTCCGTGCCGACCGGGGCGAGCAGGAAGACGTTCTTGTCGACGCGGTGCATCCCGCTGCCCAGACCGAAGACGACTCCGGTGCTGAAGTCCAGGATCCGTTTGGCCACGCTGATGTCCGCTCCGGTCAGGTCGAGCAGCACCGGGATCTGCGCGATGAGGTAGTCGGCGACCTCGCGGGCGTCCGCGAAGACCTGCACCCTCAGCACGACGAACCGGCGCTGCTCCTCGGCGTATTCGTTGGGGATGGTCCGGTGGTCGACCCGTGAGGGCCATTCGTTCCGGCTCCTCAGGGGTACGACCTGGGCAAGCCCTTCCCACTGCTCGTCGGTGGCATCGAACTGGTCGTATCTGCCGTACCTGCTCACCGGACCGCCTCGGTTGGACTCACTATCTGCATCAGTCGATGATGACGCCTCTCACCCGTTCAGCCCAACACCGACACGGGGCCCGACGTTGATCGTCGCCTGCGTGGTCACCCCGTTGACCTTGAGCGTCACGGTCAACGGCCCTGTTCTGCGGGGCGAGAGCACCCCTGTCGCGGGGTCGAAGGACGCGGCGCTGCCCGGGCTGACGGACCAGTCCGCGCTCACCGGCCAGGCGACCGGCACCGTACGCCCGGACTGCTCGGTGCTTCCCGTGACCCGTGCCGACTGGCCTACGGTCAGGGTCTCGGGTGCGTCGATCGTCAGTGTGTCGACATGTGCCCTGGTCTGTACGGAGATCCAGTCCGGCCTGGCGCCTCGGTCGACGCCGACCAGGGACCAGCCGGTGAAGCCGCCCTCGGCGGCCGGGGCTGCCGGATTCTTCCCCGAGTTGCCGTTGATCAGGTACGGCACGCCGTCGACGTGCGAGGCGTGGAAGACGCCGACGTGGCCGCCGATGAACACGGCGCCCTTGCCGCTGCTGTGCTGGAAGTCCGAGAGCCAGTTCTCCAGCAGGGCGGCCTCCTTGCGGTCGCCCAGCTGGCTGCCCTTCTGCGGGGTGGGGTCGCGCGGCGGTACGTGCTCGATCACCGCCACCGAGCCGACCGAGGGGTCGGTGGCTGCCGCGTCGAGCTGCTTCCGCAACTCCTTGATCTGGGCGAAGCCGCCGCCGCGCAGGGTGAGCGAGGAGGTGTCGAGGGTGATGAAGCGGGTCCCCTTGTGGTCGAACGTGCGCTGTGCGGGGCCGAATTCGGCGGTGAAGGTGGCGATGGAGCCGCCCATCACCTCGTGATTGCCCGGCACGTAGTACCAGGGAACCGCGTCGCCCAGTTCTTCGTTCAATACCTGGTGGGCGAATTTCAGGTCGGCGGCCGACCCCTCGTCGACGAGATCCCCATTGATGACCAGGAAGTCCGGCTTCGCCGCCCGGATCTCCTGCAGCGTGCGCCGTGCCTGGCGCACGATGTCGCTGTCGGGTGCCCGCGCCACGAACTGGGCGTCGGACATCACCGCGAACCGCCAGTCGCGGTGTCCGACCCTGGCCGCGCTCTGGATGAGCGGGTCCTTGACGACCGGCTCGGCGGGCAGCGCCACGTCCGGCGGGAGCTGTGCGTGGAGGTCGTCGAGCGCGATCTGCCCGGTGTACTGCTGGGTGGCGACGGTCTCGGCGATGTAGAAGCGGTAGACGCTCACCGGGTACGCCACCCCGGCGGGCACGGTGAAGGTGACCTGCTTCCAGCCGGTCCAGGTGATGTAAGGGCCGCGCAGCACCTGGTCGGTGCCTGCCGCGTCCTTGAGGTGGAGGCTGGGCCAGGAGCCCTTGCCGTCGCCCTTGATCCAGAGGGTGAAGGACTGCGGCTGGCCGGGGACGGCGATCTGCTGCGGCGGGTTGGCGTATGCGGCGCGGGTCGCGGTGTCCTTGCTGAAGTCGTAGTTCATGGTGAGCGCGGTGCCGGTGTGCCCTTCGGCGGTCGCGGCGAGCGAACCGGTGGCGCGTGCGGCGCTGAAGGTCCACTGCGCCGCGTCGTCGTACGAGGCGGTCTCCCGGTCCTCGAGCCCGACGGTCACGCCGACCGTCGTGGTCCTCCCGCCGGCCGTGGCGCGGACGAGTCCCGATCCGCCCGCGGTTCTGGCCTTGACGGTGAAGGAGCCCTTGGCCTTCTCGGCGGTGATGTCGAACAGGGCGTGGTCGTAGTCGAGTTGTACGTCGCCGGGCTCGATCGGCGCGCTGTCGCCGCGTGCGTCGAGGCCGATCAGACCGAAGCTGCCGCTTGCCGCGGGGTCGGCGAGGCCGACTTTGCGGGTGGTGGCGGTGATCCGGTCGAGGGGGTCGAGGACGGTCATGCGCAGTGCTCCATGTGCCGTGCCGCTGCGGGCGAGCGCGTCGGTCGTGCCGGCGCGCCGGGCGCGCAGGACGCCGTCCTTGGAGACCGTGGCGACGTCCGGCCGGGAGGTGCGCCAGCCGGGGCGGCCCGAGGCGGGTCCGTAGGCGGCGTCGTATCCGGTGGCGGTCAGGCGCCGCGTCAGGCCGGGGAAGACCCGGTCGGGGTGGCCGCCCTTGACCGGGTCGGCGGTGGGGGCCGAGGCGGCGGAGGTGGCGGTGGCGACCTCGTAGCCCTTGAGCTGTCCTGTGCCGGTGGGTGCGGTGATGGCGATGCCGGTGGCGTCGGCGCGCTCGCTGCCGTCGGAGGGGCTGTTCTCGACGACCGTGCCGGTGCGTCCCGCCTCGCGGGCGAGCAGGACGGAGGAGCCGCCGCCGTCGAGGTTGAGGGCGTTGTAGGCGCCCAGCTTCTTCATCATCAGGGCGAGTTCGGTGAGGGTGGTGCCGCCGCTGTCGGCCTGGCGTCCGTCGACCACCAGGACGTGCATGGTCAGTCCGTCCTTGGAGAAGCCGACGGCGGTGCGCGGGGCGGTGGTGTTGTTCGGCCTGCCCTCCCAGTTCTGGGCCTGTCCGTCCACGACAAGGAGTCCGGATCCGCCGACGGCGGTGCGGGGCACGGAACCGCCGTCGGTGCGCGGCTCGTAGGCGGTGGACACCCGGTCGCCGGGTTTGAGCGCGGAGAGTGTGTCGGCGCCCGCGTCGCGTCCGATCAGGACCGTCTGGCCGTCGGGTATCGCGCCGGTGCCGGCTTTGTCGTCGACCGCGACGACTGTGCCGTTCACGACGTCCGCCTCGACGACCTTGGCCGAGCCGTCGACGGTCTGGGCGCGGTCGGCCTCTCCCCACTGCGGGGTGTAGAGGCCGATGCCGCCTGCCGGGACGTCGGCCGCGTTGTACGAGTCGAGGGAGTGGGCGCCGTCGGGGAGGGTGAGGGTGCCCTGGAAGGTGAGGTTGAGGATGCGCCCGGCGGCGTCCGCGGGGTCGGTGGCGGAGCCGAAGCCGAGGGAGGTGTTGTAGCCGGCCTTCGCGGAGTGGTCGATCACGCCGTTGGCGATGCCGAAGCCGAGCGGGGTGCCGGTCTGGTTGATGTCGAAGAAGTCGGCGTTGGTCGCGGCGACCGTCGTACGGCCCTTGCCCGCGTCGTGGTGCGAGACCATCTGGGAGATCGTCTCGCGCCCGGAGACCTTGCCGGAGGAGAGGTAGTCGACCCGTGCGCTGCCGCCGAGGTCGACGGAGAGTGCGTCGGCCCGCAGCCACTTGTCCGATTCCATACGGTCGAACTTGGTCAACGTCACGCCCTGCGCGAGAGGTTGGGAGGAGGCGGCGGTCTCGATGCCGTCGCCGTCGACCACCGCGTTCGCCGAGAGCCCGCCGTCCGGTGCGCTGGCGGCGGGCGGCGATATCGGGCGCAGGGCGTCGGCCCTGGTGGCGGGGCGTACGTCGAGGGAGGGGCCGGTGTCGGCGAGGGCGGGCGCGGCGGCCGCCAGGGTGCCGGTGAGTGTCAGTGCGGCGAGTACGGCGACCGGTCCGGCGCGATGTCTGACCCGGCCGGAGCGTATGTGGGCGGACGAGAACAAGGGGACCCCCTGAGTCTGGTGCGACGACAGGCGTGTGCAGCGCCTCAGGGTTCCAGGGGGACAGGTGTGATCCAAGGGGTGGCGCATGAATTGCCCGGGAACAGCTGCGCGCGGCCGGCGTCCGCGCTCACAGCCGGCACGGTTCCATGCCGAGGTCACCGTCGGATCCGCTGATCCGCACGGTGGTCATCAGGCTCTGCCCCTTGAAGGACGCGGCCGTGCACACCAGTTGCTGGCGTGCGCCGGCGGGCAGGCCGGCCACCGGCCCCATCAGCAGGATGCGTACGTCGCCCGGGTTCTCCTCCAAGGCCGGCGAACCGTCGAATTCCGGGAGTTCCGTACGCAGTCCTGCCGCACGCTCCGCCGCCGTGGGGCCCACCAGCAGCATGGCGAGCCGCTTCCCCGGATCGACGTCCTTCCCGTAGGGCCGCACCACGGGCATCAGTCCGTCCGGCCCCTGGAAGTAGAGCGTGACCCCCTCCTTGCCGGGAGTTCCGGGCGTGCCGATCTGCCCGGTCGCGGGCTCCCCGACCTCGACCACGTCGGTGGAGCGGATACCGCAGCCGCCCGCCAGGGTCATGGCGAGAATCACCCCGGCCCAGTGGTGGATCCGCCTCATCGGGTCTCGCCCACCGGCAGCTCCACGGTGAAGAGGGCCCCGCCCGCGGGTCCGTTCGCCGCGCGCACCGTCCCGCCGTGCAGCCGTGCGTTCTCCAGCGCGATCGCAAGACCGAGGCCGCTGCCCGCCGACCGGGTGCGTGCCGCGTCCGCCTTGAAGAACCGGTCGAAGATGTGCGGGAGCACGGCCGGATCCACTCCGGGTCCGCCGTCGGCCACCTCGACGGCGAGGCGCCCGCCGGCCGGGCCCGCGTCGGCCCGGTCCGCGTACAGCCGCAGCGTCACGGGCTGCGATCCGTGCTGCAGCGCGTTGCCGACCAGGTTGGCGATGACGATGTCGAAGCGGCGCGGATCGAGCATCGCCCGTATCCCGTCGGGGAGTTCGGTGGTGACCTGGTCCTCCCAGCGCCGCCGCTGGAGCGTCTTGCGGATCGTCTCCGCCACGTCGACCTCGTCGGCGTTGAGCTCTGCCGCCTTGGCGTCGAAGCGGGAGATCTCCATCAGGTCCTCGACCAGCGTGGCGAGTTTTCCGGTCTCGGCGGAGATCAGGCGTACGGCGGCCGCGGTGTCGGGGTCGAGCCGGTCGGCGTCCTCGTCGAGCACCTCGGTGACGGCGAGCATCCCGGCGAGCGGGGTGCGCAGTTCGTGCGAGACGTCGGAGGCGAAGCGCCTGGCCCGCGCCTCCGCCTTGCGCAGTTCTTCGACGGAGCGTTCCAGTGCGACGGCGGATTCGTTGAACGTCCATGCCAGGTCGGCGAGTTCGTCGGATCCCTTCACCTCGATACGCGTGTCGAGCGCGCCCTTGCCCATGCTGCTCGCGGCCCGTCGCAGATCGCGCACCGGCCGCAGCACGCTGCGCGCGGCCAGCAGCGCGGGCACGAGCGCGACGGCGAGTGCGGGCAGGGCGCCGTCGCGTGCCGCCGTGACCATGGCGTCGATGTTGGCTTCCTCGGTGTCGAGCTTCATCACGGCGTAGAGGACGATGCCGGTGCGCTGCTGGTTCTCTCCTTCGCCGAACATCACCGGCATTCCGACGGTCAGCCAGGGGACGCCGCCCTTGACGACGCGCTGGAAGGAGCCGTGCGCGCTGGCCCGGGTCCTGTCGCGCAGCGCGGCGGTGACCACCCCTGAGGTGGGGCGGTCGGAGGAGGACGCGGTGATCTTTCCGTACTCGCCGAAGACGATCCACGGGCGCGGGCGGCCCCGGACGGCGAGCTGGATGCAGACGTGCTCCAGCGACTTGGCGCTCATGGGCAGGGTCAGGTGCTGGGCCTGGATCTGGTCGCGGAACTGCGCGACGGCCGTGTCCTGCACCTGCTGCAGGATGGCCGAGCGCGCCTCGCGGTAGGTGAGGGTCGCGGTGGTGGCCGCGCTGATGGCGGCGACCAGCAGGAAGGCGGCGATCAGCCGGCTGCGCAGGCCGAGGCGGCCCAGGAGGCGGCGTCTCACAGCGGTCCGAAGCGGTAACCGAAGCCGCGCACGGTCTGGATGTAGAGAGGGTTGCCGGGGACGTCCTCGATCTTGTGGCGCAGCCGGCGTACGCAGGCGTCGACCAGTCGGGCGTCACCGTGGTAGCTGTGCTCCCAGACCGATTCGAGGAGCTGCTGACGGCTGAAGACCTGTTCCGGGGAGGCGGCGAGATGGAGCAGGAGCTTCAGCTCGGACGGGGCGAGCTGCAGTCGCTCCCCTGACTTGGCGGCGCTCAATCCGGTGCGGTCCAGGGCGAGTTCACCGTGGAACTCCGGTCCGGGGCGGCCGTTGCCGGGGTCGGTGAGCCGGCGCAGTACGGCCCGGATGCGGGCCTCTATCACTTCGGTGCGCGCGGGTTTGATGATGTAGTCGTCGGCGCCCGCCTCCAGGCCCACCACCACGTCGAAGTCGTCGCCGCGCGCGGTGAGCATGATGATCGGCAGCAGGCTCGTCTCCTCGCTCTCGCGGATGAGGCGGCAGACCTGGACGCCGTTCATCCCGGGGAGCATCAGGTCGAGCAGCACCAACTCGGGCTGGAACCCTTTGAGTTCATCGAGTCCCGCCTCTCCGGTCTCGGCCGTGCGCACCTCGTGGCCGCGGCGGCGCAACCCGAGCTCGACCCCTTCGCGCACGGAGGCGTCGTCCTCGATCAGAAGCACGCGTGGCATGGCTGTCGGTGTCCTTGGTCTCTCAACGGCTTCTGCGGCCGCGCAGTTTGCTGAACATGGCAGTGATCTCGGTGAGCCCGAGCGGCCCCGCGAGCAGTGCGAGGACCACCAGGAGGACGACGGTGCCGCCACCGGCCGCCGCGAAGTCCCCGAAGGGTTCGGCCGCGCGGGCGGCCCCGTATCCGGCGGCCGCGGCGGGCAGCGCGCCGAGCAGCAGCCGCCCGTGGGCGCGCACGGTGGGCGAGCGCAGCGGTCCTGCGCCCCCGCCGAGCCTGCGCCGCAGGGTGTACGCGGTGACCGCGCAGCCCGCGAAGAGCGCCGCCGAGTAGGCCCCGGCCATCCCGGTGACGGCCCAGCGCGCGGGCAGCGTCTCGTACGCGACGACGGTGAGCCCCGCGTTCACCCCGGCGATGACGAGGTTGAGGAAGAAGGGGGTGCGGGTGTCGCCGAGCGCGTAGAAGCCGCGCGAGAGGACGTACTGCGCGGAGAGCGCGACGAGGCCGGGTGCGAAGGCCATCAGCATCCCGGCCATCACCGTGATCTCTCCGTCGCCGGTGCGCCCGTATCCGTAGACCGCGCCGAGCACCCAGGGCGCGAGCGCGAGGAGCGCGCAGGCGGCGGGGACGATGGCGGCGGCGCTGACCCGCAGGCCGTAGGAGATGTCGCGGCGGACCGCGGCGAGGTCTCCGTCGGCGTACGAGCGGCTCATCCTCGGGAGCAGTGCGGTGACCAGGGAGACGGTGATGATGCCGTGCGGGACCATCCAGAGGAGGTTGGCGTTGGTGTACGCGGCGTAGCCCGCGCCCTCCACGCCCGCGTGCTCGGCGCGCTGTCCCGCCGTGGTGGAGAGCCGGGTGATCACCCAGTACGCGGCCTGGTTGGTCAGGACGAGCAGCACCAGCCAGCCGGCGGAGCGCAGCGGCCTGGCGAGCCCGCTGCCGCGCCAGTCGAAGCGGGGGCGCCAGCGGAAGCGGGCGGCGCGCAGGGACGGGACGAGGGCGAGGGCCTGGACGGCGATTCCGGCGGTGGTGCCGTAGCCGAGCAGCCGGGCGTCGGCGGCGCTCAGGGTCTCGCCGCCGGTGGTCGCGGTGGCCAGGAAGAGGCCGAACACCCCTATGACGACCAGGTTGTTGAGGATCGGCGTCCACATCATGGCGCCGAAGCGGCCGCGCGCGTTGAGGACCTGCCCGAAGAGGGTGAAGAGGCCGTAGAAGAAGATCTGCGGCAGGCAGTAGCGGGCGAGGGCGACGACGAGATCGGCCTTTGCGCCGCTGTAGCTGGTGTACGCGGAGATGAGCGCCGGGGCCGCGAGCACCGCGGCGGCCGTGATGACCAGCAGGGCGGTGGTGCAGGCGGTGAGCAGCCGGTCGGTGTAGGCGGCGCCGCCGTCGGCGTGCTCCTTGGCGGCGCGGACCAGTTCGGGCACGAAGACCGCGTTGAGGGTGCCGCCGATCAGCAGCGTGTAGAGGATGTTGGGGATGTTGTTGGCGACCGCGTACCCGTCGCCGAGGAACGCGACGCCCAGCGCGGCGGCGACGACCGCCGAGCGGATGAATCCGGTGGCTCGCGAGACGACGGAGCCCGCGGCCATGACGGCTCCGCTGCGCAGCAGCGAGTCCTTGGACCGCGCGTGTCTGGGCCCCGCCTCCGCGGCCGCCGCTGTCACCGGCGTGCCAGATAGGCCTGGAAGGCCCGGTACAGCGCGTTGTTGGTGGCCCCGCCCATGGACATCTCCCACTCCCCCAGTGTCTCGACGGCCTGTCCGCCGGTGCCGAGCTTCCAGCGCAGCAGACCGAAGGACCGGTCGCCCGGATCAAGGGTGGAGGGTACCCCGCGCATGTCGTACACCTGTGCACCGAGTGCGTGTGCATCGCGCATCATCTGCCATTGCAGGGCGTTGCTGGGGCGCACCTCACGGCGGTGGTCGGCCGAGGCGCCGGTCTGGTACCAGGCCCTCCCGCCCGCGACGATCATGGTGTGCGCGGCAAGGATCTCCCCGTCGTGCACGGCGAGGTAGAGCCGCATGCGGCCCGCCCGCTCGGCGTTGAGGGCCGCGTACTGGCGCTGGAAGTACGCGAGGGAGCGGCCGAGCCGGAAGCCGTCGCGCTGCTCGGTGATCTCCAGCAGCCGGTAGAAGTCGGCCAGTTGGTCGGGCCCGCCCTCGAACACCCGGACTCCGGCGCGCGCGGCGATCCGTACGTTGCGGCGCCACTCCTGATTGAGCCCGGCCCACAGATCGTCCTGGGTCCGGCCCGCGAGCGGCACCTGGAAGACATGGCGTGGCTGGGCGTCGGCGTCCCCCTCGTCGCCTCCGCACCGCTTCCAGCCGCGCGCCCGCAGCCGCTCGGCGACCGCGGACCCCAGGGGATCCACCTCGGTCGCGAGTACGTCACCGATCCTGCGCCCGGGCCCGGTGGACGCCTTCAGCCGGGCGGCGTCCCAGCGGCGGTACGCGGGCGAGGGCCCTATCCGTACGGCAAAGGCGCCCGCCTGCCGCAGATGGGTGAGCAGCGGCGTCAGCCAGCGGTCGATATCCGGATCGGCCCAGTCCGCCACGGGGCCTTCGGGAAGATAGGCGAAGTACTTTCGGGTGCCGGGGAAATGCCGGTAGAGCACCAGAGCGCCGCCGGCCAATTCGCCGTTCCCGAGGGCCCATCCGACTCTTTCGGCACGCCATTGGCTCTTCACCTCGGCCCAGGACGGGTATTGCAGGAAACTCGCCCCCGGGCGCCCGTCGAGGAAGGAGCGGTACTCGGTGGTGTCGAGGCTGCGCATCCCGAGCTCCACATCGCGGTCGCCGGTCACCAGGAGTGCTGTCATGCACAGGATGTTCACAGCGGTCCATGACCGGTCCGAGCGGCGCATGTGACGGGACGGTGACCGTTGCTCTCCGGTCCTTGTCACACGGTGAATTGCCGGATTTCCATGAGCCGCCGCGACCTAGAGTCCGGGGAAATACCCTTACGGAGGAACCCCGTTGAAGCAGTCGAGGCAGTCGAAGAAGTTGCATCACATACGCAGAACCGCGGCCGTCGGTGTCGTGCTGTGCGCCGCGCTCACCGCCTGTTCCGGGAATTCCTCCGGCGGTTCCTCCGGCGGCGGTGACGACAACAAGGCCCCGGGAAAGTCAGTGGCCGCGACCCCGAAGATCACCGTGAATCTCACCGGGCAGCAGGCCAGAGCAGGCGCCCCGGTGAAGGTGACGCTCGCCGAAGGCACCCTGGACAAGGTGACGGTGACCGGGGACAAGGGCGGCTCGCTCGCGGGCACGCTCTCCCCCGACGGCAAGTCCTGGACCTCGGCCCGCAGCGCGGCTCCCGGCACGGGCTACACCGTGCAGGCCGCCACGGCGGACGGCGGCAGGGCCCAGGCCTCCTTCGCGACGGCCGCGGCGGACCACGTCAACAAGGTGACCATGTCCCCCGCCAAGGACACCGCGGTCGGCGTCGCCCAGCCGCTCTCGATCGTCTTCGACAGCCCGGTCAAGAACAAGGCGGCCGTCGAGAAGCAGCTGAAGGTCACCACGTCCAACAACACCGAGGGCTCCTGGGGCTGGATCCAGGACTACTCCGGCCGGGACCGCGTCGACTGGCGCCCCAAGGAGTACTGGAAGGCCGGCACCAAGGTCTCCCTCCAGGCCGACCTGAACGGTGTCGACTCCGGCACATCGGGAGGCTTCTTCGTACGCGACTACAGCACCCGCTTCACCATCGGAAGGAACCAGCTGACGAAGGTGAACCTCGACACCAAACAGCTGGAGGTGTACCGCGACGGCAGCCGCATCCGGAAGATCCCGGTCTCCGGCGGCACCCCGGGCGGCGACAAGCGGTCCTGGCGGGGCACGGCGGTCGTCATCGCCAGGGAGGGCACGATCAACATGCGCTCGGAGACCGTCGGGCTCGGCCACGCGTACAACAAGATGGTCAACGACTCGATGCGGCTGACCTGGTCGGGGATGTACGCCCACGCGGCCCCCTGGAACGCCCCCTTCTTCGGGAAGGCGAACCACAGTTCGGGCTGCATCGGCATGAGCGACGGAGACGCCGGCTATCTCTTCGGCCTCACCCAGGTCGGCGACCCCTTCGAGATCACCGGCGCCGAGACGAAAGGCACCGTCGCCGTGGGGAACGGCTACGGCGAGTGGAATCTCAGCTGGTCCGCCTGGCAGGCGAGGAGCGCCCTCGGCTGAAGAAGCCCTGTGCGCAGCTTTGTTGCCACCCGGCGTCCGGCGCGGAATCCTGTTCTCCCATGACCGACACCGCGGCGCCGGACGCCGAGACCCGTGCACTCCTCACCTCCCTGCAGGGGCAGCGCCGGCACATCCTGGGCATCCTCGAAGGGCTCGACGCCGACGCGCTGCACCGGCCCGTGCTGCCGTCAGGGTGGAGCTGCCTGGGGCTCGTGCAGCACCTCGCGCTCGATGTGGAGCGGTTCTGGTTCCGCGCCGTCGCCATCGGTGACCAGGACGTCATCCGTGCGCTGGACGACATCGACGACCCCTGGAAGGTGGACCCCGGCGTCCCGGCCGCCGACGTACTCGACCGCTACCGCCTGGAGACACGGCTCGCGGACGCCGTCATCACGACCACCCCGATGGACGCCGCCCTGGCCTGGTGGCCCCACCACCTCTTCGGCGAGCCGCATCTGCACAGCTTCCGCGAGGCCGTGCTGCACGTCATCACCGAAACCGCCGCCCATGCCGGACATCTCGACGCGGCACGCGAACTCATCGACGGCCACCGGTGGTTGGTGCTCACCTAGAGCCTGCCGTACGGCATGCTCTGATCCGTGTCCTCACTTCCGCACCAGCAGCAGCCGTCAGGCACCACAGCCCCCACCGGCCACATGGTCGTCTGTGGCGACGACACGCTCGCGCACCGGCTCGCCGCCGAACTGCGCGAGGTGTACGGGGAGCAGGTCACCCTCGTCGTACCGCCGCTGGACGAAACCTCCCTGGCGCAGCTGCCGTTGAGCGGACGGGCCAGAGCCTCGGCCTTCCTGGACCGGGTGTCGGCCGCCATGAACCGGGGCGAGGCGGCCCGTACGGACGGAACCCCCGCACCGGCGCCCGCCCCCGAGGCGACCGAACCGACCCACGAGGTGCTGGCCGCGGCCGGGGTCGGCGGGGCCGCCGCGCTGGCGCTCGTCTACGAGGACGACGAGACCAATATCCGCGGGGCGCTGATCGCCCGCCGTCTCAACCCCCGTCTGCGGCTGGTGATCCGGCTCTACAACCGCAGGCTTGGCCAGTACCTGGCGGAGGTGCTCGACCAGGCGGCGGTGCTCGCCGACCCGGATCTCGACCGGGCGCAGCTCGACATGTCGACCACCGTGCTCTCCGACGCGGACACCGCCGCCCCCGCGCTCGCCGCGTCCGCGGTGGCCGGCACCAGCAAGGTCGTACAGGCGGACGGCGTACTGCTGCGGGCGGCCGACCGGCCGCCGCCCCTACCCGGCGAGAGCGCCGACCAGGGGCTGTGCACCCTCGCCCTGCTCTCCTCGACGGCGGTGAACCCTGCGGGCTCGGAGGGCGCCGAGGGCAGCGGTACGGACGGACCCCAACTCCTGCCCGACGCACAGTCGGTGGCCTCCGCCACGGGGCGCGGAACGGTGGTCCTGGAGGCCGTCTCCTACTCGGGCCCGCCGCAGCAGGCCTCGCGCCTCACCGACCGCGGAGTCCCCCTGGGCCGGCTCTTCTCGCGCCGCCTGCGGTGGTCGTTCGCCGGGATCACCGCGGCCGTTCTCGGCCTGACCATCGCCTCCTGGCTGACCTCATCCGACAACCACTTCCTCGGCGCCGCCTACCTCACGCTCCTGGACATCTTCGCGATCGGCGACCCGGCCGTCGACGAGCCCCTCAGCCGCCAGATCCTGCAGCTCTGCTCCGGCCTGACGGGTCTGCTGCTCCTGCCGGTGCTGATCGCCGCCGTACTGGAGGGCCTGGGCACCTTCCGCTCCAGCTCCGCCCTCCTGCGCCCCTCGCGCCGCCTCTCAGGCCATGTCGTCCTGCTCGGCCTGGGCAAGGTCGGCAGCCGCGTCCTGCTGCGGCTGCGCGAACTCGACATCCCGGTGGTCTGCGTCGAGACCGACCCGGAGGCCCGCGGTGTGGGCCTCGCACGCCATCTGCGGGTGCCCACCGTCATCGGCGACGCCACCCAGGTGGGCACCCTGGAGGCGGCCCGCATCCACCGCGCGCACGCCCTGCTCGCCCTCACCAGCTCCGACACCACCAACCTGGAGGCGTCGCTCTACGCCCGCTCGCTCGACCCCGCCCTGCGCGTCGTCATGCGCCTGTACGACGACGACTTCGCCACCGCCGTCTTCCGCACCCTGCGCGCCGCGCACCCCGGGGCCCTGACCCGCAGCCGCAGCGTCTCCCACCTCGCGGCACCCGCCTTCGCCGGCGCCATGATGGGCCGTCACATCCTGGGCGCCATACCGGTGGAGCGCAGAGTGCTGCTCTTCGCGGCGGTGGACGTGGCGGGCCACCCCCAGCTGGAGGGCCGTAAGGTCGCGGAGGTCTTCCGCCCCGGCGTCTGCCGCATCCTCGCCCTGGACACCGCGGCCCCCGCCGACCGCACGCCGGACCTGGCCCGGCACGGCACGTCCCACCCGCGCAGCCTGGTCTGGGAACTCTCCGGCAGTTACGTCCTGCAACCCCAGGACCGCGTGGTGCTCGCCGCGACCCGCAGGGGCCTGGCGGAGATCCTGGGCCGCGGGACGGCGCAGGCGCGCACGGCCGCCGCCCGTACCGACTAGCGGAAAAGGCGCGCGGGCCCGGGCGGGATCGCATCCCGCCCAGGCCCGCGCGCCTCGCGCGACCTACCAGATCCGTACGCGCTCCTCGGGGGCGAGCCAGAGGCCGTCGCCCTCCACCGTGCCGAACGCCTCGTGGAACTCGTCCAGGTTGCGCACGATGTTCGCGCGGAACTCCGGCGGCGAGTGCGGGTCGATCGTCAGGTACTGCTGCTCCTGCTCCTTGCGGCGCTTGGTGCGCCAGCAGTAGGACCAGTTGAGGAAGAGCCGCTGCGAGCCGGTGAGCCCGCCCGCCGAAGGCACCTCGGCCCCGTCCAGCGCGATCAGATACGCCGTGTGCCCGATGGTCAGGCCGCCCAGGTCGCCGATGTTCTCCCCGACGGTGAGCGCGCCGTTGACGAACTCCCCGGGCAGATTGCGCGGCGAGAACGCGTCGTACTGCTTGATCAGCGCGCCGGACTTGGCCTTGAAGGCCGTGGTGTCGTCCGCCGTCCACCAGTCGTTGAGGTTGCCCTGGCCGTCGTACTGCGCGCCCTGGTCGTCGAAACCGTGGCCGATCTCGTGGCCGATGACCGAGCCGATGCCGCCGTAGTTCTCGGCCGGGTCCGCGTCGGGAGAGAAGAACGGCTTCTGGAGGATGCCCGCCGGGAAGCAGATCTCGTTGGTGCCCGGGTTGTAGTAGGCATTGACGGTCTGCGGCAGCATGAACCACTCGTCGCGGTCGACCGGCGCCCCGATCTTGGCGAGCTGCCGGTCGGACTCGAAGGCGGCCGAGGCCTCCGCGTTGGCGAGCAGATCGCCTTCGCTGACCTGGAGCGCCGAGTAGTCGCGGAACTTCTCCGGGTAGCCGATCTTCGGCCGGAAGGTGGCGAGCTTCTCGTACGCCCGCTCCTTGGTCTCGTCCGTCATCCAGTCGAGCCGGCCGATGGACTGGCGGTACGCCTCCAGGAGATTGGCGACCAGGGCGTCCATCTGCTCCTTGGAGCTCGGCGGGAAGTGCCGGGCGACGTACTCCTTGCCGACGGCCTCGCCGACAGCGCCCTCCACGAACTGCACACCGCGCTTCCAGCGGGCCCGCAGCTCAGGGGTGCCGTTGAGCGTGCGCCCGTAGAAGGCGAAGTTGTTCTCGACGAACGCACCGGAGAGGTACGGCGAGCAGGCGCGCACCGCCTGCACCAGCAGCCAGTCGCGCCACTGCGCGATCGGCACCTCGGTCAGCACACCCGACAGATGCGTGAGATACGAAGGCTGGCGCACGCACGTCTCGGCGAGCGTCGCCTCCGAACCGCCGAGCCCGGCAGCGTAACCGGCCCAGTCGAACTCCGGTGCCAGCGCGGTCAGTTCGGCGAAGGTGGTGAGGTTGTAGGTCTTCTGTACGTCACGGGTCTCGGCCCGCTCCCAGTGCCCGGCCGCCAGCTTCGTCTCGATGCCGAGGACGGTCTGCGCGGCGCCCGCCGGGTCGGTGTGCTCGGCGAGCGCGAGAATCCGGGTGAGGTAGGCGAGGTACTCCGTACGGATGTCCGCGAACTTCTCCTCGCGGTAGTACGACTCGTCGGGCAGCCCGAGCCCGCCCTGGAGGATGTTGACGAGGTAGCGGTCGGAGTTGCGGTCGTCGCTGTCGATGTACGAACCGAAGAGCCCGGAGCCACCGGTCCGCTCGAAGCGGCCGAGGAAGGCGGCCAGCTCGCGCAGATCGCCGATGGAGGCGACGGCCTCGATCAGCGGCCTGGCCGGGTCGAGCCCCTTGGCCTCGGCGGCTTCCTCGTCCATGAAGGAGGCGTAGAGCGCGCCGATCTTCCGCGCGTCCTCGTCCGCGGAGCCCGCTGCGGCCAGCTCCTGGATGATCTCCTTCACATGCTGCTCGGCGGCGTCCGCGAGCTCGACGAAGGGCCCCCAGCTGGAGCGGTCGTCGGGGATCTGCGCGGTGTCCAGCCAGCGGCCGTTGACGTGGCCGAACAGGTCGTCCTGCGGCCGGATCTCGGGGTTCATACCCTCGCGTGCGTCATCCAGAGTGCTCATTCATGCACCCTAACGGCCTGCCGGTATTCAGGTCCTCGGCAGCCTCTCTCTCGGCACCCCCAGGGCGAGCAGCGCGGTGTCGTCGTCGAGGCCCTCGCCGAAGCCGGCGAGGAGTCCGGACAGTGCGCCGATCAGATCCTGGGGCCCCGTGGGGGGCTGTCCGGCGGCGAAGTCGCGCAGGGCGTCCTCTCCGTAGAGCTCCCGGTTGGATCCGGTGCGGGCCTCGGTCAGGCCGTCCGTGTAGAGCAGCAGCGTGTCACCGGGGAACAGCCGGGTGCCTGCCCGGGTGAACTGCGCGTGGGGCAGGATGCCGATGAGCATGCCGCCGGGGGTCGGCAGATAGTGCGCGGTGCCGTCGGCGCGCTGGATCAGCGCGGAGGGGTGGCCACCGGAGGCCAGCTGCACGTCGACGTGGTGGTCGCCGGGTTGGACGAGGCCGTATATGGCGGTGCAGTAACGGGTGTCGCCGCTGCTGTACCGCTCGTGCAGCACGGTGTTCAAGGTGGTCAGCACGGCGATGGGGTCGCGTTCGTGAAGGGCGGCGGCCCGCAGCGTGTAGCGGGTCAGCGAGGTGACGGCGGCAGCCTGGGGGCCCTTGCCGCATACGTCGCCGAGGAAGAACGCCCACCGGCCCCCGTCGAGGGGGAACAGGTCGTAGAAGTCTCCGCCGAGCAGATCCGGGGAGGCCGTGTGGTAGTACGAGTCGGCTTCCAGCCCCGGAACCACGGGCAGTTCGGAAGGCAGCAGGCTCCGCTGGAGCACGGCGAGTGCTTCCTGGAGCCGCTCGCGGTCGGCCTCGGCCTGCCTGCGCGCCGCGTCGGCCTCCTGGCGCTCGCGCAGCAGCTCGGTCTCGTAGACGCGGCGGTCGTGGGCATCGAAGACGGTGGTGCGGATGAGCATCGGTTCGCCGTCGTCGCTGGTTTTCACCTTCGAGGTGACGAGCACCGGCATCCGGTGTCCCCCGGCGGCCTTGATGTCCAGGGCGATGCCGCTGATCTCGCCGTTCATCTGCAGCAGCGGGGCGAAGTGCGTCTCGTGGTAGAGCTTGCCTCCCACGGTGAGCAGATCGGTGAAGCGCATCCGGCCCACCACCTGCCCCCGGGGCAGCCCGAGCCACTCCAGCAAGGTGGTGTTGATCTTCGCGATCGTGCCGTCCATCAGCGTCGACAGATGGCCGCACGGAGCCTGCTCGTACAACTCCTCGACGCTGTCCTCCAGCAGAGCGGTGAACGCCGCATCGGTGGTGGCTCCGTCGTACTCCCCTTCCGGATCCCGATCGGTACGGTGCGTCACCGCGTCGCTGTGACGAAGTCGATGATCGCCTCCGACGTGGCCTGGGGCGCGCTCAGTTGCGGACAGTGTCCCGTCGCGTCCAGCGTGACCAGGCGGCTGCCGGGGATGGCGGCGTGGACGTACGCGCCGACTTCGCGCGGGGCGATCACGTCCTGCCTGCACTCCATGACCAGCGTCGGCAGTGCGACCGTTTTGAGGTCGGCGCGGCTGTCGGACAAGAACGTCGTACGGGCGAAGACCTGGGCCTTGTGCGGGTCGGTGGCGCAGAACAGACCGCTCAACTCCTGGCCCAGTTCGGGCCGTTCGGCGTTGCCCATGATCACGGGTGCCATCGCCGCGGACCAGCCGAGGTAGTTCGACTCCATGGACTCGAGGAGCTCATCGATGCCGTCCGCGGCGAACCCGCCCCGATACCCGTCCTCGTCGATGTAGCGGGGCGAGGGAGCCACCATCACCAGACGGGAGAACCGTTCGGGTGCCGTCGCCGCCGCGAGCACCCCGACCATGGCGCTGACCGAATGCCCCACGAAGGTCACATCGTGCAGATCCAGCTCCTCGCACACGTCCAGCACGTCCTGGGCGTACCCCTCCAGCGAGCCGTACCGCCGCTCGTCCCAGGCAGCGGGGTCCGACCGCCCGGAGCCCACGTAGTCGAAGAGCACCACCCGGAAGTCCTCGACCAGCGCGGGAAGGACCAGCCGCCACATGTTCTGGTCACAGCCGAAGCCATGGGCCAGGAGAAGCACGGGTCCGTCCGCACGGCCGGTGACGGTGATGTTGTTCCGGTGGCGGACATCCACGGAAGTGGGGTTCATTCAGAGCCTTTCTCGATACGACACGGGCCGAGTGCCACACAGATCGCGTTTCAACCCTAGGGAAACACGTCGGCCTCCCCCGCGAGGGGGTTGGAACGCCGCAGGCCGGGGCACGAGCACCGGGTAAAGAGAGAGGAATCACCGATCATGCCCGCACCGGCCGACCCGACGGTCCTCCACCCGATGCCCGAGCAGCCACGCGTGGTTCTGCTCAAACCCTTGGTGAAGTCCCCGCTGATCGAGGTCGGCGAGTACTCCTACTACGACGATCCGGACGATGCGACCGCGTTCGAGACCCGCAACGTGCTCTACCACTACGGCCCGGAGAAGCTGATCATCGGCAAGTTCTGCGCGCTGGGCACGGGGGTGCGGTTCATCATGAACGGCGCGAACCACCGTATGGACGGCCCCTCGACCTTCCCGTTCCCCACCATGGGCAGCCCTTGGTCGGACCACTTCGACCTGCTCACCGGCCTGCCGAACCGGGGAGACACCGTCGTCGGCAACGACGTCTGGTTCGGCCACGGCACGACGGTGATGCCCGGCGTACGGATCGGGCACGGCGCGATCGTCTCCACCGGCGCCGTCGTCACCGGCGACGTACCCGACTACGGGATCGTCGGCGGCAATCCGGCCCGCCTCATCCGCACCCGATTCGAGGAGAAGGACGTGGCCCGGCTGCTGGCGGTGGCCTGGTGGGACTGGCCCGCCGAGCACATCACCGAGCATGTACGGACGATCATGTCGGGCGATGTCGCCGAGTTGGAGGCAGCCGCTCCGTTCAGAGCGCGCGGGCAGTGAAGGGGCCGACGGTGAAAGTGTCCCCGCAGACCACGAGTTGACCGGGGGCGGCGGCGGTGAGAGATACGGTGTTGTTGGGCGGGTAGACCTTGATGCGGGCCGGCTCGGGCCAGCATGTGCCGTCGGTGACCTCCTTGCGCGGCGTCTGCACGACCGCGTGCGCCGTCTGCCCCGCCTTGAGCGTGACGTCACGCTTGCCGCCGTTGTCCGACCGGGTGGCGGGCTTACCGATGCGCGTACCGTCCGCCGTGGTCAACGACAGCCCCGGATAGCCCTTGAGCGTGCAGGTGCCGTCCGTGGTGTTGGTCAGGGTGAGATCGAAGTACCTGCTGTTCATCTCCTGGCCCGTCGGCACGAGAGCGGCCTTCAGAGCGTCCGTGATGCAGTCGCCGCCCCTCCCGGATCCCTGGGTTGACCTGCCCGCACCGGTGGCCGCCGGGGCCGCGGACCGGGATACGGCCACGGACCGGCTCGATGCCGCACTGTCCGTGGCCGGCTGTGGCTGCGGGCGCTGCGCCGTCGCGTTCACCCGCGCCTGGTCGTCTCCGTTCGCACTGCACGCGGCCCCGGCGAGCATGCCGACCACAACGAACGCTGCCGCACAGGCGCGTTCACGATTCCGTGTCGTCCCTTTGGCATTCATGCGTCTCGTCTGTCCGCAACGCCGGGAAACATGCGCTCAGGCCCAGGGGGCCAGCACAACCCTGCCGAACACCTCTCCCGCGTCCATCTTCCGGTGTGCCGACGCCGCTTGGTCCAGCGGCAGCACCTCGTGCACGACCGAGCGCAGGCTCCCGCTTGCGGCGTCGGTGAACTGGGCCGACCGTACGGCCTGCCTGTCGGGGACGGGCACGGTGTCGGAGCTGAAGGTGGCGAACGACAGGGACCGGCGGAAGGCATCGATCAGCCGCATCCCGAAGTCTGCCGGCGGCTGCCCGCCGACCACGCCGACGGACACGAACCGCCCGTTGGGGTTCAACCTGTCCAGGAAAAGGGGAAGCCGGGGACCTCCCACGACATCGATCACCACATCGAAGCCCGACGGCGCGTCCGGGCCGGAGCCCTCGCCGGAGCGGTCGAGGACGTGGGTCGCGCCCAGGTCCCTGAGTCTGGCGCCGCGCTCCGCCGATGAGGTGGTGACCGCCACCGTGCCTGCGCCACCCTTGGCTGCGAGCTGGACCGCCGTGATCCCGATGCTGCCCGCGGCGCCGCGCACGAGCACCGCCTCACCGGGCGTGAATCGGGCGTGTTCCAGGGCGAAGTGGGCGACCACGCCGGATCCGCCCAGAGTCACCGCGTCGGCGCCGGTCAGGCCGTCCGGCAACGGAAGGACGTCCTCGACCGCGGCGACGGCGTGCTCGGCGTATCCACCGGACAGCCCGGTGAACGCCCACACCCGCCGACCGATCCATGAGGCGTCCACACCCTCCCCCACGGCGGTGACGCTTCCCGCGACCTCGCTGCCGAGGAGATGGCCCTCCCGGAAGCCGTAGGCGGCGAGCATTCCCCGGCGGATCACGGCGTCCACGCCGCCCACCCCGGCGGCTTCCACCGCTATCAGCACCTGCCCGGGGGCGGGGACGGGCACGGGCACGTCGACGACCTCCAGACCCTCGGGGTTTCCGAACTCCCTGATCACGACGGCTTTCATCTCTGCTCCTCGGGTCGGTGGACGTACGGGGCACAGCCGCTGCGAGCGCGGGCGGCGGGCGGCATGCCCTCAATCGGACCGTAACGGACGCCCCCGTCCGTTTGGCTAAGATGAGAGACCATGACCGGCCGTTTGCCTCACCCTGCGCGTTCCGACGCCCGCGACAACCGGGCCCGCATCCTGGACGCCGCCCGTGCGGTGTTCGGCGAGGACGGCCTGGGTGCGCCCATGCGTGAGGTCGCCCGGCAGGCGGGCATCGGCCCCGCCACGCTGTACCGGCACTTCCCGACCAAGCAGGCACTGATCGTGGAAACCTTCGCCGAGCAGCGGCGAGCCTGCCATGCCGCCGTCCGCGACGCCCTCGCGGACCCGGACCCGTGGCACGGATTCCGGAGCCTGGTCGAGCGGATCTGCGAACTCCACGCGCACAGCCGGGGATTCGCCGACGCCTTCATGACGGCCTTTCCCGAGGCCATTGACTTCGCCGCCGACCGGAAGCGGGCCGAACACGCGGTCGCCGAACTGGCCCGTCGCGCTCAGGAGACCGGCCGGCTGCACCCCGGTTTCGTCGTCGACGACCTGATCCTGATGCTCATGGCCCACCGGTCCGTCCAGGACGCGCCGCGCGCCGCCCGGCTCACGGCTTCGCGCCGGTTCGCCGCCTACATGATCGAGGCGTTCCGTGCCGCACCAGGGACAGGAGCACCTGCCCCGCTGCCGCCGGCCCCCCACCTGCGGCACCCGCCCGCCACACCGTGAACGCGCCTGGGCGCATCCGCCGCCCGGAACCGACTCGCCGTACGTCGTCCTCTTCTCGTTCCGGTGGAGAGCTGCCGCCTCTGCCGACTACCGAGGTGTGGGTGCTCTTCCACGGTGTGTGACGAACGCGCAAGCGGGGCCGATGGCGAGGATGACGGCGAGCGCGGCGAAGCCGTAGGTGAGGGTGGTGAGCGTGGCGACAGCCGCAACAAGCAACGGGCCGCCGGCGTCACCGAGTTCGCGACCGAGTTCGGCCGACCCCATGGTCTGACCGAGGCGTTCGGCGGGTGTGGAGGCGGCGAGTGCCGCGAACCCGAGCGGGGTGATCAGCCCGGTCCCCACACCGATCAGAGCCGCGCCGCTCAGCACACCGGGCAGTCCTGGCAGCATCGCGCAGCCCAGACCGGCCGAGGTGAGCAGGAGCCCGGTGGTCAAACCGGTGCGGGTGGTGAGGCGGCCGGCGTCCAGGGCCCGGCCGGCGGCAGGCTGAACGACGGCGGCACATGCGGCGAGCACGGAGACGGCGGCGCCGGTGGCCACGGTGCCGAGCCCTGCTGCCGCACCGGAGACGGGCAGGAACCCGACGCCGACCGAGAGCGCGGCCGTCGCGCCTGCCAGGGCGGCGGTCGGGGCGAGGAAGGCGCGGGAGGTGAGCCGCCTGGCCAGGTCCAGAACGGTTTGACGCCGGCGGGGCAGGGGCGGCATGGCGGGAACTGTCAGGGCGGCCCAGGCCGCGACGACGGCACTGAGCACGGCCATGACCGCGAAGAGCAGTCGCAGCCCTCCGGCCCAGACCAGGACGCCACCGAGCAGCGGGCCGAGGGTGTAGCCGATGGACTTGTGGAAACCGTAACTGCCGAACGCCCGGCCATGCTTGGCGGCCGGATTGAGCCGCGCGACAAGGGCGGAGGCCGAGGGCGAGAAGGCCGAGGCCGCCGCTCCCTGACCGAGGCGGGCCGCCCACAGCCATCCGGGGCTGTCCGCCAGGGCGTAGAGCGCCGAGGCTGCGGCGAAGGCGATGAGCCCGCCGATCATCACCGGACGGGCGCCGATGCGGTCCGCGAGCGTACCGAAGACCGGCTTGAGGAGGACCTCCGCCCCGTCGTACAGCGCGAGCAGCCCGCCCAGCACCAGCAGGGAGGTGACCGCGTCCTCGCTGAAACCACCGAGGTTCGCAGCGACGCTGTGCGCGCCGAACGCGGTGGTGAACCCAGCCGCGTACAGCGGCCACATCTGCCGCCTCGGCGCGGACGCGTCTGCCTGAGTGGTCACGCCTGGTCCCCCTCGCTCTGGAGCCGCGCGCAGAGGACGCGTTCCGCGCAGTCCTCGCGAGCCGCCATGTGCGAAGTACGTTATGTCGCACGCAGGTTGGGGCCAAAGAGGGCGCGGTGCGGGTGGGGCTCGGGGCGGTGTACTCCGCGGGGCCTGTATCCGAGGAGGTCGGCCAGGCCGGTGAGGTCGGAGAGGTACCAGATGATCGCCAGCCACATCTCGGTGCCCTGCAGTCCAGAAGCGGTCGCCGGGAGGCCGGTGTTCGCCGGGTGGGGTGCCTGAAAGCCGAACCCCTGGTGATCCGTCCAGTGGCCCAGCGCGTCGGTGAGCAGGCGCCTGGCGAGTGTGCCGACTTCTTCGGCTCGGTGTCCTGTCTGCCGGGTGAGCCACAGAGGGTGGGCAATGTCCAGGATGTTGCACGCGTTCTGTCGCTCGGGTGGGCTGTAGCGGACGTCCCGTACGTGTTCCAGCACCGTGTCGATCACACGTTCCGGGTAGGGCAAGGGCAAGCCGAACTGGGCGAAGGACCCGCGTGAGGCCCGGTAGAAGCCGTTGACGACCTGGAGCAGGCCGTCGGACGGGCGCGGGGTGCCCCACACGCCGGTCCGTGGATCGGCATGGGACAGCAGCCAGCCGAACAGCGCATCGGTGGCGCCGGGCCGCCCCTTGTCTCCCATACGGCGGTTCCACAGCATCGCCGTGCTCAGGATGTCGACCCAGTCTCCCGCCTTCCACGCGCCGTCCGCCCAGGGCAGGCGCTCAAGGTTCTCTACGATGTCGGCCGCATCCGCATCCGCGACGACCTGGACCGGGCCAGGGAATCCGCTGCCGAGCAACTCGAGTGCATAGCCGACGCACAGCACGTGGTAACCGGCATCAGGGTCGAACAGGCCCGGCTTGGGAGCCGGTTGAGTGCCATCGGGAGACAGCGGAGCCACCATGCCGGTCGCGGAGTCCTGCCAGTCGCGCAGCCGCCCGATCTGTTCGGTGGCCGGGAGTTGGTCCGGGGCCCGGCCGAGGAGCAGGTCGGCGATCTCGATGGCGTCGCACTGGGCACGGACGGTCGGGGCGGCACCCGGCCGGTCGGTGAAGATGCCGCCGTGGGCCGTCGCGTCGTAGCAGCGGGCCAGCACTTCTCCGGCCTGGGTACGTGCGGTGGCAGCGAACGCGGCGACCGCCCCGGCCAGGTCGCCCGCACGGGCCTGAGGCCCTGCCCCCGGTACGCGCCAGCGCCGTACCTTCGCCGGATTGCCGGCGACGACCGCGCCGGCCGGGACGTCCTTGGTGACCACGCTGCCGGCTCCCACGACGGCGCGGTCGCCGATCGTGATGCCGTCCAGGACGACCACGTGGGAGCCGATCCAGACGTCGTTCCCGACCTGGATGCCGCGCGTGGAGATGGGCTGACGGAACACCTCGGTGTCGGGGTCCGACATGGTGTGGTTGAAGGCCAGCAGGGAGGTGTGGGCGCCGATCCGGACGGCGTCACCGAGATCGATCCGACCGCGCACGACGCTGTACGGGTTGATGGTGCAGTCACGGCCGGTACTCAGGGAACCGGTCAGGTAGGCACCGGCGGCGACATACGAACGTGCACCCAGACGCAGTGTCTCGTTGTCCACCGAGGCGAGTTCGGAGACGAAGCAGTTGTCACCGAAGGTGTGGCCGGGGCGGTCTGCGGCCAGGCGCCGCTGCAGTTCCAACTGCCGGGCGTGCGCGTCCTCGTCAGCGTCCGACCAGAAGCGCCAGGGTGAGTAGTCGAAACGATTCCAGTCAGCCGGTGAGGTCTCGCCGGTGTGATCCTTCGTCACGGTTTCCTCTCGCGTGGGGGCTGGTGACCTTCGCCGCCGGCACACCGAGGCGTGTCACAGACTGACGAGCGAGTGCCCACGGCAGGGTCCCCGAAGCGCATAGAAAGCGCTTTCGCAGACGGCAGGTTAAGGCGCCCGCCCTCATGCACGCAAGAGCGGCGACATGACCCGGCACACGCCCCCTCAGCCCCGGGCGCCCGTGCCGGACTCCGGATACGACTGGCAGCTCGTCCAGGTCGTCGCCGGATGGGGCCGCAGGTCAGGCGGCCTTTGCGATGGGTTCGAGGATCGCGACGCACTCCACGTGGTGCGTCATCGGGAACAGGTCGAACGCCCGCAGCACGCGCACCTTGTAGCCGCCCTCGCGGAAGTACGCCAGGTCCCGGGCGAGCGCCGCCGGGTCGCAGGCCACGTACGCGATGCGGCGTGCGCCCAGGGCCGCCAGTTGCTTGACCGTCTGCTTGCCTGCGCCCGAGCGCGGCGGGTCCAGGACGATCAGGTCGGTCTCCTTGATGCCGGTGCGCGGCAGGACCTGCTCGACCTTGCCCTGCTCGATGCGGACCCTCGGCATGTCCGCCAGGTTGTGGCGGGCGTCCTCGCAGGCGCGCTTGGAGGTCTCGATGCCGAGCACCGCGCCCTTCTCGCCGAGGCGCTCGGCGATGGCGCCCGCGAAGAGGCCGACGCCGCAGTAGAGGTCGAGGGCCATCTCGCCCTTGCGCGGCATCAGGCCCTGCATGACCGCCTTGATCAGGGTGTACGCGGCCTGCGGGTGGACCTGCCAGAAGCCGCCCATGCCGACGCGGTACGTGCGCTCGTCGGCCCGCTCGCGGACGAAGGGGCGGCCGTGGACGCGGTGCACTCCGCCGTCCTTCTCCTCGACGCGCAGGACCGAGACCGGCTTGTCGAGCTCGACGATCGGCAGGCGGCCGCCGGGGAGCGGGGTGAGGACGACCTGGCGGTCGCTGGAGCCGGTGGCGGCGATCGCCTCGACGGAGGCGAGCTGCGGCCAGGTGCGCTTCTCGATGCCCAGTTCGCTGACGCCGGGTGCGGCGATCATGCAGTGGTCGATCGGCTCGATCTCGTGCGAGCGGTGCTTGCGCAGGCCCGCGCGGCCCTCGGCGTCGATCGCGTACTGGACGCGGGTGCGCCAGGCCGGGACCTCGCCCGGGGGGAGCTTGTCGCCCTCGGCCGGCATGACCGTGCCGTCCCAGCCGGCCTCCTCGGGGGTCAGGCCCGCGAGGTGCTTGAGCTGCTCGGTGATGACCTCGCCCTTGAGGCGGCGCTGGGCGCCGGGCTTGGCGTGCTGCCAGTCGCAGCCGCCGCACTTGCCGGGGCCCGCGTAGACGCAGGGGGCCTCGACGCGGTCCTTGGAGGCCTCGATGATCTTCACCGCGTCGGCGCGCAGGAAGCGCGAGTCCGCGTCGCCGTCGGTGACGCGGGCGACGACCTTCTCGCCGGGCAGCGTGTGGCGTACGAAGAGGACGCGGCCCTCCGCGGTACGGGCGATGCAGTGGCCGCCGTGCGCGACGGGACCGACCTCGACCTCGTACTCCTCCCCGACCAGCGAAGACTCAGATGCGTTCGCGTTCTGCATGGCGGGGTGACTCCAGAGGTCAAAAGGAAAGCGGCCGGACAACGACCCACCAGTCTACGTGGGTGTTGTCCGGCCGCTCGCCAACCAGCGCGCCCGCAGGGGTCAGCTCTTGTTGGCCGGGTCCTTGGGCCGCTGGTTGACCGGGCCGCGCCGCACCGCACCCGGCGCGTTCCACTCGGCCCGCCGACGGGCCCGCTTCTTCGCGACCTCGGAGGATTCCAGCTGGTACGGCACCGAGGTCACCATGACGCCCGGCAGGAAGAGCAGCCGGCCCTTGAGGCGCAGGGCGCTCTGGTTGTGCAGGAGGTGCTCGTACCAGTGCCCGACGACGTACTCCGGGATGTAGATGGAGACGACATCGCGCGGGCTCTCGCGCCGCAGGCCCTTCACGTACTCGATGATCGGGCGGGTGATCTCGCGGTACGGGGAGTCCAGGATCTTCAGCGGGACGTTGATGCCCCGCCGCTCCCACTCCTCCTTGAGCGCCTTGGTCTCGACCGGGTCGACGCTGATCGAGAGCGCCTCCAGCTTGTCCGAGCGCATCAGCTTGGCGTACGCGAGGGCGCGCAGCGTCGGCCGGTGGACCTTGGAGACCAGGACGATGGAGTGCACCCGGGAGGGGCGCACCGTGTCGTCGGAGGGGACCTCGGGGGCGGCGATCTCGTCGGCGACCCGGTCGTAGTGCCTTCGGATCGCCGACATGGTGCCGTAGAAGATCACCATGCCGAGCAGCGCCACCCAGGCGCCGTGCGTGAACTTGGTCGCCAGGACGACGACCAGGACCAGGCCGGTGAAGAAGGCGCCGAAGGTGTTGATCGCGCGCGAACGGATCATGCGGCGGCGCTTGTTGGGGTCGGTCTCGGCCCGCAGGTGGCGGTTCCAGTGGCGGACCATGCCGGTCTGGCTGAGCGTGAAGGAGACGAAGACGCCGACGATGTAGAGCTGGATCAGCCGGGTCGAGTCGGCACCGTAGATCACGATCAGCAGCACGGCCGCGCCGGCCAGCAGCACGATGCCGTTGGAGAACGCGAGGCGGTCGCCGCGGGTGTGCAGCTGGCGCGGGAGGTAGCGGTCCTGCGCGAGGATCGAGCCGAGCAGCGGGAAGCCGTTGTACGCGGTGTTGGCGGCGAGGAAGAGGACGAGCGCGGTGGCCGCGGCGAGCACCACGAAGAGGAACGAGCCCTTGCCGAACACGGCTTCCGCGACCTGTGAGATCACCGGGTTCTGTACGAAACCGGAGCCGACCGGGGTGCCGTTCCTGAGCAGGTCGGACGCCGGGTTCTCGGCCATCTTGACGTCGGTCGTCATGGCCAGCGCGATGATGCCGCAGAACATGACGACGGCGAGCGTGCCCATCAGGGCCAGCGTGGTCGCCGCGTTCTTGCTCTTGGGCTTGCGGAAGGCGGGGACGCCGTTGCTGATGGCCTCGACACCGGTGAGCGCCGCACAGCCGGAGGAGAAGGCACGCAGGAGCAGGAAGACCAGGGCGAATCCCGCCAGGCCGCCCTTCTCCGCGTGGATCGAGAGGTCGGCGGTGGGGGCCTTCATGCCGTCGCCCAGGATCCACCCGCGGTAGGCGCCCCAGGCGATCATGATGAAGACGCCTGCGACGAAGATGTAGGTCGGGATGGCGAAGAGCTTGCCCGACTCCTTCATCCCGCGCAGGTTCAGCAGGGTGAGCAGGACGACGATGGCGACCGCGCAGAACACCTTGTGCTCCACGACGAAGGGGATCGCCGAGCCGAGGTTCTCCACGCCGGAGGCGATCGACACGGCCACCGTGAGGACGTAGTCCACCAGCAGGGCGCTGGCCACGGTGAGCCCGGCCTTGGGGCCGAGGTTGGTGGTGGCGACCTCGTAGTCACCACCGCCGCTCGGGTAGGCGTGCACGTTCTGCCGGTACGACGCCACCACGGTGAACATCAGCACCACGACAGCGACCGCGATCCACGGGCTGAAGTGGTACGCCGACACACCCGCGATGGAGAGGACGAGCAGCACTTCTCCCGGGGCGTACGCCACCGAGGACAGGGGGTCGGAGGCGAAGACGGGGAGTGCGATGCGCTTGGGGAGGAGCGTTTCTCCCAGCTTGTCGCTGCGCAGGGCCCGGCCGATCAGGATCCGTTTGGGCACGTCGGTCAGTTTGGACACGCAGAGGATCGTAAGCGTTCGATATGGGTGTCGCCCACCCACCACCCACTTATCGCCGGGAATCCCTTCGGCCGGCGGCTCCGCGGGGTGGGCGGGCCGCTGCCGGGCACGTGCCGCCGGGATGTCTCAACTTCGTTTCTTGTTCAACTCATTGACACGAGTCAACGGTGGTCATAGCTTTCCGGCCGAAATCACTGACACGCGTTCAAGGGCTGAACACAGGCCCTTCATTGGCACGTGTAAGCGATGCACACCATCACGTCCAGGCACAGAAGGAGTGACGGCTCATGCCCGAGATCGTGTCCCGCTCTGTATCCCGCCCCGTGACCCGCCCCATGACCCGCCGGTCGGCCTTTCGTCTGCTCGGCGGCGCCATCGCGGTGACCGCGGCGGCGACCAGTGGACTGCCCCTCGCATCCCCCGCCGCTGCCGCCCCGGCTGCCGGGCCCCGCGCCGGCCGTCGGGTGGAGTCGCTGCTCGCCCGGCTCACCCTCGACGAGAAGCTCACCTTCCTGCACGGCGCCACCGACCCCCAGGACCTGGGCCAGGCCGGCTACATCCCCGGCATACCCCGCCTCGCCATCCCTCCGCTCCGCCTCGCGGACGGGCCCGCCGGTGTCCGCGTCACCGCGCATGCCACCGCGCTCCCCGCCCCCGTACTCCTCGCCTCCGCCTTCGACCCGCAGCTGGCGCGCAGATACGGCGAGGTCATCGGACGCGAGGGCCGCGCGCTCGGCCAGGACGTGCTGCTCTCCCCGATGGTCAACCTCATCAGGACCCCGTACGCGGGACGCAATTTCGAGACCTTCAGCGAGGACCCGCTGCTCGCCTCCGACCTGGTCGCCGAGGAGATCGGCGGGATCCAGGGCGAGGGGCTGATCGCGACCGTCAAGCACTTCGCGCTGAACAACCAGGAGAAGGACCGCGACTCCGTCGACGTGCACGCCGACGAGCAGACCATGCACGAACTGGAGCTGAGGGGCTTCGAGTCCGCGGTCCGTGCGGGCACGGGCGCGGTGATGGGCTCGTACAACAGGGTCAACGGGACCTTCGCCTGCGAGAACAAGGACCTGCTCACCGGGATCCTGCGGGACGGCTGGGACTTCGACGGCTGGGTGATGACCGACTGGTTCGCCGCCCACAGCACGGTCGCGGCGATCACCGCGGGCCTCGACATGGAGATGCCGGGCGGTACGTACTTCGGGGACGCGCTGAAGAAGGCCGTCCAGGACGGGGCCGTCCCCGAGGCGTACGTCGACCGCAGCGTCCGCCGCATCCTCGGGGTGATGGACCGCTTCGGGCTGCTCGGCGGCAAGGTGCCGAAGCGGCCCTCGCGCGACCCGCGGGCCGGGGCCGCCGTGGCACGCGAGGTGGCCGAGGCAGGCGCGACGCTGCTGCACAATCCGCGCCGTACGCTCCCGCTCACCGGATCCGCGGCCCGTGACATCGCGGTGATCGGACCCACCGGCTCCATCCCGTTCATCAGCGGCGGCGGCAGCGCCCATGTGATCCCCGATCACGCCGGGAGCCCCCTCGACGCCATCACGTCCCGGGCGGGACACGGCGCGCGGGTCTCGTACGCACTCGGCGAGGACCTCTTCGGCAAGGCCCTGCCCCCGGGGACGCTCGCTCCGGGCGCGGACCTCGAAGGGCAGCGCGTGGCGGCCGGGCAGACCTGGACGTACGACGGGAATCTGAGCGTCGACGCCGCCGACGAGTGGACCTTCGTCATCCACTACTCGGGCGCGGCGCGCCCCACCGTACTGCTCGACGGCACCGAGCTCTTCCCGCTGCTGCCCGGCTACGGCGAGTACTTCGCGGGCGGCCTGACCGCCGCCGCGCCCGACGGTCTGATGGTGCGCCGCGCACCGGTCGCCCTGACCCGGGGAGAGCACCGTCTGCAGATCAGCGCGCAGGGCGGCACGGCCGGCCAGACGTTCCGGCTGCGCCGCATCACCACGGCGACCAGGAAGGCCGACATCGCCGAGGCGGTCGCGGCCGCGCGCGGCGCCCGGAGCGTGGTGCTCTTCGCGTACGAGGACGCCACCGAGGGCAAGGACCGCACCACCCTCGCCCTCCCCGGGCACCAGGAGGAGCTGATCGCGGCGGTGGCCGCCGCCAATCCGCGGACCGCCGTGGTCCTCAACACCTCGTCGGCGACGACGATGCCGTGGCTCGACGACGTCGCGGCCGTCCTCCAGATGTACTACCCGGGCCAGGAGGGCGCGGCGGCCACGGCAGCGGTGCTCTTCGGCGACTGCGACCCGGGCGGGCGCCTCACCCAGTCCTTCCCGGTCTCCGAGGACCGCCACCCCATGGCGGGCGACCCGCTGCGCTACCCGGGGGTGGGCGGCAGGGAGGAGTACTCCGAGGGCATCCACCTCGGCTACCGCTGGTACGACGCCGAGGGCGCCGAGCCGCTGTTCCCCTTCGGGCACGGGGTCTCGTACACCTCGTTCGCGTATACGGACCTGACCGTGCGCCCCTCCCACGACGGCGGCTTCGAGGCCCGCTTCACGGTGCGCAACACCGGGCGGCGCAAGGGAGTCGAGGTCGCTCAGGTGTACGTCGGCAGGTCGCCGGACCTGGATCTCGACCAGCCCGTGCGCGCCCTCGCCGGCTACCACCGCATCCACCTCGCGCCGGGCGAGCGGCGCCGCGTCACCGTGCGCGTCGCGACCCGCACCCTCTCCTCCTGGGACGCGGGACGGCACGGCCGGGTGCTCGGCACCGGCCGCCGCACCGTCCAGGTGGGCTCCTCCTCGCGCGATCCCCGGCTGACCAGGGCCGTCGTCATCGGCCACGGAAGGGAGCACTGACATGCGGTTCAGTCGCACACGCGGCGCTGCGGCGGTCCTCGCCGCGCTCGCGTCGGTCGCCGCGGCGGGACTGCCCGCCCAGGCGGCGGCCGCGCACCACGACAGCACTCTGGTCCGGACGCAGGACGGCTGGGTGCGCGGGGAGTCCACGCCCGAGGGACGCCAGTTCCTCGGCATCCCGTACGCGCAGCCGCCCGTCGGACAGCTGCGCTGGGCGCGGCCCCGCCCCGCAGGGTCCTGGGACGGCGTACGCCGGGCCACCGACTTCAGCAACCGCTGCGTACAGGGCGCCAGTTGGGACCCCGGCTATCAGGACCCGACGTACACAGAGGACTGCCTCGACCTCAATGTCTACGCACCCGAAGGCACCGGCTCCAAGCCCGTCATGGTGTGGCTGCACGGCGGCGGGCTGACCGCGGGCGCAGGCAGCGACATCGTCCCCGACGCCTTCGCACGGCAGACCGGCACGGTCGTGGTGAGCATCAACTACCGCCTGGGCGCGATGGGATTCCTCGCCGCGTCCGGGCTCGACAAAGAGGCGCAAGACGGCGTCTCGGGCAACTACGGCATGCTCGACCAGCAGCTCGCGCTGCGCTGGGTGCGCGCCAACATCGGCCGCTTCGGCGGCGACGCGAGCCGCGTCACCGTCGCGGGCGAGTCCGCGGGCGGCCGCTCCGTCTGCACCCAGCTCGCCTCGCCCACGGCGCGCGGCCTGTTCCGGGCCGGGATCATCGAGAGCGGGGCGTACGGCGACTGCGCCGCCCGCACCCCGAAGACGGCCGCGGCCGCGGGCGCCGCGTTCGCCGCGAAGCTCGGCTGCTCTGCCTCTGCCTCTGCCTCTGCCTCTGCGGCGAAGGACACCGTGGCCTGCCTGCGCGGCAAACCGGCCCAGGAGATCCTCGCCGCCCAGTCGGGCTTCGACTGGGCCCCCGTGGCAGGCGGTGCGTTCCTGCCGCAGCAGCCCGCCACCGCGACAGCGACCGGGCACGCGGCACACGTGCCCGTCCTCAACGGCGCCAACAAGGACGAGGGCCGCCTCTTCGCGTACGGCTCCTACGACGGCCAGGGCAAGCCCCTCACCGCGGCCGCCTACCCGGACGCCCTGAAGTCGGCCTTCGGTCCCGCGACGGGCGCGAAGGCCCTGGCCCGCTACCCGCTGTCCGCCTTCCCCTCCCCGACCCTCGCCTACGCGGCGGCCGTCGGCGACCAGCTGATGGCCTGCCCGGCCCTGCGCCTGGACCGGGACCTCGCGAGCGACGGGCGCGCACCGGTGTACGCGTACGAGTTCGCCGACCGCACGTCTCCGCCCTTCGCCTCGATCAGGGAGGCCGGAAAGACATTCGACTTCGGCGCGACCCACGTCGATGAAGTCCAGTACCTCTTCAAACACTTCGGCCTGCCCACGCCGCTCAATGCCGAGCAGCACGCCCTGTCCCGGCAGATGGTGCAGTACTGGGGTTCGTTCCTCCACGGCTCGGCGCCCCGCGCCGCAGGGCAGCCGGCCATGCGGGACCAGCGCGGCCACCCCGGCCGCACACTGTCGCTGCGCACCGCTTCGGCCGGCGGCAACACGATCTCCACCACCGTCGGCACCGAACACAGGTGCGACCTCTGGGACGCAACCGCGGCGGGGTGACAGGGGCGGCGCCCGGCGTGCACATCAGGGGGGCGCACGCCGGGCGCCGGTACGCCGGGGAGATCGGATTCACGGAGTGGTCCCGCGACCGATCCTGCGTTCGGCTGTACGGGTAGCGTGTCGGATGATGGCCAGGCGGGCACAGTCCGTGCTGTCGCATCGCCACATCCGAGCCGCTTTGCCCAGTGAATGCCCCAGTACGGGGCACGGAAGGACAGAAGATGATGAACGTGCAGGTCAAAGCCCCACTGGACAGGGTGAGGTAGGGGCCCCGATGCACATCGTCATCATGGGCTGCGGGCGAGTGGGAGCCGCTCTCGCGCAGACCCTGGAACAGCAGGGGCACACGGTCGCCGTGATCGACCAGGACCCCACGGCGTTCCGCCGTCTGGGCGCCGGGTTCGGCGGCCGCAGGGTCACCGGGGTCGGCTTCGACCAGGACACGCTGCGCGAGGCAGGCATCGAGGATGCCGGCGCCTTCGCCGCGGTGAGCAGCGGCGACAACTCGAACATCATCGCCGCGCGGGTCGCGCGCGAGATGTTCGGCATCGAGAACGTCGCGGCCCGTATCTACGACCCCCGCCGCGCCGAGGTCTATCAGCGTCTCGGCATCCCGACGGTCGCCACCGTCCGCTGGACCGCCGACCAGATGCTGCGGCGGCTGCTGCCGTCCGGCGCCGAACCGCTCTGGCGCGACCCCAGCGGCGGCGTACAGCTGGCCGAGGTGCACACGTCGGCCGCCTGGATCGGGCACAAGATCAGCACGCTGCAGGAGGAGACCGGCGTACGCGTCGCCTTCCTCACGCGCCTCGGCGAAGCGGTCCTGCCGACCTCGCAGACGGTGCTCCAGGAAGGCGACCTCGTCCACGTGATGATGCACACGGACGAGGTCGAGAAGGTCGAGGCGGTCTTCGCCCAGGGCCCCGAGGAGGGCGGTCACTGATGCGTGTCGCTATTGCCGGAGCCGGCGCCGTGGGCCGTTCCATCGCGGCCGAGCTCCTGGAGAACGGGCACGAGGTGCTCCTCGTCGACAAGGCCCCGACCGCCATCTCGGTGGAGCGGGTGCCGATGGCGGAGTGGCTGCTCGCCGACGCCTGCGAGATCAACTCGCTGGACGAGGCGGCGCTGCAGCGCTGCAACGTGGTGATCGCGGCGACCGGCGACGACAAGGTCAACCTCGTCGTCTCGCTGCTCGCCAAGACCGAGTACGGAGTGCCGCGGGTCGTGGCCCGCGTCAACAACCCCAAGAACGAATGGCTCTTCAACGAGTCCTGGGGCGTCGATGTCGCGGTCTCCACACCCCGCCTGATGTCGGCGCTGGTCGAAGAGGCGGTGAGCGTCGGCGATCTGGTCCGGCTGATGCGCTTCAGCCACGGCGACGCCAACCTGGTCGAGCTCACGCTGCCCCCGGAGTCGGCGCTGGCCGGCACCCCGGTCTCGGACGTGGCCTGGCCCGAGGACACCTCCCTGGTCACCATCATCCGCGGCACGCGCGTCCTGACGCCGAGCCCGGAGGAGACCCTGGAGGCGGGCGACGAGCTGCTGTTCGTGGCGGCCCAGGCGCGCGAGGAACAGCTGGAGGACCTGCTGTCGGTACGTCGCGAGACGGCCTGACCGCAGAGCCGACGCAAGGGGCCCCGGGACCGTCACGGTCCCGGGGCCCCTTCGCGTAACAGGCGCTACGCCTCGCTCTGCTGGGCGGCGGCGGCCTTACGGGCCTTCTCGGCCTGCTCCTCCGCCTCCATCTCCGCGAACACGTCGATGGGCGGCGGCGCCTTCGACAGGAAGACCCACGTCAGATAGATCGCGAGCAGCATCGGCGGCAGCTTCAGCGCGATGACCACCCAGCCGAACTGAGTGGTGTCCCCCCACCAGTACAGCGGGAAGAGGATCGCGTACTTGGCGAGGAAGATCAGGCCCCAGGCCCAACTCGACTTCATGTACGCCGATTTGCGGCCCGGGTTCCGGGTCCGCCAGGAGAGGTTCTCCTTGAAGATCGGCCCGAGGATCAGCCCGATCAGCGGGAAGCCGACCAGCGCGGAGACGATGTACGCCAGCCCCGTGCCGACGCCGTACAGCATCCCCGGCAGGTAGAAGTTCTTGGCGTCACCGGTGAACATCGAGAAGACCACACCGATGACCACCCCGAAGACGCCGCTGAAGGCGTGCTTGACCGTGTCCTTGCGGACCAGCCGTACGGCGACCAGGACCAGGGAGACCGCGAGCGCGGCGATCGCCGCGGAGTGCAGGTCCTGGTTGATCGTGTAGATCATCACGAAGAGCAGACCGGGGAGAATCGTCTCCGCCATGCCGCGTACGCCGCCGAAGGCCTCGGACAGCGCCGCTTCGGTGACGGCCTTGGACTCGGCGGAAGTGTCGCTCCCCTGCTGATCCGGTGTGGTGGTCGGCTTGTCGATCGACGTCACCGGCTACTCCTGTCCGAGCGGTCGCAGTTCGTACTTGGGATTGAAGAGCACCCTGCGGCCGTGGCTCATCGAGATCCGGCCGGAGGCGATCAGTTTGCGGCCCGGCTCTATGCCCACGATGGAGCGCCGGCCCAGCCACACCACGTCCAGAGGGGCCGTGCCGTCGAACAGCTCGGCCTCCAGGGCGGGCACGCCCGCCCGAGGGCGCAGGGTGACCGTGCGCAAGGTACCAGTGACCTTCACGATCTGTCGGTCCCCGCAGTCCGTGATCCGGGTGCACCCGGTGGCCTGCGTGTCCTCCTGCAGCTCCGCGGAGTGCAGGTCTTCCTGGGACGACGACAGCCTGTCGATCATCCGGCGGAAGCGGCCGGTCGGCTTAGCGCTCATACGGGAAGCCTAACGCTCGAAGCGGTAACCCATTCCCGGCTCGGTGACGAAGTGCCGGGGGTGAGAGGGGTCTGTCTCCAGCTTGCGCCGCAGCTGGGCCATGTACACCCGCAGATAGTTGGTTTCTGTGCCGTACGAAGGCCCCCACACCTCCTGGAGCAGCTGCTTCTGGCTGACCAGGCGGCCGGTGTTGCGCACCAGCACCTCCAGGAGATGCCACTCGGTCGGGGTCAGGCGTACGTCCCTGTCCCCCCGGCGCACCTTCTTCGCCGCGAGATCGACGACGAATCCCTCGGTCTCGACCAGTGAGACGTCATCGCCGCCGCCTGATCCGTCCCCGCCGACCGGCTCGGCCCGGCGGACCGCGGCACGCAGCCGCGCGAGGAGCTCGTCCATGCCGAAGGGCTTGGTGACGTAGTCGTCGGCGCCGGCGTCCAGCGCCTCGACCTTCTCGTCGGAGGTGTGGCGGGCGGAGAGCACCAGGATCGGGACGCGGGTCCAGCCGCGCAGCCCCTTGATGACCTCGACGCCGTCCATGTCGGGCAGGCCGAGATCGAGGACGACCACGTCGGGGTGGCGGGCCGCGGCGAGTTCGAGGGCGGTGGCGCCGTCGGGGGCCGCGTCGACCTCGTACTTGCGTGCCTTGAGGTTGATCACGAGGGCACGGACGATCTGCGGCTCGTCCTCGACCACCAGGACCCGGGTCATTGCGTTCCTGCTCTCTGCCTGCGTCTGCGGGGCTTTCGGGGTCATGAGGTGACCCGGGCGGGGAGATCCGCGGGTACGGAGGTGTGGCCGCGCACCGCCTTGAGGGTGAGGACCATGGTCAGGCCCCCGCCGGGGGTGTCCTCGGCGGCGAGGGTGCCGCCCATGGACTCGATGAAGCCGCGTGCGACGGCCAGGCCGAGGCCCACTCCGGCGCCGCGCGGGGCGTCGCCGTGCCGCTGGAAGGGCTCGAAGATGCGGTCCTTGGCGTCGTCGGGGACGCCGGGGCCGCGGTCGGTGACGCGTACTTCCACCCGGTCGGCCATGGCGCTGGCGGAGACCTGCACGGGCTCGCCGCCCGGGCTGTACTTCACGGCGTTCTCGACGATGTTGGCGACGGCACGCTCCAGCAGGCCGGGGTCGACCGCGACCATCGGCAGCGACTCGGGGATGTCCAGTTCCGCGCTGCCTTCGGGTACGCCACCGAGCGCCATCGGGACCACCTCGTCGAGGTCGATCTCGCGGATCAGGGGTGTCACGGTGCCGGTCTGCAGCCGGGACATGTCGAGGAGGTTGCCGACCAGGTGGTCGAGGCGGTCGGCGCCCTCCTCGATGCCCGCGAGGAGTTCGGCCTCGTCCTCCTGGGAGAACTGGATGTCGTCGGAGCGCAGGGAGGTGACGGCCGCCTTGATGGACGCGAGCGGGGTCCGCAGATCGTGGCTGACGGCGGCCAGCAGAGCGGTGCGGATGCGGTTGCCCTCGGCGAGGCGGCGGGCGTCCTCGGCCTCGCCGACGAGGCGCTGGCGGTCCAGTACGACGGCGGCCTGTGCGGCGAAGGCGCCGAGCACCCTGCGGTCCTCGGCGGGCAGTACCCGCCCCGAGAGCGCCAGCGCCATGTCGTCGCCGATCGGCATGTCGACATCGGCGTCCTCGGGGCGGGCGACCGGCCGGGGTCCGACACTGCCCGCGCAGGTCCAGGGGTCGACGTCGCTCGCGCGTTCCAGGAGCGCCACGGACTCCATGGCGAAGGTCTCCCGTACCCGCTCCAGAAGCGCGTCCAGGGCCGTCTCGCCGCGCAGCACACTGCCCGCGAGGAAGGACAGGATCTCGGACTCCGCGCGCAGCCTTGCGGCCTGGTGGGTGCGGCGGGCCGCCTGGTCAACGACGGAGGCGACCGCGACCGCGACCGACACGAAGATCACGATGGCGACGATGTTCTTGGGGTCGGAGATCGTCAGCCGGTGCAGCGGCGGGGCGAAGAAGTAGTTGAGGAGCAGCGAGCCGAAGGCCGCCGACGCGAGCGCGGGCAGCAGTCCGCCGAGCATGGCCGCGGCCACGGTCAGGGACAGGAAGAGCAGCATGTCGTTGGCGATGCCGAGATCGGCGCTGCTGTTGGTGAGCAGCACGGTGAGGAGCACAGGACCCACCACTCCGGTGAGCCAGCCCCAGATGATGCGCACCCTGCCGAGCCGCGCCCCGCGGGCGACGGGCAGTCCGCGCCCCTTGGCGACGTGGTCGTGGGTGACGATATGGACGTCCAGGTCGGGCCCCGAGTCGCGGGCCACGGTCTGGCCGACGCCGGGCCCCAGGATGTACTGCCAGGCCTTGCGGCGGCTGGAGCCGAGCACGATCTGGGTGGCGTTGACGCCGCGTGCGAACTCCAGGAGCGCGGGCGGTACGTCGTCGCCTATGACGTGGTGGAAGGTGCCGCCCAGGTCCTCGACGAGGGTCCGCTGGACCGCGAGCTCCTTGGGCGAAGCGGAGGTGAGTCCGTCGCTGCGGGCGACGTACACGGCGAGGATCTCGCTGCCCGACCCCTTGGCCGCCATGCGGGCGGCGCGGCGTATGAGGGTGCGCCCCTCGGGCCCTCCGGTGAGGCCGACGACGATGCGCTCGCGGGCCTGCCAGGTGGCGCGGATGTTGTGCTCGCCGCGGTACTGCTGGAGGTACTCGTCGACCCGGTCGGCCAGCCAGAGCAGCGCCAGCTCGCGCAGGGCGGTGAGGTTGCCGGGGCGGAAGTAGTTGGAGAGGGCCGCGTCGACCTTGTCGGACGTGTAGATGTTGCCGTGGGCCATACGACGGCGGAGCGCCTGGGGCGACATGTCGACCAGCTCGATCTGATCGGCACGGCGGACGACCTCGTCGGGGACGGTCTCCCGCTGCCGTACGCCGGTGATCGACTCGACGACGTCGCCCAGCGACTCCAGATGCTGGATGTTGACGGTCGAGACGACATCGATGCCCGCGGCGAGCAGTTCCTCGACGTCCTGCCAGCGCTTGGTGTTGCGCGAGCCCGGGACGTTGGTGTGCGGCAGCTCGTCGACCAGCGCGACGGCCGGCCTGCGCTCCAGGACCGCGTCGACGTCCATCTCGGTGAAGACGGTGCCCCGGTACTCGATCTCGCGGCGCTGGATCTGCTCCAGGCCGTGCAGCATCACCTCGGTGCGCGGCCTGCCGTGGTGTTCCACGAAGGCGACGACACAGTCCGTGCCGCGTTCCATCCGGCGGTGGGCCTCGGACAGCATCGCGTACGTCTTGCCGACGCCCGGTGCCGAGCCGAGGTAGATCCGGAGCTTGCCGCGTGCCATGCCTCGACCTTACGGCGAACGAAACAGGCATTCCGGACAAGGGAGGGTCGCGGTGATCGTCTTGACGCCTCTCTGACGCCCTCCCCCGCCTCAGTCGTGCTCGACGATGTGCCCGTCGCTCAGTTCGAGCACCCGGTCCGCGAGGCCGAGCAGCTGGTTGTCGTGGGTGGCCACCAGGACGGTCACGCCCTCGCTCCGTACGACCGCCCGCAGCAGCTCCATCACCGCGAGCCCGGTCTCCGCGTCCAGCTGCCCGGTCGGCTCGTCCGCGATCAGCAGCGCCGGCTTGTTGGCGAGCGCGCGGGCGATGGCGACGCGCTGCTGCTGGCCGCCGGAGAGCTCGCCGGGACGCTGCTGGGCGTGGTCGGCCAGGCCGACCAGGGAGAGCAGCAGCTCGACGCGCTCCTCACGCTCGCGCGGATCGGTCTTGCGCAGCCGCATGGGTACGCCGACGTTCTCGGCGGCGGAGAGGATGGGGATCAGGCCGAAGGACTGGAAGATGAAGCCGATCCGGTCGCGGCGCAGCTCCAGGAGGCCCTTCTCGCCGAGGCCGGAGAGTTCGGTGCCGTCCACGGTGATCCGGCCCTCGCCGGGGCTGTCGAGTCCGCCGACCAGGTTGAGCAGGGTCGTCTTGCCGGATCCCGAACGCCCCTTGAGCGCGACCAGTTCGCCGCGCGGCACGTCGAAGGAGACCCCGCGCAGTGCGTGGACGGCGGCGGGCCCCGTTCCGTACGAGCGGTGGAGGTTCTCCACCTGGATCATCGGGCTGCCGGCCGGGTCGTCGGCCAGGGCCGTGCCGGACTGCCCGCTGGTGTTCTCGGTCATGAGCGCTCCCCCGTACGGTGCTGTGATCAGGCGCCAGTATCGTCGCGCCGGGTGGGTCCGGGCAATGCTTCGGTGTCGGCCCGGACACACCGGTGGCCCGCACCCCCTCGAAAGGGAGGTGCGGGCCACCGGCCCAGAACCGCCTGTGCTCAGCGGACCTCGGTGATCTCCGGACCGCGCTGCAGCTGGCCCATGCCACCGGAGAAGCGCGAGCCCTCCTGGTCCTCCTGCTGGACGCCGTCGGGCATCATCTGCGCGTCGTCCGGGAGCTTGAGGACGATCGGGTCGCGCGGCGCCATCGGCCCCTCGCCCCGTACGACCACGGTGTCCCGGAAGATCTGCTCGAGCACCCCGGCGGCCTGCGGCTGCACCGCGCCCTGGCCGGAGATGACCCCGCGCAGGAACCAGCGCTTGCCGTCGACGCCGACGAAGCGCACCAGCTGCACGCCGTTGGTCCCGTCGGGCAGTTGTACGGGGACCTGCGCGCGCAGCTCCCAGCCCAACGGGCCCTCGATCTCGTCGATCACACCACCCTGCTGGGTGATGCCTGTGGCGATCTCCTCGCGCACCTCGCCCCAGATGCCCTCGCGCTTGGGCGCGGCAAAGGCCTGCAACTGTACGGCGCTGTCACCCAGGACGACCGTCGCCGCGACGATCGCGTCACCCGCGACCTCGACCCGCAGCTCCATGCCCTCCACCCCGGGGACGAAGAGTCCGCCGAGGTCCACCCGGTCCTTGCCGGGCTCACCGACCTCGGTGATGTCCCACGGTCCGTCGGGACGGGGAGCGGGCTCCAGTACTACGCGCGGAGCGTCCTCGGCCTCGGCCTCGGCACCGGCGTCGTCGAACTGCTCGGCCTCGCCCGCCAGGTCCTCGTCGGAACCATTCTTCTTGCGACGTCCGAACACGTCACTGTCCTTCCCGGTCGGATACGACCGAAGCGTATCGATTCCCACCCTGTGTGCCGCCCACCGCGGCATGACCGCCGGTGGAACCGAAGCCCCCCTCGGCCCGCGCCGAGCCGGGAAGTTCCGCCACCTCGTGGAAGCGCACCTTCTCGACCTGCTGGACGACCAGTTGGGCAATCCGGTCGAATCGCTCGAACCGCACGCTTTCGCGCGGGTCGAGATTGACCACGATCACCTTGATTTCCCCACGGTACCCGGCATCAACCGTCCCTGGGGCATTCACCAGGGCGACTCCGCAGCGGGCGGCCAGACCGGATCGCGGGTGCACGAAGGCCGCGTACCCGTCGGGGAGCGCGACAGACACTCCCGTGGGCAGCACCGCCCTTTCCCCCGGGGCGAGTTCGGCCGCTTCCGTCGTCACCAGGTCGGCTCCGGCGTCGCCGGGGTGCCCGTACGCGGGGATCGGTACGTCCGGATCGACGCGGCGGATGAGTACATCTACGGGGTTGCGCATCAGGGGTTCACCTCGAAGGCACGTACGCGCCTGATCTGGTCCGGGTCGTCCATCGCCGCCCGGATCTCCTCGGGCCGGCCGTTCTCCGTGAAGTGCTCGACCTTGACCTCGATGAAAAGGGCCTTGGCGCGGACCGCGACGGGTCCGTCGGGACCGCCGATCCGCCCCACGGCCTGCGAGTAGATCTTCCGCCCGTGCACGGCGGTGACCTCGGCCTCCAGGTGCAGCACGGTGTCCACGGGGACCGGCCGTACGAAATCGGTCTCGAGCCGCCCGGTCACCGCGATGACCCGCAGCAGCCAGTTCAGCGAGCCGAGCGTCTCGTCCAGCGCGGTGGCCAGGATGCCGCCGTGCGCGAGCCCGGGGGCGCCCTGGTGGGCGGCCTGCACCGTGAACTCGGCGGACACGCGTACGCCTTCACCGGCGCGGGCCGCGAGATGCAGTCCGTGCGCCTGTTGATCACCACAGCCGAAGCAGTGTCCGTAGTGCGCGCCGAGAAGCTCTCCGGGGGCCGGCGCATCGGCATGCCGCACCGGCGCTATGGCATCGGCCGGGGGCGTCAGCGCTGCAGATGTTCCTGTCACAAACGCAGACCCTACCTGCGCGTACCTGTGCGCAGAGCGCCGTGCCAAGCTTGGCTTCATGCAGCCTTACGAAGAACGCCTCACCGCACCCCGTTCATGGTGGTTCATCACCCTGCTCGTGGGCTTCGCGTGTGCGCTGATGTTCCTGCCGCTGGGCACCCTGCCCCTGCTCGGCGGTCTGGTCGGCGGCACCGCGGTCGCGGGCGTCGTGGTGAGTGCGTACGGCTCGATGCGCATCCGCGTCGTGGCGGACTCGCTGGTCGCGGGCGAGGCGAAGATTCCGCTCTCGGCGCTGGGCGAGGCCGAGGTGCTGGACGCCGAAGAGGCGCGCGCCTGGCGCTCGCACAAGGCCGACACCAGGGCGTTCATGCTGCTGCGCGCCTACATCCCGACGGCGCTGAAGGTCGAGATCACCGACCCGGCCGACCCGACGCCGTACGCCTACCTCTCCACCCGCCACCCGGAGGAGCTCAAGGCGGCCCTCGCGGCCGTACGGGCCGGCTAGCTCTCCAGGGCCCTGGGTGCTCCGTGGCCTTCCGGGTCGTCAGGACCATTGAGCCGCACCGGCCCCTCGATCCGCTCCAGCGGAGGCAGA
>NZ_JBFAHN010000009.1:0-158404 GCF_040654175.1 Streptomyces sp. NPDC050738 | reverse complement strand
CGCGGGAAGCGCGACCTAATTCCTGACGCCGCCCTCGCACTGCTACGCAGGCTTCGCAACGGCTGCGGCGGACTCCGTCCACCGACCCGTCAAGGGGCACCCAGCGCCTTGGGATCGTCGGGGCCGTTGAGCCGCACCGGCCCCTCGATCCGCTCCAGCGGAGGCAGCGCGGGAAGCGCGACCTAATTCCTGACGCCGCCCTCGCACTGCTACGCAGGCTTCGCAACGGCTGCGGCGGACTCCGTCCACCGACCCGTCAAGGAGCGCCCAACGCCTTCGGGTCGTCAGGACCATTGAGCCGCACCGGCCCCTCAATCCGCTCCAGCGGAGGCAGCGCGGAAAGCGCGACCTAATTCCTGACGCCGCCCTCGCACTGCTACGCAGGCTTCGCGACAGCTGCGGCGGACTCCGTCCACCGACCCGTCAAGGAGCGCCCAACGCCTTCGGGTCGTCAGGACCATTGAGCCGCACCGGCCCCTCGATCCGCTCCAGCGGAGGCAGCGCGGGAAGCGCGTCCCACGGCACCTGGTTCCTGCGCAGGTCCTTGCGGATGCGTGCGGCGAGCTTCTTGGTGTCGCGCCGGTTCATCACGGCGCCGACGGCCGCGCCCACCATGAAAGGCACCAGGTTCGGCAGATCCCGGATCATCCGCTTCATGATCTGCTGGCGCAGTTCGCGCTTCATCTGGCCGCCCAGCGCGGCGTTGACCGTCATCGGTTTGGTGACGTCGATGCCGCGCTCGCCCGACCAGGAGTTGAGGTAGGTCGTCGTGCGCTGTTTGAGGTTGCCGGGCGGGCGCATGCCGTAGACCTCGTACAGCTCGGCGATGAGCTTCATCTCGATCGCAGCGACTCCCGTGATCTCCGCGGCCAGTTCGGCAGGCATCGCGGGCGGTACGGGAAGCATCGCGGCGGCGCCGATGCCCGCGCCGACGGTGGATGTCGCGGCGGCGGCGCCGGTGACCAGTTTGTCGGCGATCTCCTCCGGGCCCAGGCCCGGGAAGTGTTTGCGCAGGGTCGCGAGATCGCGCACCGGAATCCGGGGCGCGTTCTCGATGATTCTGTCGGCGACGTAGGAAAGCCCTGCTCTGGCTCCGTCGCTGCTCTTCTTCACGCCGTTCTTCAGTGCGCCCAGTCGGCGGGTCCCGGTCCCGGACCCGCCCGCTGTGCCCTGCTCACGCTCCGAGGGCATCAGGGCGGAGGGCTCGGCAGGCGCCTGCGCGCCTTCTGCCGGGCCTGTGCCGCCCTGTTGGACCTCGGGTGACCCCTTGCGCCGGAAGCCTCGCCTCCGGGACGGTGTCGCGCCTGCCACGGCCGACCTGACCTCAGTCGCAGTCGCGGCAGATGGGCTGGCCGTTCTTCTCGCGGGCCAGCTGACTGCGGTGGTGCACGAGGAAGCAGCTCATGCATGTGAACTCATCGGCCTGGCGCGGCAGGACCCGTACGGAAAGCTCCTCGTTGGAGAGGTCCGCTCCGGGCAGCTCCATCCCTTCAGCCTGCTCGAACTCGTCTACGTCGACCGCCGAAGTCGACTTGTCGTTCCGGCGAGCCTTGAGCTCTTCGAGGCTGTCCTCGTTGGCGTCGTCGTCGGTCTTGCGTGGGGTGTCGTAATCCGTAGCCATTTAGTCGCTCTCCCCCTCTGGGTGTCTGCGGTGTCTCAGCGCACGTAACGCGTGAGAGGCCGGACTTGTGCCCGACCTGAGGCGGAGATTTTGCCTCACATCAAGGTCTGTTACTCAATCGACACCCAACCGGATCCCTCTGGAGTGATCGGTTTGGATGGCGATCGGGACCGTACACGGTCCGAATGTCGCACTTCACGGGAGCCACCCCGTGTACTTCCCGTGATCGCACCCCCCGGAAACCCGGGGTTTTCCCGGGTTTCAAGGGGTTTTGCGATCACAGAGAGTAGATGGCCGGAATATCGCCCCTGTGATCGATCGCACACGATCTTTCCGGGAACGGGTCCCGAAAATTCCGCGTAAAGCGAACTTCCGGACCGGCGTCGAGCAGCATCTCAGACAGGCAGGGTGACGCGCATCACGAGACCGCCGCCGTCGCGGGGCTCCGCGATGATACGGCCTCCGTGGGCACGCGCGACGGAGCGCGCGATGGACAGGCCGAGTCCCACGCCCTTGTCGCTGCCGGTCCGCTCGGTGCGCAGCCGTCTGAACGGCTCGAAGAGGTTGTCGATCTCGTAAGCGGGAACCACGGGACCTGTGTTCGATACCACCAACACGGCCTGGCCCTGCTGGAGTTCGGTGGTGACCTCCACCCAGCCGTCCTCGGGAACGTTGTAGCGCACGGCGTTCTGTACGAGGTTCAGCGCGATGCGCTCCAGGAGCACCCCGTTGCCCTGTACGACGGCCTGGGCCTGCGTCCCGCGGAACTCGACGCCCTTGGCCTCCGCCTCGGCGTGCGCCTGGTCCAGCGCCCTGGTGGCGACCTCCGCGAGGTCGACGGGCTTGCGCTCGACGATCTGGTTGTCGCTGCGGGCCAGGAGGAGCAGGCCCTCCACGAGCTGCTCGCTGCGCTCGTTGGTGGCCAGCAGGGTCTTGCCGAGCTGCTGGAGCTCCACAGGCGCCCCGGGGTCCGAGAGGTGGACCTCCAGGAGGGTCCGGTTGATCGCGAGCGGTGTACGGAGCTCGTGCGAGGCGTTGCCCACGAACCGCTGCTGTGCGGTGAAGGCCCGCTCCAGCCGGTCGAGCATCTCGTCGAAGGTGTCGGCGAGCTCTTTCAGCTCGTCGTCGGGACCGTCGAGCTCGATGCGCCGGGTCAGATCGGTGCCTGCCACGCGGCGGGCGGTGCGGGTCATCTTGCCGAGCGGCTGCAGAACGCGGCCGGCCATGGCGTAACCGACGGCGAAGGCGATGATGCTGAGGCCCACCAGGGCGTACAGCGAGCGGGTGAGCAGGTTGTCCAGCGCCTCCTGGCGCTGGTGGTGGACACAGGCGTTCATCGCGGCGTTGAACTGGTCGGCCGAGCCGGTTTCGGGAAGGTCGCACACCGTGCTGGCGACCTTGCCTGAAACGATCTTGAACGGCAGCTCGCTGCCCACATCGAGCGCCTGTGCGGCCAGCGCATAGATGATCGTGAGCAGCACGATGCCCGCGATCAGGAACATCCCGCCGTACAACAGCGTCAGACGTATCCGGATCGTGGGGCGCAACCAGGGGAAGGGCGCTTCCGCGCTCTTCGGGTCCCAGGTCGGCTTCGGGGGCGCCGCAGGTGGCGCGGGAGTTGTGGCCACCGGGGGTCAGATCCGGTAACCGGAGCCGGGCACGGTGACGATGACGGGCGGCTCGCCGAGCTTGCGGCGCAGGGTCATGACCGTCACGCGTACGACGTTGGTGAACGGGTCGGTGTTCTCGTCCCAGGCCTTCTCCAGGAGCTGCTCGGCCGAGACGACCGCGCCCTCGCTGCGCATCAGGACCTCCAGGACCGCGAACTCCTTGGGCGCGAGCTGGATCTCGTTGCCGTCGCGGAAGACCTCGCGGCGGTTGGGGTCGAGCTTGATGCCGGCCCGCTCCAGGATGGGCGGCAGCGGCACGGTCGTACGACGGCCGAGCGCCCGGACGCGCGCGGTGAGCTCGCTGAAGGCGAAGGGCTTGGGGAGGTAGTCGTCGGCGCCGATCTCCAGGCCCTCGACGCGGTCGCTGACGTCGCCGGAAGCGGTCAGCATCAGGACCCGGGTGGGCATCCCGAGCTCGACGATCTTGCGGCAGACGTCGTCGCCGTGGACCAGGGGCAGGTCGCGGTCGAGTACGACCACGTCGTAGTCGTTGACCCCGATCCGCTCCAGGGCCGCGGCGCCGTCGTACACGACGTCGACGGCCATGGCCTCCCGGCGAAGTCCGGTGGCCACCGCATCGGCGAGCAGTTGCTCGTCCTCGACGACGAGTACGCGCACGGCGCTGTCCTTCCCTTGTGCCCGTGCATACGGGCAGGTCTGTAGCACTGACTGTGTGCATCCATCCTGCCCCTAACGCCCATAAACCGGCGGTAAGGCGGTGCCGGGAGCGGGCGGCGGCACCGGGAATTCCATGATTCCTGGAGTGGTTGAGGTTTCCTGACGAGAAGGCGGGGGGAGGACGATTGCACACCCCGCGATCACGCCCTGTATGTGGCGTACCACAGCCCGCTCTGTCCCCCAGAGAGAGTGCGCGATCGCAGGCAACCCTCGGCACACCCCCGTGCCACCGACCCATGACGAGGGGGCGCACCATGGACGCATTCACCGCAGGACTGCTGCAGCGCATAGAAGCCACGGAGACCGACCTCACACGGGCTCGCGAGACAGGCGACGAGTTCCTGGCGGAGGTGGAGCAGGGCGAGCTGGACGACCTGCGCCGTCTCGCCGCCGAACACGGCGTCCAGGTCACCACCGCGGGCGTCTGACGCGCGAAGGGGCCTCGTACCGGGCCGACTGCCCGGTACGAGGCCCCTTCCCATGTCCGGGTCCGTTCAGTCGTGCCAGGCGCCGTACTCCTCCAGGAGCGCCTGCAGCGGCTGGAAGACTCCGGGAGAGGCCGCGATCGCCAGGTCGTTGGAGGGGCGGTCCCCCGGGCGGCCGCCGGTCAGCGCGCCCGCCTCGCGGGCGATGAGGTCGCCGGCCGCCAGGTCCCAGGGGTGCAGCCCGCGCTCGTAGTAGCCGTCGAGGCGGCCTGCCGCCACGTCGCAGAGGTCCACCGCCGCCGAGCCGCCGCGACGGATGTCGCGGAGCTGCGGGATGAGCCGGTGGGCGACCTCGGCCTGGTGGGTGCGGACCGTGGTGACGTAGTTGAAGCCGGTCGAGACCAGCGCCTGATCGAGCGGCGGCGCGGGACGGCAGCTGAGCGGCTGGTCCCCCAGATACGCACCGCCGCCGCGCACCGCGTGGAAGGTCTCGCCGCGCATCGGAGCGGCGACCACACCCACCACGGTCTCGCCGTCCAGCTCGGCGGCGATGGAGACGGCCCAAGTGGGCAGCCCGTAGAGGTAGTTGACGGTGCCGTCGAGCGGGTCGACGACCCAGCGGACACCGCTGCTGCCCTCGACGGACGAGCCCTCCTCGCCCAGGAAGCCGTCGTCGGGGCGGTGTTCGGCGAGGAAACCGGTGATCAGTTTCTCGGCGGCGATGTCCATCTCGGTGACGACGTCGATGGGGCTGGACTTGGTGGCGGCCACGGCCAGGTCGGCGGGGCGTCCGTCGCGCAGCAGCGCGCCTGCCCGTCGGGCCGCCTCCTGGGCGAGGGCGAGGAGTTCGGAGGTCAGGGGGTCGCTCACGGGGGTCACGGGGCTCCTTATGCGTACGGGCTGTCGGCGCCGGCGGCCGCGGGCCTGGGGGCGCGGGCCGGGCAGCAGCCGACCGGGCAGACATCGTGCGAGGCGCCGAGCGCCCCGAGCGCGCAGCGCTCCGCCCGGATGCCCCGCTCGCTCGCGGCGCGCTCCAGGACCAGGTCGCGTACGGCGGCCGCGAACCGCGGGTCGGCGCCGACCGTCGCGGAGCGGGCGACGGGCAGGTTCAACTCGGCGGCCCTGTCGGTGGCTTCGGTGTCCAGGTCGTACAGGACTTCCATGTGGTCCGAGACGAACCCGATGGGCACCATGACGGCTGCCGGGGCGCCCTCACCGTGGAGGGTCTCCAGGTGGTCGCAGATGTCGGGCTCCAGCCAGGGGATGTGCGGGGCGCCGCTGCGCGACTGGTAGACGAGCTTCCAGGGGTGCTCGACGCCGGTCTGCTCGCGGATAGCGTCCACGATCACCTGGGCGACATCCAGGTGCTGGGCGACGTACGCACCGCCCTCGGGGCCCGCCGAGTCGGCGGCCGCGGTCGGGATGGAGTGCGTGCTGAAGGCGAGGTGCGCCCCCGCCCGCAGGTCCTCGGGGAGCGAGGCCAGCGAGGCGAGGACTCCGTCGATCATGGGCCGCAGGAAACCGGGGTGGTTGAAGTAGTGCCGCAGCTTGTCGACGCGCGGCAGCTCAAGGCCCTCCGCTTCCAGCGCGGCGAGGGAGTCGGCCAGGTTCTCGCGGTACTGGCGGCAGCCTGAGTACGAGGCATAGGCGCTGGTGGCGAGGACGGCGATGCGCCGGTGTCCGTCGGCGACCATCTCGCGCAGGGTGTCGGTCAGATACGGCGCCCAGTTCCGGTTGCCCCAGTACACCGGCAGGTCGAGACCGTGCTCCGCGAAGTCCTTGCGCAAGGCGTCGAGCAGGGCGCGGTTCTGGCCGTTGATGGGGCTGATGCCCTGGAAGCGGAAGTAGTGCTGCCCCACCTCCCTGAGCCGCTCGTCGGGGATGCCCCGGCCTCGGGTCACGTTCTGCAGGAACGGGACCACGTCCTCGGGCCCCTCGGGACCGCCGAAGGAGAGCAGCAGCAGAGCGTCGTACGGATCTGGATCACGCTGATCGGACATGGGTCCGATCCTGCCATCCGTATCCGACCGGTCGGAAACTCGCCACGGCCGTAAGCTGTGACGTCTGCCCACAGCCCTTACCCGGAGATCTTGTGCCCAGTCCCTACCGCGCCATTTTCGAGGCACCCGGAGCCAAGCAGTTCTCCGCGGCCGGCCTGCTCGGCCGGATGCCGTTGTCGATGCTGAGCATCGGCATCGTCACGATGATGTCGCTGATCACCGGACGGTACGGGCTCGCGGGCGCGCTTTCCGCGACCTGCGCGTTGTCGGCCGCGGCGATCGGCCCGCAGATCTCCCGTCTCGTCGACCGGTACGGACAGCGCCGCGTCCTGCGCCCGGCGACCCTGGTCACGGTGGCCGCCGTACTGGGCCTGCTGCTCTGCGCCCAGCAGCGGTTCCCCGACTGGACGCTCTTCGTCTTCGCCGCGGCCACCGGCTGCGTACCGAGCATGGGCTCGATGGTCAGGGCCCGCTGGGCGGACATCCATCGCGAGTCGCCGCGCGATCTCCACACGGCGTACGCCTGGGAGTCGATCGTCGACGAGGTCTGTTTCATCTTCGGCCCGATCCTCTCCATCGGGCTCTGCACGGTCTGGTTCCCGGAGGCGGGCCCGCTCTTCGCGGCCGGGTTCCTGGTCGTCGGTGTCCTGTGGCTCACCTCGCAGCACGCCACCGAGCCAGCACCGCATCCGCGCGGCCACGACGCCGGCGGAACAGCGTTGCGCTCCCGGGGACTTCAGGTCCTGGTGGCCGCCTTCGTCATGGTCGGGACGATCTTCGGGACCATCGACGTGGTGACCGTGGCCTTCGCCAAGGAGCAGGGCCACCAGGGCGCGGCGAGTGTCGTCCTTGCGGTGTACGCGCTGGGTTCATGCCTGGCCGGAGCGGCCTTCGGACTGCTGCACCACAAGGGCCCGGCGTCGAAGAGGTGGCTGGTGGGCATGTGTGCGATGGCCGTGAGTATGATCCCCCTCCAACTGGCCGGGAACCTTCCGTTGCTGGCCGTGGCGCTCTTTGCCGCGGGCCTGTTCATCGCACCGACGATGATCACGACCATGGCCCTCGTCGAACAGCATGTACCACGCACCCAGTTGACCGAGGGCATGACCTGGATCAGTACCGGGCTCGCCGTCGGTGTGGCGCTCGGATCCTCGGCCGCCGGCTGGGTGGTCGACGTCCGAGGGGCGCAGGCGGGGTACCTGGTGTCCGCCGGAGCAGGAACGCTCGCGGCCGCGGTGGCGTTCCTGGGGTACCGCCGGCTGAACAGGCCGGTGCCGCAACGGGAGGGGCGCGAAAGAGATGGCCGGAGCGAGCAGCAGCACGTGGCGTAACTGGGCGGGGAACGTCACCTCCCGTCCGGCACGGGAGGTCTCCCCCGCATCGGTCGAGGAGCTCGCCGAAGCCGTCACGCGGGCCGCAGCGGAGGGCCTGACGGTGAAGCCGGTCGGCACCGGCCACTCCTTCACCGCCACCGCGGCCACCGAGGGACTGCTGGTGCGGCCCGATCTGCTCACCGGCATACGGGGAATCGACCGCGCCGCGGGAACCGTGACGGTCGAGGCGGGCACACCCCTGAAGCGCCTGAACCTGGCCCTGGCCCGTGAGGGACTCTCGCTCACGAACATGGGCGACATCATGGAGCAGACGGTCGCCGGCGCCACCTCCACCGGAACCCACGGCACCGGCCGCGACTCGGCCTCGATCGCCGCACAGATCCGCGCCCTGGAGCTGGTCACCGCGGACGGCTCGATCCTGAAGTGCTCGGAGAAGGAGAACCCCGAGGTCTTCGCGGCCGCCCGGATCGGACTCGGCGCTCTGGGCGTCATCACCGCGGTCACCCTCGCCGTGGAGCCGGTCTTCCTGCTGACGGCCCGCGAGGAGCCGATGGCCTTCGACCGGGTGACGGCGGAGTTCGACGAACTCTTCGCCGAGAACGAGCACTTCGAGTTCTACTGGTTCCCGCACACCGGCAACTGCAACACCAAGCGCAACAACCGCAGCGCGGGCCCCGCCGCCCCTGCGGGCCGGGTCAGCAGCTGGATCGAGGACGAGTTCCTCTCCAACGGCGTCTTCCAGCTCGCCTGTTCGCTGGGCCGGGCGGTCCCCGGGACCATCCCGGCGATCGCCAAGCTCTCCAGCCGGGCTCTCTCGGCCCGTACGTACACGGACATCCCCTACGAGGTCTTCACAAGTCCGCGCCGGGTGCGTTTCGTGGAGATGGAGTACGCCCTGCCGCGCGAGGCCGCGATGGAGGCGCTGCGCGAGGTGAAGGCGATGGTGGAGCGCTCGCCGCTGCGGGTCAGCTTCCCCGTGGAGGTACGGACCGCGCCCGCCGACGACATCTCGCTGTCCACGGCGTCGGGCCGGGAGAGCGCGTACATCGCCGTCCATCTCTACAAGGGCACGCCGTACCAGGCGTACTTCACGGCGGTCGAGCAGATCATGACCGCGCACGGCGGCCGGCCGCACTGGGGCAAGGTGCACACCCGTGACGCCGAGTACCTGGCCGGGGTGTACCCGCGGTTCGGCGAGTTCACGGCCCTGCGCGACCGCCTGGACCCGGAGCGGGTGTTCGCCAACGCCTACCTGCGCCGGGTCCTGGGCGACTGACCTGGGCTACTCCGCCGCCGAACCGTCCGTGGTGGACGGCGAGCTCGCGTCGCCGCCTCCCGTGCCGGTGCTTTCCGAGGGGGCCGGCGTCGGCGTGGGGGTCGGCGAGGAATCGTCGGAGGAGCCGGACGACGAGGACGGACTGGGTGACGGGTCCGGCGTCGAGCCGCCGCTCTTCCCCGGGTCGGGGCTCGGCGACCGACCGTCGCCCGCGCCGCCCGGAGTCGTGGAGGTGCCGGAGTCCGAAGGCGTGGGCGAGGACGGCGTGGACTTCTGGTGGCTGCCGCCGCCCGTCACCGCGCCGCCGACCGTCGTGCCCTTGCCTCCGCTGAGGTCCTGCCCCGAGAGCAGCTCGAAGCCGGTGATCCCGCCCATGGCCACGACGAAGACGACAACGGCCGCGAGCGCCGAGCGCTTCCAGCCCCGCATCCGGGTGCCGTGGGTCGTGGCGTCGGTGAACTCGTCTTCGGGGCCCGGTTCCGCGGCGCCCGGCCCGTCCGTACCCGACTCGACCGGCACCTGGGGCACCAGCTGCGTCCTGTCGAGGTCGGGCAGCATCATCTGCGTCGCCTCAGGATCACCGCCGGGAATCTGCTCCGAGACCTGCGTGATGACCTGGGTCCGCAAGTCCTCGGGCCAGGGCGCCGCGACCGTGGGCGGTACCGCCCCGGGGTCCCTGTCGCCCGGAACACGCCGGACCGCGACCTGACGTCCCCTGGGTTTCACCTGGACCGTGACCTCGCGGATCTGCTCCCCGGTACGCCGGAACAGGTGCTGGAAGATCGTGCCCCCGCAGGTGGCGACGACACTGACCAGGCCGGCGCCGATGATCGTTCCGTACACCCCGAGTCTTGAGGCCAGCACCGCCGCGACCACTGCCGCGATCGCGCTTCCCGCGACCTGCGGAACACTCAGGTCGAGCGACCTTTTTTTGGTTTCTGTCTCCCTTGCGGGCTTCTGCTCCATCTCCAGCCTCTGTTTGACCTTCTTTCCCACCATGCACCAGATAGGGACATTTGAGCGAAACGAATAGTTCCGTTTCGGCTGATTCTGTGAAGCAGAACACCCCGGGAAAGAGTCAACTCCCGTGCCACGGGAGAACTTCGGCGGCGTGCCGCCCACCCGCGTGGCCCGAATGGAGTACTGTTGCGAGCCCTGGGCCCGGTCTTCCTTGGGGGAGAGTGACCGAAATGGTCACTTTGCGTCGCAAACTGGTAACCGTGCCATAACGGCGGTCCGGGGTTCATGCCCGACACGCCGGGCAGATCAGCAAGGTTGTGGCAGGCTGCACCCGGGCAGGCCACACTCGACTAGCGGAAGCAGCGACGCACGTGACGTCGGCAGGCACCACCCGGGAGGTTCCCATGCCCGAACTGCGTGTCGTGGCCGTCTCGAATGACGGCACACGACTGGTGCTCAAAGCTGCGGACAGTACGGAGTACACGCTTCCGATCGATGAACGGCTGCGTGCGGCGGTCCGTAATGACCGCGCGCGACTGGGCCAGATCGAAATCGAGGTGGAGAGCCACCTCCGGCCGCGTGACATCCAGGCGCGGATACGAGCAGGAGCCTCCGCCGAGGAGGTCGCGTCGATGGCCGGGATTCCGGTCGACCGCGTCCGCCGCTTCGAGGGCCCCGTGCTCGCGGAGCGTGCGTTCATGGCCGAGCGCGCCCGGAAGACTCCCGTACGACGTGCCGGTGAGAACACCGGAACGGGTCCGCAGCTCGGTGAAGCAGTCAATGAGCGCCTCGTGCTGCGGGGCGCCGACAAGGACACCGTTCTGTGGGACTCCTGGCGCCGCGACGACGGCACCTGGGAAGTCCTGCTGGTCTACCGGGTCGCCACCGAGACGCACTCGGCGAGCTGGACTTACGATCCGCCGCGCCGTCTGGTGCAGGCCGTGGACGACGAGGCGCGCTCGCTCATCGGCGAGAACAACGACTCGTTCACCGCTCCGGAGCCGAGCTTCCCGTTCGTACCGCGGATCGCCAGGCTGCCGCGCGACCGGCCGCTCGACCGCGCCCTGGACCGGCAGCTGGAGCGGCCTCCCGTTCCCGCGCCCGCCGCTCCCGAGCCCGAGGAGAGCAGTGAGCGCGACTCGCTGACCAGTCTGCTGGAGGCGGTGCCGAGCTTCCGGGGCGACATGGTCGTGCCCGAGCGCCCGGCTCCGCCCCCCGAGCCGCCGGTCGCCGAGCCCGTCATGGAGCCCGCGGTGGAGGAGCCGCCGGCTGCTTCCGCGGGCGCGGGTGCCGCGTACGCGGATGTGCTGATGCCGCGTGCGGTCAGCGGCCACCGTGACCGGCTGACCGGGACGACCGACCGGCAGGCGGAGGCCGACGGGGTGCGCCCCGGGCGGCGGGCGGCAGTGCCGAGCTGGGACGAGATCGTCTTCGGGACGCGGCGCAAGAACAAGGATTAGCGGTACGGAACACGAGAAGGGGCCCGCACGGTTCGTGCGGGCCCCTTCTCGTGCGACTCCTACTGCGGGTCGGGGCCCGTGGCCACCGGGCGGGACTCGTCCGAGGACCACTCGGACCAGGAGCCCGCGTAGAGGGCGGACGGGAATCCGGCGATCTCCAGGGCCAGGACCTGGTGGGCGCCGGAGACGCCGGAGCCGCAGTACACGCCGACCTCGCCCTCGGCGGCGCCGAGCGCCTTGAAGCGTTCCGCCAGGGCGTCCGGGGCCAGGAAGCGGCCGTCCTCGGCGACATTGGCCGAGGTCGGGGCGGAGACCGCGCCCGGGATGTGGCCGCCGACGCGGTCGATCGGCTCGACGTCGCCCCGGTAGCGCTCCGCCGCGCGGGCGTCCAGGAGCAGCCCCGAGCGGGCCAGGGCGGCCGCCCCGTCCGCGTCGAGCAGGGGCAGCGAGCCCGGTACGGGGGCGAAGTCGCCCGCGGCCGGTGCCGGGATCTCAGCCGAGAGCGGCCCCGACCAGGCGGCCAGGCCGCCGTCCAGGACGCGGACCCGGGTGTGGCCCGCCCAGCGCAGCAGCCACCAGGCGCGGGCCGCGGCCCAGCCCTGTCCGCCGTCGTAGACCACGACCGGGGTGTCCTGGGAGATCCCGGCCCGGCGCATCACGGCGCCGAAGGCCTCCGGGTCGGGCAGCGGGTGACGGCCGCCCCCGCCCGCGCCCACGGGCCCCGCCAGCTCCGCGTCCAGGTCGACGAAGACCGCGCCGGGGATGTGGCCGCTCTCGTACGCGGGCCGCTGGTGCGGGCCGCCCAGCTGCCAGCGGATGTCCAGGAGCGCCGGTGGACGCGTTCCTGCCGACTCGCTCGCAAGTTCGGATGCGGTGATGATGGCATTCATGGACCCATCCTCGCTCAGCGACGGGACGGGGCCACAACACTGCTGAAGAAATGCGGCGCGGCCGGGGCGCGCTGCGCGGCAGGTGCTGAAAACATCGGGACGGGGGTGGCCGGTCGGCCGTCCCAATCGTCCGAGGAGAGAGTGAAGATGACCGAGGCAGCCACTCGGCGCACCCCTGGAACGCCCTGCTGGGTCAGTCTGATGGTGCACGGCCTGTCCGCGACACAGGACTTCTACGGAGCGCTGTTCGGCTGGGAGTTCAAGCCGGGGCCGCAGCAGCTCGGCCCGTACGTCCGTGCACTGCTCGACGGCCAGGAGGTGGCGGGCATCGGGCAGTTGCCCCCGGATCGGCATCTCCCGGTGGCCTGGACGCCGTATCTGGCGACCGATGACGCCGACGTCACCGCGTCGACGATCCGGCACTGCGGCGGCACCGTCGGTGTCGGCCCGCTGGACGCGGGCGAGGCGGGAAGGCTGGTCATAGGGTCCGACCCGGCGGGGGCGGTCTTCGGGATCTGGCAGGCGGCCGACCATCTGGGTACGGCGCTGGCGGGGGTGCCCGGCACGGCCGTGTGGAACGAGTTGGTGACGCGGGAGACGGCGACGGTCGGCACGTTCTACCAGGCGCTCTTCGCGTACGAGGCCGAGGCTGTCGTCTCGGCCGACTTCGACTATCTGACCCTGCACTTGGACGGCCGGCCGGTGGCCGCCCTGCACGGCGTCGGCCATGCGCTGCCGCACGACAGGGGCGCGCACTGGATGACGTACTTCGAGGTGGCCGATGTCGACGAGGCCGCGCGGCGGGTGGCCGAGCTGGGCGGCCACGTACTGCAGCAGGCCCGCGAGGGGGCGAGCGGACGGATGGCGACGGTCGCGGATCCCGAGGGTGCGGTCTTCACGCTTCTGCGGTCGGCACGCACACATCAGCAGTGAGAGTGCTCCCGAAGAACGCCATTGGTCTACACCTCTAAAACGCTGTGACCTGGTGATTTCTGGATCTGATCGCAATAGATTTGGTCAAAATCATGGTCCTGCGGGGGCGGGCTGAATATCCTCCGGGGATGACTTTCCATGAGCACGAGGTCGACCGCCGCACCCTCTTCAGATTCGGTCTCGGTACGGCGGTGGCCGCGGTCGTCGGCACCGAGATGGCACTCGCGGGCCCGGCCACCGCGGCCCCCTCGGCGGATCTCTCCTGGATCATCGGCTGCGACAGCTGGGGCGCCCGGCCACCGGCCTCGCCGGTCCAGATATCCGGCAACACGACCAACAAGATCATCCTGCATCACATGGCGTTCCCCAACGTCACCGACTACTCCCGCGAGCACGCCGTGCAGCTCGCCAAGGACTGCCAGGACCTGCACATGGACGGCAACGGCTGGGCGGACACCGGCCAGCACTTCACCGTCAGCCGCGGCGGGTACGTGACAGAAGGCCGCCACCGCAGCCTGGAGACGCTGAACACCGGCCAGCACCAGGTGATTTCGGCGCACTGCCCCGGCGAGAACGGCAATGCGATCGGCATCGAGAACGAGGGCACGTACATCACGGAGACCCCTCCGGAGGCGCTCCTCGACTCGCTGGTGAAGCTGTGCGTCACCGTGTGCCGGCAGTTCCGGCTGAACGCCTGGGACATCTTCGGCCACTGGGACTTCCGGGTCACCGACTGCCCCGGCATCTCCTTCTACGCGCAGTTCCCGATGATCCGGGCGCGCGTACTGGCCGAACTGGGCACGCCGCACTCGGCGATCCCGGCCCGGCGCTGGCCCGACATCTGGCGGTTCGTCGACAGCCCGGTCGTCGAGGTGGCCCAGTACCTGCTCAACGACGTCGGTTACGCCCTCACCCCCAACGGCTCCTTCGGCACCGACATGAACGCCGCGGTCGCCGACTTCCAGACGAAGTGCGGCATCCCCGTCACCCCCGACGCCACCTTCGACCTGGCCACCTGGGAGGCGCTCGCCCCCGTACTCGGCAAGGACGCCACCGGACTCCCGGTCACCGCCCTGCAGTTCATGCTCGTACGCAAGGGCTACGCCGACGTCACGGCGAGCGGCAGCTACGACCACGCCACGATGAAGGCCGTCCAGGGAATGCAGCGCCTCCACGGCCTGACCCCCAACGGCAAGGTCGACCTCAGCACCTGGTGTGCCGTGGTGGGCGGTTCGGTCCGCGAGGCCTACCGCCGCTGAGCCGCACCACGGTTTCGTGCACCGCCGGATGGGCCCAGGTTCAGCCGGCGGTCACCGGCAGCACGTCGGGTGAGAGCGCCGTCGCCCGCGCCGCGTCGCTCGTCAGCTTCTTGCGGTGGTGGCGCCGGCACAGCACCTCATAGCCGACCTCCTCGGCCGGCCGGTCCACATCGCCCACCACGACCTGCTCGCCCTCGACGACCATTTCCCCGGCCACCGTACGGGCGTTGTGCGTGGCCCGCGCCCCGCACCAGCACATCGCCTCGACCTGCAGGGTCTCCACCCGGTCGGCGAGTTCGATCAGGCGCTGCGATCCGGGGAAGAGCTTGGTGCGGAAGTCGGTGGTGATGCCGAAGGCGAAGACGTCCATGTCCAAGTCGTCGACGACACGGGCCAGTTGGTCGATCTGCTCGGGCGCGAGGAACTGCGCCTCGTCCACGATCACGTAGTCCACCCGGCCGCCCTGCGACATCTGCCCCACCAGATATCCGTACAGATCCATGCCAGGAGCGGCCTCGACCGCCTCCGTCACCAGGCCCAGACGCGACGACAGCTTCCCCTCCCCCGCGCGGTCGTCCCGCGTGAAGATCACACCCTGCAGGCCGCGAGCCGAACGGTTGTGCCCGATCTGAAGAGCGAGTGTGCTCTTTCCGCAGTCCATCGTTCCGGAGAAGAACACGAGCTCGGGCATGGGGAGTTCAGGGCCTTTCGGGCGGGGGTGGGATGTCTTACGAACGTACTTCGAGCAGCGGGACCAGCTGCTCCACGGCCGTCATCGAGCCGTGCATGCCGACCATCTGGGACTCGTGCACCTCGCGCCGTGATGCGGTGATCACGACGTCGGCGTGGGCCGCGGCGACCACGTCGCCGATCCGTCCGTGGACGCGTTCGTCGACCGCGGGGCCGAACCAGCCGGCGGCGATCGCCTCGTCGCGGCTCGCCACCCAGAACTGTTCGCCGAGCACCTCGCGCCAGACGGTGAGGACGTCGGCCGCGGCGCCGGGTACGGCGTAGACGTGGCGTGCGCGGCCCTCGCCGCCGAGGAGTGCGACGCCCGCGCCGAGCTCCCAGTCCTCGTCGAAGTCGATGCGCGACTCCTCGTCGAAGGGGATGTCGATCATGCCGTGGTCGGCGGTGACGTACAGCGCCGAGCGGGGCGGGAGCTGGTCGGCGAGGCGCTGGACGAGGCGGTCGACGTACATCAGCTGGCCGCGCCAGTCGTCGGAGTCGACGCCGAAGCGGTGGCCCTTGCCGTCCACCTCGCTGTAGTACGTGTAGACCAACGACCGGTCCGCCGCGCCCAGTTGGAGGGCGGTCAGGTCCATCCGGTCCTCGCCGGTGAGCCGCCCGTGGAAGGTGCCTCCGCTGAGTGCGACCTTGGTGAGCGGGGTGTGGCGGAAGTCCGGGGAGGAGACCTGCGCGGTGTGCACGCCTGCGGCGTCCGCGAGCTCGAAGACCGTCGGGTACGGCTGCCAGGCGTGCGGGTCGGTCCAGGGCTTCCAGCGGAGCTGGTTCATCAGCTCGTTGGTGGCCGGATTCCGTGTCGTGTAGCCGGTGAGGCCGTGCGCGCCGGGCGGCAGTCCCGTGCCGACCGAGGCGAGCGAGGTCGCCGTGGTGGCGGGGAAGCCCGCGGTCAGCGGGCGGCCGGTGTTGCCGCGGGAGGTGGGGAGGAGCGAGTGGAGGTACGGGGCTTCGTCCGGGTGGGCCTTGATCTGCTCCCAGCCGAGGCCGTCGATCAGGAAGACGCAGTTGCGGTCGGCGGGGGAGAGCTCGGCGATGGACGCCTCCATGCCCGGGACGTCCATGCCGGCGGCCAGCGTCGGGAGGAGGTCGGCGAGCGAACCCGTGCCGTACTGCGGGACGGGGGCGGTGGCCAGGGCGAGCGGTTCCGGATCGTGCCAGACGGGCTGGGCCATCAGCGCGAGGTCGCCGCGGTGGCTTCGGAGAGCGCCTGGGCGAAGGCGAGGGTCTGGCGCACGGTGTCGGGGCCGTCGCCGGCCTCGCTGACGCGCAGGCTCAGGTCGTCCGCCGTAGAACTGCCGGTGTAGCCGTGGTCCGCCTCGCAGTTGGGGTCGCCGCAGGCGGCGGGCTCCAGGTCGAGACGCGCGACCGCGCCCCAGCCGATGGTCAGGACGACCTCGCGGGGCAGGGTGCCGGGGACGTACTTCTCCGGGTTGGCGACGACGCGGCTCAGGACGACGGAGGAGATCCGGTCGAGCTTGACGGACTCCGTGGAGGTCGTCGCGTACGGCGTCGGGGAGCTGTCGTCGGCGGCCTGCTCGTCGGTGTGGCTCACGATGAAACGGTGACCGGTCAGGACGAGGACGGTGACATGGCGGCGCACCTCGTTCGAGTCGAACGTCGTCTCCTGGTGCACCAGGTACGAGGAGACCGGTTCGCCACCGACGGCGGCCTCCACCGCCTCGGCCACAAGGGCCGGGTAGTAGCCGCTGCGCTCGATCGCCGCGCGGAGCCCCTGGGTCGTCGTACCGGTCTTAGCCATGGACTCCATCTTACGGCCCTGCCCGGTACGTCCGGGCCCTTGGTGGATTCAGTAGCTGGGGAGGCGGCGGGGGCCCAGGTCGCCTGTCGCGGAGGGTGGTGCGAGGCGCAGGGAGGCGCCGAGCACACAGAGTCCGGCGGGTGAGACGACCACGGGTTCCAGGGCCACGGCGATGACTTCGGGGTGGTCGTCCACGAGCCGGGAGACCCTGAGCAGCAGTTCTTCGAGGGCGGCGGTGTCGACCGGGGCCGATCCCCGCCAGCCGAAGAGGAGGGGTGCGGCCCTGATCGTCCTGATCAGTTCGGCGGCGTCACGGTCGGTGGCCGGGACGAGCCTGTGGGCGGTGTCGCCGAGCAGTTCGGAGGGGGCGCCGGCCAGGCCGAAGGAGAGGACGGCGCCGACGGCGGGGTCGATGGCGGCGCGTACAACGGTGTCGACTCCGCGCGGGACCATCGCCTGGACGACCGGCTGGACCTCCTCCGGTGTGCCGAGCGCGTCGGTCAACTCCTGGTAGGCGCGCCGCAGTCCGGTCTCGGATCCGATGTCGAGGCGTACGCCGCCGAGGTCGGGACGGTGGCGCAGGTGCGGGGCGGTGGCCTTGAGGGCCACGGGGTAGCCGAGGCCGGCGGCGGCCGCGACGGCGGCGTCGGCGTGCGGGGCCGGGAGGGTCGGGCGTACCTCGATGCCGTAGAGCGCGAGCAGTTCGCGTACGTCCTGAGGCGCGAGGGGCAGCCCGCGGCTGACGTCCACGTGGGCCGTGGCGAGCAGCGACTCGATCCGGGCGGCGGCAGCGGCCTCGTCGATGGTGTCGTATTCGGGGACCCGGCCCGGGTCGGCGGCCTGGCGGCGCCACTGCGCGTACCTGACGGCCTGGGCGAGGGCCCGTACGGCGCGCTCGGCGGCGGGGTAGACGGGGATGCGGGCGGGGTGGGCCGTGAGGGGGGCCTCGTCCTTCTCCGGTGCTTCGGCGGCCGGGGCCGCCGCGGCACGGGGCGGCGGCGCCACCGTCGCCGTGGCCGCGGCCAGGGCTTCCGCGAGGCCGCCGATCTCCACGTGGACGACCGCGACCGGCTTGGCCGGGGCGCCCGCCGCGGCCTCGCGCAGCGCGGCGCCGAGGATCTCGCCGTCGCCCATCTCCTTCATGCCGTCCTCCCCCACCCAGGGGATCGCGGTGACCACGACCGCATCGCAGCCGTCGTCGGCGAGGGCCTCGGCAAGGGCTTCGCGGAAGTCCTGCGGGGTGGCTGACGTCGTCAGGTCGCGGGGCGGGAGCGGCCGCAGCCGCTCGGTGAGGCAGGCGTCGTACGTGAGGAGACCGAGCGATTCGGAGTTGCCGAGGATCGCGACCCTGGGGCCTTCGGGCAGCGGCTGGCCGGCCAGCAGGACACCGGCGTCGACGAGTTCGGTGACCGTGTCGACGCGGATGACACCCGCCTGGCGCAGCAGGGCCGAGACCGTGGCGTCCGGGACGCGGGTGACGGGCACCGCGTGGCCGGGCGGGGCCGATCCGCTGTGCCGGGCGCCCTTGACCACGACGACGGGCTTCACCGCCGCGGTGCGCCGGGCGAGGCGGGTGAATTTGCGGGGGTTGCCGATCGACTCGAGGTAGAGGAGGGCGACATCGGTGTCCGGGTCGTCGTACCAGTACTGGAGGAAGTCGTTGCCGGAGACGTCCGCGCGGTTGCCGGAGGAGATGAAGGTGGAGAGGCCCGCGCCCCGGCGGTGGAGTCCGGACAGCAGTGCGATGCCGATCGCACCCGACTGGGCGAAGAGGCCGATGCGGCCGGGCGCAGGGGACTCGGGGGCCAGGGAGGCGTTGAGGTGGACCGCGTCGGAGGTGTTGATCAGGCCGAAGGCGTTCGGGCCGATGATGCGCATCCCGTACGAACGGGCCTGGCGCACCAGTTCGCGCTGTCGCTCCCGCCCTTCGGCGCCGCTCTCCGCGTAACCGGCGGAGAGGACGACCAGCCCCTGGACGCCGCTCTCGCCGCAGTCGGCGACGGCTTCGGGGACCCGGTCGGCGGGGACGGCGATGACCGCCAGGTCGACCGGCTCGCCGATGGCCGCGACCGAGCGGTGGGCGGGGACGCCGTCGATCTCGGTGGGTTCGGCGGGGAAGGCCTTGTTCACGGCGTACGTGAGGCCGGTGAAGCCGGAGGCGAGCAGATTGCGCAGGACGGTGCGGCCCACTCCCCCGGGTGCGCGGCCCGTGCCGACGACCGCGACCGAGCGGGGGGCGAGCAGGCGCTGCACCGAGCGGGCCTCGGCCCGCTGCTCGCGCGCCCGCTGGACGGCGAGGGAGGCGGCGGTGGGCTCCAGGTCGAGGGTCAGGTGGACCGAGCCGTCCTCGAAGCTGCGCCGCTGTTCGTAGCCGGCGTCCGTGAACACCTTGATCATTTTGTTGTTGGCGGGCAGCACCTCGGCGATGAAGCGGTGTACGTCGCGCTCGCGGGCGACGGCCGCGATGTGCTCCAGGAGGGCCGAGGCGACGCCCCGTCCCTGGTGCGCGTCCTGGACGAGGAAGGCGACCTCGGCCTCGCCCTCGCCGATGCGGTCGTAGCGGACGGTGGCGATGAACTCTCCGCCGATGGTGACGGCCAGACCCACCCGGTCGACGTAGTCGTGGTGGGTGAAGCGGTGGACGTCCTTGTCGGACAGCCGCGGGTAGGGCGCGAAGAAGCGGTAGTACTTCGACTCGTCCGAGACCTGTTCGTAGAAGCTGACCAGCCGCTCGGCGTCGTCGGGGGCGATCGGCCTGATCCGTGCCGTGCCGCCGTCGCGCAGCACGACATCGGCTTCCCAGTGCGCCGGGTACGCCAGGTCCGGGTTCATGGGGAGAGCCTACGGGGCACCTACGGGTCGCGGAGGAGTCCGGGCCGGGGCAGGCTGGGGCTCAGCATCCCGTACCCCGTGGTTGAATGGTCTAGACAACAGTCAGAGAACTTGAAGGGCAACACCATGGCTGAGCGCCGCGTAAATGTCGGTTGGGCCGAGGGTCTGCACGCCCGCCCCGCCTCCATCTTCGTCCGTGCCACCACGGCCACCGGCGTCCCCGTGACGATCGCCAAGGCCGGTGGCAACCCCGTCAACGCCGCCTCGATGCTCGCCGTGCTGGGCCTCGGCGCGCAGGGCAACGAGGAGATCGTGCTCGCTTCGGACGCCGAGGGCGCGGACGCCGCTCTCGACCGTCTGGCGAAGCTGGTCGCCGAGGGTCTCGAGGAGCTCCCCGAGACCGTCTGAATTTCGCACACCGAAACCGCTCCACCAGAATTCCGGTGGAGCGGTTTCGGCATTTTCCGAACCTATTCAGGGCAGCAGAAAGGAGAGGCACTGAATTGCCTCTTCTTTGTATACGGCGCGACTGTTAATGCGAACCGCCCGCGGTGTTTACGGCATGTTGCGAAGTCCTCACATGATGCGCGGCGGCACGGCGCAGCCGGTGCGCTCCGCTCACCCGTTCCGAATGCAGCACGGTCAGCGCCCTCGCCCGTTCCGCGTCGCCGCGTGCCACGGCGTCGACGATCGCACCGTGCTCGGCCCAGGATTCGACCGGCCTGACGGGCTGCTCGACGGCGTACATCCAGGCGATCTTGTGCCGCAACTGGGTCAGCAGCGCCGTCAGCGGCGGACTGCCCGCGGACTGCGCGAGCGTCTCGTGGAACCAGCCGCCGAGTGAGCGCAAGTCCTCGCCCTGCCCCCGCCTGGCCCGCTCCTGCCCCAGCCTGACCAGGCCGCGCAGGACTTTGAGGTGCGCTTCGGTACGCCGCTGAGCAGCGCGGGCCGCGCCCATCGGCTCCAGCAGCAGCCGCATCTCGAGCAGGTCGGCGGCCTCCTGCTCGGTGGGCTCGGCGACACAGGCACCGGCATGGCGGCGGGTGGTCACGAAGCCCTCGGACTCCAGGGTCCGCAGCGCTTCGCGCACCGGGACGCGCGAGACGCCGTACCGGCGGGCCAGTACCTCCTCGGTGAGCCGACTGCCGCGCTCGAAGACACCGGAGACGATGTCGTCACGGATTGCCGTGCATACCGAGTGCGCTGGAATGCGCATCACCGAACCTCCGCCTTAATCCCCGCGAAACGCGGTCGATCGACGCCTGTTCGGCGACTCTATTGCAGCGGAGGTAAATTTCCGATGGCAGCCGGTTAATCATGGATATCTTTTGGCCACAGCACCATACGCAGAAGGCCCCGGCGCGGATGCGCCGGGGCCTTCTGGTGGAGCGGATGTCAGACGTTCACACCGTGCGAGCGCAGGTACGCGACCGGGTCGATGTCCGAGCCGTACTCGGGGCTCGTGCGGGCCTCGAAGTGGAGGTGCGGGCCCGTGACGTTGCCGGTGGCACCGGAGAGGCCGATCTGCTGGCCGGAGGTGACGGTCGAGCCGACGGAGACGCCGAGGGACGAGAGGTGGCCGTACTGCGTGTACGTGCCGTCGTTCATCTTGATGACGATGTTGTTGCCGTACGCGCCGCCCCAGCCGGCCTCGACGACGGTGCCCGCGCCGACGGCGTGGACCGACGTGCCGGACGCGGCGTGGAAGTCGATGCCGGTGTGGCTGCCGGAGGACCAGAGGCTGCCGCCGGTCTTGTAGCCGGTGGAGACGTAGGAGCCCGATATCGGCGCCACGTAGGCGTTCAGGCGCTTGCGCTCGGCCTCGCGGGCGGCGCGCTCCTTGGCCTCGCGCTCCTGCTTGGCCTTGGCCTCGGCCTTCGCCTTGGCGGCCGCGGCGGCCTTGGCCTTGGCTTCCGCCTTGGCCTTCGCTTCGGCCTTCGCCTTCGCGGCGGCCTTGGCCGTGGCGGCCTCGTGCTTCTGCGCGGCCGCCTGGGCGTCGATGTGCGCGGCGAGCGAGTCGCCGATGACGATGGTCTGGCTGAGAGCGGCGGTGTCCGCGGCGGGGGCCGCTGCTTCGGCGGCGATGGCCGGGGCGGCCAGGCCTCCTACGACGCCGGTCGTGGCGAGGGCGGCGGCACCGGCGAAGGTCGCGGTCTTGCGCGTCAGACGGTTCGGGGCACGGTGCTTACCGGTAGGGCGGGCGAACGCCATGAAGGGGTTGGTCCTTTCCTTCCTTCTCGCCTACCGGGTTAGCTGACGGGTTCGGAGCAGGAAGGTCTCCTACAGGCTTGCGCCTGATTCACCCCAGGGACTGATGTGGGTCCCCGGCTCCCCAGGCTCGCGCCAGACGGGGACTCGGCGATCACTGTCCGGGGCCGCGGACGCGGCTATAAGTACGACGAACAGCGGGACCGACGGTAAGCGGTCCGCGTTCCCGGGACCAAACAGACAGCCCCTTTTGTAGCGCACGCCACAGGACATCAAGGCAACCTCTCCAATAAAACGGACATAAGGGAGAACCCCGGCGGCCGAATGGCCGCCGGGGTCCCCTTTGTTGCTGTTTGTCGATCAGCCCGTGACGACGGTCACTTCACCGATCCCCAGCGCCCTGACCGGCTCCGCGATCTTCTCCGCATCTCCGACCAGCACCGTGACGAGACGGTCCGCGGGGAAGGCACTGACGACCGCGGCCGTGGCCTCGACCGTCCCGGTCTCGGCGAGGCGCGCGTACAGCTGCGCCTGGAAGTCGTCCGGGAGGTGCTGCTCGACCTGGTCGGCGAGCGTGCCCGCGACCGCCGCGGCCGTCTCGAACTTCAGCGGGGCGACACCCACCAGGTTCTGTACGGCGGTCTCGCGCTCGGCGTCGGTGAGCCCCTCGGCGGCGAGCGTGCGCAGCACCTTCCACAGGTCGTCCAGCGCGGGCCCGGTGGACTCGGTGTCCACCGAGCCGCTGATGGCGAGCATCGCGGCACCGGTGCCCTCGGCAGTGGAGCGCAGCACCTGGCCGAAGGCCCGTACGCCGTAGGTGTAGCCCTTCTCCTCACGCAGGACGCGGTCCAGACGGGAGGTGAGGGTGCCGCCGAGGCAGTACGTACCGAGCAACTGGGCGGGCCAGACCCGATCATGGCGGTCCGCACCGATCCGGCCGATGATCAGCTGGGTCTGCACGGAGCCGGGACGGTCCACGATGATCACGCGGCCCGTGTCGTCCGCGGTGATCGGCGGGGCCGGGCGGGGGGCCGCGGTGTTGCCCGTCCAGTCGCCGAGGGTCTCGGCGAGCAGCGCGTCCAGGTCGACGCCCGTGAGGTCGCCGACGACCACGGCGGTGGCCGTGGCGGGGCGCACATGCGCGTCGTAGAAGGCGCGGACGCCTGTGGCGTCGATGCGCGCCACCGTCTCCTCGGTGCCCCGGCGGGGGCGCGAGATGCGCAGGGAGGCCGGGAAGAGCTCCTTGGAGAGCTGCTTGGCGGCCCGGTAGCCCGGGTTGGCGTGCTCGTGCGGGATCTCGTCGAGACGGTTGCGGACCAGCCTGCTGATCTCGCCGTCGGTGAAGGCCGGTGCGCGCAGTGCCTCGGCGAGCAGGCCGAGCGCCTTGGGCAGCCGCGATACGGGGACCTCGAGGGAGACCCGGACGCCCGGGTGGTCGGCGTGCGCGTCCATGTTGGCGCCGCAGCGCTCCAGTTCGGCCGCGAACTCCTCGGCGGTGTGCTTGTCGGTGCCCTCGTTGAAGGCGCGCGACATGATCGTGGCGATCCCGTCGAGGCCCTCCGGCTCGGCGTCCAGGGGGGCGTCGAGGTTGATCTCGACGGCCACCACCTGCTGGCCGGGGCGGTGGCAGCGCAGCACGGTCAGACCGTTGGGCAGCGTGGAGCGGCCGGGAGCCGGGAAGGCCCAGGGTGTGGGCGTGCCCGGCTGGGGCTGCGGGTGGTACGTCATGCTCACGGCAGCGGTGTCGGTGGTCTCCGTCACTGGTCCGCCCCCTCTTCTTCGGCTTCTTCCGCCGCGTCTGCGGACTCGTCGGGCACTTCGGAGCTGATCGGCTCGTACACGAGGACTGCGCGGTTGTCGGGGCGCAGAAGCGCCTTGGCGACCGCCTGCACCTCCTCGGCCGTGATGTCCAGGACCCGGTGGACGGCGGTCAGCGCGAGCTGCGGGTCGCCGAACAGGACGGCGTACCGGCACAGTTGGTCGGCGCGTTGCGCCACGGTGCCGAGCCGGTCCAGCCACTCGCGCTCCAACTGGGCCTGGGCGCGCTCCATCTCCTCGGCCGTGGGACCCCGCTCGGCGAACGCGGCGAGCTCTTCGTCGACCGTCGCCTCGACCTCCGGGACCTCGATACCGCTCGACGTCTGGACGTCCAGCCAGCCGAGCGAGGGTGCGCCGGCCAGCCGCATCATGCCGAAGCCTGCGCCGGCGGCCGTCTGGTCACGGCGTACCAGACGGTTGTGGAGCAGCGAGGACTCGCCTCCGCCGAGGATGGTCAGCGCGATGTCGGCGGCGTCGCACTCGCGGGTGCCGTCCTTCGGAAGGCGGTAGGCGGCCATCAGGGCGCGTGAGGGGACGTCCTCGTGGAGCTCCTCGCGCAGCTGCTCGCCGATGATCTCCGGAAGCGAACCGTCGCGCGGCGGCTGCTTGCCGTCGTGCGAGGGGATCGAGCCGAAGTACTTCTCCACCCAGGCCAGCGTCTGCGCCGGGTCGATGTCGCCGACGACCGAGAGCACCGCGTTGTTGGGCGCGTAGTACGTACGGAAGAAGGTGCGCGCGTCCTCGAGGGTCGCGGCGTCCAGGTCGGCCATCGAGCCGATCGGCGTGTGGTGGTACGGGTGGCCCTCCGGGTAGGAGAGGGCGGCCAGCTTCTCGAACGCGGTGCCGTACGGCACGTTGTCGTACCGCTGGCGGCGCTCGTTCTTGACGACGTCGCGCTGGTTCTCCATCGACTCCTCGTCGAGGGCGGCGAGCAGCGAGCCCATCCGGTCCGCCTCCAGCCAGAGCGCGAGCTCCAGCTGGTGGGCGGGCATCGTCTCGAAGTAGTTGGTGCGCTCGAAGCTGGTGGTGCCGTTGAACGATCCGCCGGCGCCCTGGACCAGATCGGCGTGGCCGCTGCCCTTCACCTGTCCGGAGCCCTGGAACATCAGGTGCTCGAAGAGGTGGGCCAGGCCCGTACGGCCCTTGACCTCGTGCCGCGAACCGACGTCGTACCAGAGGCAGACTGCGGCAACCGGGGTCAGGTGGTCCTCGGAGAGGACCACGCGCAGGCCGTTCGCCAGCCTGTGTTCCGTTGCTGTCAGGCCGCCGGAGGAGGCCTCGGCGGTGGCCGTGTGACCCATGGGCATGTACGTCCCTTCGATCGCGGTGAAGAGGAAAGCGATGTCCTGCCACTGTATGCAAGCGCGCCGACAGCGCGCGAAGTTCCCGGGTCGCGGTCGGTGTTGTCAGTGGGACGGTCCACAATGGTCGGCGTCCCTACCTGACCAAGGCATGTGAAGGAGCCGCAGCAGCGATGGCCCGCCGCAGCACGAAGACCCCGCCGCCGGAGGACTTCGAGGAGAAGATCCTCGACATCGACGTGGTCGATGAAATGCAGGGCTCCTTCCTCGAGTACGCGTACTCGGTGATCTACTCCCGCGCCCTGCCGGACGCCCGGGACGGTATGAAGCCCGTCCACCGGCGCATCGTCTACCAGATGAACGAGATGGGGCTGCGCCGCGACCGCGGCTTTGTGAAGTGCGCCCGTGTCGTCGGCGAAGTGATGGGCAAGCTGCACCCGCACGGCGACGCGTCGATCTACGACGCCCTGGTGCGGATGGCCCAGCCGTTCTCGATGCGGCTCCCGCTGGTCGACGGACACGGGAACTTCGGCTCCCTCGGCAACGACGACCCGCCGGCCGCGATGCGGTACACCGAGTGCCGGATGGCCGACGCCACGACGCTGATGACCGAGTCCATCGAAGAGGACACGGTCGACTTCTCGCCGAACTACGACGGCCAGGAGCGGGAGCCGGGCGTCCTGCCCGCCGCCTATCCGAACCTCCTGGTCAACGGCGCGACCGGGATCGCCGTCGGCATGGCGACGAACATGCCGCCGCACAACCTGGGCGAGGTCATCGCCGCGGCACGCCACCTGATCAAGCATCCTGGCGCCGACCTCGAGACGCTGATGCGCTTCGTCCCGGGTCCCGACCTGCCGACCGGCGGCCGGATCGTGGGGCTGACGGGCATCAAGGACGCGTACGCATCGGGGCGCGGCACCTTCAAGATCCGTGCCACGGTCGCCGTGGAGAACGTCACCGCGCGCCGCAAGGGCCTGGTCGTCACCGAACTGCCCTTCACGGTCGGCCCGGAGAAGGTCACCGCCAAGATCAAGGACCTGGTCTCGGCGAAGAAGCTGCAGGGCATCGCGGACGTCAAGGACCTGACCGACCGCTCGCACGGGCTGCGTCTGGTCATCGAGGTCAAGAACGGCTTCGTACCGGAGGCCGTCCTCGAACAGCTCTACAAGCTGACGCCGATGGAGGAGTCCTTCGGCATCAACAACGTGGCGCTGGTGGACGGTCAGCCGCTGACCATGGGCCTGAAAGAGCTCCTCGAGGTCTATCTGGACCACCGCTTCGAGGTCGTACGGCGCCGCAGCGAGTTCCGCCGCACCAAGCGGCGCGACCGGCTGCATCTGGTCGAGGGCCTGATCGTCGCGCTGGTCGACATCGACGAGGTCATCCGCCTCATCCGTTCCAGCGACAACTCCGCGCAGGCCAAGCAGCGGCTGATCGAGCACTTCTCGCTGAGCGAGGTGCAGACGCAGTACATCCTGGACACCCCGCTGCGCCGGCTCACCAAGTTCGACAAGATCGAGCTGGAGAGCGAGCGTGACCGGCTGAACAGCGAGATCGAGGAGCTGACCGCGATCCTGGACTCGGACTCCGAGCTCCGCAAGATCGTCTCGACCGAACTGGCCGCGGTGGCCAAGACGTTCGGCACCGACCGGCGCACGGTGCTGATGGAGTCGGCGGGCGCACCGGTGGCCGCCGTGTCGCTGGAGGTCGCCGACGACCCGTGCCGGGTCCTGATGTCATCGACGGGCCTGCTGGCCCGTACGGCCAACGGCGAACCGTTCGCGGAGGACTCCGGCAAGCGCACCAAGCACGATGTGGTGCTCTCCGCCGTCCCCGCGACGGCACGGGGCGACGTCGGGGTGGTGACCTCGGCCGGGCGGCTGCTGCGGATCGCGGTCATCGACCTGCCGCAGCTTCCCGACACCGCGAACGTGCCCAATCTGGCGGGCGGGGCACCGATCTCGGAGTTCATCTCGCTGGACGACGACGAGAGCGTGGTCTGCCTCACCACGCTGGACGAGTCGTCGCCCGGCCTGGCCATCGGCACCGAACAGGGCATCGTCAAGCGGGTGGTGCCCGACTATCCCGCCAACAAGGACGAGTTGGAGGTCATCGGCCTCAAGGACGGCGACCGGGTGGTCGGTGCGGCCGAGCTGCGCACGGGCGAGGAGGACCTCGTCTTCATCACCGACGACGCCCAGCTGCTGCGCTATCCGGCGGGTCAGGTACGGCCGCAGGGCCGCCCGGCCGGCGGCATGGCGGGCGTCAAGCTGGCCGTCGGCGCCAAGGTGATCTCCTTCACCGCGGTGGACCCTGCGGTGGACGCGGTGGTCTTCACGGTCGCCGGTTCGCACGGCACCCTGGACGACTCCGCGCAGACCGCGAAGCTCACCCCGTTCGACCAGTACCCGCGCAAGGGCCGCGCGACCGGCGGTGTGCGCTGCCAGCGGTTCCTGAAGGGCGAGGACCTGCTGGTCCTGGCCTGGGCGGGCCCCGCGCCCGCGCGGGCGGCCTCGTCCAACGGCACCGCGGTGGAGCTTCCGGAGCAGGACCCGCGCCGTGACGGTTCGGGAATCCCGCTGCTCACGCCGGTCGCGGCGCTGGCGGGCCCGGCTTCGTAGGTCAGTCCCCGTCCACGTACCGCAGGACGCCCCACATCGACTCGGGGCGGGCGTCCTGCGGTGCGAACTCCCGGCAGCCGTCGAGCTCCTTGTGCAGGGCGGCGGCGTCGATTCCGGAGCCGATGAGGACGAGCTGGGTGAGGTGTTCCTCGCCGGCGGCCCAGGCTTCCGGATAGAAGCGCAGGAAGCGGCCGACGGCGTGGAGGGTGAACTTCCCGGTGTTCTCCGGTACTTCGAAGTGGACGAAGCCCTTGATCCGGTAGAGCCCTTCGGGTCTGCGGTCGAGGAACTCCATGAAGCGGCGGGGGTTCATGGGCTCGGAGGAGACGAACCCCACGCTCTCGTAGGCGGCGTGGAGATGCCCGCGGTGGTCCGCGCCCTCCGTGTCCTCCTCCTCGTCGGCCCGCAGGTCGTCGAAGGAGAGCTGCCCGACGCGCTCGCCGACGGCGCGGCGGTCGATGAGCAGCTCGGGGTCGATCTGTCCGTACGTGGTGCGCACGACCGGGGTCCCGGCACTGAGCTCGCCCACGGTCTTCAGCGTCCGTTCGATTCCGGCCTCGTCCGCGCGGTCGGCCTTGTTGAGGACGACGAGGTCGGCGAGGGCGAGATGCCGGTCGGTCTCGGGGTGGCGGACGCGGGTCGCGTCGAACTCGGCGGCGTCCAGGACCTGCACGAGGCCGCCGTAGACGATGTCCGGGTTCTCGGCGGCCAGGATCATTTTGATGAGCTCCTGCGGCTCGGCCAGTCCGCTCGCCTCGATGACGATGACGTCGATACGCAGCTCGGGGCGCGCGAGCCTGCCCAGGTAGTCGTCGAGTTCACTGGCGTCGACGGCGCAGCACAGGCAGCCGTTGCCGAGGGAGACCATCGAGTCGACCTGTCCGGCCACGGTCATCGCGTCGATCTCGACGGCCCCGAAGTCATTGACGACGGCACCGATGCGAGTACCCCTGCTCTGCCGGAGCAGATGGTTGAGCAGGGTGGTCTTTCCTGAGCCGAGGAACCCGGCGAGGACGACGACGGGGACGGGTTTCCTGGGCATGGGGTCAAAGCGTAGTGCAGCGCGGTCTCGTCAATCCGACGCGAAGTAAACGATTGTTAGCGGCGCGTAACGGGCACACATCCGGCAAGGCGCATGGCAGGACGAACCGTCGCTCCCCCCGTGCGCCCCTCACCGCCTCCCCCGCCGGCCAGAGCCGTCCGGCAGTCTGGGGGGCGGACGCGCACCGCCGGCCGATCGCCGCGGCGGTGATCGCCGGACCCGGGGGTTGACATGGGTGTACGGACGCAGGGGCTACGGAATGCGGGCTGCGCCGTCATGGGGAGCGTGACGCTCGTGGCGGGCGGTCTCGCACTGCTGGCATCGCAGAACCGCCAGGCGAATCGGCGCCAGCGCCACGCGAACCTCTACGAGCAACAGCGGCTGGAATGGGAACTGTTGAGCCGGGCCATCGCCGACGCGGACCTGGCCGCAGTGCTCGACACGTACGACGAGGAGTTGCCGTACACGAAGCAGCGCCAGTTCCTCTTCGCCAACGGCCTGTACACCAACATCCTGCTCGCTTTGCGGACCGGTGTGGTCAACGAGAGCGAGTTCCGCGGGCACATACGGTTCGTTCTCCAGAACCCCGTCTTCAAGGAGTACTGGCGGGTCACCAGCAAACACCGCGCCAGCCTGGGCGCCGACTCGGAGGAGGCCCAGATCGGGACGATCGTGGACCGGCTGCTGAGCGACCTCGAAGAGGACGAGACCGGGGAGTGGTGGATCGTGGGCGAACCCCCAGAAGAGTGACATTCGAACACATGACCTTGGCTATCGGGAGTGAATGCCTGGCGGATTCCAACCTCCTCACGGTTCAGGCTCGTTACGGACACGAACCAGAGGTTCTCCATACGCGCGGCATGCGACCCCGCGTACCACGTGGAGTACCTTCCCCACTCACCACCGAGGATCGAATCCCCCGTGAAGATCGTGCGCCGCATGGGCGTCCCCCCCACCGCCCGAGGCAGCGTCGCCGGACAGTCGTGCCCCGACTTGTTCGAACTGAGCGACGGAAGATTTGCCGTGATCGGGACGGACGCCACGGCGATGCTCGACGCCGAGCTTCCTGCGGATGCCTCCCGTGCCGACTACGAACGCATTGTGGTCATCACGCGGGAGACGCTCATCCGCGCCAAGGCCGACATCCCGGACGCCTGACCGGCGTCCCCCCGTACGAGACCCGGCTTCAGCGCGCTGATGCCGGGCCTTCGGCATGTCAGGCTGCCGTCGGAACCGCCTCGGGCGGCACAGGGCCCACGTACCGGGCCGCCGGGCGGATGATTTTGGAGTCCGCCGCCTGTTCCAGGATGTTCGCGCTCCAGCCGACCACGCGCGCCGCGCAGAACGTCGGGGTGAACATCTCCCGGGGCAGGCCGCAGAGTTCCATGACGACGCCCGCGTAGAACTCGACATTGGTGTGGAGTTCGCGGCCCGGCTTCAGTTCGGCCAGGATCGCCTCGACGCGGGACTCGACCTGGACCGCGAAGTCCACCACGGGGCCGCCGAATTGCCGGGCGATGCCGCGCAGCATCCGTGAACGCGGGTCCTCGGTGCGGTAGACGGGGTGGCCGAAGCCCATGATGCGGTCGCCGGCCAGGACGCGTTCACGGATCCACGGGTCGATACGGTCCGGGGTCGCGATGGCGTCGAGGGTGTCCAGGGCGCGGCTGGGGGCGCCGCCGTGGAGGGGGCCGGAGAGGGCGCCCACCGCGCCGACCAGGCAGGCCGCCACATCGGCTCCGGTGGAGGCGATGACGCGGGAGGTGAAGGTGGACGCGTTGAAACCGTGGTCGATCGTCGAGATCAGGTACTGCTCGACGGCGCGTGCGCGCACCGGGTCGGGCTCCGAACCGGTCAGCATGTAGAGGTAGTTGGCCGCATGGGGCAGATCGGCACGCGGTGCGACGGGGGCGAGCCCCTGGCCGATGCGGTACAGCGCCGTCAGGAGCGTGGGGACCACCGCGCAGGCTGCGAGGGCGTCGTCGGCCCGCTGCCCGGGCGTGATGTCGTACACCGGGCGGAAGCCTGCCGAGGCGCCGAAGAGCGAGAGCGCGGTGCGCAGACCTGCGAGCGGTCCCGAGCCGGCGCGGGCGATCGCCGGGAGCGCCTCGCGCACCTCGTCGGGCAGGGTCCGCAGCGCCGCGGTCCGTGACGTGAAGGCCTCGCGCTCGGCCAGGGAGGGGAGTTCGCCATGGACCATCAGGTACCAGACGTCCTCGAAGGTACGGGCCTCCGCGAGCTCCACGGCCGAGTACTGGCGGTAGTGGTAGAAGCCCTCGGTGCCCCGGACATCACCGAGAGCGGTCTCGGTGACCACTACGCCGGCGAGTCCACGCGGTGCCTGAGCCGGAGCCGGAGCCACTGCTGTGCTGATCGACATCTCTTCCTCCCTGTTTCTTGATTCGACCATCCATGCTTGACTCAATCCTTGTCAATATTGATTCAATCAATGTCAGTATGGTGAGCATCGTGACGGATCAAGAAGCGCAGCGGCTGACCACCCGGGAGGCGGCCGAGCGGCTCGGGGTGAAGCCGGAGACCGTGTACGCGTACGTGAGTCGCGGCCAGCTCTCCAGCCGCCGCGGCCCCGGCAGCCGCGGCAGCACCTTCGACGCCAAAGAGGTCGAGGCCCTGGTGCGGCGCGGCCGGCGGGAGTCATCGGCAGCAGCGGGCGGCGAGCTGTCCGTACGGACCCGGATCACATTGATCGACAAGGACAAGTACTTCTTGCGGGGCGTGGACGCCACCGAACTGGCCCGTACCTACTCCTACGAGGAAGTGGCCGAGTGGCTGTGGACCGGGGTACTGCGGCCCGGCATCCGGTTCACGGCCCCCCGGGAAGCGGCCGAAGCCGCCCGCCGCGCCGTCGACGCGCTGCCCGCGCACTGCGGACCCACCGACCGGCTGCGCGTGGCGGCCGTCGCCGCGGCGGCCGCCGATCCGCTGCGCTACGACCTGTCCGAGGCGGCCGTGCTCTCCACCGCGCGGACCCTCATCCCGACCCTGGTGACCGCGCTCCCCCTGGTCGGCACGGCGCACCATGGCGAAGGGCCGCTGGCCACCCGTCTCTGGCCCCGGCTGACCGCCAAGACGCCCGACGAGGCGTCACTGCGCGTCCTGGACCTGGCACTTGGGCTGCTCATCGACCATGACCTCGCCGCCTCCACCCTCGCCGTACGGGTCGCGGCCTCGGCCCGCGCCCATCCGTACGCCGCCGTCTCGGCAGGTCTCGGCGTACTCGAAGGCCCCCTGCACGGCGCCGCCAGCGGCCTCGCCCACCGGATGCTCGCGGAGGTGCTCGAGCGCGGCAGCGCGGCCCCTGTGGTCGCCGACCATCTGCGGACCGGACGCCGTGTACCCGGTCTCGGCCACCGGATCTACCCGGGCGAAGACCCGCGCGCCCAGGCCCTGTTCACCGCACTCGAAGAAGTCGAGCAGGCTGCGCCCGCGCTGGCCGCAGCTCGGGACGTGGTCGCCACGACCGCCCGCCACACCGAGCTGTACGCCAACGTCGATCTCGCCCTGGCCGCGCTGACCGTGGCCTCGGCCATGCCCGCCGAGGCGGGCGAGACCGTGTTCGCCGTGGCGCGCACGGCCGGCTGGATCGCCCACACCCTGGAGGAGTACGAAGAGCGGCCGCTGCGCATGCGGCCCAGCGGCCAGTACACCGGCCCCCGCCCGCCGCAGCCGCTCCCCTGATCAGGCCTGCAGCAGGACAGCAGGGGGACCGCAGGGGGACCGCAGGGGGACCGCAAAAAGTCGACAGCTAGTGAACCCTGTTGCGCGGCGCTTGCGCCGTCGAACCGCGCACCACCAGCTCGGGCTCGAAGAGCAGCTCGTCGGAGGGGACGGCACGTCCCCCGATCTGCACGGACAGCAGTTCCACGGCGGCGCGCCCCATGGCCTCGATGGGCTGGCGGACGGTGGTCAGCGGAGGCTCGGTGCAGTTCATGAAAGCCGAGTCGTCGTACCCCACGACGGACACGTCGTCGGGTACGGAGAGACCCCGGCGGCGCGCCGCGCGCACCGCGCCGAGGGCGAGGGGGTCGCTCGCGCAGATGACCCCGGTGACGCCCTGATCGAGCAGTCGGGCCGTGGCGGCCTGACCGCCCTCGAGCGAGAACATCGCCCGTACGATCCGCTCGTCGGGAAGATCGCCGCCCAGATCCTCCGCGATCTTCCGCGCGGCCGCGAGTTTGCGCTGCGACGGCATGTGGTCGGAGGGGCCGAGGACGAGCCCGATGCGCTCGTGGCCGAGCGAGGCGAGATGGCGCCAGGCCTGGTCGACGGCGACCGCGTCGTCGCACGAGACGCAGGGGAAACCGAGGTGTCCGATGGACGCGTTGATGAGCACGACGGGGATCTTGCGGTCCGCGAGCACCTTGTAGTGGTCGTGCGGGGCGTCCGCCTGGGCATAGAGCCCGCCGGCGAAGACCACGCCGGAAACCTGCTGCTCGAGGAGGAGTTCGACATAGTCCGCCTCCGAGACCCCGCCCTTGGTCTGGGTGCAGAGCACGGGGGTCAGACCCTGCTGGGCGAGTGCCCCGCCGACGACCTCGGCGAAGGCCGGGAAGATGGGGTTCTGCAGCTCGGGCAGGACCAGGCCGACCAGCCGGGCGCGCTCGCCGCGCAGCTGAGTGGGGCGCTCGTAACCGAGCACGTCGAGGGCCGACAGAACGGCCTGTCGGGTGGTGTCGGAGACCCCGGGCTTGTTGTTGAGCACCCGGCTCACGGTGGCCTCGCTGACCCCGACCTTCCGAGCAACCTGCGCAAGTCGTCGCGTCATGCGCGCAAGATTAGCGCAAGAAGCGCAAGCGATTTGCGTGACCCAGGAAATTTCACGATGCGGCACCCCTGCCTTTACCGTCTTTGCACATGAGCACCCGGCAGCCCAGAAGGATCCGCATAGGGCTGCCCCGGCGCGTCTTCTCACAGGTCCTGCTGATGCAGCTGGCCGTCGCGGCCGGGGTTGCCGTCCTCGCCACCGGCCTCTTCCTGCGCCCGCTCAGTGCCCAGCTCGACGACCAGGCGATGAGGCGGGCACTCGCGATCGCCGAGACCACGGCCTCTCCGGAACTGGCGGAGGACCTGCTCCACTCCAGGCCGTCCGCCGACGGTCCCGTCCAGAAGGAAGCGGAGCGGATACGGCACGACACCGGAGCCGAGTACATCGTCGTGGTGGACCGGAACTCCATACGGTGGTCGCACCCCACGGTCGGCGAGATCGGCCATGAGGTCTCCACCAGTGCCGCGGACGCCCTCGCGGGCCACGAGGTCATGGAGATCGACCAGGGCACGCTCGCGCGTTCCGCCCGCGGCAAGTATCCGCTGCGCACCGCGGACGGGACGATCGTCGGTGCCGTCTCGGTCGGCATCACGTACGACAGCGTGCGCGCCAGTCTCCTGAAGACCATTCCCGGCCTCCTCGCGTACGCGGGCGGCGCACTCGCGGTCGGCGCGCTGGCCGCGTATCTGATCTCCAGGCGGCTCCAGCGCCAGACCCACGACCTGGCCTTCTCCGACATCTCCGCGCTCCTCGCCGAGCGCGAGGCCATGCTGCACGGCATCCGCGAGGGCGTCGTCGCCCTCGACGCGAGCGGCCGGATCCGGCTGATGAACGACGAGGCGCAACGGCTCCTGGGCCTCGGCCCCGAAGCCACCGGACTCCCCCTGGACGAGGCGCTCGGCGCGGGGCGTACCGCCGACGTCCTGGCCGGCCGGGTCACGGGCGACGATCTCCTGACCGTACGGGGGCAGCGCGTCCTGATCACCAACCGGATGCCCACCGACGACGGGGGCGCCGTCGCCACGCTGCGCGACCGCACCGAGCTGGAGCAGCTGGGCCGCGAACTGGACTCCACCCACGGCCTGATCGACGCCCTGCGCGCCCAGGACCACGAGCACGCCAACCGGCTGCACACCCTCCTCGGTCTCCTCGAACTGGAGATGCACGAGGAGGCCGCGGATTTCGTCACCGAAGTCGTCGGAGTGCACCGGGCGACCGCCGAGCAGGTCACCGAGAAGATCCACGACCCGCTGCTCGCCGCGCTGCTGGTCGGCAAGGCCACCGTCGCCGCCGAGCGCGGGGTCTCGCTGCGCGTCGCGGCCGGATCGCTGCTGCCGGACCGGCTGGTCGATCCGCGCGGTCTGGTGACGATCGTCGGCAATCTGGTGGACAACGCGCTGGACGCGGCGTCCGGTTCGCCCTCCGCCCAGGTCGAGATCGCACTGCACGCGGAGGGCCGTACGGCGGTTCTCCGGGTCACCGACAGCGGTCCCGGGGTCCCGGAGGAGGTGCGTGAGGCGATCTTCACGGAGGGGTGGACGACCAAGAAGCTCCCGGCGCACGGCAAGCGCGGCCTCGGGCTTGCGATGGTGCGCCGGTTCGCCGAGCGGCAGGGCGGCAGCGCGCGGGCCGGCCAGAGCGCGGACGGCGGGGCCGAGTTCACCGTCGTACTCCCCGAAGCACTGACCGAACCAGACCTGGAACCCGGCCTCGCACCGGCAGGAGAGCAGCGATGATCGACGTACTGGTGGTGGACGACGACGTCCGGGTCGCGCAGATCAATGCGGCCTACGTGGCCAAGGTGGCGGGCTTCCGGGTGACCGCGACGGCACACTCCGCGGCACAGGCGCTCGCCAGTGTCGGCGCGCACCCGGTGGATCTGGTGCTGCTCGACCACTATCTGCCGGACGAGAACGGTCTGGCGGTCGTACGGGAACTCCGCAGCCGCGGTCTGCACCTCGACGTGATCATGGTGACTGCCGCCAGGGACATCGCGACCGTGCAGGCGGCGCAGCGTCATGGCGCGCTCCAGTACCTGGTCAAGCCCTTCAACTTCGCCGGCCTCCGCACCAAGCTGGAGGCGTACGCGGCGCTTCGCCGCACCCTGGACGGGGGCGGCGAAGCGGAGCAGGCGGAGGTGGACCGCATCTTCGGGGCGCTCTCGGCGGCGGGTGTCTCCGAACTCCCCAAGGGGCACTCACCGACCACCGCGGAGCTGGTGCGGCAGGTGCTGCTCGGGGCCGAACTCCCGCTCTCCGCCCAGGAGATCGCCGAGCGGTCGGGGGTGAGCAGGCAGACGGCCCAGCGCTATCTGAAGCTCCTTGAGCGCACGGGGCGGGTGCGGCTCAGTCTCAAGTACGGGGAGACCGGCCGCCCCGAGCACCGCTACGCCTGGGTCGCGAGCCTGTGAAGTGCGTCAGCCCGCGTTCTTGGCGAACTCGGTGGTGTAGGTCTTGGCCAGGTCGATCTTCGCGTTCTTGATGTTCGGGTTGAACGCCTTCAGGACGCGCTCGACGGTCTCCGGGCCGTTCACCGGCATGACCCCGTCCGTGGTGAACATGGGCAGCGTGCTCTTGATCGACTCGGTGTAGAGCTTCTGGTTGCCCGCCGCGAAGTCCGCCGGCATCTTGGCGGCGATTTCCTCCGGGGAGTGTGTGGACATCCACTTCAGCGTCTTGACGAAGGCGTTGACCAGCTTCTGCACGCTCTCCTTGTGGCCGTCCACCCAGGAGCTCTGCATGTAGAGGCTGGAGGAGGGGTACGGACCGCCGAAGGCCTCCTGCGAACCGGCAGGGGTGCGCATGTCCACCAGGATGTGGCCGAGCTTCTTGTCCAGCACCTGGGCGACCGTGGGGTCGGTGGTCATCCCGGCCTGGATGGAACCCTTCTGCAGCGCGGCGAGGAAGGTGGGTCCTGCACCGACGGCGACCCGGGTGAAGTCGCTGGAGCTCACACCGTTCTTGACGCCGAGGTACTGGCTCAGGAAGTCGGTGGAGGAGCCGATGCCGGTGATCCCGACGTGCTTGCCCTTGAAGTCCTTCGGGGACGTGATGTCCTTCGCCTTGTCCGAGACGATCTCGACCTCGCCGGGGGCGTGCGAGAACTGCACGACGGACTCGACTTCCTTGCCCTTGGTCTGCAGGTCGAGCGTGTGGTCGTAGAAGCCGACCGCTCCCTGGACCTGGCCCGAGACGAGCGCGGTCTCGGCCTGCACACCGGCGGGCTCGGTCAGGAGTTTGACGTTGATGCCCTCGTCCTTGAAGAAGCCGAGCTGCTGGGTGAGCATCGCCGGCATGTAGATGACCTTGTCGAGGCCGCCGACCATGATCGTGACCGACTCGCCCTTGACCTTGCCGGCGGGCTGACCCGCGCTCGACGTGCTGGAGGCGTCGTCGGCGCAGGCGGTCAGGGTGGAGAGGGCGAGCACGCCGGCGACGGCCAGGGCCGGGAACTTGACGGAACTGCGCATGATTCACACGTCCTTGTGAGTACCAGGGGAAGAGGGGGTGGTTCGGGCGGTCAGCGGTCGGCGCCGTGACCGGCCGGCTTCCACTTGAAGAGGCGGCGCTCGACCAGGGTCAGCAGCCCTTCGGCGACCAGGGCGACCACGGCGAGGATGGCCATCGCCGCATAGACGCCGGCCGGGTTGAAGTTGCCCTGGGCCGCTGCGACGAGCAGGCCGACGCCCTTGGAGGCGCCGATGTACTCGCCGACGATGGCGCCGATGAGGGCGAAGCCGAAGCTGATGTGCAGGCTGGTGAAGATCCACGTGGTCGCGGAAGGGACGACGACCTGCAGCGTCACCTTGCGGTTGCTCGCGCCGAGGATGCGCGCGTTGTCGACCAGGTTGCGGTCGACCTCGCGGGCGCCCTGGAAGGCGTTGAAGAAGACCGGGAAGAAGACCAGCACGATCGCCGAGGCGATCTTGGAGGCCGGGCCGAGGCCGAACCAGATGACGAAGATCGGTGCCAGGGCGATCCTGGGGATGGCGTTGAGCACCTTGACGTACGGGCCCAGCACATCGGCGAGGAACGTGATCCGGCCGAGAACGATCCCCAGGACGACACCGGCGATGACGCCGATGATCCAGCCCATGAAGGCCTCGTAGAGCGTGGTGGTGATCTGCTCGGCGAGCGAACCCTGTGCGGTGCCGTGCATGACCCAGGTGCTGATCTGCTCCCAGACCTTCGAGGGCATCGAGAAGTTGAACGGGTCGATGACCTTGGTACGGGCGAGCACCTCCCAGAGGCCGAGCAGCACGACCAGCAGCAGCAGGCGGCTGCCGAGGACCAGGCCCTTGCGGCGGCGCGCGGCCCTGGCGCGGGAGTTCTTGCGCTCCTCGGCGCTGGTCGCGGCGGCGGGTGCGATGCCCGCCTTGGTCTCAGGCCGCGTTGTCGACATGGGCGGCACCCCTCTCGCGGGTGATGCGGACCTCTTCGCCGAGCGAGGACCAGATCTCGCGGTAGATCTCGACGAACCGCGGCTCCAGACGCACCTCTTCGACCTTCCGCGGCCTGGGCAGATCGATGGTGAAGATCTCCTTCACCGTGGCCGGTCCCGCCGTCATGACCACCACCCGGTCGGCCAGGGCGATGGACTCCTCGAGGTCGTGGGTGACGAAGACGACCGAGGACCCCGTACCGGCCCACAGTTCGAGCAGTTCGTCGGACATGAGCGCCCGGGTCTGCACATCGAGGGCGGAGAACGGCTCGTCCATGAGCAGGATCTCCGGGTCGTTCACAAAGGTCTGGGCGAGCGCGACACGCTTGCGCTGGCCTCCGGAGAGCTGGTGGGGATAGCGGTCCTCGAAGGCCGAGAGGCCTACGCGGGCGAGCCATTCGCGGGCCCGCTCCCTGGCCTCGGCCTTCGGTACGCCACGGAAGCGCGGCCCGGCCATCACATTGGACAGCACGGTGCGCCAGGGGAAGGTGGCGTCCTGCTGGAAGACGAATCCGACCTTGTCGCCGATGCCGGAGACCGGCTCACCGGCGACCAGCACCTCGCCCTCGGTCGGTTCCTCGAGGCCGCTCACCAGCGTCAGGGTGGTCGATTTGCCGCAGCCCGTGGGACCCACCACGGCGACGAACTCACCGCGGGCCACGGTCAGATCAAGGTCTCGTACGGCGGTGTGCAGCGCCCCGGACGGCGTACGGAACGCTTTGCCTGCGCCCCGCAGCTCGATGGCGGGGCTCGTGTCTGTGCTCATGAAGCGGGACCGTAGGTGTGGCACGCACCACAACGGCAGCCTTTTGGGCGCAAGGCCGTCTTCTGCTTGCACAAGACTGTTGTGCTCGTTTTGCTCGCGCTACAACTACGTGGTTGCAACAAACGGTTAACACAGGGAGGTCGGATGATCGACGTGCTGGTGGTCGACGACGACTTCCGTGTTGCTGAGATCAACGCGGCGTATGTGGGAAAGGTTCCCGGCTTCCGTGTCGCCGCCCGCGCGCACAGCGCCGGCCAGGCGATGGCCACCCTGGAGCGCGAGCCCATCGATCTGGTGCTGCTCGACCACTACCTGCCCGACGAGACGGGTCTGGCGCTGGTACGGCGCATGCGGCAGCTGGGCCACCACACCGACGTGATCATGGTGACCGCGGCCAGCGATGTGGCGACGGTGCAGGCCGCCATGCGCCATGGCGCCCTGCACTACCTCGTCAAACCGTTCACCTTCGCCGGACTCCGTTCCCGGCTGGACAGTTACGCCGCGCTGCGTCGCACCGTGGAACGGGTCGGCGGCAGCGGGGAAGCCGCCGGCCAGGACCAGGTCGACCGGATCTTCAGCGCCCTGCGCACCGCCGGGCCCGCCGCGTCCACGGGGCTCCCCGCAGGTCATTCCGTACCGACGTCCGAGCTGATCCGCGAGGTGCTGACCGGGGCCCCGCACCCGCTGTCGGCCCACGAGGTGGCCGCGCGGACGGGGCTGAGCCGGTCCACCGCCCAGCGCTATCTCCGCCAGCTGGAGCAGTCCGGGCGGCTGCGGCTGAGCCTCAGGTACGGGGACACCGGCCGCCCGGAGCATCGTTACGTCTGGGCCGTTCCGGGGTCAGACGGCCCCGGCGCCGGTCAGTGACCGTACTTCGGTCTCCGCATGCTTGGCCGCGTCCGGGGGCTCGGCCGAGGTGACCGTACCGAGCCAGCCCGCGAGGAAGCCCAGCGGGATGGAGACCAGGCCCGGGTTCTGCAGCGGGAAGAACTGGAAGTCCACGCCGGGGAAAAGGGATTCGGGGCTGCCGGACACGACGGGCGAGAGCAGCACCAGCACGATGGCGGGGACCAGCCCTCCGTAGACCGACCAGACCGCACCGCGCGTGGTGAAGTTCCGCCAGAACAGCGAGTAGAGCAGCACGGGCAGATTCGCGGACGCGGCGACCGCGAAGGCCAGGCCGACCAGGAAGGCGACGTTCATGTCCTTCGCCAGCAGCCCCAGGGCGATGGCGACCGCCCCGATACCGGCCGCCGCGACCCGTGCCACGGCGACTTCGCTGTGCTGCTTGGCGTGCCGGCGCTTGAGCGAGGCGTACAGGTCGTGAGCGACGGAGGCCGACGAGGCCAGCGTGATACCCGCGACGACGGCGAGGATGGTCGCGAAGGCGATCGCCGCCACCACGGCGAAGAGAACCGTTCCGCCTGTTGATCCTGCTCCCCCGCCGAGATTCATGGCGAGCAGGGGAACCGCCGTGTTCCCCGCGGCATTCGACTTCCGTACGGCATCGGAGCCGACGAGGGCGGCGGCGCCGAAGCCGAGCACGATCGTCATCAGATAGAAGCCGCCGATGAGGCCGATGGACCAGACGACCGAGCGGCGGGCGGCGCGGGCGGTCGGCACGGTGTAGAAGCGGGACAGGATGTGCGGCAGCCCTGCCGTGCCGAGGACCAGTGCGAGGCCGAGGCTGATGAAGTCGAAGCGCGCGGTCCAGTCCCCGCCGTACTTGAGGCCGGGCGCCAGGAATTTCGACCCGTGGCCGCTGCGGTCCGCCGCGGTGTTGAGCAGTTGGTTGAAGTCCCCGTGGAAGCGCACCAGTACGAGCACGGTGAGCGCGATCGCACCCGCCATCAGCAGTACGGCCTTGACGATCTGGATCCAGGTGGTGGCCCGCATCCCGCCCAGCGTCACATAGACGACCATGAGCGCGCCGACGCCGATCACCGCGAGCACCTGCGAGGTGCCGCTGTCGCCGCCGAGCAGGAGCGAGACCAGGCTGCCCGCGCCGACCATCTGCGCCACCAGGTAGAGAACGGACACGGTGACGGAGGAGGTTCCCGCGGCGATGCGCACGGGGCGTTCGCTCATCCGGGCCGCGACGACGTCGGCAAGGGTGAACCGGCCGCAGTTGCGGACCAGTTCGGCCACCAGGAGCAGCACGACCAGCCAGGCGACAAGGAATCCGACGGAGTAGAGCATGCCGTCGTAGCCGAAGAGGGCGATGAGTCCGGAGATGCCGAGGAAGGAGGCGGCCGACATGTAGTCGCCCGCGATGGCGAAACCGTTCTCCATGGGGGAGAAAAGGCGCCCGCCCGCGTAGAACTCCTCGGCGGAGCCATGCCGGTTGCGGCTCACCCAGGTGGTGATGGCGAGCGTCGCCGCGATGAATGCGCTGAACAGCAGCAGCGCAAGAGTCTGGTGGTCGCTGCTCACCTGGTGATCCCCCGCGTCAATTCCTGTGTGTCCCAGCGGAGATCGAGCGCCGCCCGGTCCCTGCGCAGCCGCGCATGACGTGCGTAGGCCCAGGTCAGCAGGAAGGTGGTGAAGAACTGGCCGAGGCCGGCGATCATCGCGACGTTCACCGCGCCGGCCACCGGGCGGGCCATGAACCCGGGGGCTGTTGTGGCGGTGACGACATAGGCCACGTACCAGGCGAGAAAAGCCAGCGCTGCGGGAACGACGAACCTGCGGTAGCGGCTGCGCACTTCCTGGAAGGCCGCACTGGACTGCACTTCGAGATAGATGTCGGCCGCGGTGCGGCCCGGCTCGGACACCTTCTGCGCCGGTACGGCGGCCGGGGCGGCGCTGCCGGCCTCCTGCAACTCACCCCAGCCGGAAGCCAATGCGTCGTACCAGGGGTCGTCGAGCCGCCCCTCAGCGGTCTCGCGCCCTACGTCCTTCTCCACCGAACATCCTCTCCCTGTACGCGGACCGGTACGGCCGCGTGCCCCAGGATGGGGAAAACAGGAAGATCCCGGGCCTTTCTGGGCCCCTCTTCACCCCATTAGGTGACTAGATCCGGGATGTACCAGGAGGCTGTGCAAGGCCCCGTTGGTATGCGTATCGCACGGCCTGGGCCCGATCACGCACTCCGATCTTGCCGAAGAGGTTGTTGATGTGCGTCTTCACCGTGGCCGTGGAGATGTGCAGCGACCGGGAGATCTCGGCATTGGAGAGCCCCTCGGCGATCAGCGCCAGGATCTCCCCCTCGCGTGCGGTGAGCCCGTCGGGCAGCTCGGTCACAGCAGCCGCGGGCGGCGGCGCGGCCGTGACCCGCTCCACCAACAGCCGCTGCACACTGGGCGAGAGCCCCGCCTGCCCCGACATCACGTCCTCGACCGCCCTTACGATCTCGTCGCCCCCTGCGTCCTTGGTCAGATAGCCGCGGGCCCCTGCCTTCAGCGCGGGAAAGATCGAGTCGTCGTCCGCGTACGTCGTCAGCACCACCACCTGGGTGGACGGGTATCCGTCACGGATACGGCGGGTCGCCTCCACGCCGTCGCATCGCGGCATCCGCAGATCCATCAGCACCACGTCGGGGGCGAGTTCGGCCACGAGCGCCACCGCCTCCTCGCCGTCTCTCGCCGCCCCGACGACCTCGATTCCGGGCAGCAGGCCGAGGAGCATCACAATGCCTTCGCGCACCACCGACTGGTCGTCCGCCACCACCACGCGTGCCGTCATGCCGGCACCCTCAGTCGCACCACGAAGCCCTCCTCGTCCGGTCCGGCCTCGAGAGTCCCGCCGAGCAGCTCGGCGCGCTCCCGCATCCCCAACAGACCGTAACCGGAACCACTGACAGTGAGCTCCCCTTCGGGACGGTGACCGCCCGAGTCCCTTACTTCCAGGGCGACTTCGCCCGGTCCGTACGCCAGCCGCACCCGCACCAGGGCCCCCGGCGCATGCTTCCGTACGTTGGTCATCGCCTCCTGCGCCACCCGTCGCACCGCCTGCGACGCCTCGGCCGGCAGCGGCCGCCGGTCCCCCGTCACAGCGAGCTCCGCCGCGCCGACGACCTCCTGCAGGAAATCCTCCACGGGCGTCATCTCGCCGCGCAGGGCCGAGAGCGCCTGCCGGGTCTCGGCGAGCCCCTCACGGGCCATTCCGCGCGCCGCGACCACCCGTTCCAGGATCCGGTCGCGGAACTCCCCCTGCGGCTCCCTCTCGATCAGCAGCCGGGCGGCCTCCAGGTGCACCATCTGGGCGGAGAGACTGTGCGCGAGGACGTCATGGATCTCCCGGGCGATCCGTCCTCGCTCGGCCAGCGCCGCAGTCTCCGCCTCGGCGACCCGCGCGGCCCTCTCCTGGGCCAGCAGCCGCTGGGCGCTGCCCCGGGCCTCCGCGTCCAGCCGCAGAACGTACCCCGCGAGCCCGAGCCCCGCCGTGGTGGCCGCGGTCGTCAGCCACCCGTCCGTGTTGACCAGCGCATAGGCGCCCAGGGCCAGTGCCGTACAGGGCAGCGCGGTGACCAGCGGCAGCCGCTCCATGGCGGTGACAGCACAGGCGCACCAGATCACCGCGGCCGGAACCCGGAAGCCGGTCTGCTGCGCGGCGAGAGCCGCGCCCATCAGCACCGCCATCAGGCCCACCGAGGGCCACAACCGGTGCTGCAGGCTGGTCCGGAAGAACGCCCAGCCGACGGCGACGCACCCCACCAGACCGACCCCGGCAACGGCCATCCCCCAGACCGGCGCGGTGGTGTGCGAGAACGTACTCCACAGCAGCAGTACCCATGCGAAGAGCCGCACCGTCCAGGCGAGCGCCCGCCGCGCAGGGGTCAGACTCTCGCGGGAGAGAGCCTCCCGCGAGGGCCAGCTGGTCCACGTACTGGGCGTCACACACGGTCCTTCCGCACCGGCCGGGCCCGGCCGACGGCAGCAATACCGTACGACGACCGCATCTGCTCGGACCGCCATGCCAGCAATCCCGCCCGCACGAGCAGCGACGCCGCCAGCGCGAGCAGCAGGGCCCCGCTGCCCAGCCGCACCCCGGCCAGCGCCCCCACGCCCATCAGGCCCAGGCGCACCAGCATCCCCGCGACCCACACGGCGGCCGTCGCCCCGGTGCCCTTCGCCCAGACCGTGCCGTCGGCCTCGGTCCACACCTTGGTGGTCCAGGCCCATGCCGCGCCCAGGGCCAGACCGACCAGCAGTTCTGCGGCTATGAGCACCACGGAAGCGCTGCGGTGGTGCGCGTCGAGCAGTCCGTCCTGGCGCACCGCGCAGAAGACCAGCACGGCGGGCAGGACCCACCACCGCCGGTCATGGGCGATCTCCTGTGTCCTGAACTGCCGCACGAGCACCAGCACGACGACAGCGGCGATCACCAGGACATTGGTGAGCGTGGACATGAGGGCCTCCGGTGGACGACGAAGTTCTATGCCTTCGAAGTTACGGAAATGCCCTGGTCAGCAGATCGGAGCAGGGGTGGATCGTGGGTGGAGCTTTGCGCTCCACCCACGGGTGGAGAACCCTCAGGCGTCGATGCGGGAGCGGTCCAGGGTCGCCGCGGAGCTGGTGATGAACTCCTTGCGCGGCGCGACCTCGTTGCCCATCAGCAGATCGAAGACCTGCTCCGAAGCGTCCAGATCACCGATGTTGATCCGCCGCAGCGTCCTGAACCGCGGATCCATCGTGGTCTCCGCCAGCTGATCGGCGTCCATCTCGCCCAGACCCTTGTACCGCTGGATGGAGTCCTTGTAGCGGATGTTCTTGCGCTGGTACTCCAGCAGCGTCTGCCGCAGCTCGTTGTCCGAGTACGTGTAGACGTACTTGTCCTGCCCCTTCTTGGGCTGGACGAGCTCGATCCTGTGCAGCGGCGGCACGGCCGCGAAGACCCGCCCCGCCTCGACCATGGGGCGCATGTAGCGCTGGAAGAGCGTCAGGAGCAGGATCCGGATGTGCGCGCCGTCGACGTCGGCGTCGACGAGCAGGACGATCTTTCCGTAGCGCGCCGCGTCGATGTCGAAGGTCCGCCCCGACCCTGCTCCTATGACCTGGATGATCGCCCCGCACTCGGCGTTCTTGAGCATGTCCGAGACGGACGCCTTCTGTACGTTGAGGATCTTTCCCCGGATCGGCAGCAGCGCCTGGAATTCGGAGTTCCGGGCGAGCTTGGCCGTACCGAGTGCGGAGTCCCCCTCGACGATGAAGAGCTCGCTGCGCTCCACGTCGTCGCTGCGGCAGTCGGCGAGCTTGGCCGGCAGCGAGGAGGACTCCAGCGCGGTCTTACGGCGCTGGGCGTCCTTGTGCTGGCGGGCCGCGATACGGGTGCGGGCCGCGGCGACGGCCTTCTCCATGACCGCCCGCGCCTGGGCCTTGTCGTCGCGCTTCGTCGAGGTCAGGAACGCCTTGAGCTCCTTGGCGACGACGTTGGAGACGATCCGGTTGGCCGCCGACGTGCCGAGGACTTCCTTGGTCTGGCCCTCGAACTGCGGCTCGGCGAGCCGCACGGTCACCACTGCGGTGAGCCCCTCCAGGGCGTCGTCCTTGACGATGTCGTCCTCGGCGACGCGCAGCAGCTTGGCCGAGCGGAGCACTTCGTTGACGGTCTTGGTGAGGGACCGCTCGAAGCCCGTCACATGGGTGCCGCCCTTCGGGGTGGCGATGATGTTGACGAAGGACTTGAGCGTGGTGTCGTACCCGGTGCCCCAGCGCAGTGCGATGTCCACGGCGAGCTCGCGCGTCACTTCGGTGGGGGTCATGTGACCGCGGTCGTCGAGGACGGGGACGGTCTCCTTGAAGGTGCCCGACCCGGTCAGCCGCTGTACGTCGCAGACCGCCTTGTCCTGCGCGAGGTACTCGCAGAACTCGCTGATGCCGCCGTCGAAGCGGAAGGTTTCCTCGGTCTTGCCCTCCCCCTCCAGACCTCGCTCGTCCCGGACGACGATCGTCAGTCCGGGCACCAGGAAGGCCGTCTGGCGGGCACGCTGGTACAGGTGCTCCAGCGAGAGCTTGGCGTCCTTGAGGAAGATCTGCCGGTCGGCCCAGTAGCGGATCCTCGTACCGGTGCGGCCCTTGGGCACGCGCTTGCCCTTGAGGAGACCGTTGGAGGGGTCGAAGGGGCTGTCGGGGCCCGACTCGGTGAACATGCCGGGCACACCGCGCCGGAAGCTGACGGAGTGCGTCACGCCGCGGTCGACCTCGACGTCGAGCCGGGCGGAGAGCGCGTTGACGACGGAGGCTCCCACGCCGTGCAGACCGCCCGAGGCCGCGTACGAGCCGCCACCGAACTTTCCGCCGGCGTGCAGTTTGGTCATCACGACCTCGATGCCGGACATACCGGTCTTGGGCTCGACGTCGACCGGGATGCCGCGGCCGTTGTCCCGCACCTCGACGGAGCTGTCGTCGTGCAGGATGACTTCGATGTGGTCGCAGTGGCCGCCCAGGGCCTCGTCGACAGAGTTGTCGATGATCTCCCAGAGGCAGTGCATCAGACCGCGGCTGTCGGTGGACCCGATGTACATGCCGGGCCTTTTACGGACCGCTTCGAGCCCTTCGAGGACGAGCAGGTGCCGCGCGGTGTAGTTCGAGCTGTCCCTTTGCACGGACGTATCGGCGGTCACGCAGTTCGCTCCTCGCTGAATTTACTTTGGGGCCCAGTGGGTACAGGCCGGGCGTCGGTCGCCTGTCAGAGGGTACCGAGCCCTGGTAGAGCCGTTGTTGCACCACCCTAGACAACGCGGGACTCCAAACCATCACCGTACACACGTTCGATAGCTCGTTGGAGTGAAGCGCACATCACGTTCCCTTCCAGGCATGAACCATTTAGGCTCCGGGCACGTCCTCATCAACAACCGGCGAACCCGTCGGGAGGGCAAGACCAAGACAATCGACGCGAAACCGTAAAGCCACCGCAATACGGCACATTCGCCGCCAACCGGCAGCAGACAGCCACCTTGACAAAAAGTTTCAAGGAAAAGCCACGAGCGGGAACGTTTTAGGCCTGGTTGGATGTTGACCCTGGTACGACAGCTCGTCGAGCTAGAGAAGAGGCGACGTGACTACTGTTCTGACCCCCGCGAGCCCCCTGACGGCCGCCGACCGATGCGACCGATGCGGCGCCCAGGCATACCTGCGCGTTGTCCTGGTCAGCGGCGGTGACCTGCTCTTCTGCGCACACCACGGGCGCAAGTTCGAGCCGGAACTCAAGAAGATCGCCGCGGACATCCAGGATGAGACCGAGCGGCTCACCGCCGTACCGGCCACCTCCGCCGAAGAGGAACGCTGACACCTCGCACCCACGACGAGCCAGAGACCGGTCCAGACCGGTCGACGGGCGGTGACCCCCTGCACCACAGGGGGTCACCGCCCGTCCTCGTTCGCAGGCCGAGATGGCCTGAATCATTCGTGCGCCGCGACCACCGGAAGCAGCTCGGAGATCCGCGTATAGACCCCGGGAGTGGCGGCCTGTCCGCAGCCGACCCCCCAGGAGACCAGCCCGATGAGGCGGCCTCTGGCCACCAGCGGCCCTCCGCTGTCGCCCTGGCACGCGTCGTGCCCGCCGTCCGGGTCTCCTGCGCAGAGCATGCTGGAGGCCTCGTACGTGCCGTCCGCGGTCCCCGGGTACGCCTCCTCGCACAGCGCGTCGGGCAGCACCTGCACGCTGGAGGAGCGCAGCGCGCTCGCATAGGTCCCGGTGCCGGTCGTATCGCCCCAGCCGTAGACCTCGGCGCCCGTGCCCGGCAGGTCCGCGACGTCGCCGGGCTCCGCCACCTGGAGCGCGTACGCCTCCGGGAGCGCCCGGGACAGGGTCAGTACGGCCAGGTCGTAGGCGTTGGTGGAGGGGTTGTAGTCCGGGTCGACCCAGGCGCCGCTCACCCGGATCTCCTGGCCGTCCGTGCCCCGCAGCTCGTCGCGGCCCGCGATGACCTTGAGGTCGTGCACCTCGCCCAGCGGGACTCCGAGCACCTCCTGGCTCAGGCAGTGGGCGGCCGTGACCACCTTGTCCGGGGCCACCACCACTCCCCCGCAGAACTGACCCGCTCTGGTACCCCCGAACCGGTCACGGCTGGACACCGCCACCACCCAGGGGCTGTCCGAGGCATGTGCGGGGGATCCGCCGATGACCACGCCGTCGGCCGCGGCGGGCACAGGGGCGGCCAGCGGCAGCGCGGCGCCCACTGCGAACAGTGCCAGCGCCCCTGTCAGCGCTCGGGCGATAGGAGGACGCATACGGGCTCCTGACTCTCCGGTGAACACGATTCACCCAGAGTCGGCCAGCCGGTGGCGGCCCGCACCCGCTCACGCCACAGGCCCGGGTCTCATGGACGAGAACCCGGGCCTGCGGTGTGCGGTGCTTCGTACGGCCTAGTCGAGGTAGTCGCGCAAAACCTGCGAGCGCGACGGGTGACGCAGCTTCGACATGGTCTTGGACTCGATCTGACGGATGCGCTCGCGCGTCACGCCGTAGACCTTGCCGATCTCGTCGAGGGTCTTCGGCTGACCGTCGGTGAGGCCGAAGCGCATGGAGACCACGCCCGCCTCACGCTCGGACAGGGTGTCCAGGACCGAGTGCAGCTGCTCCTGCAGGAGCGTGAAGCTGACCGCGTCGGCCGGGACGACCGCCTCGGAGTCCTCGATGAGGTCACCGAACTCGCTGTCGCCGTCCTCACCCAGGGGGGTGTGGAGGGAGATCGGCTCGCGGCCGTACTTCTGGACTTCGATGACCTTCTCAGGGGTCATGTCGAGCTCCTTGGCCAGCTCCTCCGGGGTGGGCTCACGGCCCAGGTCCTGGAGCATCTGGCGCTGGACGCGCGCGAGCTTGTTGATGACCTCGACCATGTGCACCGGGATACGGATGGTGCGGGCCTGGTCGGCCATGGCGCGGGTGATCGCCTGACGGATCCACCAGGTGGCGTACGTGGAGAACTTGTAGCCCTTGGTGTAGTCGAACTTCTCGACCGCGCGGATCAGACCGAGGTTGCCCTCCTGGATGAGGTCCAGGAAGAGCATGCCGCGACCGGTGTAGCGCTTGGCCAGCGAGACCACCAGACGGAGGTTGGCCTCCAGGAGGTGGTTCTTGGCGCGGCGGCCGTCCTCGGAGATGATCTCCAGCTCGCGCTTGAGCTTCGGTGCGAGCTTGTCGGCGTTCGCCAGCTTGTCCTCGGCGAAGAGACCCGCCTCGATGCGCTTGGCGAGCTCGACTTCCTGCTCCGCGTTGAGGAGCGGGACCTTGCCGATCTGCTTGAGGTAGTCCTTGACCGGGTCGGCGGTGGCACCGGCGACGGCGACCTGCTGCGCAGGCGCGTCGTCCTCGTCGTCGTCGGAGAGAACGAAGCCCTTGGCCTCGCCGCCCTCCTCCTCTTCGCCCTCGCCGGCCTTGGCCGGGGTCTCCTCGGCCTCGTCGCCGTCGAGCTGCTCGTCGGCGTCCTTCTTGGAGGCGGTCTTCTTCGCCGTGGTCTTCTTGGCCGTCGCCTTCTTCGCGACGGTCTTCTTCGCGGCCGCCTTCTTGGCGACTGCCTTCTTGGGCTCGGTGTCGTCGGCGACGGCGTCCACGGACTCGGCCGCGGGAGCCGCAGCGGCCGCGACGGTCTTGGTCGTGACCGTCTTGGCGGCAACCGTCTTGGTGGCGGTGCGCTTGACCGGGCTCTTCGCTGCGACGCTCTTACGGGGGCGCTTGGGCGACTCCGCGGCACTGACCATCAGCGTCACACCCTCTTCCTCGAGGATCTGGTTGAGGCTGCGCAGAACGTTCTTCCACTGGGTTGGCGGAATCTGGTCAGCCTCGAAGGCTCGGCGCACGTCGTCGCCTGCGATCTGCCCATCAGCCTTTCCCCGCTCGATGAGCGCCATGACAGACTCGGACTCGGCGATCTCCGGCGGGAGAGTACGGGATGTGCTGGCCGACACGAACAACCTCTCGGAACGATGGAAACGGCTTCCGGCTCCGCCCCTGATGGGGCCGGAACCGACGACCGCCGGCTGGGGATGTACCGGCGGCGCGGGCTGAACCTCAGAGCTGCACAGCGCCGCGAACGGCTGCTGCATTCCCTCCTCGACTGTCGCCTCTTAAGTCATCGCGCTGTTTCAAGGAGTGTTACGCCCAATCTGCGTGGCCCGAGTCACACCTCAATTGCGACGTAAACGACAAGTGCGGGCGTTCACCCACAAGCATGTCGCCGGACCCCGAGGGATCCGGCGACACACGGTGCGTACGCAGGCGCCGGCTCTCGGCCGGTCAGTGCTCCCGCGGCGCGGGGACCACGCGCTCCACCTCCGGATGGACGACGAGCAGTTGACGCATGGCGGACTCGGCGGCCTGGGGGTCCGCCGCGGTGACGGCGTCCACGATCCTGGCGTGGTGCGCGAGGGAGATCTCCGTGGGCCGGTCGCAACCGGTGACGGGGCCGCCGGACACCTGGAGCGCCGCCGAGACGATGCCCGAGAGGTGCTCCAGCATCCGGTTGCTCGCCAGCTGGATGAGCAGCGAGTGGAACTCGGCATCGGCGCGGGAGAAAGTGATCGAGTCGCCCTGAGCAAGGGCGTGGCCCATGATCTCCACCATGTCGGCGAGCCGCTGCTGTACGTCCTCGCGTCCGTTCTGCGCCGCGAGGCGGGCGGCGAGGGGCTCGATCGTCCAGCGCAGCTCGGCCAGCTCACGGCGCTGGTCGTCGCGCTGCGGGCCGTAGGCGCGCCATTCGATGATGTCGGGGTCCAGCAGGTTCCAGTCGCTGACCGGGCGGACCCGCGTACCGACATTGGGACGCGCGCTGACCAGGCCCTTGGCCTCGAGCACACGCAGCGATTCGCGTACGACCGTGCGCGAGACCTCGAAGCGCTGGCCGATCTCCTCGGGAACGAGCGGGCGGTCGGCGCCGAGGTCGCCGGAGACGATCATCTGTCCGAGCTGCTGGACAAGTTGGCCGTGCAGCCCGCGACCGCGGCTGCCTGCGGCGCGACGGCCGACCCGGCCGAGTTCCGCATCGGCCCCGCCCCAGGAGGGGGGACCGACACGGCCGGCGCCGGGCGCCTCCGAGTAGGGGTAGCGGTCGAGTTCGCCCGGACCCGCAAGGCCGGACTCGGCGGAACGGGCGGCGGTCATCATGGAGTGCGCAAGGGTAGTCACGCATCCTTTGTCGGCGTGGCTCCTGCGCCCCTTGAGGTCTTTGGTGAAAAGCACACGAAAGGGTGATCGCCGCCCCCCTCGCAATTGACGCCTTATCGGAAAGAAGTGGGCGTCTTCAAAGGAGTTGTGTGCAGGTCGGAGCGGATGTACTGGAAGACGGTCACCAACGGGCCCTGCCGCGAAGGCCGGTGAGCAGATATGCGCAGAGAAGGCCCGAGAGTGACAACGCCAGTGCCGCTCCGACCGGCTGGGCAACGAGTCGCAGCAGACCGGCCAGCCACCGGTCGGTCTGGTACGGCCAGGAGATCCAGGCGAGATCGCGCAGTCTGCCCGGAAGTCCCTCGACGGTGCGTGCGGACGGTCCGGCGAGCACCTTCTGCAGGAGCGGAACGATCAGTACCGGTACGGCCAGAACCGCCGCGAGCCCGGCCGACGTACTTCTGAAGACCCCGGCGGCCAGCAGCCCGGCCCAGGAGCAGCCGATCGCGAGGGCGCCCCAACTCACCGACAGGACCGGCCAGTCCGGCGGCACGTTCGCCAAATCGCCTCCGTACACGAGACGGAGGACCTGGGCGTCGGTCACAGCGGCCGCCGCGGCGAGGAGCAGCGCGGTGGCGGCCGAGACCGCGAGCTTGGCCGTGAGGAGTCCGAGTCTGCGGGGGACCGTGCCACGGCCCGCCGCGAGTGCGGGGTAGCGGAACTCGTCGCCGAAGGCGAGGGCGCCGAGAAGTCCCGCTCCGAAGGCGGCGGGCGGCAGCGGGAGATAGCGAGGCCAGGCGGCGAGCAGGCCGGAGGGCGGGGTCTGACCTGTACGGGCGAGGAGCAGGGAGATGGCAGCCGAGGCGACAAGAACCGCGGCCACGATCAAGGGGGTTGTCCGTACGCCCAGGAGCCGGCGGAGTTCGTATCGGACCGGCCTGAGCGGTCCGCGGGCCGGGTGGCGGGTGAGCGGCGGAGCGGCGTTGCCGGGGCGGACCTCGCGGGCGGCGGGGGCTTCGGGGGCCGAGGGGGCGGGCGCCGGTCCGGTCTCGTCGGCGAGTTGATGGATGAGGACGCCGTGCCGGAAGGCGGTGTCGCCGATCTCGGCGCAGCTGCTTCCGTACACGGACAGGAGGCTGCCCCCCTCGGGGACGATCTCCACGGAGCGCCGTGCCTCGCGGGATTCGCGGCCGAGCAGCGCGGCGAGCCGCGTGGTGTGCGGGGTACGGACGGCGACGCGGGGGCGGAGCCGGGTACGGGCGAACTCCGCCGCGTCCTGGTCGGCCGCCAGTCTCCCGGCGTCGACGGTGACGATCCGGTCGGCGGTACGAGCCGCTTCCTTGGGGTCCCTGGTGGTGAACAGGACGGTGCCGCCCTGGGAGGCGTGTGCGCGCAGCAATCCGTGCAGCCAGCTGTTCTCGCGCGGCGAGAGCCCTTCGGAGGGCGCGTCGAGCAGGAGGGTGTGGGGGTCTGCCAACAGGGCGGCGGCGAGGCCGAGTCTGCGGTCCATGCCGAGGGACAGCGTGCCCAGGCGCTGGCCGCCCAGCCCTGCCAGGCCGACGACTTCGAGCAGGTCGTCGGCGCGGGAGGCGGGTACGCCGGCGGCGGCGCAGAGCATCCGGAGCTGGTTGCGGGCGGTCCGTGCGGGGTGGCCGGGTACGTCGCCGAGGAGGGTTCCGACCTCGCGTGCCGGGTTGGCGATGCGGTGCAGGGGGCGGCCCCGGAAGCAGGTGACGCCGCGGCCCGGTTCGAGTTCGAGCATCAGCCGCAGGACGGTGGTCTTCCCGGAGCCCGGGTCGCCGAGCAGGGCCGTGACCTGTCCGGACCCGGCCTCGAAGGTGAGATCGTCCACGGCGGGCGCGAGGTCCCGACGGGGGGTGCTGGTCAGTCCGATGGCCTGGAGCATCGCATCTCTTCGGCGGCAGGGGTGGGTACCGCAGCAAGATAACGCGACATTTAGGACTTTTTGTGCAGCGGCTCAGACTTCGGGGCGGAGCATCGGAGGATTCAGCAGCGTTGCGCCGCCCGCACGGAACAGCTGTGCGGGGCGGCCGCCCTGCCGGGTGGTGGTCCCGCCCGAGGGGACGAGGAAGCCGGGAGTGCCGGTCACCTTGCGGTGGAAATTACGGGGGTCGAGGGCCACGCCCCACACCGCCTCGTAGACCCGGCGCAGCTCGCCCACGGTGAACTCCTGCGGACAGAAGGCGGTGGCGAGCGAGGAGTATTCGATCTTGGACCGGGCGCGCTCCACGCCGTCCGCGAGGATCTGGGCGTGGTCGAAGGCGAGCGGGGCCGGCTGTTCGTCCTCGCGCCCTGCGTCGGTCTCGTGATGGAGCAGGGCCTCCACCGGTGCCCAGCGTGCGCTGTTGGCGTCTCCGCCGGCGCGGGGGGCCGGCAGATCGGGGGCCAGCGCGAGATGCGCCACGCTGACGACCCTCATCCGGGGGTCGCGCTTGGGGCCGCCGTAGGTGCCCAGCTGTTCGAGATGGGCTCCGTTGTCCGGCGTCGGCGCCTCGGGGTCGTGCGCACGCAGCCCGGTCTCCTCGCCGAGTTCCCGTGCCGCCGCCGCTCCCAGGTCCTCGTCCGCCCGGACGAAGCCGCCCGGCAGCGCCCACCGGCCCTGGAACGGGGACTCCCCCCGGCGTACGACCAGTGCGCAGAGCGCATGACGTCGCACGGTCAGCACGACCAGATCGACGGTGACGGCGAAGGGCGGGAAGGCCGACGGGTCGTAGGGGGGCATGGAGCGATCATAGTCGTCTCCTTGACGATAAGCACGCCCCTTGTCATCCACAGTGCTCTCCGCTCGTACGTCGTCCACCCGCCTCACACCCCCAGCTGCAGTCCACCCGCCGCTTCCTCCACCATCCCGAGTCCGAGCCTGCTGACGCGCACGGCGAAGGGCTCCCCCGCCACACGCAGACCCGAGAACTGGAGGGCGCCCAGCGGGGCACAGCTCACCGGATGCAGCGCGACCGTACCGGCAGGAGCATCGGGTCGGATACCTGCGAGCGCGGTGAGCAGATGAATCCCGGCCGCGGCGGCCACCGCGGCCGGCCGGCAGGCCGCCGGATGAGGCGACGGGACTCCGGACCCGGTCCGCTGTTCGCCCGCGTACATCTCGGGCAGCCGGTGGCCGAAGGCATCGGCTGCGTCGAGAACGCCGCGCAGCAAGGAGCTCGCCTCCTTCTCGTATCCGGCGGCCGCCAGGCCCGCAGCCGCCACCGCGCTCTCGTGCACCCGCACCGCACCGCTGCGATGACCGAACGGGTTGTACCCCGGCTCCCTCGCCCCGAGGCTGCGCAGCCCCCAGCCGGAGTCCATCGCCGGGCCACCGAGAAGCCTGGCCAGCTGCTCGGTCTGCACCTTGTCGAGCAGGCCGGGGGCGAGCCGGCCGGCTCCCAGCAGTCCGGTGTCCAGCAGATGCGCGACGCCCGATCCCAGGTGCGGCACGAGCCGGCCTTCGGCCGTTCTTGCGGCCGCGGGACGGCCTCCGCCTCGGTCCTCGACCCAGAAGTCCTCCCGGAACCTGCGCCGCAGCGCGCCGGCCCACTCGCGCCAGCCGTCACCTCCGGGGCGGCCGCACTCCTGCAGGAGCGCCGCTCCCAGCAGCGCGGCACGATGGGCGTGCGCCTGCGTCTCACTGCGGCGGAACCCGCCGGGCCCCGCGTCGGGGAGCAGCCCGTCCTCACCTGCGGCGGCGCGCAGCCAGTTCAGGGCGCGCTCCGCCGGGGGAAGCAGCTCTGCCACTTCCTGTTCGGGCATCCCCCAACGGCGGGCCTCCGCGAGGAGGGCGGGAAAGAGGAGCGTCGCCTCCACACCCGAACAGGACGGCGGGAGATGGGGGCCCGCGTCCCTGAGCGGTCCCGGGACGCGCCCCGCATCCGGTCCGGGGCCGGTGAGTTGGGTGCGGGCGAGGGTGCGCAGCACGGAGGCGGCCAGCCGCGTGCCCAGGGGCAGTGTCATCCGCGCTGCCCAGAGCATCTCGGCGGGTGCGAATCCGCAGCGCCAGGGCACCCCGGCCACCGGATACATGTCCGCCGGGTGGCGCGGGTCCCTGACCAGCAGGGCCCGCAGGTCGTCGAGCGAGGTCCCCAGCAGGGCAGGTACGCGCGGATCGTCGCCCTCCGTCCGCGCGGGGGACAGTGGATGGCTCCCCGACTGACCCGGGGGCCTGGGCGGGCGGTCGCTGCGGATCCTCAGTTCGATGGTGTACGTGCCTCCCGGCGCCAGTTCCACCTCCCAGCAGAGCAGTCCAGCCGAGGCCAGCGCGTCTTCTGGGGGCGGCACGGCGGTGACGACGGCCTGGGCCGCCTCCGTGACCCAGCGCATCCCCGAGTCGTGGACGCTGGCGGGCAGTTCGGGCCCTGCCCGGCCGGCCGCGACAGCCCCCAGATCGGCGAGGTCGGTGCCCAGCGCGATCTCCACGGGGAGTCGCAGCACGCGCCCTGCCGCACTGCGCAGGGTGATCCGCTCGGCTCCGTCCGCGTACCGCAGGCGTTCGACACTGATCTCGGGATCGGGACCGCTGTCGGCGGCCGTACGCACCACGGAGAGGAATCTGGCACGGCCCGCCGAGAGCAGCCTGCCCTGCAACGCGACCGGCTCGCGTCCCGCGACGCGCAGTTGGCAGCGGGAGAGCAGCCGGCGGCCCGACTGGTAGAAGCCCTCCAGGCCCTTCCCCGTGAGTTGTCCGTCCTCCGCGGAGATCACCAGCCCCGGCATGGCCACACAGATCAACGCGGCGTGCACCGGCGGCAGTTCTGCGGGCCGGCGCATGCCCGCAGCTGCGGGGCCCGCGCCGGGCGCCGGGCCATGAGCACCGGCACCGCGGGATCGGGAGGGGACGGTGAGGGCCATGGTCTGCCTTCTGTGCAGGGGGAAAAGAGGCTGCGGCGGATACCGCGGCGAGAGCCGCTGCCCTGCGCCACTCAGGTGAACGGCGCCGCGGGCGGGCGGGTCACGGCCGCTTCTCCGTACGCCCTCAACGCCCGCTCCTCGTCCCGCGCTGTCCGTTGCGCCTGCGGGTCCGTCCGCGCGGTCCACCAACTCCCGGGCGCACCGCGCCGGAAGGGCCGTCCTGCCGGGTGGCAGGCGACTGCGGGGGCCTGCGCCTGCTCTCGGCGCGTACGGTTTCCCCGTCCGCCTCCCGGCTCCCGCGCTCCTTGCGCAGGCAGGCGCGCAACGCCTCCGGGTCGAGCCCCTCATTGCAGGCCTGGTGCAGCAGCTGGGCGAAGTGGTACTCCGGGTCGAGCCGCAGAGCACGCCCCAGGGCCACGCGCGCTCCGGGTTCGTCACCGGTCGACCAGGCGACCCACCCGGCGAGGGTGAGCGGCGCTGCCGCGTGGTCGACGTACGGGCCGACGCACCGACGGGACACCGCACGCCACAGCCGCAGAGCGGGCTCGGCTTCGGGCCCCTCCATCCACTCCGCCGCCCGGTCGCGGGTCGTACGGTCCTGGAGGCCGAGGACGAGGGCCGCGGCCTCGCTGTCCTCGATGAGCGCGTCGTCCCCGCCGTCGGTGCCGGACTCGCCCCGGTCCGCCTGAAGCGGCGCCCCGGCGATCCGCCGCATCAGCCCGCGGGCCAGTGCGAGCGTCTCCTCGCCGACCAGTGCGCCACCGTCGGCTCCGTCCAGGATCCTGGGCACCAGTGCCGCCGCGGCCAGATCCAGCGCCCGCTCCTGCTGCTCGGTGCCGACGGTCCTGGGCAGCAGCCTGGCCTCCATGTCCCGCAGGGATCCGCGCACTTGGATTCCGGCATACGCGGCTGCCGCCGCCATCACCGACGTCCCCGGCATGGCCAGCGCGTTCCCCTCGGGCGGGCAGCAGCGCGTGTCCGGGCAGCAGTACGACCAGAAGCGGCCGTCGGAGATGCAGAGCGCTTCATGGACCGGGACGTCGAGGGAGCCACAGGCCGTCCGCAGCCTCTGGGCGAGCGGGCGGAGCCGCTCCAGCACCTGGCCGGCCGTCTCGCCGGGGCCCGGGTCCTGGCAGAGGAAGACGACGATGCCTTCCGGTTTGTCCCCGCGCCTTTCGCTTCCGGTCACCAGGCAGTCGGCGAGCTCCTCGGCGACGCCCGGCCATTCCTCCGGCGAGCGCGGAATACCGAGCCTGAGGCGGCCGCCGAACCGTCCCCTGCGGCCGTGCAGAGCGATCATCACGATGGAGTCGGTCGGCGTGAACCCCAGCAAATAGGGCAGCGAGTCCGCCAGTTCGGCAGGCCCGCGCAAGGTGATCTGCTCCTGGGCGGACGAAGGACCGGTCGATTCATGGTGCTTGTTCATAGCCACGAAGGTGCCCTGCGCGGATCAGGTCCGCGACCCCTGTGGATAACTCTGTCCACAGGCCCGTCGCTTCACCCCGGCGTCATCCCGGCGTCACCCCGGCGCACTCTCGGGGCGGCGGAGCAGGCGCAGTTGGAGCATGAGCGCGAAGCGGGCGTCGGGGTCGGTGAGATCGGTCTCGGCGACCTCGGTGACGCGGCGCAGCCGATAGCGGAAGGTGTTCTGGTGGACGTACATCGCCTCGGCCGCCGCGGGGACGTCGCCGAAGGCGTTCAGCCAGGCGCGGAGCGTGTCGACCAGATGGGCGTCGTGCCGGCTGTCGTACGCGAGCAGCCTGGCCAGCGGTCCTGTCGGGGGCTGGCCGCGTTCGGCGCTGAGGTCGGCGAGGTCCAGCAGCAGTGCCTCGATGTGGACGTCGGCCATGCGGGCGAGCCTGCGGGGTCCGCCGTTGGTGCGCAGGACACGCAGGGCCCGGTCGGCGCCGTCGCGGGAGCGGGCCAGACCGGTGCCGTTCTCCGCCACGGGACCGACGCCGATCAGCGGGTGCAGCCGGTCGCCCACGCGGGTGAGGAAGTCGGATCCGACCCGGGCCGCGCGGGCCTCCGCGTCGGCCTGGTGGTGGCCCACGGGGAGGATGCCGTACGCGACGTCGCCGATCAGGGCCGTGGCCGCCCGGGGGTGGACCGCGGTGAGGTGCATGGCGAACGCGTCGGACAGACGCTGGCGTTCGGCGGTGCGCTGCGCGTGCAGGTCGGTCGAGTCGGGCAGCGCGGGCGGGTCGGGCGCGGCCAGCGCGAGAACGACGCCGGTGTGGTCGGCCAGGCCGAGGCGGCCCAGCGCCTCGGCGGCTCCCGGACCGCCTTCCAGAGCGGTGGAGACCAGATCGGCGCGGAGTCTGCGCTCGACGTCGGCGCCGGCGCGCAGCCGCAGCATGTGCAGGGCCACCAGCTTGGCCGCGTCGTGCAGCGCCTGGGTGCGCTGGGCGCTGAGCGGGCCGTGGACCGCGGCCCAGATGGAGCCGAGGATCTCATCCCCCGCGCGTACCGCGATGGCGGCGCGGGGGACGTGCAGACCCTCGGTTTCGGCGGGCGCGAAGTAGACCGGCTTGTCGTTGCGGTACAGCGCCCGGAAGACTCCGTGGTCCTCCAGCAGGCGGGTGAAGCGTTCGGGCACCTGCCTGCCGAGGATGGTCTCCACCCGCGAGGGGTCCGCCTCGTCCTGGCGGCCGGAGAACGCGAGGACCCGGGAGCTGCGGTCCTCGATGGTGACCGGGGCGTCCAGCAGCGCGGCCACCGCATTGGCCAGCGCGAACAGATCGCCGGACGGGGTGCCGCCCAGCGTCTGCGGACCCGCTTCCCCGACATCGCCCTCCGCGAGCAACGAGCGCAGCAGTGCGGCCAGTTGGGCCCAGGACGCACCGCGGGTCAGAGCGAGCAGCGCGACCCCGGAGCGCTCGGCCGCCGCGGCGACCGCGGGATCGGACGGCGCGGGGGCGCGTACCACCAGCGCCGCCGCACCGTCCGCACCGAGCTCCGTGAGCAGCCGGGCGGTCTCGGCCGCCCCGTGTACGCCGACGCCGAGCACCAGCGCCTGGCGGGGCAGTGCCGGCTCGTCCAGTACGTCGTGGATGACCACACCACCGATCGCATCGGCCCGGTCCGGATCACCGCAGACCAGGTCGAGCAGCGTGGTGCCGAGGTCGTCCAGCACCCGGGCCATGCTGGCCCGCGGCGTGTCGTTCATGCCCACAAGGCCCCCCGGCAGCAGGCTCCCGGTCCCAGGAGCGGTGGTCACAGCCGTTGTTCATCGGCTTCGACGGGATTGTGCGCAGGATTCGTCGGTCGCGACAAGGGGTGGGTCACAGCGCGATCCATTCCGTGGTGACGGTGAACTCGTCGAGGACCTCGGGAAGGGGCTCGATGCCGAGGCCGGGCCCGGTGGGGACCGGCAGATGTCCGTCGGAGAGGACGAACGGGTCGGTGATGTCGGTGCGGTAGAAGCGGTCCGAGGCGGAGGTGTCGCCGGGCAGGGTGAAGCCCGGGAGCGCGGCGAGCGCGAGATTCGCGGCGCGGCCGATGCCTGTCTCCAGCATGCCGCCGCACCACACGGGGACGCCGTGGGCGACGCAGACGTCGTGGATGCGGCGGGCTTCCAGATAGCCGCCGACCCGGCCGGGCTTGATGTTCACGATGCTGCACGCGCCCAGGGTGATCGCGGCCGCGGCGGCGCGGGCGGAGGTGATCGACTCGTCGAGACAGACCGGTGTGCTGATGAGCTTGGCCAGTTGGGCGTGGCCGAGGATGTCCTCCTCTTCGAGCGGCTGCTCGATCAGGAGCAGTCCGAACGGGTCGAGTCCGGCCAGGTGCCGTGCGTCGGCGAGGGTGTAGGCGGCATTGGCGTCGACCTGGAGCAGCAGGTCGTCGCCGAAGTGTTGGCGTACGGCCCGTACGGGCTCGATGTCCCAGCCCGGCTCGATCTTCAGCTTGATCCGGACATACCCGTCGTCGAGATAGCCGGCCACCGCCTCCAGGAGCTCCGGCACGGAGTCCATGATCCCCACGGACACCCCGCAGGGCACCCGGTCGCGCACGGCGCCCAGCTCGCGGGCCAACGGCACGCCACTGGCGCGCAGTTCGGCATCGAGTACGGCCATCTCCAGTGCGGCCTTGGCCATCCGGTGACCCCGGAACGGTTCGAGGGCCGGGGCGACGGTGGTCGCGTCGAGGCTTTCGTACCGGGCCAGTTCGGGGATGAGATGGCGGCTCAGGACGTCGGCGCAGGAGGCGACGTACTCCGAGGAGTAGCGCGGTTCGGCCATCGCCACGCATTCGCCCCAGCCCTCGGATTCGGTGCCCACCGCCCGCAGCAGCAGGGCCGTGCGCTCGGTCTGGGTGGCGAAGGAGGTACGGAAGGGTGCCACCAACGGCAGTCTGATCTGGCGGAGTTCGACTCCGGTGAGCTTCACTGCGTGTCCTTTCTCGTCAGGATGTACCAGCCGTCGCGGTCGAATCCGGTGACCCGCCACCCGTCGCCGAGCAGGCCGCCGAGCGCCTCCCGCAGCGCGGAGCGCCAGGCCGCCGCGGCTGCCGGATCGGTGTGGCGGAGCTGTTCGATGTCCGCGGGTACGGCGACCAGCGCCTGCGGTCCTTCGCCGCGGCCGAGGACCGGCCGGCCGTCGGCCGCGGTGTCCAGGGCGACGACGGCTCCTGCCGCGCGCGCAGCGGCGGCGTCGGCGGAGCGGTGGCGGCCGTGGCAGGCGGCGACGGTCTCGGATGCGGCCAGCTGCCAGTCGACGAGCAGCCGGTCGGTGTCGTCCGCACCGTTGATGCCGTCGTTCATCCGGCCGTAGAAGTTGGGCAGGTATTCGACGGGTACGGCCGCCAGCTTGCCGATGTTGAAGTAGGCGTTGCGCCTGACCAGCGGATCGAACGTCCACGACACCTGGTGCGCGCCGCGTCGCAGCGCCCAGGAGCGCTGGTGCGCCTTGAGCGCGAAGCCCACGCTGCGGCCGCGCATCCGGGCCGACACGCCGGCGATGTGGCTGTGCAGGGCGCCGTGCGGCGGCGGGCCGAAGAACCCGATGCAGGCGCCGACGAGTTCACCCTCCTCCCCGCTGCCGTCGCCGTCGCCGTCGCCGTCGAAGGCGGCCGCGACGTAGTTGCCGGCCTTGTCCATGGCGCGCAGCAGTTCGGTGGTGACCAGGCTGTTCTCGCCGTCGGGTTTCCAGATGCCCTCGAAGAGCCGGCTGACGGCCTCCAGGTCGGCCAGTGCGCTGATCGGCCGGATACGGCAGCCGGCCGCGCGGGCCGCCGCCTCGGCAGCGGCGGCCGCGTCGTCGCCCAGGAGGCGGCCGGTGTCCGGAGCCGGAGCGCTCACGGCCGGGGTGTCGGTCATCGGTTGCTCCCTTCCGTCAGATCGTGGATCAGAGCCGCCAACAGCGCGGTGCGGCGCGGGATTTCGGCGGTCAGCACGTGCTCGTGGTCGGCGTGAGCGCCGCCTCCCACCGCGCCGAGTCCGTCGAGCGTGGGGGTGCCGATGCCCGCGGTGAAGTTGCCGTCCGACGCCCCTCCCACCGCGGCCGCGGACAGCGGACCGATGCCGAGCCCTGTCGCGCGGTGCTGCGCCCGGCGGTAGAGCAGAGCCGATGAAGTGCGCTGCAGGGGCGGGCGGTTGGGGCCGCCGGTCACCTCCACTGCCGCACCCTCCAGGACGGGCCGCAGTGCTCGTACGGCCGTGTCCACCCGGTCCTGCTCGGCGGCGTCGCGCACCCGCACGTCCACGGCGAACCGCCCCTGTGCGGGGACCGTGTTGGTGGTGGTCCCGGCGGCGAGCACGGTGGGGACGACCGTGGTGCCGGCTGCGGCGTCGGCGAGGCCGGCGACCGCGAGGATCTGATGTGCGGTCTCCACGGTGGCGTTCACCCCGCGTTCCGGTTCGAGGCCGGCGTGTGCCGCCCGGCCGTGCACCGTCACCTCGTACCGGGAGACGCCTTTACGTTCGGTCTTCAGCGCCCCGCCGTCCGCGGACGCCTCCAGTACGAGGGCGGCGGCACAGCCGCGCGCCTCCGTCTCGATCAGCTCGCGGGAGGACGGTGAACCGAGCTCCTCGTCGCCGGTCACCAGCAGCGTCACCCCGTCCGTCCGGTCGGGTGCGGCGAGTACGGCGAGCGCGTGGAACGCCATCACCAGGCCCGTCTTCATGTCGAAGCAGCCGGGCCCGCGGAGCACGCCCTCCCTCACCTCGAACGGGTGGGCGGCCAGTGTCCCCAGGGGCCACACCGTGTCGTGGTGGGCGAGCAGCAGCACCCGTCGCGGCCCGCTGCCCAGACGCCAGCGGAGGTGGGTGCGGCCGTCCAGGACGATCAGTTCGGGATCGGCGCCGAGGTGGGCCCTGCCCAGGGCGGCGACCACCCCCGCGCTGTGCGCCACGGCGGCAAGGTCGGCCGAGGGCGACTCGGTGACGACCAGGCGCTCGATGTCGCCGAGCATGGCGGGCAGCCGGGCCTGAAACCGTTCGACTCCGTGCGCGTCCCGGTGGGCGCGGGCGTCGTGCTGTGATTCCACGTCAGGACACCTTCGGGGTCGCGCGGACGCCGTAGTGCACATATTTCTCACCGGTCGGCAGGCTGTAGAAGGTCACGGCCGTCCATGCCCGGCTGCCGGGAGGGCGGACCACGAAGAGTTCGTCCGTCACGGGGACCAGGGCGACCTCCTGGACGGGCTCCGGCACCATGGCGGCGAGCGGCCCGGTCACCGTCTGCCGCAGCCGCAGACCCTGGGCGCCGTCGAGGATGTCGATGCGCGCGCCGGCCCGTTCGTAACACCCGAGGTGGCGGCTTGCGTCGACCTCGACCGGCTCGGCCGGGGGCTCGATCGGCCGGGGCATGTCGATTCCGGCGAGCTCGGCGAACAGTTCGCGGAACAGTTCCAGATACAGGTCGTGGGCGCCGCCCCCGTTGGTGAGCAGGGTGATCGCGAGGTCCTGTTCGGGCAGCAGGCGCAGGAACGCCGACTGGCCGAGAGTGTTGCCGTCGTGCCCGATCAGCCGGTGGCCGCCGAAGCCGAAGCGGATCCAGCCGAGCCCCCAGGAGTCCCCGAGGGTGTGGACGTCCGGCAGCCCGACCTGCTTCTCGGTCATCGCGCGTGCGGCCGCCTCCGACAGCACGCGGGTTCCGTCGGCGGTGGCGCCTCCCGCCAGGTGCATACGGGCGAACGCCAGTACGTCCGCGGCCGTCGCGGTGATCAGCCCCGCGGGCCCTGCGGACCGGGGCAGGCCCCAGACCGGAGCCGGCAGCGGGTCCTCGTCCCCCGCGGCGGTGTGACCCATGGCGGCGCGGAAGCGCAGCGCCTCCTCCGGCAGCGTGACGGTGCGGGTCAGCCCCAGGGGCGTACACAGCCGCTCGCGCAGCGCGCTGTCCCAGCTCATGCCGGTGAGCTTCTCGATGACCCGGCCGGCCAGCACATACCCCGAGTTGCAGTACGAGAACGTCGCGCCCAGCGGGTGATTCTGAGCGGCGTCGCCGAGCAGGTCCGCGTACCGCTCAAGACAGTCGTCGCCCCGGCCCGTGTCGGTGAAGATGTCGCCGTCGATGCCGCTGGTGTGGGTGAGCAGATGCCGCATGGTGACCTTGTGGGCGGTCTGCGGGTCGGCGAGCCAGAGCTCCGGAATCACCTCGGCGAGCGGGGCGTCGAGGTCGAGCAGCCCTTCGTCGACCAGCTGCATGACCAGGGTCGCGGTCCACACCTTGGTGATCGAACCGATCTGGAAAAGGGAGTCCTCGGTCGTCCCGACGCCGGTGTCCTTGTTGAGCACCCCGTGGGCGGCCAGGGCGAGTTCGTCGCCGCGCGCGATGCCCAGGACCGCGCCGGGGACGCGGTGGCGGGACGCCAGCTCGGTCAGCCGGCGCTGCCAGTGCGCGAGGTCCAGCTTCGGGCGGGCCTGGCGTCCGGGCGGTCCCGCGTAGCGCTCGACCCAGTCGACGATGCGGCGGGAGAGGTCGGCGCGGTGCGAGGGCGCTCCGTCGAGGAGGAAGAGGTGCGAGCCTCCCGGGTAGAGCACCAGGCGGGTGGGCACGCCGCGCTCGCGCAGTGCGGTGAACCACTGTTCGGCCTGTCCGACCGGGCAGCGTTCGTCGGCGGCGCCGTGCAGGACGAGCGTGGGGGTGCGGACGTTCTCCACCTGGGAGTACGGGGAGAGTTCGGCGTACAGCGCCCGGTCCTGCCAGGGCGGTCCGCCCAGTTCCATGACGGACAGGGGGTGGCCCTCGTCGGACGTGCCGCCCATGCTCGTCAGATCGCTGACCACGCCTCCGGCGACCGCGGCGGCGAACCGGTTGTCGCGGCTGGTCAGATAGCAGGTCATAAAGCCGCCGTAGCTGTAGCCGACCACGGCGAGGCGCTGCGGATCGGCGGTGCCTTCGGCGACCAGCGCGTCGACGGGCTCGAGGAAGTCCCGCGCGTCGGCGGCGCCCCATGCGCCGAGACCCGCGGTGAAGAACTCCTCGCCGTAGCCGTCGCTGCCGCGCGGGTTGAGCAGCAGCACCGACCAGCCGCGGACGACCAGCGACTGGTGGTAGAGGTGGACGGGGTCGGCCGCGCCGTTCCAGGCGTTGTGCGGGCCGCCGTGGATGTCGAGGAGGAGGGGCGCGGGTCCCGTGCCGCGAGCCGGGTCGCGCAGCAGCCAGCCGTGCACGGTGGTGCCGTCGGAGACGGTGAACTCCCTTTCCTGCGGGGCGAACAGCTCGACCTCGGACAGGCCTGCCCCGTGTGTGGTGTGCACCTGCTCGCGGCCCGTTTCCAGGTCGACCGTCGCGATCTCGCCGTACGAGGTGGAGGTCGCCAGGACGAGCGCGGCGGTGGAGCCGGCGGCCGACACCCCGGAGACCACCCGGCCCTCGCCGCCGACCAGCGGACGGGGTGCGCCGCCGTCGCGGTCCGTCGCGTACAGGTGGGTGCAGCCACGGTCGCGTACGCAGAAGAGCACGCTGCGCCCGTCGGCCACGGTCTGCGGCAGCGCGCCCGGATAGCCGGCGCCGCCGGGCATCACATTGCGGTCGAGCGCGGCGGTGAGGTCGCGGGGTGTGCCGCCGTCGAGCGGCACGTGCAGCAGGCTCGCGTGGCCCGTCGCGGTGTCCCTGCGCCCCACGACCAGCAGAGCCGCGCCGTCGGCCGCCCAGCCGACGGCGTACGCCACGCAGTCCTCGGCGCCGATCTGCGTCGGCTCGGCGCCGGGCGTCGCGGCTTCCACGACGTACGCGGCGGAGCGCAGCGTCAGGTCGGAGTCGGCGCCGTGCGCCGCCGGGAAGGCGAGGCTGCGCCCGTCGGGCGACCAGGCGGGGGCGCCGGCGTGCCGGTCGCCGTACGTGATCTGCCGGACGCCGCGGCTGTCGAGGCCGACGACGTGCACCTGGTTGCGTACGGCATCCAGCAGACCGGAGCCGTCGGCCTTGTATCCCAGCCGGCCCGTCACGACCGGTGGCGGTGCGCCCTCCGCACCTTCTCCTGCGTCCCGCCCGTCGACCGGCGCCGTGAACGCGATCACGGTGCCGTCCGGGCTCCACACCGGCGCCCCCGCGCCGAGCGCGAGGTCCGTCACCGGCTCGGGCTCGCCGCCTTCGGCGGGCAGCAGCCACAGCTGCGCCGGACCGTCGCCGCCCCGCAGGAACGCGATCCACCGGCCGTCCGGCGACCAGGCGGGGGCCGCGTCCGCAGGGCCGCGGGTGAGCCGCCGCGCCGTTCCCCCGTCGGTGCGTACCGTCCACAACGCCCGGTCGTCCCGGTCGTGTTCGCGGTCGGCGGTCCGCAGTACGTACACGATGCGCGTGCCGTCCGGGGAGAGGGCAGGCTGCTCCGGCAGCTCGATGGCGTACAGGTCGTCGATGCCCAGGCGTCGGGTCACGGTGTGCGGTCTCCTCGCAGAAGGGTCGGGTACGGGAGGTCATCGGTGGCGGCGAAGTGGCATGCGGCCAGGTGCGGTCGCGATGCGGCGCCTTCGGCCGGATCCCGGGTGCGGCAGACGGTGCGGTCGGCGTGGACCAGCGGGCCGACGGGGCAGCGCGGGTGGTAGCGGCAGCCGGACGGCGGGTGGTGCGGGTCGGTGTCCGCGGCTTCGGGCGGGCCTGTGCCGTTCAGCGGTGCCGAGTCGTGGCCGGGCAGTGAGGCGAGCAGCTCGCGGGTGTAGGGATGGCGGGGGTCGCCGAGCACCTCCTCGGTCGGGCCCGCCTCGACGATCCTGCCGAGGTACATCACGGCGACATGGTCGCTGAGGTAACGCACCACGGCCAGGTTGTGCGAGATGAAGAGCATCGACAGATTCAGCTGCCGCTGCACGTCACGGAGCAGATTGAGGACGGCGCCCTGGACCGAGACGTCGAGGGCCGAGGTGATCTCGTCGGCGATGACGACCTGCGGCCGGCCCGCCAGAGCCCGGGCCAGTGCGACCCGCTGACGCTGTCCGCCGGAGAGCTGCCCGGGCAGCATCTGAGCGCGGTCCGGGTCCAGTTGGACCTGTTCCAGGAGGCGCGCGATCTCGGAGCGCCGCCGGTCCGCACCGCGTCCGGCTTCGCGCGGCATCGCCTCGGCGATGGAGTCGCCGATGCTCATCCGCGGATCCAGTGAGGAGTACGGGTCCTGGAAGACCATCTGCAGCGGGCGGTGGCGCCCGCGCAGCCGCCGTACGTCGGTCCCGTCCAGCAGGACGCGTCCCGCACTGACCGGGGCGAGCCCGACGGCGGAGCGGGCCAGGGTCGACTTGCCCGAGCCCGACTCCCCCACCAGGCCGACGACTTGACCGGACGGCACGGTCAGGCTCGCGCCGTCCACGGCGGTGAGCCCGTGGCGGCGGTGGCCGTAGTGGACGCTCACCGCGTCGAAGACCAGGTCGCTCATGCGGTGCCTCCCGTGGTGGACTCCCTGACCGGTTCGGCCCCTTCCTGTTCCTGGACGGGGTGCCAGCAGGCCACCCGGTGCCCGTCCCGCTCCGCGACGAGCCCCGGATCCGTACGGCGGCAGTGGTCGTCCGCCCGTGGGCAGCGGGGTGCGAACGCGCAGCCCACAGGCATCCGTTCGGGCTCCGGCGGCCGGCCGGGGATGACGGCCAGGGGGCGGCTGCGGTCGGTGTCCAGATCCGGTACCGCGGCCAGCAGGGCCCGCGTGTACGGGTGCCTGGCGGCGGTGTGCAGACCGGCGGCGGGGAGGTCCTCGACGATCCGTCCCGCGTACATGACCAGGATCCGGTCGCAGGTACGGGCGACCACGCCGACGTCATGGCTGATCAGCAGAATGGCGGTGTCCCGTGCCGCCCTCACCTCGGCGAGGAGTTGCAGCACCTGCCACTGCACGGCGGCGTCCAGCGCGGTGGTCGGCTCGTCGGCGATGATCAGCCGGGGGTCGCCCATGAGCCCCATGCCGATCATCGCGCGCTGTCGCATGCCGCCGGAGAACTCGTACGGATACTGCCGGGCCCGCAGCTGCGGCGCGGGCACCCGTACCGCACGCAGCCGGTCCACGGCCCGCGCGAAGGCCGCGCGCCGCGTCAACTGCTGGTGCTGTTCGGCGACTTCGGCGAGCTGCCGTCCGACGCTTCTGACCGGGTTGAACGAGCTCATCGGGTCCTGGAAGACCAGGGAGAGGGAGGTGCCGAGGAGCCCGCGCAGCTCACGCTCCGGCGTCTCCAGCAGCCGCGTGCCCGCGAACTCCAGCCGATCGGCGGTGACATGGGCCGGTGGCTCGACGAGCAGCGACACCGCCAGCGCGGTCAGGCTCTTGCCGGATCCCGACTCTCCGACCACACCGACCGCCTCACCCGGCTGTACGGAGAAACTCACCCCGCGCACCGGTGTGGTCCAGCCCGAAGGCCCCGGGAAGGAGACCCTCAGGTTCTCCACGGCCAGCACAGGATCGCCCGCCGGCTGTGCGTCCGCCATGACCTCGGGCTCCGACGGGGGCGGCGGGCGGCGCGGTCCAATCCTGGGCGACAGGGTGCGTACGCCGAGGACCGCGGCAGCGGACTCGCCGAGAAGGTTGAACGCCAGACCGGTGACGATCACCGCCACGCAGGGCGCCATCGCGGGCGCGGGGGTGAGGCTGATCCGGTCGAGCCCCTCGCCGAGGAGCCGCCCCCAGTCGTAATCCGGTGCCTGAACTCCCAGGCCCAGGAAGGAGAGCCCGGCGAAGGCCAGCAGCGCGCTGCCCGCGCCGATCGCGGCGTTCACGGCGAGGGGTTCGCCGATGTTGGGCAGGATGTGGCGTACGAGAAGACGCATCCGCCCGACCCCCGCGACCCGGGCCGCGGCCACGAAGTCCTTGCCCGCGACACCGGCGGCCAGGGTCTGGGCCAGCCGTGCGAAGGCCGGCGCCATCGCGAGCCCGATCGCCAGGACCGCGCCGGTCGTGCCCACCCCGAAGATCACCGCGAAGAACAGGGCGAGCAGCAGACCGGGAAAGGCCACGGCGATGTTCACCAGGGACGTCACCAGGCGCCCTGCCCGGCGCGGCAGCACCGAGGGCGCGGCGCCCAGGACGATGCCCAGGGTCACACCGATCAGGGTGGCGGTCACCGCGAGGAGGAGGGAGAGCCGGGTGGCGACGAGCACCCGGTAGAAGATGTCCCGGCCCAGGCTGTCCGTCCCCAACAGGTGGGCGTGGGAGGGGGCTTGCTGGATCGCGTCGGTGTCGACCACGGACGCCCGGTCGCCCCACAGGAGAGGAGCGAGGACCGCCAGGAGCACCACGGCGAGCAGCAGCAGCCCGGCGCAGGCACCGACGGGGGTGCGGGCGACGGCCGCCCACCTGGAGGACGAGCGACGTGCGGACATCAGTCCTCCCTGATCGTGGAACGCGGGTCGAGCAGGGCCAGCGCCGCATCGACCAGCAGGTTCACGGCCAGTACGCCGAAGCCGTAGACCAGTACGACGCCTTGCACCACGGGATAGTCCTTCTGCAGGATCGACTGGACGATGGTCGAGCCGAGGCCGGGCCAGGCGAAGACGTTCTCCACCAGCACCGTGCCCGCGACCAGCGCGGAGAGCAGCAGCCCGCCGACGGTGAGCGTCGCGGTCAGGGCGTTGGGCAGCGCGTGGCGCAGGTACACGAGCCGGGCGGGCAGCCGCTTGGCGCGTGCCGTACGGACGTAGTCGGCGCCGAGCACGGACAGCATCTCCACCCGGCACAGCCGCGCGAGGACCGACGCGGGCCCGGTCGCCAGCGCCAGTACGGGCAGGACGTACGACCCGGGGCCCGAGCGCCCCGCGACCGGGAACCAGCCGAGGCGCACCGCGAACACGTAGGCCAGTACGACGGCGAGCAGGAACTCGGGGATCACGGCGAGCAGCACGCTCGCCGAGGTGAAGGCGAGCTCCCCGCCGCGCCGGCGCCCGCCCCTGGTCAGCGCCGCCATCAGGACACCTACCGGGACCGCCACCACCAGCGCCGCGCAGAACGCGAGCAGAGCGAGCTGCAGGGTCGCGGGCAGCCGGTCACCGATGGTCTGCGCGACGGGCAGGCCGCTGACGGTCGAGGTGCCGAAGTCACCCTTGCAGACACCGCCCAGGAAGCCGGCGTACTGCTGCCAGAGCGGGTCGTCGAGCCCCATCGCCGCCCGGCGCGCGGCGACCATCTCGGGCGAGGCCGTCATGCCCAGGGCGGCGCGCGCGGGGTCGCCGGGTATGAGGTGGATCATGAGGAAGGCTGCGGAGACCAGCGCCCACAGCGACACCAACAGGCGTGCGGAGCGCCGGAGTCCGAACAGCAGCCACCGGTTGGTCCGCCAGCCGGGGGCGGGTGCCCCCGGCTGCGCGACCGGCGCTTCGAGCACCGCGGTCGTCATGGATGCGGGCCCCTATCCGGCGTACATGCGGATCGTGGACGGGATGATCGAGCCCTGGTTCACCTGGAAGCGGGCTCCCCGGCCGAAGAGGGGGACGGTGGAGTTGTAGTACGGCACCGCGTCGACCTGCTTGATCAGCGCCGACTCGGCCCGCAGCCACTGCGGGCAGCCGCTGGTGCCGACCTTGGACGAGGCCTGCTGCACGAGGGACGTGTAGGCGGCGTTGTCCACCCCGGCGAAGTTGACGCCCTTCGGCGGCTTCGGTCCCGACATGAGGGGAACGAGCTGGTTGGGAGCCGTGAGCCCGACCGGACCCATCGAGACGTCCCAGTCCCCGGAGCCGAACAGCACGCTGTTCAGGGCCGGGCTGTCCACCGGCTTGAGGGTGGCCTCGGCTCCGAGGCTCTTCCACGCCTTCTGGACCAGTTCGGCGCCCGCGGCCATGGTGGGGCCGAGCTGGGTGGCGTGCAGCACGGTCAGCTTCAGCTTCTTGCCGCCCTTCGACCGTACGCCGCCGGCTCCGGGCGCCCATCCGGCCGCGTCCAACTCGGCTTTCGCCGCTGCCAGATCGAACGCGGGGAGGTTGCCGGTCACCGGGTCACCGGAGCACACCGCGGGGTCGAGGGTGATCATGCCCTTCGACGGCTTTCCGGTGCCGCCGGTGATCACCTTGCCGAGGTCGGACAGGTTCAGTGCCTGCACCAGCGCGTGGCGCACCTTCTCGTCGGATCCGGGGCGGCCGGCGCTCTGGTTGAAGAACAACTCGCCCACCGGGGCCTGGGTGTCGGCGTGGAACAGATTCTTCGCGGTCAGCCGCTGCTTCTCGGGTCCGAGCACCGGGGCGGCGTTGAGCCCGTCGGACAGCAACAGGTTGGCCGCGGTGGTCTCGTTCGGGATCACCCGTACGGTCACCTTGTCCGGGAGCCCCTTCTGCCCGTTGTCGAAGCCCCCCGGGCCCCACGCGTAGTTCTTGCGCCGGGTGAGGGTGTAGTGGTCGCCCGCGACGGCCTCGGTCATGGTGAACATGCCGGTCCCGTTGCCGCCCTTGGCCAGGGATGTACGGTCGTCCAGGCCCTTGCGGCAGACGATGGGTACGGAGCCCGCGTTGCGCAGCAGGAACGCATCGGGGGCTCCGCTGGTGAGGGTGACGGTGCGCTGTGTGTCGTCGGCCTTCGCCGTGGTGCCGGGCATGACCAGCAGGCCCGTGAGGGGTGAGGTGTTCTTCGGGTCGCCCACGTAGTTGATGTTCTCGGCGACATCGCTCGCGGTCAGCGGCGAACCGTCCGCGCAGGTGATGCCGGGGCGCAGCGTGAAGGTGGCCGTCGTGTTGGTCGACTGCCACTTCTGCGCGAGGCCGGCGACGGGCCCGCCCTTGCTGTCGAGGTGGATCAGCGGGTCGTAGAGGTAGCGGTTGATGCCGATGGCGATCGACATCACGGTGCGCGCCGGGTCCAGGCTGCCCGGGTCGGATCCGTAGGCCATGGCGAACGTCCTGCCGTCGGCCAGCTTCTGGCTCCCGCCGCCCGCCGTTCCTGAGCCGGACGAACCACCGCAGCCACTGACCACGAGGGTGGCGGCGGCCACCAGCGGAAGGCCCTTGCCCGCACGTCTCACTGCGCCGTTCATGTCTGCACCGTGTGTTCGTCCAACGTCAACATGCGAACTCCCGCCTCCGAGGCATCGATCCGGTGATGTCCGGAAGGTAGGGCAGCCGGGACGGCCACAGCTTCGTCGTCACCGACAAGACAGGAGGGCTGTGTTCGTCGGGGGCCACGAGTCGGGTTTCGGGCCCCTGGTTGGTGGCCCCGGATGAGTCCCGTCCCCTGACGTTGTCGTGCGCGATGAAGCGGTGGCCGGGTCGGCTGGCCTAGCTTCCGGGGTTCCGGAACAGAACCGAGAGGGGCAGCAGATGACAGTGCGCACCGTACGAGCGTGTGCGGCGGGTCTGGCGGCAGTGGCGGCCTTGGCCGCCGCATCGTTCACCTCACCCGCGGCAGCCGCAGACGACCCGGGGCACCGGCAGACCCAGGCGGCGATGGACGCCGCGGTCAAGAACGGGGTGCCCGGGGTCGCCGGGCAGGTCAAGGACACGTACTCGATCTGGGCGGGCGCCTCGGGCGTCGGGAACCTGAAGACGGGGCAGCCGCGTTCGGCGTTCGACCGCTACCGGATCGGCAGCACGACCAAGACCTTCGTGGCGACCGTGCTCCTCCAGATGGAGGCCGAGGGAAAGCTCAGCCTCGACGACACGCTCGACAGGTGGCTGCCCGGTGTGGTGCAGGGCAATGGCAACGACGGCCGGAAGATCACGGTGCGGCAGCTGCTCAACCACACCAGCGGGGTCTTCAGTTACACCTCCGACCCCGATTTCCTGGCGAACGGCTTCACGGAGAAGTTCCTGGAGCACCGCTACGACACCTACACGCCCGCACAGTTGGTGGGTATCGCCATGCGCTATCAGCCGCTCTTCGCGCCGGGCACGGGCTGGAGCTATTCCAACACCGACTACGTCCTGGCCGGCATGGTCGTCGAGAAGGTCGCGGGCCGCCCGTACGAGGACGAGATCGTGCGGCGCGTCATCACACCGCTCGGCCTGTACGCCACGTCCGTCCCCCGCACCGGCACCTCGCTGCCGGTGCCCAGTTCCCGCGCGTACTCCAAACTCTCCCTGCAGCCGAAGCCGGAGGGCCCGACCTATGACGTCACCGAGCTCAATCCCTCGGAGGCGGGCGCGGCGGGCGCGATGATCTCCAGCTCCGACGACCTGAACCGCTTCTACGCGGCCCTGCTGGGCGGCCGGTTGCTGCCTGCCGCCCAGCTCAAGGAGATGAAGACCGCGATCCCGGTCGCGGGCGCCCCGTTCTCCGCCTACGGACTGGGGCTGATGAGGACGGACCTGCCCTGCGGCGGTTCGGTCTGGGGTCACGGCGGAGGGATCCAGGGGTCGGTGACCCAGGCCGTGACCACACCGGACGGCAAGCACTCGCTCGCCTTCAACCTCAACGGCGACTGGGCGGGGGACGGCCAGGCCGTCGTGACGGCGGAGTACTGCCCGAAGTGAACCAGGGCGCCCGCCCCCTGCTGCCCGGCCCCTGCTACCCGGCCTGGGCGAGCACGAGAGGGAGCACCTTCTCGGCGCCGGCCTGGCGCAGGAGGCGGGCGCCGACCGCCAGGGTCCAGCCGGACTCGGTGTAGTCGTCGACCAGCAGGACAGGTCCCGGGGTGGCGGCCAGCGCGGCGGCGAGTTCGTCGGGCACGGTGAAGGAGGCGGCCAAGGACCGCAGGCGCTGGGCGGAGTTGCTGCGGTGGACCGCATACGCCTCGGCCTCCGGAGCGTAGGCAAGGGTGCCGAGGAGCGGGAGCCTGCCGACCCGGGCCAGCCCGGTGGCCAGCGAGGAGACCAGCTGTGGCCGGGTACGCGAAGGCATCGCGACGATGCCGACCGGCCGCGCCATCGCGTCGGACGCCCCGGTAGCCCAGCCGCCCGGCGATCGGGCCCAGTCCGCCACCACCGTCACCACGGCGTTCAGCACATCGTCAGGAGCCGGACCGTCCACGGCCTGCTCCGAGACCAGCGGGCGCAGCCTGTTGCCCCAGCCGATGTCGGACAGCCTGCCCAGCGCCCGCCCCACAGACCCCTGTTGGCCTACGGGAATGCGCCCCTTGAGATCGACGCCGACCGCCGCCATCCCGGTGGGCCACATGCGCCGCGGGTCGATCTCGACCCCAGGCCTGTCCAGCTCGCCGGCCGCCCCCGCGAGGGCGCCGGAGGAGACAGCGGGATCGAGCCAGGGCCCGGCGCAGGTGTCGCAGCGACCGCAGGGGGCCGCCTTCTCGTCGTCGAGCTGGCGCTGCAGGAACTCCATCCGGCATCCCGTGGTCGACACGTAGTCCCGCATGGCCTGCTGCTCGGCCTGCCGCTGGCGCGCCACCCAGGCGTACCGCTCCGCGTCGTAGGTCCACGGCTGCCCGGTGGCGGTCCAGCCGCCCTTCACGCGCTTGACCGCCCCGTCCACGTCCAGGACCTTGAGCATCGATTCGAGACGCGAGCGCCGAAGATCCACCAAGGGCTCCAGTGCGGGCAGCGACAGAGCGCGCCCCGCGCTTTCGAGGGCCGCCAGCGTGCGCCGTACCTGCTCCTCGGGCGGGAAGCCCACCGAGGCGAAGTACGCCCAGATCGCCTCGTCCTCCCTGCCGGGCAGCAGCAGCACATCCGCGTGGTCCACACCACGCCCCGCACGGCCCACCTGCTGGTAGTACGCGATCGGCGACGAGGGCGAGCCCATGTGCACCACGAACCCCAGGTCCGGCTTGTCGAATCCCATGCCCAGCGCCGAGGTCGCCACCAGCGCCTTCACGCGGTTCGCCAGCAGATCCTCCTCCGCCTGCAGCCGGTCCGCGTTCTCCGTCTTGCCCGTGTACGAGGCGACCGGATAGCCCCGCTGCCGCAGGTACGCCGCGACCTCCTCGGCGGCCGCCACCGTCAGGGTGTAGATGATCCCCGAGCCCTGCAGATCCCCCAGCCGCTCCCCCAGCCAGGCCAGCCGGTGCGCCGCGTCCGGCAGTTGCAGCACGCCGAGCCGCAGGCTCTCCCGGTCCAGCGGTCCCCGCAGAACGAGCGCCTCGCCGCCTCCGGTGCCCAGCTGTTCCGCCACGTCCGCGGTCACCCGTGCGTTCGCGGTCGCGGTCGTGGCCAGCACCGGCACACCCGCGGGCAGCTCGGCCAGCATCGTGCGCAGCCGCCGGTAGTCGGGACGGAAGTCGTGCCCCCAGTCGGAGATGCAGTGCGCCTCGTCGACCACCAGCAGACCTGCCGTCGCCGCCAGCTGGGGCAGCACGGTGTCACGGAAATCGGGCGAGTTCAGCCGCTCGGGACTCACCAGCAGGACGTCCACGGTCCCCGCGGCGACCTCCGCCCTGACCGCGTCCCACTCCTCCGGGTTCGCCGAGTTGATGGTCCGCGCGGCGATCCCCGCCCGCGCGGCCGACTCGACCTGGTTGCGCATCAGTGCCAGCAGCGGCGAAATGATCACCGTCGGACCTGCGCCCCGCTGCCGCAGCAGGGAGGTGGCGACGAAGTAGACCGCCGACTTCCCCCAGCCCGTACGCTGCACGACCAGCGCGCGCCGGTGCCCCACCACCAGGGCCTCGATCGCCTGCCACTGATCCTCACGGAGCCGCGCCGCACCGTCCGCGCCCCCCACCAGACGGGCCAGCACAGCATCTGCCTCGGCACGCAATTCCACGTCGCTCATGACCCCATGCAACCTCACGGCACTGACATCACGCGAACTCGCCGACACGACCGCAGGCGTCGCCCGGGGTACGTCTGGGCAGGGATATGAGTGCGATACCTACAGATTCCAGTCAGCATCGCCAATTGCTCGTTGCCGCCTGCCCGTACGCCAGGAAGAATTGGGCACGCTCCCCGCACGGCTCGCGTGTGGTCCGCAAGGGCTGTGCCGCGGTGCGCCCTCACCCGACCCTGCCCGCATCCCACCGCGGGCGCGTACGCGAAGGGAGGACCGTGACCTTCGGATTCGTTCCGACCGCCGCACCGACCACTTCCTCGACGTCTTTGTCCGCCGCCGACTCCGTCAACCGCCTGGGCAGGCTGCTCGAACCCTCCGAGTGGTCCGCGGCGGGAATCCCTCTGCTGCGCAATCCCCGTGAGGTCGTCAGCGGCCTGCATTCCCGCCACCGGCCGTCGCCGGCGACCGCTGTCGTCGCCGTGCTCGATCACGAGGAACGGCTCACGGCCAGCGCCTCGTTCCCCCGCCGTTCCGCCCCCGCCGACGGCTGGGAGTTCCGCAACGCCCTCCTGGCCCACCTGCGCCGGGTCATCCCGCACGACCTCCGCCGCCGCACTCCTGTGCGTACGGCCGTCCTGCTCTACTGCCGCGAAGGCGACGAGCGGTGGACCGAGGAGGACGGAGCCTGGATGTGGGGACTGCGGGACGCCTGCACCCTGCACGGGCTGCGCTGCGGCGCGTACATCACGCTGACGCGGGGCGGCTGGCAGGTGCTGGGCGAGGGACGCGGCGGCCGCCGTCCCAACTCGCTGTCCAGGCCCGCCGATCTCGCGGACGCCGCGGCCGACTCCGGGGCGGCACCGCTGCGTTCGGGTGCGGCGACGGCACTGCGGCGCGTGGCAGCGCGCTGACCGCACCGCCCGGCCCCTCCCCCGCAGGAGGAAGAGCCGGGCGTACGAGCGTGTGGTGCGGTGCTCAGACTCCGGCGCCGAGCACGGCGTTGACCCGCTGGGGGTCGCCGCACACGATCAGCAGCGCCCCTGCGCGCGCCATCGCCGCGGGCAGCGCCCGCACCGTGGCGTCGTCGGTGCCGCCGTTGACCGCGACGATCACCACGGGCCGGGTCGCGGCACGCTCCGCGACAGCGGCGTCCGCGTAGAACACGTCGTCGCGGGCATCGTGCTGGGCCCAGTAGGCGGCATCGCCGAAGGACAGCTCGTGCGCCGCCCACGGGTGCTGCTCACCGGTGGTCAGCACCAGGACGTCGCCCGGCGCCCGGCCGGAGTCGAGCAGCATGTCGACTGCTTCCTCCGCGGCGTCGAGCGCACCGTCCAGCGGCGCGGGAATCAACTGGATCTGCGGCACGGAGCGACTCTCCGTGCGCTCGGCAGGCCTGGCGGGCGGAGGCCCGGGACGAGCGGAACGCGGACCGGGTACGGGACGAGGGGTCGGTGTCGGGCGGCCGGCGGCCGGAGCGACGCGGGGACCCTGGGCACTCACGTGAATCTGAGGCTCCTCGGAGCTGAGAGGCATGGATGGATGTCTATCAAATGCCGGTGCGGAACACATCGGCGGGTAGGTACATCAGTGCGATCGATACGGAAAAGTTCCCCGCCGATCCACCGAAAGTTCAGAAGTCGAAGCCGAGTTGGCCCCCGCTTTCCAGCGCGACGGCCTCCGCCGACGGACGGATCTTCTTCAGGTGGCGCCACTGGGGCAGCGCGTCCAGATAGGACCAGGACATCCGGTGGTGAGCGGTGGGCCCCCGCTCCGCCAGCGCGGCCTGGTGCACGGGCGAGGGGTAGCCCGCGTTGGCGGCGAAGCCGAAGCCCGCGCACTCCTCGGATTCCGCCTCGAGCTCGGCCATCATCGCGTCCCTGCGGACCTTGGCGATGACGGAGGCGGCCGCGACCGCGATGCAGGACTGGTCGCCCTTGATCACCGTACGGACATGCCAGGGCAGCCCGAGGTAGTCGTGCTTCCCGTCGAGGATCACGGCGTCCGGACGCACCGGCAGCGCCTCCAGCGCGCGTACGGCGGCGAGCCGCAGCGCAGCGGTCATCCCCAGATCGTCGATCTCCTCCGGAGAGGAGTGCCCCAGGGCGTGCGAAGTGACCCAGCCTTCGAGCTCCGGGGCCAGTTCGGTCCGGCGTTTGGGGCTGAGCAGCTTGGAGTCGGTGAGACCGGCGGGCGGCCGGCGCAGGCCGGTGACGGCGGCGCAGACGGTGACGGGTCCGGCCCAGGCTCCGCGCCCGACCTCGTCGACACCTGCGACGGTCCTGGCGCCGGTGGTCGCGCGCAGCGAGCGCTCGACGGCGTGTGTGGGTGGTTCGTACGGCATGGCGCCAGACAGGGTACGCCGCCTGACGGCGCCCGCGACACCCCCGGGTCCTCAGCGCGGGTGCCGGACCAGCAGCGGCACCATCACCTGGTCGATCATCCGGGCGATGTCACCGTCCTCCCATTCGCTCGCGCACACCTTGGAGCGGTACATCATCAGCCCCGGGATCACGTCGAAGATCAGATCCCCGGTCGCCTCGGGGCGTACGTCTCCCCGCTCGATCCCGCGGTACACGACGTCCTTGAAGAGCCGGGTGGACGGCTCGATCACATGCTGCAGGATCACCTCCTGGAAGCGCACCGCTGTCACGTTGTCGCACTCGTGAAGGACGGCGCGCAGCGCAAATCCGGGCCTGGAGAACATCGCGTCCCGGAGCCGCCGGCACAGCTGATAGAGATCCTCGCGAATGCTCCCGAAGTCGTCCGCCTCGTCGAGGTCGGGCAGTGCGGCCTGGAGGGCGTCGGCGACCAGGTCCTCCTTGGACGGCCACCGGCGGTAGACCGCGGCCTTTCCGGTCTGCGCTACGGCCGCGACCCCCTCCATCGTGAGGCCGCTCCAGCCGACCGTGCTCAGCTGCTCGAGTGCCGCTTCGAGGATGGCCCGTTCCAGCACGGGCCCCCGGCGGCGCAGCGAGACCTGATGCGCCGCGGGGACGGCGGACCAGCGCGAAGTAACCATCTTCAACTCTCCATCGGGGACAGGACTTTAGTGAACGCTTGCGTTCACTGGCGGGGACTCTCTACCGTTGACGTCACAGTGAACGGCTGCGTTCACTAACTCTCTTGTGGGGGACCCATAGTGACAACCTCTCAGTTGACTGCTCCACAGAAGGCGGGTGCGGCACGCAGGCCCGGCAAGCCGGGAATCGCTCTCGCCGTCATCGCCGCCCTGCAACTCATGGTGGTCCTCGACACCACGATTGTGAATATCGCGCTCCCGCACATCCAGGGTGCACTGGACTTCACCACGACCCAACTCTCCTGGGTCGTCAACGCCTACACCCTCACCTTCGGCGGGCTGCTGCTGCTCGGCGGCCGTGCGGGCGACATCCTCGGCCGCAGGCGCGTCTTCGTCTTCGGCGTCCTGCTCTTCACCTTCGCCTCGCTGATCTGCGGCATAGCCCAGGAGCCGTGGCAGATACTCCTGGCCCGGGCGCTCCAGGGCGTCGGCGGCGCCATCGCCTCACCCACCGCGCTGGCCCTGATCACCACGACGTTCCCCGAAGGCCCCGAGCGCAACCGCGCGTTCGGCATCTTCGCCGGTGTCTCCGCAGGCGGTTCGGCGATCGGCCTGCTGGCCGGCGGTGTGCTCGTCCAGTGGCTGTCCTGGCGCTGGGTCTTCTACGTCAACCTGCCCATCGGCATCGCGATCGCCCTGCTCGCCCCGATGTTCATCAATGAATCCGAGCGCCACCGAGGCAAGTTCGACCTCCCCGGCGCACTCACGTCGACACTCGGAGTCGCCTCGCTGGTCTACGGATTCATCCGCGCATCCGATGCGGGCTGGACGGACGGCCTCACCCTCGGAGCCTTCGCCGCGGCGATCATCCTCCTGCCGAGCTTCATCTTCATCGAGCGCCGGGCGTCCGACCCGATCACGCCCCTGCGGATGTTCGCCGACCGCAACCGCGCCGGCACGTACGCGATCATGATGGGGCTCGCCGCCACCATGTTCGGAATGTTCTATTTCATCGTGCTGTTCGTGCAGAACGTTCTCGGCTATTCGGCGATCAAGTCGGGTGTCGCGTTCCTGCCCGTGACCGCCCTGGTGATGACCGGAGCCGGTCTCGCCACGAAGCTGCTCCCCGTCCTCGGCCCGAAGCCCTTCCTGATCGCCGGTACGTCCTTCTCCGGGCTCGGAATGCTGTGGCTGACCCAGGTCGACCAGGGCAGTTCGTACCTCGGCGGGCTCCTCGGCCCGATGCTCTGCTTCGGCTTCGGCATGGGCATGATCTTCGTTACGGCGACACTGACCGCCGTCTCGGGCGTCGCCCAGCACGAGTCGGGTGCGGCCTCCAGCCTGCTCAACGCCATGCAGATGGTGGGCGGTTCGCTGGGACTCTCCATCCTGGTCACCGTGTTCGGCACGGCCAGCCGCAACGAGGCGACCCGGCAGATGCCGGACTTCCTCGCCAAGTCCACACCGCAGGAGAAGGCGCAGCTCGCCAAGACCCACCAGCTGCCTGGCAGTTGGGGCCACACGGTGCTCGCCGAGGGGATCTCGACGGCCTTCTGGGCCGGGGTCGGTCTGGTCTCGGTCGCGATTCTGGTCGCCATTTTCGTCATCCGCGTACGCAAGAGCGACCTGGAAGCGCTCAGCGGTACGGCAGCGGCCGGCGGAGGTGGCGCGGTCTGAGTGCGGTCTGAGTGCCGTGGGGTGCGCGGTCAGTACGCGCCGAGACCGACGCGCCCCACGCCGTCCGCTTCCAGCCCCAGCCGCTCGCAGGCCGCCCGGTCGACATCGACGGGCCGCCCGCGCAGCACGTCCCGGGCCCTGGACTCGGCAAGGCTGGTCGCGTACCAGGGCTTGTCGGTCCCGCCCCTGCCGTCGAAGCCCAGCCGATCGGCGATGCCCGCCAGCGCGCAGGAGCGCTCCGGCTCGGGGAGGGTGTCGAGCGCGGGCACCGCGTCGGCCGACAGGTCCTGGAAGTAGTTGATGTCGATCTTCCCGGTGTCCTGGTACCGCCGGACGTTCTGCTCGGCGACCAGGCCGTCGGGCGACACCAGCCCGAACACCAGCACCGCCAGCGCGCCACTGGCGGCCACAGCGCGCGGCAGCCACCGCACGCCCCACACCCCGGCGGCCATGATCAGCACGATCACCAGCCCGAGCCACAGCTCCATCGCCGCGACCGAGATCCTGAGCCTGGTCAGGCCGTACGCATCGACGTACAGGTCCATCCTGCGCAGCGCCGAGGCCACCACGACCAGCGTCAGCACGCACAGGGTGCCGAGCACGGACCGCACCAGAGCGCGGTCGCGCGGGGCCCAGCGCAGGGCGAGTGCGATGACCGCGAGGGTGAGGAGAGTGGCCCAGAGGAGCTGCCAGAAACCCTGGCGCGCGTACGCGGCGTAGGTCAGCCCCGTCTCCTTCAGCACCTTGTCGTACCCGCCGAAGAGCACGGCGAGCTGGACGGCGATGAAGGCCGCGAAGAGCAGATCGAGCACGATCAGCGGTACGGCCCACTCGGCGCGCCCGCGTGCGCGGCCGGGCCGTACCTTCATCCGGTCCCAGCGCAGCGGCGCGGCGGCCGTGCGCGCGGCGGCGAGCGCCCCGACGAGGCCGACCAGGAAGAGCAGGGTGCGCCAGGGACCGTCCGCGATCGAGACGTCGGGGACCAGACCGCCGAGGAGATCGGCGAAGGCCGCGTCCGCGCCGGCGAACAGTGCCCCGAAGACGAGCAGCAGCACGGCCGCCACCAGCACGGTGCGCACCACGGGCCCCCAGCGCTCCCGCGTGCCGCCCGACCGCTCGCGCACCCCGCTCCACGCCCAGCCGAACCCTGTCCCGATCGACCCGAGAAGCCCGAGCGGCGCGAACAGCACCCCCGGCCAGGAGCGGCTGCCGTGCAGTGCGAGCGAGCCGAGGGCGATCGCGGAGACGACGGCCAGGAAGATCGGCCAGCCCGCGTCGCGCAGCGCGGGGATCACCAGCAGCGCGGGTCCCCCGAGTGCCCAGAGCACGGTCCAGGGGCGCAGCCTCCGCCCGGCGGCCCTGGCGGCGAAGTACGCGCCGAGCGCCGCGGGCACCGCCACGATCAGCAGATTCGGGCCGACCCCCTCGCCGAGCAGCAGCGCGCTGAGCACCGCGGTGGCCAGGACGGACCAGAGCGTCGCGCTCCGTACCGCAGCAGGCGGATCGGGACGTACGTCGACGATCCACTGCGGCGGCTCCGCCGTGTGGTGCGCCCACGCGTGCGGATCGGGCACCGGCACGGCCCGCGCCCTCACCGGCGCGGCATCGTTCAGCTCTGCATCGGACACGGAACCCCCTCCGTCGACGCGCCGGTCATGATCACCGGCGGCGTGGCCGAAAGGCTAGCTCCGGACCGCACGGCTTCCTCCGTACGAAGGGAGCCTGTGGCAGGACCGTGACAACCCCAACGGCGCGTCAGCGCGCGGGAACCCACTCCGGCAGCGCCTCGGTCCGCTCCAGCCACCCGGCCGGCGGCGCACCCGTCTTCCCCGCGGCCGCCACCACCCCGCCGACGATCGCGCAGGTCGTGTCGACATCGCCGCCCACCTGGGCGGTCGTCCAGAAGGCCTGCTCGAAGTCGCCGAGCCCGCGGGCCGCCGACCACAGCGCGAACGGCACGGTGTCGTGGGCGCTGGTGCGACGCCCGCACCCGAGGACCGCGGCGACGGTGCCCGCGTCGTCGTAGTCCAGCATGTCCCTGGCCCGCCGCAGCCCCGCGCCCACGGCGCTGCGCGGCACCAGCGCGATCACGCCGTCGAGCAGCTCGCCCGGCGAGGGCGGCCCCGCGGGATCCGCCGCGAGCGCGGCCGCCGCTGCGACCGCCATGGATCCCATGACGGCTTCACGGTGCTGGTGCGTCGTGTACGCGGAGATCTCGGCCTGGTGGGTGGCCTGCTCGGCGTCACCGGCGTACCAGGCGCCGAGGGGCGCGATCCGCATCGCGGCTCCGTTGCCCCAGGAACCCTGTCCGTTGAAGAGCGCACTGGACAGCTCACGCCAGTCACCGCCCTCCCTGACGAGGCGGAGCATCCGGTTGACCGCGGGCCCGTAGCCCCGGTCGAAATCATGGTGCTCGGCGAAGGACGCGGCCAGCGCGTCCTGGTCGATCCGGCCGTACGAACCCAGCACGGCCAGCACGGAGGCCGCCATCTCGGTGTCGTCGGTCCACTGCCAGGGCCCGGGCGGCAGCTCGCGCCGGCCCAGCAGGGGGTAGTTGTCGGGGACGAAGAACTGGGAGCCCAGTGCGTCTCCCACGGACAGCCCACGCAGGCTGGCCGCAGCACGTTCAAAAGCGGAATCGGCGGTCATCATCGCGCATCCACTCTATCCGGTGACCCCGTACGGCTCCGGGGTGCGCCAGCGTTCGAACGGCCGGTCCATCGTGTACCGCCCGTCCTCCCCCAGCAGCAGAACCCTGGTCTCCGCGTTCCCCGGATTGGACAGGCACTCGAAATCGGCGACCGACCAGTGGAACCAGCGCATGCAGAAGAGCCGCATGGTCAGCCCGTGCGTCACGAGCAGCACGTTGGGCGGGTGATCGGGCGCCTCGAAGCTCCGGTACAGACTCTCCAGGAAGGCCCCCACGCGGTCATAGACGTCGGCCCCCGACTCCCCTTGCGCGAACCGGTAGAAGAAATGCCCGTAGGCGTCCCGATAGGCCTTTTGAAGTCGAACGTCGTCCCGGTCCTGCCAGTTCCCCCAGTCCTGCTCGCGCAGCCGTGGCTCCTCGCGGATCCGTACCTGCGCGGGATCGAGACCGAAGGCCCGGAAGGTCTCATGGGTGCGCCGGTAGGGCGAGACATACGTACTGATCTGCTCGTCCCCGAACAGCTCGCGCAGCCGCACACCCGTCTCCTCGGCCTGCCGCCGCCCGGTCTCGGTCAGCTTCAGCGCATGGTCGGGTTCGCGTTCGTACACCGTGTCATCGGCGTTCCCTTCCGACTCCCCGTGCCGGACGAGAACGATGCGTCGTGGTCGTGCCATGCCAAAACCCTAGATCGAACGGTCACGGCCCGCTGCGCCGGGCCGCTCACACGGTCCACGACGGCTCCAGCTGTACGACGTCGCCCGCCAGCGCCGCCACGTCCGCATCGGTCTGGGCGCGCACCGAGAGGCGCTCCACCCGCTCGGGCCGGTACTTGCCCCGCTCGGCGGCCGACTGCCACATGGAGAGCACCAGGAATTCGTGCCCCGGCGCCTCGCCGAACACCCCGCGCAGCATTCCGGGCGAGCCCGCCATCGCCGGATTCCAGACCTTCGCCTGCTGCAGCGCGAAATGCTCGACGCGGTCCGCGTGCACCCGGCAGTGCGCGAGCCGCACCACGTCCGCGTCGGTGAACCGCGGCTCGAATCCCGTCTTCACATCGAAGCGGTGCTCGAAGAGCTTGACCTGGATGTCCTTGTACGTTCCCGACTGGCCGGCGGCGAGCCGGTCGTGCGAGCGCGCCATGAAGGAGTCGTAGAAGGGCCGGCTCTCCCAGAAGGCGAAGACATGCGCCACCCCCGGCCGTCCCCGGCTCCATCCGCCGCCCTGCCCCCGGAAGCCCGGCTCGCCGAGCAGCCCCGCCCACTTCCGCTGTCCCCGTTCGAACCCCCGGGGGTCCGTCACGGTGCAGCGAATCCACTTGACCAGCACCGCGCCATCGTACGGCGCGATACGTGGCGCCGGTCACACTCCGGCGGAGTACACCCGTACCAGCTCGGCAGAATCCTCCGGACCCAGCTCAATACCGAACACAGACTGAAGAATCCCGGGCAAATCCCTTACTGAAACGGTCCGTTGATCGCTGGATCCCTCCGCGCGTACGACAGTCAGCTCATCCCTCACCAGGGTGACGCGCTCCCCCGGGAGATGCCGCTGCGCCACGATCTGCCCCACGAACTTCGAGAGCGGATGGGTCGAGCTGTAGTGGTTCATGACGGTGAAGTCGGCCGGATACAGGGCCTGCGGCGCGAAGGCGTACAGATCCTTCCACCCCTCGGGCCGCAGCGACTTCAGTACGGTGATCCCCTCGTCCTCCCGCCCGATCCCGAAGGTCCAGCCGCCCTGCTCGACCCGCACACTGTCGCGCAGGGCCACGGGCTCCAGCACGCCCTGGGCCCCGAACCCCGCGTCGACGAGCCACTGTTCGCCCTCGACGGCGACCACGAGCAGCGCGTGCGTCACCGGAAGCCTTCCGGGCCCGCGGGTGCGATTGCGGGCACCGCGCGCCGACACCGCGAACCCGAGCCGCTCGAGCACCGCCGCGAGAAGCGAGTTCTGCTCGTAGCAGTAACCGCCGCGCCGCTGCCGCACGAGCTTGTCCTGCAGCGACTTCATGTCGAGCGGGACGTTCCGCCCGAGCGCCACATCGAGATTCTCGAAGGGAATCGCCGCCACATGCGCCCGGTGCAGCGCCCGGAGCGTCGCCACGGTGGGCGCCGTGCCACCCTGATGACCGATCCGGGCGAAGTACGCCTCGAGATCGACCTGTTCACCGCCCCACATGGGCTCGCTCATGGTCACGCGGCCCACCCCGGGACGGCCGGCAGTACCCGCTCGGCGAGACCGATCAGGGTCGTGTGATCGGGGGTCACGTTGTCCTGACGGTAGATGTCGATCTCGTAGTAACCGCCGCCGTCCTTCACGTCCTTGGCGATCAGCAGACACCAGGCGACACCGCCGGCCCCGGTCTCGGCCTTGTCGCTGCCGCCGCCGAGATTGAACCTGATGGAGATGGTCCGGTCCATGTAGAGGACTGCCGGGTGCCCCAGAACCGTTTTCTTCTGCGCGCTCGCACCCACCAGATCCGCGAAGTCGGATACCCCGAGCCGGTCGTAGGTCGCCGAGAGCTTGACGGTGTATTCCTCGATGTCGACGGTCGCCTCGGGCGTGACCGTCTTGATCCCGCCGATGGCCGACTCGCTCGCGCTGCCCGAGGCGCTCTCCACCTCACTGCCCGGCGCACCGAGGAGCGTCGGAAGATCCGGCCGGTTCAGTGCCTTGCAGAGATCACCCCCGGACACCTGTCCCCGCAAGACCTTCTCGTGCGAACTCGAGCAGACGGCCGGACCGCTGTGCGCGGTCCCCTGGTCGTCGAACCGGGTCTGCAACCACAGAGCGCCCGCGATGGCACCGAGCACCGCCACCGCCGCGAACGCCTGGAGCGCCGCCTTCTTGCCGCTTATGTCTTCGGCCAAACCGTCTGTCATGCTCCCCGCCCTGCCCCGCGCACCGAATGTGCGTGAAAGGAGGGTATCCGGTGCCCATTTGGTGGAGGCCCGTGGCCCGGAGAAGCCGAAGGGCGGTGGGTCCGGAATTCCGGACCCACCGCCCTGTGCGGCTACTTCACCTCAGACGCGTCGTACGCGACCGCGATCAGCTGCAGCCACTGGTCGAGCCGCAGCCCTCGCAGAGGTAGCAGCTGCCGGCGCGGCGCATCTTCGTACCGCAGGAGAGGCAGAGCGGTGCGTCGGCGCTCATTCCGAGCTGGATCTCCATCAGTTCGGTGGAGTTGTGCGCCTCCCGGGGAGCCGGCTTGGCGGCCTCCGGCTCCTGCGCCTTGGCGGCGGGTGCGGCCTTCGGAGCCTCCGTCTGGCGGGGTGCGGACTGCGAGAGTCCCTCGACGTCCATCTCCTCGTCGCTCGGCTCGTACGAACCGGTGTCGAGGTGGCGCTGACGCTCCGAGGCGGAGTGGATGCCGAGCGCCGAACGGGTCTCGAAGGGCAGGAAGTCCAGCGCCAGGCGGCGGAAGATGTAGTCGACGATCGACTGCGCCATCCGTACGTCCGGGTCGTCCGTCATACCGGCCGGCTCGAAGCGCATGTTGGTGAACTTCGAGACGTAGGTCTCCAGCGGAACGCCGTACTGCATACCGACCGAGACGGCGATCGAGAAGGCGTCCATCATGCCCGCGAGGGTCGAACCCTGCTTGGACATCTTCAGGAAGACCTCGCCCAGGCCGTCGTCCGGGTAGGAGTTGGCGGTCATGTAACCCTCGGCGCCGCCCACCGTGAAGGAGGTGGTGATGCCGGGACGGCCCTTGGGCAGACGCTTGCGGACCGGGCGGTACTCGATGACCTTCTCGGCCTTCGGCGCCGCCGTCTCCTCGGGCTTCTTGTCCTTGGTCTTGGCCGAGAGGGGCTGGCCGACCTTGGAGTTCTCGACGTAGACGGCGAGCGCCTTGGTGCCGAGCTTCCAGCCCTGGAGGTAGATCTCCTCGACGTCCTCGACCGTGGAGCTCGCGGGCATGTTCACGGTCTTGGAGATCGCGCCGGACAGGAACGGCTGGGCGGCCGCCATCATCCGTACGTGACCCATGGGCGCGATGGAACGCTCGCCCATGGCGCAGTCGAAGACCTCGTAGTGCTCGTCCTTGAGGGCCGGGGCGCCGACGACATTGCCGTGCTCGGCGATGTGGGCGACGATCGCCTCGACCTGCTCCGGCTGGTAGCCGAGGCGCTTGAGGGCCTTGGGGACCGTGTTGTTCACGATCTGCATCGAGCCGCCGCCGACGAGCTTCTTGAACTTGACCAGGGCCAGGTCAGGCTCGACGCCCGTGGTGTCGCAGTCCATCATCAGGCCGATGGTGCCGGTCGGCGCGAGCACGGAGGCCTGCGCGTTGCGGAAACCGTTCTTCTCGCCGAGCCGGATGACGTCCTGCCAGGCCTCGGTCGCCGCGGCCCAGACCGGGTTGTCGAGGTCGTCCATGCGCTTGGCGGAGGTGTTGGCGTCCGCGTGCTGCTTCATGACGCGCTTGTGGGCGTCGGCGTTGCGGGCGTAGCCGTCGTACGCACCGACGATCGCGGCCAGCTCGGCGGAGCGCTTGTAGGAGGTGCCGGTCATCAGCGAGGTGATGGCGCCGGCGAGCGCGCGGCCGCCGTCGCTGTCGTACGCGTGACCGGTCGCCATCAGGAGCGCGCCGAGGTTGGCGTAACCGATGCCCAGCTGGCGGAAGGCGCGGGTCGTCTCGCCGATCTTCTCCGTGGGGAAGTCGGCGAAGCAGATGGAGATGTCCATCGCGGTGATGACCAGCTCGACGACCTTGGCGAAGCGCTCGGCGTCGAACGACTGGTTGCCCTGGTCGTCGTCGCGCAGGAACTTCATCAGGTTCAGCGAGGCGAGGTTGCAGGACGAGTTGTCCAGGTGCATGTACTCGCTGCACGGGTTGGACGCGGTGATCCGGCCCGTCTCGGGCGAGGTGTGCCACCGGTTGATGATGTCGTCGTACTGGATACCGGGGTCGGCACAGACGTGCGCGGCCTCGGCCATCTTGCGGAAGAGCGACTTGGCGTCGACCTCCTCGATGACCTCACCGGTCATGCGCGAGCGCAGACCGAACTTCGCGCCGGACTCGACGGCGTTCATGAACTCGTCGTTCACACGGACCGAGTTGTTGGCGTTCTGGTACTGGACCGACGTGATGTCGTCCCCGCCCAGGTCCATGTCGAAGCCCGCGTCGCGCAGGGCGCGGATCTTCTCCTCCTCCTTCACCTTGGTCTCGATGAAGGCCTCGACGTCCGGGTGGTCCACGTCCAGGACGACCATCTTGGCCGCGCGGCGCGTGGCGCCGCCCGACTTGATCGTTCCGGCGGACGCGTCGGCGCCGCGCATGAAGGAGACCGGACCCGAGGCGTTGCCGCCGGAGGACAGGAGCTCCTTGGAGGAGCGGATGCGGGAGAGGTTCAGGCCGGCGCCCGAGCCGCCCTTGAAGATCATCCCCTCTTCCTTGTACCAGTCGAGGATGGACTCCATGGAGTCGTCGACGGAAAGGATGAAGCAGGCGCTGACCTGCTGCGGCTGCGCGGTGCCGACGTTGAACCAGACCGGCGAGTTGAAGCTGAAGACCTGGTGCAGCAGCGCGTAGGTCAGCTCGTGGTCGAAGAGCTCGGCGTCCGCCGGGGAGGCGAAGTAACCGTTCTCCTCGCCGGCCTTGCGGTAGGTCTTCACCACACGGTCGATGAGCTGCTTGAGGCTGCTCTCGCGGTTGTCCGCGCCGACCGCTCCGCGGAAGTACTTGCTGGTGACGATGTTGACCGCGTTCACCGACCAGGAGTCGGGGAACTCGACGCCACGCTGCTCGAAGTTGATCGAGCCGTCGCGCCAATTGGTCATGACGACGTCACGGCGCGCCCACGTCACCTCGTCGTACGGATGCACGCCGGGGGTGGTGTGGATGCGGTCGATGCGCAGACCCTTGCCGCCCTTGGATCCCTTGGCGCGGGAACCTCGTGCGGGGCCGCTCGTCGTCTCGGTCATGCCGCCTCCCATATACGGGCGAAAACGCCCAGAAGTGCCCAGTTCTTCCCGGGGCACGGTGTGTGTCTGTCTGTCTTGTGCCTGAGGTGCAGCCATCAGCACCACAGGCAGGTCTCGCGCTGCCCGACCCTTGGGGTCAGTCGGCAGCAGTGGCGGGCACGGGGACCTCGAGGGTCTCGCCGCACTCGCAGTCAGGAGTGTGGGGCCGTCCTTCACGGAGTTCCGCGATGGCGGCCTCGAAGTCTTCGAGCGAGTTGAACGCCCGGTACACGGACGCGAAGCGCAGGTACGCGACAAGGTCGAGTTCCCGCAGGGGACCGAGTATGGCCAGACCCACGTCGTGAGTGGTCAGCTCGGCACTCCCGGTGGCGCGCAACGCCTCCTCGACCCGCTGGCCGAGCTTGGCGAGGGCGTCCTCGGTGACCGGCCGCCCCTGGCATGCCTTGCGCACACCGGAGATGACCTTCGTACGGCTGAACGGTTCGGTGACCCCGCTGCGCTTGATCACCATCAGCGAGGCGGTCTCCACCGTCGTGAAACGGCGGGTGCAGTCGGGGCACTGGCGGCGTCGGCGGATCGACGTGCCGTCGTCAGTGGTCCGGCTGTCGACAACGCGACTGTCGGGGTGCCTGCAGAAGGGGCAGTGCATGATTCCCAACCCTCCTTCACAGCACGACTGAATGGCTTCAACAGGCCCGCACGGGGCCCTCGAAGCAGCCCCAAGCATAGGCGATGGCCGGGGTCTTGAGGACCACGGACCACTACTTCTGGGTGGCTGGTTCAATCCAACCACTAGATCTGGGGTTTGGCGCGACTTTCGACCACAGCGCGTGTCGCGCGGGTCCGGAACACCAAGGGTCCGCCACGAGGTTACGGGAGACACGCGAGAGGCCGGCGGTCAGGGCCGCCGGACCGCTGGGATGACACACTGGGAAGTCGGCACGGCCCGCCGCGCGGCACACCCCCCGAGGGGTGCGGCTCCAGCGGCGGAGGTTACCGTAATAGGCCGAATTGCCATTCGGTTCGAGCCTCGCTCATACACCCAGGAATACGCACACGTGAAGGTTTCCACGGTTTTTCACTCGAACGTGTGTTTGGCGCAACCTTTCGAAAGCTACTACCGTTGTGCAGCTAGGGAGAGCGAATATCTCGAGAGGGGCCGACGTGACCACGACCGCAGGCAGCGCCACCATCACTGCCCAGAACCGACTCGAGCCGGTGCATGCCATGAATGACGCAGCCACGAACCCTGAATCCACAGGGGGGGCCGTGCCCTCGAGGCCTGCGCGCTCACTGCCCGGCCGACCTCCCGGCATCAGGGCGGACAGCTCCGGTCTCACCGACCGGCAGCGGCGGGTCATCGAAGTGATCCGGGACTCCGTGCAGCGCCGGGGCTATCCGCCGTCGATGCGGGAGATCGGCCAGGCCGTCGGGCTCTCCAGCACATCGTCGGTCGCCCACCAGCTCATGGCACTGGAGCGCAAGGGGTTCCTGCGCCGCGACCCGCACCGCCCCCGGGCGTACGAGGTCCGCGGCTCGGACCAGGCGACCAGCCAGCCCACGGACACCACGGGCAAGCCCGCCGCTTCGTACGTCCCGCTCGTCGGGCGGATCGCGGCCGGTGGCCCGATCCTCGCCGAGGAGTCGGTGGAGGACGTCTTCCCGCTCCCCCGCCAGCTGGTCGGCGACGGCGAGCTGTTCGTACTGAAGGTCGTCGGCGACTCGATGATCGAGGCCGCGATCTGCGACGGCGACTGGGTCACGGTGCGCCGTCAGCCCGTCGCCGAGAACGGCGACATCGTGGCGGCCATGCTGGACGGCGAGGCCACGGTCAAGCGTTTCAAGCGCGAGGACGGCCATGTCTGGCTGCTCCCGCACAACTCCGCGTACCAGCCGATCGCAGGCGACGAGGCCACGATCCTCGGCAAGGTCGTGGCAGTGCTCCGGCGGCTCTGATCCCTCCCCGCCGGTCATGAACCGGGCCCCTGGAATCCACTGCGCCGGTTCCAGGGGCCCTGCTGTGTCCGCTGTCCGCTGTGCGGCGCGTCCGCGCTACTTGCCGTCCGCCTTTGCTGCCGCATCGATCGCGGCCAGCGAGCGGCGGGCCTGGTTGCGGTCCGTGGTGTACCAGAAATCGGGCAGCGAGGCGCGAAGGTAACTGCCGTATCGGGCGTTGGCGAGCCGGGGGTCGAGCACGGCGACGACGCCCTTGTCGCCCATGGCCCGTACGAGTCGGCCCGCACCCTGGGCCATCAGCAGCGCGGAGTGCGTGGCGGCCACGGCCATGAAGCCATTGCCGCCTGCCTCCTCCACCGCCTTCTGGCGGGCGCTCATCAGCGGATCGTCGGGGCGGGGGAACGGGATCCGGTCCATGATCACGAGCTGGCAGCTCGGGCCGGGGACATCCACGCCCTGCCAGAGCGAAAGCGTGCCGAACAGACAGGTCTCCGGATCGGCCGCGAAGTTCTTGATCAGCTCGCCCAGAGTCTCCTCGCCCTGGAGCAGGATCGGCTTGTCGAGCCTGGTGCGGAGCTCTTCGGCGGCCGCCTTGGCTCCGCGCATCGAGGAGAACAGACCGAGGGTGCGGCCGCCGGCCGCCTCGATCAGCTCGGCCAGCTCGTCGACCATGTCCGTACGCGTGCCCTCGCGACCAGGGGTGGCCAGGTGCTTGGCGACGTACAGGATGCCCTGCTTGGGATAGTCGAAGGGCGAGCCGACGTCCAGCCCCTTCCAGACGGGGATGTCCTCCCCCTCCGTGCCCTCGGGGGCCAGGCCCAGCGAGGCGCCGACACCGTTGAAATCGCCGCCGAGCTTGAGGGTGGCGGAGGTGAGGACGACGGAGCGGTCGGTGAAGAGCTTCTCGCGGAGCAGGCCCGACACCGAGAGCGGCGCCACGCGGAGCGAGGCCCCGCTCTGGCGGAATGCGCTTCCACCGCGGTGATCGTTGCGCTCGTACCAGACGACGTCGTACTCGGAGCCCTGGGTGATGCGCTCGGCCACGTCGTGGACGGTCTCGACGGAGGCGAGCGCTTGTTTGCGTACGACGTCCTCGTCCTGGACGGACTTGTCGCGGGTCGAGCCGAGGGCGGAGATGACCGTACGGGACGCGTCGCGCAGCGCCATCAGCGCGTACCCGAGGTCCTCGGGGATCTCTTCCAGGCGGCCGGGGAGAGCGAGCTCCATGACGCGCTCGAAGGTCTCCGAGGCGGTCTGCAGGGCGTCGGCCGCCTTCTCGTTGACGAGCTTGGCGGCCCGGCGCACGGCGCGGTTCACCTGCCCGGGGGTGAGCTCGCCGGTGGCCACTCCGGTCACCCGGGAGACCAGCTCGTGTGCCTCGTCGACGATCAGCACCTCGTGCTGCGGGAGCACCGGCGCGCCTTCGATGGCGTCGATCGCCAGCAGGGCGTGGTTGGTGACGATGACGTCGGCGAGCTTGGCGCGCTCACGGGCCGCCTCGGCGAAGCACTCGGCCCCATAGGCGCATTTCGTGGCGCCCAGGCATTCGCGGGACGAGACGGAGATCTGTCCCCAGGCGCGGTCGGACACCCCGGGGGTGAGGTCGTCCCGGTCGCCGGTCTCGGTCTCGTCGGCCCAGTCACGCATCCGCAGCAGGTCCTGGCCGAGCTTGCTCGACGGGGCGGACGACTCGAACTGCTCGAATTGGTTGAAGAGACCGTCCTCCTCTTCCTGCGGCACACCCTCGTGGAGTCGGTGCAGGCAGAGGTAGTTGGAGCGGCCCTTGAGCATCGCGAACTGGGGCTTGCGGCGGAGCAGGGGCTGCAGCGCGTCGACCGTACGCGGCAGGTCCCGCTCCACGAGCTGACGCTGGAGAGCGAGCGTGGCGGTGGCCACGACCACGCGTCCCCCGTGGGCCAGGGCGGGCACCAGATAGCCGAGGGACTTACCGGTGCCGGTGCCGGCCTGGACCAGCAGATGGGAGCTGTCGTCGACGGCCCCGGCGACGGCCTCGGCCATGGCCGCCTGGCCGGGCCGCTCCGTGCCGCCGACGGCGGTGACGGCGGCGTGCAGAAGCTCGGGAAGGGAGGCATGTGGGGAAGCAGTCATAGCGGGGCCAGCCTACGGTGCGGCACTGACAATCGGGATCACACCTGATGGAGGGGGTTGGCGACGGAGCCGTGGACGGCTGCGTGCGGGCGGTCGGGGCGGTCGCGGTAGCCGTCGAGGTGGAGACGGTTGCGGTTGAGGCTGAGTCGCTCCAGCCGGGGGGTGAGCAGATCGAAGGTCTCGTAGCGGTCCTTCAGTTCGGGGAATCGCGCCTGGTGGCGCAGGATCTCCGCCCGTACGAGCGACCAGAACTCACCCTCCGGGACCCCAAGTTGGTCCTGGCACAACGGTGCGAGGAAGCGGAAGACGCCCACGAAGAGCCCTGAATGGATGAACTGGGTGAGGAAGGACGGGTCCTCCGTGAGCAGGATCCCCCGGACGTCCTCGGGCATGGAGTCGTGCTCGGGCAGCGGCTCCGCGCTGACGTTCACATCGTCGACGAAGTCCTTGATCGCGAGGCGGACGGGGACATCGTGGTCGTCGAAGACGACGATGGCGTTCTCGCCGTGCGGTGAGAAGACGGTGCCGTAGCGGTAGAGGAAGCGCAGCAGCGGGGGCAGCAGGGCGGCGAAGAGGCGGCGCAGCCAGACGGTCGGTTCCAGGCCGGAGCGTTCGACGAGCTCGGCGGTGAAGGCACGTCCCTGGGGGTCGGTGTGGAGCAGGGAGGCGAGTGTGCGGGCGCGTTCGCCGGGGGCGAGGTGGCCCTCCAGTGGCTCGCGCCAGATCGCGCCGAGGAGCTCCCGGTACTGGTACGGGACTTCGGGGAGCTGGTCGTACAGGGGATGTTGGACGGCGACGGACGCGACCTCGCCGAGGAGGATGACGCGGCACTCCTCGCGGAGATAGGCATCGCCGTCGCGGAGGCCCTGGACCCAGGTGGTGACGGCGGGGGCGGCGAGGGTGCGTTCGGTCGGCAGACCGCGCCAGACCAGGGTGTTGAGGATGGAGAGGGGCAGTTTGACGGTGTGGCGGTCCGGGCGGCCGGTGTTGAGGAACGTACGGATGGACTGCTGGGGGATCCGCAGGTCCGTGTCGGCGTGCAGCGGCACGATCTGGTCGTGCGCGACGGCGGGGGCGAAGAGCGGCAGGATCGTCTCGTGCCACTGCCAGGGGTGGACCGGGAGATAGAGGTACCGGTCCGGGTCGAGGCCTCGGGCACGCAGGACGGCGGCGAAGGACGCGCGGGTGGGGGCATCGAGTTCGCGGCTGTAGAGGCGGTCGGGGGTGGAGAGCCCGGGGACCCCGCGGTAGGCGGCGAGCTCGGTGGAGACCGCGATCCAGGGAAGACGTGACGGTCGGCGCGCTTCGGGGGTCCAGCGCGCCGCGTCGGTGGCGGAGAAACCGATGCGGCCCTTGTTGAGGACCAGCCAGGGGTGCCCGGTCTGGTGGCCTTCGAGCTGGGCGTAGCCGAGGTCGGCGAGTTCTGCCACGGCGAGGGCCGTGTGGTCGAGGCGGGCGTCTGCGGCCAGCGTGGTGGTGAGTTCGCGGACGAGGTGGCCCAGGGTCGCTCCGTCCAGGGCGAGGAGACGGCGGGTGCGGACGAGGAACTGCAGAGGGTCGCCGAAGGGCCTCCCCTGCAGCTCGATGGTGTCCGGGTCGATGTGCCAGTGGCCGTAACTGCCGCGGCGGGCACGGAAGGTGAGGACGCTGTCGTCGTCGAGGCGGAAGGTGTGCCGGCCGCTGCCGGCCGGGGTCGGCTCGGGGACGGGCTCGATCAGTTCCTCGTAGGCGAAGGCCCCGAGCATCTTGGCGAGAAGGCGGGCGGCCGCGCGGTCCCAGACCTCACTGTTCAGCTCGGGCGGGGCGAACAGGACGGGGTCCTCCGTGGCTTCCTCTGCGGAGTCAGGGGTGGCAGGGGGTGTGGGCACGGGGACTCCTCGGGGTGGAACCGATTCGGGACGAGCGGTGTATCCAAGGCAGCAGGTCGTTCACATCAAGCAGATCGCTCACATCAATGGGGAGTACATGAAGCGGGCCGTCACATCAGATTGCGGAAGGCACGGTCGCGGATCATGAGCGCGGCCCGTTTGTCGGGGAGGTCGACTTCCGCCGAGAAGCGGAAACCGGCGCTGAGGAAGGCGGAGACGGAGGGGGTGTTGCGGAGGTCGGGTTCCGCGATGACGCGGGCACACTGCGGCCGGTGGTCGAGGACGAGGTCGGAGACGGCGCGCAGGAGGGTGGTGCCGAGGCCGTGGGCGCGGTCGGCGACGCCACCGATGAGGAGGTGGAGGCCGGTGTCGTGGGGGCGGGCCGGGTAGTGCCTGGCGAGCGGATCGAGGTCCGCTCGGTAGATCTCCCAGTAGCTCATGGGCGTGCCGTCCAGCACGCCCAGGCAGGGGGTGCTGCGCCCGTCGCCGTCGAGCTGGGAGCGCAGGTGAGCGGCGGTCACCGAGTCGGGACCCGGTAGTTCCCAGAAGGCGGCCACGGCGGGATCGTTCATCCAGAGGCTGATGAGCGAGAGATCACGGTCGATCTGGACGGGGGCGAGGCGGAAAACTCCGGCTGTGGTGGTGACGGGGCCCCATGCCGAGGGGTTGTCGAGCAGGTCGTCCTGGGGTGGCGCGGGGCGGGCGGGCCAGGGCGCGGTCGCCGGGTCCGGGTCTCGCAGCAGGGAGAGCAGTTCCTCGGGCAGCTTGAGGTCCAGGGTGTCCTCGGGACCCCCTGGCTGAGGGTTGGTTCCGGTGTCGGTGCTCGCATCGGTGGGAGGCACGGCGACGTTCCTCATTTCACGTGCTGATGTCGGGTGGGGTCATGTCCCGGTGGAGTGAAGGGGGTTGGTGAGGGTGACGTAGACCGACTGGGTGTCGACGGGGCCGACGAGTTCGTCGAGTCCCTGCAGCCGGGTCAGCAGATTGGCCTTCGTGCGAAGCACGGGGCTGTCGAGGAGGAGTGCGGGCAAGGGGGATCCGAGGGCGGTCGCCTTGGTGAGGAACCGGCGGAATGCGGCGAGCAGCAGACGTTCGTCGGCAAGGTCCTGGGCGCCGAACGCCCCGATCAGTCCGAGGACGTTGTTGATGCCGAGGTAGTACGCGAAGCGTTCGTCGGTGACGGCGTCGGCGACGAATGTGTCGCTGTCCGCGCCGATGGAGGGGAGGCGTTGTTCGAGGGAGTCGCGGTGGGATTCCCGGAAGTAGTAGCCCTGGTTGTCGCGGTATCGGCCGCCGGCCGGCCAGCCGTCGGGGTCGAGAATGACCAGGGTGTTCTGCTGATGGGCTTCGAGCGCGATGCCCGCTGTGCCGTCGAGCCAGAGCACGGGGCGCACGACGTGGTCGAGGTAGCGCAGGAACCACTCCGCGGCGACGGCGCCGGTGGACCGGCCCGTGCGGGCGGCGAGTCCGGTCACGATGTCGGCGAGGCGCGAGTGCATCGCGGTACGGCCGGGCCATGGGCGGGGGCTGGTCAGTCCGGCGATGCAGACGGCGTCGTCGCCGGGGCCGAAGGGGTTGTGGCGCAGCACGACGTCCAGACCGGGGAGCGGTTCTCCGTCCGGGGTGTCGACGGCGAGCCAGGCCGGGTCGCGGACGATGTCGAAACCGGGGTGGGCGGACTGCCACTCCTCGGCGAGTCCGCCGCGCAGCAGGCGTTGCACCTCGACGCCCCGGTGGAGTTCCTTGCGGAGGTTCTCCCGGCGGGAGTTGGTGATGCGCAGGCCCAGCGAGAGCTTGAGCATCGCCTGACCGCCCGGCCGGTGGACGGTGCGGACCGATGAGGTGGGGTGCCAGTCGTCTCCGTACGGGCCGAGGTCGTGCAGGAGCCCCGCTTCGAGGAGCGCGGTCACAGCGGGGCGGTGGGCCAGTTCGCGGGCCTGCCAGGGGTGCAGAGGGAGCGGCACGGTACCGGCGGGGAGCGGGAGGTCCCCCGCGAGACGGGCGGCCAGCTGGTCGGCGGGGACGGTGCGGCCGCGCTCGGTCCAGGCCGAGTCCTGCGCCAGTACCGACCGGTCCACCGCCATCCAGTGCAGGGGGAAAGAGCCGTGCAACTCGGGGGAGTAGAGGCGCGTTTCGGCCTCGGAGAGACCTTCTCTGCTCTTGGGCGTGGGGTGCAGAGGGTGACCCAGGAGGAGGGACTGCTCGGCGGCGAGGAAGAGATCGGCCTCCGCGGCGGGGCAGGGGCCGGCGCGCCGGTCGGTGATGAAGGCGGTGGTGCAGTTGACCGAATCGGCGACCCGGCCCACCAGATCGGAGCTCTCCGCCTGGCCCGCCTCACGGCCGAGCAGGGCCGCGACGGTGACGGCGTCGGCGGCCGGGGCGCTGTGCGGGGCGCCCTCCAGCGCGGGCCTGCCGAAGCGGTGCCATCCGGTGGCCGACCAGTAGCGGACGGGGACGAGCAGTGCGCTGCCGCTGGCGGGGAGCGGGATGCGCAGGGTGGTGCCGTCCGGGCGGGCGAGGTCGTTCTCCCGTACCCAGCAGCGCAGCAGGTTCTCGACGGCCGCCGCCTCTGCCGCCTGGTGCGGATCCGGGTCGTCAAGCGGATCCCCGGGTCCGGTCGGCAGCTGGGACCCCGTCTTCTGGCGCGGTACCACCGCCGGATCGACCGCGCGTGGGCCGTGGGCGGTGGGGCGGCTGTCTGCCTCGGGCGCATCGGGTGCGGGGGTGGGGTTCACGGAGGGCTTCCTTGTGAGGTGGTCCGGGGTCAGTGCGAGGGCCCGGTCTCGTGGCGGCGGTGCATGCGTTCGGCGGCGGCCAGGGCGTCGGCGAGCCGGTCCAGTACGGCCTCGGCCTGTTCGTCGGTGATGGTGAGGGGAGGGAGCAGGCGTACGACGCTGCTGTGGCGGCCGCCCAGTTCGACGATGAGGCCTCGGTCCAGGCACTCCCGCTGCACGGTGGCGGCCAGAGCCGGGTCGGCGGGGGGCGGTCCGGCGGCCGTCAGATCCTCGGCCTCCGGATCGACGAGCTCGACGCCGATCATGAGGCCCCTGCCACGGACGTCACCGATGCAGGGGTGGTCGGCGGCCAGTCCCTGGAGACGGCCGAGCATCCGGGCGCCCAGGGTGGCGGCGCGTTCGGCCAGGCGGTTCTCGCGGACGTGGCCGAGGGTGGCGGCGCCTGCCGCCATGGCGAGCTGATTGCCGCGGAAGGTACCGGCGTGCGCGCCGGGCTCCCAGCCGTCCAGCTCCGAGCGGTAGACGACGACAGCAAGGGGGAGGGAGCCGCCGATGGCCTTGGAGAGCACCATCACGTCGGGGACGATCCCGCTGTGCTCGACCGCCCAGAAGGCGCCGGTGCGTCCCACTCCGGTCTGCACTTCGTCGGCGATCAGCGGGATCGAGCGGTCCGCGGTGATCCGGCGCATCCGCCGCAGCCAGTCGTCGGGCGCGGGAATGACACCGCCCTCGCCCTGCACCGGTTCGAGGATCATCCCGGCCGGTGCGCTCACCCCGCTCTTGGGGTCGTCGAGGAGGCTCTCGGTCCAGCGGGCGGAGAGTTCGGCGCCGCGCTCACCGCCGACTCCGAAGGGACAGCGGTACTCCTGCGGATACGGCAGCCGTGTCACCCGGACATCCGGTGCGCCCCCCGATGCGGCCAGGGCTCCCTCGGTCATGCCGTGGTAGGCACCGGTGAAGGCGAGCAGTCCACTGTGCCCGGTCGCCGTACGGACCAGTTTGAGCGCGGCTTCGACCGCGTCCGTACCCGCCGGTCCGCAGAACTGCACCCGCGCGTTGTCGGCGAGTCCGGGCGGCAGCGTGGCGAACAGCTCGGTGGTGAACGCGTCCTTGACGGGCGTGGCCAGGTCCAGGATGTGCAGCGGGGCGCCCGAGTCGATGACCTTCTTGATCGCTTCGAGGACCACGGGATGGTTGTGGCCCAGTGCCAGGGTCCCGGCCCCGGAGAGGCAGTCGAGATACCGCCGCCCGTCCGCACCCTCGATCGTGAGTCCGCGCGCCCGCACGGGCACGATGGGCAGTGACCGCGCATACGTGCGCGCAGCCGACTCGCGCAGCGACTGCCGCCGCAGGATTCCCTCGTGCGCGATCCCCTCGGTCACGGCCACGGCTTTGGTCCTCCCGCTGTAACTGTCCTGTCGTACACCCGTTGCTCTCCGACCTGAACACAGCCCGGAGCTCCCCCGTACGTACCAACGACCCGGGCGTCGTGGGATCACGGGTAAGTCGGAAGATCCTTGCGGCAACGGAACCGCGACCCTGCCGCACGCCGTCCCCAACGGCACGGCATAGTGGAGCCCGCAATTCGGCATCGTGGTGCCGGAGTTCAGACGAAACGAAGTCCCAGGGGGAACAAGACATGCGACCGATACGCCCAGCCTTGGCAGCAGTCGGCCTGACTGCCGTACTGGCTCTGGCCGCCACCGCGTGCGGCCCGGGCGACGACAACGCCGGGGGCGAGCCGAGCAGTTCGGCGGCCTCCTCCTCGTCGGACGGGAAGATCAAGATCCCGGACGACATCAAGGACCGGCTGAAGGAACACGGCTTCGACCTGGACAAGTGGAAGAACGGCGACTGGAAGAACTGGGACAAGGACAAGTGGCTCCGTGAGGCCCAGGACTTCATCAACCCGATCATCGACGGCCTCTGGGACCCGGACCGGATGAAGGGTGCGGACAAGCAGCCGCAGAAGCCCGTCGCCAACGACATCTCGGGTGACAAGGGTGTGACCGACCCGACCCCGGCGCCGGTGAACGCGCAGGCCCTCCAGTCGCCGTACCACCAGAGCCTTCCCGCGCTGGGCAAGATCCTCTTCGACACCCCCGAGGGCTCGGCGGTCTGCTCGGGCACCGTGGTGAAGGACCCGGCCCACCCCGGCAAGTCCAACCTGGTGTGGACCGCAGGTCACTGCGTCCACGCCGGCGCGAAGGGCGGCTGGTACCGCAACATCGCCTTCGTCCCGTCGTACAACGACAGCGGCAAGACCGCCGCCCAGCTGGCGGGTGCGACCCGGAAGCAGCTCGCTCCGTACGGCGTCTTCTGGGCGAACGGAGCCCTGACCTCCGACCAGTGGATCCAGGGTGGCGGCCCGACCGGCGGCCAGGGCGCTCCGTACGACTTCGCGGTGCTGCACATGACCCCGGAGAAGGGCTCCACCAAGTCCCTGGAGGAGACGACCGGTTCGGCCGTCGCGGTGGACTTCAACGCTCCTGCCGTTCCGAAGATCGCCAGCATGTCGGCCAACGGCTACCCGGCGGCCGCGCCCTTCGACGGCCAGAAGCTGTTCCGCTGCGTCGACAAGCCAGGCCGTCTCTCCATCCAGCAGAACGACCCGACGATGTACCGCCTCGGCTGCACGATGACCGGCGGTTCCTCCGGCGGCGGCTGGCTCACCACGGGCCAGGACGGACAGCCCACGCTGGTGTCGAACACCTCGATCGGCCCGGTGACGGCCGGCTGGCTGGCCGGTCCTCGCCTCGGCAAGGAAGCCAAGGACGTCTACGAGGCGGAGAGCCAGAAGTTCGCCAACCAGTAGGACTCGCCCTGAAGCGCCGAAGGCCCGCACCCCCTGAGAGGGTGCGGGCCTTCGGGTTGTGCAGGAGCAGCGGAGAGGTCAGTGCTTCGCCGGCACGTACGGTGCCAGGTCGGCCGCCAGTTCCTCGTGCACCCGCGCCTTGAGCAGCGTGCCCTCCGGGGTGTGCTCCTCGGAGATCACCTCGCCGTCGGTGTGGGCCCGGGCCACCAGTGCACCGTGCGTGTACGGCACGAGCGCCTCGATCTCCACCTGCGGGCGCGGCAGTTCGGCGTCGATGATCGCGAGCAGCTCCGCGATCCCCGCGCCCGTACGGGCCGAGACAGCGATGGCGTGGCGCTCGGTGCGCAGCAGCCGCTGCAGAACGAGCGGATCGGCCGCGTCCGCCTTGTTGATCACCACGAGCTCGGGCACATCGGTCGCGCCGACGTCCCTGATCACCTCACGGACCGCCGCGAGCTGCTCCTCGGGCACCGGGTGCGAGCCGTCCACCACGTGCAGGATCAGGTCGGAATCCCCGACCTCTTCCATGGTGGAGCGGAACGCCTCGACGAGGTGGTGCGGCAGATGCCGTACGAAACCGACGGTGTCGGCCAGGGTGTAGACCCGGCCGCTCGGCGTCTCGGCCCGGCGCACGGTCGGGTCGAGGGTGGCGAACAGCGAGTTCTCCACGAGCACTCCCGCGCCCGTGAGGCGGTTGAGCAGCGAGGACTTTCCGGCGTTGGTGTAACCGGCGATGGCCACCGAAGGCACCTTGTTGCGCTTGCGCTCCTGGCGCTTGATGTCGCGGCCGGTCTTCATCTCCGCGATCTCCCGGCGCATCTTCGCCATCTTCTCGCGGATACGGCGCCGGTCCGTCTCGATCTTGGTCTCACCGGGACCGCGGGTGGCCATACCGCCGCCACCGCTCGACCCGCCGCCGCCCATCTGCCGGGACAGCGACTGACCCCAGCCGCGGAGCCTGGGCAGCATGTACTGCATCTGCGCCAGCGAGACCTGCGCCTTGCCCTCACGGGACTTGGCGTGCTGGGCGAAGATGTCCAGGATCAGTGCGGTCCGGTCGACCACCTTGACCTTGACGACGTCTTCGAGGTGGATCAACTGGCCGGGGCTCAGCTCACCGTCGCACACGACGGTGTCGGCGCCGGACTCGAGCACGATGTCCCGCAGCTCCTGCGCCTTGCCGGAGCCGATGTACGTGGCCGGGTCCGGCTTGTCGCGCCGCTGAACGAGACCGTCGAGCACCTGCGCACCCGCCGTCTCGGCGAGCGCGGCGAGCTCCGCGAGGGAGTTGTCCGCGTCCTGCGCGGTACCGGAGGTCCAGACGCCGACCAGCACGACCCGCTCGAGGCGCAGCTGGCGGTACTCGACCTCGGTGACGTCCTCGAGCTCGGTGGAGAGGCCCGCGACACGGCGCAGTGCCGCACGCTCGGAGCGGTCGTACTGGTCGCCGTCGCGCTCTCCGTCGATTTCGTGGCTCCAGGCGACGTCCTCTTCCATCAGGGCATCGGCCCGAAGGCTCTCGTGGAAGCTCTGCTCGTCCTGGGAAGGGGAAGAAGAGGAGGTCATTGGATCCTTACGTCGATAGGAAGTTCTTGGGTGTCTGTCACAACGCGTGACGACCTGGGAAGATTCCCGGCCGCGTCGCCGACCTGTCGATAGTGGCATGCCGCGACCGGGACCGTCACCCAGGTTTTACCCCGCTCGATCCGCCTTTACCGTTCGCTGTGCCAGTCCGGGTGTCCGGGCATGGGCGGCGTCCTCTCCCCGTACAGCCACGCCTGGAAGAACCCGGAGAGATCGCGCCCGGAGATCCGCGACGCGAGCGCCGAGAAGTCCGCGGTGGTCGCGGTCCCGTCCCGGTACTCGCGCACCCACTCCCGTTCGAGCTGCTCGAAGGCGCCGGCGCCGATCTCCTGGCGCAGCGCGTAGAGCACCAGTGCGCTGCCGTCGTACACGACCGGCCTGAAGATGCCGATCTGCTGTCCCGGCTCGGCCCTGCGCGGCCGTGCGGGCGGTCCGCCCGCCGCGCGCCAGCCGTCCGAGTCCGTGTAGGCATCGCGCATGCGCCGCTCCATCGGCTGATCGGCCTGCTCCTGCGCATAGAGCGCCTCGTACCAGGTCGCGTGGCCTTCGTTGAGCCACAGGTCGGACCAGGCGTGCGGCGAGACGCTGTCGCCGAACCAGTGGTGGGACAGCTCATGGACCATGATCGAGTCGACGTACCACTCCGGGTACTCGGCCCGCGTGAACATCGAGCGCTCGAAGAGCGACAGCGTCTGCGTCTCCAGCTCGAAACCGGTGTCCATGTCGGCGATCAGGAGACCGTACGTCTCGAAGGGGTACGGACCGACCTTCGACTCCATCCAGGCCAGCTGGGCCGGGGTCTTCTTCAGCCACGGCTCCAGCTTGGTGCGGTCGGCGGCGGGCACCACGTCGCGCACCGGCAGCCCGTGCGGTCCCGTACGGCGCAGGACCGTCGAGCGTCCGATCGACACCTGGGCCAGTTCGGTGGCCATGGGATGCGCGGTCCGGTATGTCGACGTGACGCTGCCGGCGTGCCGGGTCCGAGGCAGTTCCAGACCGTTCGCGACGGCCGTGAGCCCCTTCGGGACGGTCACGCGGAAGGTGAAGAAGGCCTTGTCGGAGGGGTGGTCGTTGCAGGGGAAGACCCGGTGCGCGGCGTCCGCCTGGTTGGCCATGACCAGTCCGTCGCCCGTGCGCACCCAGCCGCCGGCCTGTCCGCCGCGCGGGTCGCTGGTGTGGTGGACGGTGATCCGCAGCAGGTCACCGGCGGGGACGGCCGCGGCCGGGGTGACGACCAGGTCCTCACCGCTCGTCGCGAAGTCGGCGCGGGCGCCGTTCACCTCGACGGAGTCGACCGTGCCGTGGGTGAAGTCGAGGTTGACACGCTCCAGGGCCTCGGTGGCCCGTGCGTCGATGACGGTGACGGCGGACAGCGGCTTGGTGTTGGAGCCGCCGTAGGTGAGGCCGATGTCGTACGAGAGGACGTCGTAGCCGGGGTTGCCGAGGTTCGGGTAGAGCGGATCGCCGATGCCCAGAGGCATGGGCGCGGGCAGGGCGGCGGCGACGAGGGCGGCCGATGCGGCGGCCAGCAGACCGGCGCGCAGCCTCCGGGAGGGCCGGGAGATGTGCAGCATGGGTTACGGCTATCAGCGCGCGCGGCGCAGGGCGTGGCGGCGCGCGCCACGCCACCCGAACGAGGCTCTCAGGCGGTGGCCGGATGCTGGGCGCGGCTCACGTCGTACACGCCGGCCACGTCGCGCATGATGCGCATCAGCGCGGGAAGCCCTGCCGAGTCCGGGAGTTGGAGCGTGTAGGTGTGGCGCACCCGCTGCTCGCTCGGCGGTTCCACCGTGGCGGACACGACCGCGGCCCCCGCGGTGGCGATGGCCTCCGTGAGGTCTGCCAGCAGATGCGGGCGGCCGAAGGCCTCCGCGACGAGCGTGACCCGCACCTCGCCGGTGGCCCGCCAGCTCACCGTGACGGGCGCCCGGCCCACCGCCCGCATCCGGGCCACGGCCGAGCACCCCTCGCGGTGCACGGTGACGGCTCCGCCGCGCACCTCGAAGCCGGTGACGGCGTCGGGCGGCACGGGCGTGCAGCAGCCCGCGAGCCGTACGGCCGCGTTCGGCAGGTCGACGACGGCATGGGCTCCCGCCGGCCGCACCGCGTCGCCGGCCGCCGCTTCCGACACGGGCGGACGCGGGGCGGCGACGGGCACCGCGGCACCTTCCGGATGTGCGGCCAGCCAGCCGGTGATGGCGATCCGGGCGCCGGGCGTACGGGCATGGTCGAGCCAGTCGGGCGAGGGTCCCGAGGCAGCGTCCTGCGCGAGCAGGAGCTGCACGGTGTCCCCGTCGCTGAGCACCGTGCTGAGCGTCGCCAGACGGCCGTTGACGCGCGCGCCGATACAGGCGTGCGCCGCTTCGCCGTACTGCGCATAGGCCGCGTCGACACAGCTCGCGCCGGCCGGCAGCCCCAGCATGGAGCCGTCCGAGCGGAAGACCGTGATCTCGCGGTCCTGCGCCAGGTCGGCGCGGAGCGTGGACCAGAAGGTGTCGGGGTCCGGCGCGGACTCCTGCCATTCGAGGAGCCGCGAGAGCCAGCCGGGGCGCGTCGGGTCGGCGCGCTCGCCGTCCTCGGCGGGTTCCGCGGAGACGACGGAGGAGGCCGGCTCCAGGGGTGCGTACGGATTGCCGAGCGCGACGACACCCGCCTCGGCGACCTTGTGCATCTGGTGCGTACGGATGAGGACTTCGGCGACCGAGCCGTCAGGGCTGGCGACCGCGGTGTGCAGCGACTGGTACAGGTTGAACTTGGGTGTGGCGATGAAGTCCTTGAACTCCGAGATCACCGGGGTGAAGCAGGTGTGCAGCTCACCGAGCACCCCGTAGCAGTCGGCGTCCTCGCCGACCAGCACGAGGAGCCGGCCGAAGTCGGTCGGGCGCAGTTCGCCGCGTTTGATGCTCACCCGGTGCACGGAGACGAAGTGGCGCGGCCTGATGAGGACTTCGGCGCTGATGCCCGCGTCCCGCAGGACGACTCTGAGCTCCTCGGCGATGGTGGCGAGGGGGTCGGCGGTCGCGGCGTCGGCCGCGATGAGCGCGCGGGTGTGCTCGTACTCCTCGGGGTGGAGGATCGCGAACACCAGATCCTCCAGCTCCGTCTTGAGCGCCTGTACGCCGAGTCGCTCGGCCAGTGGGATCAGCACGTCACGGGTGACCTTGGCGATCCGGGCCTGCTTCTCGGGGCGCATCACGCCCAGCGTGCGCATGTTGTGCAGCCGGTCGGCCAGCTTGATCGACATGACGCGGACGTCGTTGCCGGTGGCGACGAGCATCTTGCGGAAGGTCTCGGGTTCGGCCGCGGCGCCGTAGTCGACCTTCTCCAGTTTGGTGACCCCGTCGACGAGGAAGCAGACCTCTTCGCCGAACTGGTCCCTCACCTGATCGAGCGTCACCTCGGTGTCCTCGACGGTGTCGTGGAGCAGGGAGGCGGTCAAGGTCGTGGTCTCGGCGCCCAGTTCGGCGAGGATCAGCGTCACGGCGAGCGGGTGCGTGATGTAGGGCTCGCCGCTCTTTCGCATCTGCCCTCTGTGCGAGGACTCGGCGAGTACGTACGCCCTGCGCAGGACGGCCAGATCGGCGTCGGGATGATGGGCCCGATGCGCCTCGGCGACATGACCGATGGCGTCGGGCAGCCGGTCCCTGGAGACCGGGCCGAGCAGGGCTGCCCGGCCTAGCCGGCGAAGGTCGATCCTGGGGCGGCCTCGCCGGCGGCTGGGGGCACCAGGATTGGTGGCCTCTGCACTCATGGGGCACCTCCGGCAGTCTCGGCCATCGACCGGCGACTGTCAGGCTGCGGATACGCCCGAGGGCCGGTGCTTGATGCTACCGAGCCCACCACGGGCCGCAGTCCCACTCTCGCTCACCGTGAAACTGATCACCCATTCGAGCGAAACTCAGTCGCGAGCCGTTTCCCACCAGTCGGCATCGATCGTGCCCTCGGCCACAATCACGGCGGGACCGGTCATCTCGATTTCGCCGTCCGGCCGCTCGGTGATCGACAACTGCCCGCCGAGCACATCGACGGTGTACGTCACGGGAGCACCGGTGACCGAAGGATCGAGCCCGTCCCTGCGGGCCGCGGCCACCGCGACGGCACAGGCACCCGTGCCGCAGGACCGGGTCTCCCCCGCCCCGCGCTCGTGCACCCGCATCGCCACATGCCGCTCGCCCCGGTCCACGACGAACTCGACATTGACCCCCGTCGGATAGACGGCGGCCGGGCTGAACGACGGCGCGGTGAAGAGGTCTCCGGCGTGCTCGAGCTCCTCGACGAAGGCCACCGCGTGCGGGTTGCCCATGTTCACGTTCCGCGCGGGCCAGCTGCGACCGCCGACACTGACGGTCGCTTCGTCCTCGGAGAGCAGAGAGCGCCCCATGGAGACGGTGATGTCCCCGTCATCGCCCTTGGCCAGGTGCACCTGCTTCACACCACCGCGGGTGGCGACCGCGAGGTCACCGTCCCCGACAAGGCCGGCGCGCTGCAGATAGCGGGCGAAAACCCGCACTCCGTTGCCGCACATCTCGACGGTGGAGCCGTCTCCGTTGCGGTAGTCCATGAACCACTCGGCCTCGCCGGCCATCGCCAGCGCCTCGGGGTGCGCGGCGGACCGTACGACATGGAGCAGGCCGTCCCCGCCGATACCGGCCCGCCGGTCGCAGAGCGCCGCGACGGCGGATGCGGGCAGGTCGACGGTGTTGTCCGGGTCGGGGACGATCACGAAGTCGTTCTCGGTCCCGTGGCCCTTGAGGTAGGCGAGCTGCGCAGTGGTGGTCACGCGCTCCATCGTACGAGAGGGCACCGACAACGCCTTCGGCGCGGGCGACGGCGCCTCAGCGGAGCCGGGCGACCCGCCACACGGCCAGCGCGACCAGGGCGCACGCGGTGACGGCGTACAGCGCGATCACCCGCCAGTCGGGGCGCTCCCCCGAACCCTTGGCGGGCAGTCCCGGCAGGGTGTAGCCCACGCGGCGGGCGGCCATCAGCCCCCAGCCGGCGGCGCAACAGCTGATCAGGAGTCCGAGCATGGCCACGACCGGTCCGCCGTCACCGAATTCGAAGGCGAGCGGAAAGGCGAACATCAGCGAGCCGACGGCGGCGAGCATCACGATCGGCGCGAGCTGCCAGATCCGCAGGCGTCGCTGCGGGCGCAGTTCCACCTCGACCTCGGGCGCCGCGGCGGCCATGGCCGCCTCGTCGAGGGGGTCGGGCCCGTCGGGGCTCAGCCGTACCGCGTCCTCCGGTACTCCCGCTGTGCCCTGGTCGCCCTGCTCCGTGTCGCGTTCTCTGTCGCGAGGGCCGGCCTCCATCGCCACGCGCCCTCCCAACTCGGACTTCACTGTCGATCGCAGCTCGATGATGGCACGCTCCGTGGCCCCGGATTGACGGCCGGAGCGTCCCGATGCCATCACGTGATCAGGCTGTGACCGCTCGTTCGACCAACGCCAGTGCCCGGTGCGGAAGTTCCGCGCGGTCCTCGGCCGCGCCGCTCAGCCAGTGCACGCGGGGATCGCGGCGGAACCAGGAGTCCTGACGGCGCGCGAAGCGCTTGGTGGCGCGTACGGTCTCGGCGCGCGCCTCCTCCTCGGTGCACTCTCCCGCGAGGGAGGCGAGCACCTGCTGGTACCCGAGAGCGCGCGATGCGGTGCGTCCCTCGCGCAGGCCCAGGCCCTCCAGCGCCTTCACCTCGTCGACCAGTCCCTCCTCCCACATCCGGTCGACGCGCCGCGCGATGCGCTCGTCGAGCTCGGGGCGGGCGACGTCGACGCCGATCTGCACGGTGTCGTAGATCGAATCGTGACCGGGGAGGTTGGCGGTGAAGGGCTTTCCGGTGATCTCGATGACCTCGAGTGCGCGGACGATACGGCGGCCGTTGCTGGGCAGGATCGCCCGCCCGGCGTCCGGGTCGGCTGCGGCCAGTCGTGCGTGCAGTGCGCCGGGACCGCGAAGCGTCAGCTCCTCCTCGAGCCGTGCGCGTACGGCCGGATCGGTGCCGGGGAACTCCAGGGCGTCGATGGCGCCGCGCACGTACAGCCCGGAGCCGCCCACCAGGACCGGCGTACGGCCCTCGGCGAGCAGCCGGTCGATCTCCGCGCGGGCGAGACGCTGGTACTCCGCGACGCTGGCCGCCTCTTTCACGTCCCAGATGTCGAGGAGCCGATGGGTGATGCCGCCCCGCTCGGGGAGCGTCAGCTTGGCGGTGCCGATGTCCATCCCCCGGTAGAGCTGCATGGAGTCCGCGTTGACGACCTCACCCCCGAAATGCCGGGCGAGCGCGACGCCCAGATCGGACTTTCCGGCCGCGGTGGGACCGACGACGGCGATGACCCGCGGTGCGGGAGCTGCAGTTCTCACCTCCCCAGTCTCGCAAACCTCCTGGCCTGTCCCCGAACGAGTTACGTGACGGCCCGCGTCCGGCTTCGTTTCCCGTTGCGAGGTTCCGCCCGCCGGTTTACCGACCGGTTCACCCGGGCGACGCAATGAGGCGCTCCGGGTGGCGCGTGATTTCGCTCGCACGAGTACGGTATGGAGTAGATATGGGTGTTTTTGCACGGTTTAGCCGGAAGTCCAAGGCCGCAGCCGAGGAGTCCACCGCAGACACGACGGTCGCCACGCTGACGGCCGAACCGGAGGCGGAGGACGCAGCGGAGGCAGCCGAGGAGGCCGGTGCCACCGAGGCGGCCGCTGTCGAGGGAGTCGAGATTCCCCAGCAGCAGTCCGCCGAGGCTGCCGCCGACAACAAAGCCGGTGAGGGCGCCCGCAAGTAAAATCCCTTCGAGAGGGAAGAGGTGTCCCATGGGATTTCTGGACAACCTGAAGGCCAAGCTCGCACCCGCCAAGGACAAGGTCGGTGACCTCGCCCAACAGCACGGGGGCAAGATCGAACAGGGCCTGGACAAGGCCGCCCAGACGGTCGACTCCAAGACCAAGGGCAAGTACAGCGACAAGATCGAGACGGGTACGGACAAGGCCAAGGACGCCTTGGGCAAGCTCTCGAACAAGGACGGCGGCACGGGCACCCCGCCGCCGGCCGCCTGAATCACACTGCCGGAAGGCCGCGGAGTGCGTACTCCGCGGCCTTCCGCCGTGTCCGGAGCCGGGTCCCGGGCGCCCTAGGACCAGGCGGCGACGAAGTACCCGACGCCGTACGGAGCGTCCTCGTACAGCAGCTCTCCGCCCAGCCGCGCGCCCTCGGCGGCCCCCGCGAGGACCTGCCAGGGCGCACGGCCCGCGGCTTTGAGTTCGTACGCCAGTGACGCGTCCAGCGCCGCCAGTGCCGCGGTGTCCGCCGCACCCAGCGCCCGGGCCACGCCCGCGTCGAACGCGGTGGCCCGCTCGTCCAGATAACCGGGCGCCTTCAGCGTGCGACAGGCGCTGCCGTCGCCCATCACCAGGAGCGCGACGCGCTCCGCGCGGGCGGCCAGCTCTCGGCCCGCGGCGAGGCAGCGGTCGGTGTCGAGCGGTTCGCCCACGCCCAGCGCCTCCAGGGGTGCGTCGGTCCAGCCGGTGCGCTCCAGCAGCCAGGCCGCCACGGAGAGCGAAGGCGGCAGTTCCCGCTCGGGCACGCTGTCACCGGGACCGAAGGCCCCGAGCCGTACCTCAAGATCCACCCCGAAGCCGGCGAAGGACCCCGCCGCCCCCTGCGGATGCGCACCGCGCCCCTCGGGCCCTGCGGGCCCCACGACCACCAGCCGGTCGGGCCGGGAGGCGGCCAGCACCCCGAGCGCGTCGAGACAAGCGTCCCGCGCAGCGTCGAGCTCGGCCGCGGCGCCGGCGGCGACCCCGGGCACGAGCAGAGGCGGGCAGGGACAGACAGCGGCGGCTACGAGCATGATCGGCAGCCTACTGCGCACCGGACCGGGGCGAGCCGGTCAGTCGACGGAGCAGCCTCCGGTGACCGCGGGCAGCGGCTCAGGGACGCCGATCTTCGGCAGGCCGAGCAGGACGCCGGGCGCCTGCTGGGCGGGCGCAGCGGTGCGCTTCTCCCAGGCGTCACCGGCGCGCGTGCGCCGTACACCGAGAGGCGCGCCCTCCGCGAGGAGGTGGTGCGGTGCCGCGTACGTGATCTCCACCGTCACGACGTCGCCGGGGCGCACGTCCTGCTCCGGCTTGGTGAAGTGCACCAGGCGGTTGTCGGGCGCACGGCCCGAAAGCCGGTGCGTGGCACCGTCCTTGCGGCCTTCACCCTCGGCGACCATGACGTCCAGGGTGCGGCCGACCTGCGTCTTGTTCTCGTTCCAGGAGATCTCCTCCTGGAGGACGGAAAGGCGCATGTAGCGCTCCTGCACGACCTCCTTGGGGATCTGCCCGTCCATGGTGGCGGCGGGCGTCCCGGGGCGCTTGGAGTACTGGAAGGTGAAGGCGTTGGCGAAGCGGGCCTCGCGGACCGCGTGCATCGTCTGCTCGAAGTCCTCCTCGGTCTCGCCGGGGAAGCCCACGATGATGTCGGTGGAGATGGCGGCGTGCGGGATAGCGGCGCGCACCTTTTCGATGATCCCCAGGAAGCGGTCCTGGCGGTACGAGCGGCGCATCGCCTTCAGGATCGTGTCCGAGCCCGACTGCATCGGCATGTGCAGCTGCGGCATCACGTTCGGCGTCTCGGCCATCGCGGCGATCACGTCGTCGGTGAAGTCGCGCGGGTGCGGCGAGGTGAAGCGGACGCGCTCCAGGCCCTCGACCTTTCCGCAGGCGCGCAGCAGCTTGGAGAAGGCCTCGCGGTCGCCGATGTCGGATCCGTACGCGTTGACGTTCTGGCCGAGCAGGGTGATCTCGCTGACGCCCTCGGCGACCAGCGCCTCGATCTCGGCGAGGATGTCGCCGGGGCGGCGGTCCTTCTCCTTGCCGCGCAGCGCGGGCACGATGCAGAAGGTGCAGGTGTTGTTGCAGCCGACCGAGATGGAGACCCACGCCGCGTAGGCGCTCTCGCGCCGCGTGGGCAGCGTCGAGGGGAAGGCCTCCAGGGACTCGGCGATCTCGACCTGCGCCTCTTCCTGGATACGGGCGCGCTCCAGCAGCACCGGCAGCTTGCCGATGTTGTGCGTACCGAAGACGACATCGACCCAGGGCGCCCGGTCCACGATCGTGTCGCGGTCCTTCTGCGCGAGGCAGCCGCCGACGGCGATCTGCATGCCGGGCCGCTTGGTCTTCATCGGCGCGAGGCGGCCGAGATTGCCGTACAGCTTGTTGTCGGCGTTCTCACGCACCGCGCAGGTGTTGAAGACGACGACATCGGCATCCCCGTCGGCGTCCTTGGGCGCGCGGACGTAACCGGCGCCCTCAAGGAGGCCCGAGAGCCGCTCGGAGTCGTGGACGTTCATCTGGCACCCGTAGGTGCGCACCTCGTAGGTCTTCGCACTCATCTCGTACACCAGGGTACGGGGCGCCCGCAGCTCCGTACCCCCTGGTCCTTTCGGGGAGCGGACTGGCAGGATCGCGCGCATGTTCCAGGCACTCTCCCGCATCGGCCGACGCCGCGCTCTGCAGGGCTCCGCGGCCGCCCTGGTGGTCCTCGGGCTGCTGGCGTGGTGGCTGCTGCCCTTCGGCTCGTCCGCCCCCGGCGGACGGCTCAGTTTCAGTACCGGTGTGCCGACCGGGGTCTACCAGACGTACGGCACGATGCTGCGCGATGCGCTCGCCGAGGACCTGCCGAATGTCTCGGTCACCCTGCAGACCAGCCAGGGCTCGCAGCAGAACATCTCGCGGGTGGCCACGGGGAAGGCGGACTTCGCCCTCGCCACCGCCGACGCCGTCGACGACTACCTGCGCAAGAAGCGGCCCGGCGCGGACCGGCTTCGAGGCTGCGCGCGGCTGTACGACGACTACATACAGCTCGTCGTGGCGGACGGATCGACGGTGCACCGCGCTCGTGACCTGCGCAAACTGCGGGTGGCCGTGGGCCAGGAAGGGTCGGGCGTACGACTGATCGCCGAGCGGATGCTGCGGGCGGCGGGGCTCGATCCGCAGAAGGACATCACCCCGGTGGCGGCCGGGATCGACACCGCGCCGCGGCTTCTCGAGGAGAAGAAGATCGACGCCTTCTTCTGGTCGGGCGGGCTGCCCACCACAGCGGTGCGCCTGCTGACCGAACGCTTCCCGGTGCGGCTGATCCCGCTCGACGACCTGGTGGCGACCCTGCACCAGAGCGGGGAGTCCACCCGCTACTACCGTTCGGCGGTCATGCCCGCCGACGCCTATCCCGCGGCGCGCAACGGCACCTCGGTGGGGACTCTGGCCGTGGCGAACATCCTGATCACCGCCGACCGCACCGACGCACGCCTCACCGAGGACTTCACCCGCACGGTGATCCGCAGCCGCGACAGCATCGGACGGCAGGTGCACGCCGCTCAACTGGTGGACGTACGCACCGCGATCTACACCGACCCGCTGCCGCTGCACGAAGGGGCACGGCGCTACTACCGGTCGGTGAAGCCGTAACCCCGGCCTGCCCTCTCAGGAGGGCTCGCTGCGCGGCACCGTCACGGTCACGCGCAGCCCCTGCGGGGTGTTCTTGCCGTACGCGAGGGAGCCGCCGCCCGCAGCGAGCAGGGCCCGCGAGATCGACAGGCCCAGGCCCGAACCCTTGACGTTCTGGTGCCTGTTGGAGCGCCAGAAGCGGTCGCCGACACGGGCCAGCTCGTCCTCGGTCAGGCCGGGGCCGCCATCGGCGACGGTGATGGTGGAGACCGCGCCGTCGACGGCTACGGTGACGCGGACCTCCGCTCCTCCAGGGGTGAACTTCAGCGCGTTGTCGATCACCGCGTCCAGGGCGCTGGAGAGCGCGACGGGGTCCGCCCAGGCGGTGGCGGCGGCCGCACCGTGCTCGGTGATCCGCACCCCCTTGTCGTCGGCGAGCGGGCGCCAGGCGGCGACCCGCTCGGCCGTCAGTTCACCGATGTCGGTGAGCCGCATCTCAGCACCGGCATGCTCGGCCAGCGCCAGGCCCAGCAGGTCGTCGAGCACCTGGGCGAGGCGCTTGCCCTCCGTGCGCACCGAGGCGATCTCCTCGTTGCCCTCGGGGAGTTCGAGCGCGAGCAGTTCGATCCGGAGCAGCAACGCCGCCAGGGGGTTGCGGAGTTGGTGCGAGGCATCGGCGACGAAGGCGCGCTGCTGTTCCAGTACGTCCTCGACGTTGTCCGCCATCTCGTTGAACGAACGGGCCAGGCGCCTGAGTTCCGGCGGGCCGCCACCAGGTGCGACGCGCGAGTTCATCCGCCCGGTCGCGATGCCGTGGGTGGCCGCGTCCAGGATCCTGACGGGCAGCAGCACCCAGCCCGTCAGCCGGAAGGCAGCCCCGACGGCCACGAGCATCGCGGCCACCAGTCCCCCGCCGATCAGCAGCCAGCCGTGGAGAATCTTCGAACGCATCTCCCCCGTGGGCGAGTCGGTCATCACGACCGCGATCACGTCGCCGTTCCTGACGACCGGAGAGGCGACCACCAGGCGTCCGCGCTGCCAGGGCCACACCTGGGAGGGATCGTGACTGCGGCGGCTGGCGAGCGCCTCCTGGAAGGCCTGGCGCCCCTCGCCCTCGCCGGGAACTCCCCAGCCCAGCGGGGCGTTGGCCAGGGCAACACCATCTCGGTCGAAGACCCCGGCCCGAATTCCGTACACCTGTCGATAGCGGACGAGTTCGTCTTGGAGCCTGGCCTGCCGTTCCTTCTCGACGGCCGGTATCTCCGTGACGAACTGGGCCTCGGCGGCGATGCGCGCGGTGTCGTCGATCCGGTCGACGACGACTTTCTGCTGCTGTGCGGCGGCCACGCTGACGGCGAGCGGGAAGCCGAGCGCGAGCAGCACGCCTGCCATGAGGACGATGAGCAGCGGGAGGAGACGGGTGCGCACCGGGAGTTACGTACCTTGGGGTGTGCCGGGAGCGGCGGGGGCGACGAGCCGGTAGCCGACGCCGCGCACGGTCTCGATCAGCGCGGGCATCCGCAGCTTGGAGCGCAGGGACGCCACGTGCACCTCGAGGGTGCGCCCTGTCCCCTCCCAGCTGGTGCGCCACACCTCGCTGATGATCTGCTCCCTGCGGAAGACGACCCCGGGCCGCTGGGCGAGCAGCGCAAGCAGGTCGAACTCCTTGCGGGTGAGCTGCACTTCGCTGCCCTCGACACTGACCCTGCGGGTGGGCAGCTCGATCTGGACGGGGCCGAGCCACAGCTCGCTGTCGCCGGTGGTGCGGCCGCCGGCCGGCGGAGGGCGCCGGATGACCGCGTGGATACGGGCGATCAGCTCGCCGGTGTCGTACGGCTTCACCACATAGTCGTCGGCGCCCAGATTGAGGCCGTGGATGCGGGAGCGTACGTCGGCCCGCGCGGTCACCATGATCACCGGCGTCGAGCTGCGCTTGCGGATCTTCCCGCAGACCTCGTAGCCGTCCTGGTCGGGAAGACCCAGATCGAGCAGGATGACACCGAAGGGCTCGTGCGCGGCCGGCAGCAGGGCCTGCAGCGCCTCTTCGCCGTTGCGCGCGTGCACCACCTTGAAGCCGTGTTTGGCCAGGATCGCGGAGAGGGCCGCGGCAACGTGGTCGTCGTCCTCGACGAGCAGCAGTCGCATGGTCCCCCTTCCGTCGCACTCCGGTCGCATTCGATACGTACCCACGCATCCACGCCGATGGACGCCCGGCCAGTCAAGGGGCTTCCCCCCGAGCGGGGTTTCCGTTATGCAGCCGGTACTCCACCGCCTGCGTTCTTCACCCGGAGTGGTGGCAAGTAACCGGATCGTAATGCTCAATTTCCGCTCAGATGTAATGACGCTGGTGGCAGGCTGTCACTAGGGTCCTCGCAACCGATGAGGACGGAGCAACAAGCCGATGAGCGGAGTTTCAGTGACCAAGGACGCCCAGCCGGTGGCGGACGACCTGGTCGTGCTGAGCAACGTCAACAAGCACTTCGGCGCGCTGCATGTGCTCCAGGACATCGATCTGACCATCGCCCGAGGCGAGGTCGTGGTCGTGATCGGACCTTCGGGATCCGGGAAGTCCACACTGTGCCGCACCATCAACCGCCTGGAGACAGTCGACTCCGGCGCCATCTCGATCGACGGAAAGCCGCTGCCCCAGGAGGGCAAGGAGCTGGCCCGGCTGCGCGCCGACGTCGGCATGGTCTTCCAGTCCTTCAACCTCTTCGCGCACAAGACGGTCCTGCAGAACGTCATGCTGGGCCAGGTCAAGGTGCGCAAGACCGAGAAGAAGGCCGCCGAGACCAAGGCCCGTGCCCTGCTCGACCGGGTGGGTGTCGGCTCGCAGGCGGACAAGTACCCGGCACAGCTCTCCGGCGGTCAGCAGCAACGCGTGGCGATCGCGCGGGCGTTGGCGATGGACCCCAAGGTCATGCTCTTCGACGAGCCCACTTCGGCGCTCGACCCGGAGATGATCAATGAGGTCCTGGAGGTCATGCAGCAGCTGGCACGCGACGGTATGACGATGGTCGTCGTCACCCACGAGATGGGTTTCGCGCGCTCGGCCGCCAACCGGGTCGTCTTCATGGCCGACGGAAAGATCGTCGAAGAAGCCGTCCCCGACCAGTTCTTCAGCAACCCGCGCAGTGACCGGGCCAAGGACTTCCTGTCGAAGATCCTGCACCACTGACGCCCGACATCAACGCCCGTCCATACAAGGGATGTTCACCATGAAGTTCCGCAAGTCCGCCGCCATCGCGGCCATCTCCGTGCTCGCGCTGACCACCGCCGCGTGCGGCGGCAAGTCCGGTTCCGCCGGTGACAAGCAGTCGGCCGCCCCCGGTTCCTCCGGCGCGCCCGAGCTGCCCGCGTACGCGGTCGCGAAGGGCGTCACCATCGACTCGGCGACCCTCAAGGCCGCCCAGAAGCGCGGCAAGCTGATCATCGGCGCCAAGGCCGACCAGCCGTACCTCGGCTTCGAGGACCAGGCGACCAAGGAGCGCAGCGGTTTCGACATCGAGATCGCCACGATGCTCGCCGCCGACCTGGGCTTCTCGAAGGACCAGATCGAGTGGAAGACGGTCGACTCCGGGGTGCGTGAGACCGCCATCTCCGGTGGCCAGGTCGACATCTACGCCGGTACGTACACGATCAACGACAAGCGCAAGAAGCTCGTCGGCTTCGCGGGCCCGTACTACAAGGCCGGTGCCGACCTGCTGATCCGCAAGGACGACTCGGGGATCACCAAGGACACCCTCAAGAACAAGACGGTCTGCTCGATCGTCGGTTCCACCCCCCTCGAGGAGATCAAGAAGGACAAGTACGGCGCGAAGACCGTTTCGCTCGCCAAGTACTCCGACTGCGTGCAGCAGCTGCTGACCAAGCAGGTCGACGCGGTCACCACCGACGACGCGATCCTCAAGGGGTACGCGGCGAAGAACCCGACCAAGCTGAAGGTCGTCGGCCAGCCGTTCACCGAGGAGCCTTACGGCATCGGCATGAACAAGGACGACAAGGTGCTGCGCGACTTCATCGACGACGCCCTGGCCAAGCACGAGCAGGACGGCACGTACAAGAAGATCTACGACGCGACCCTGGGTCTGTCGGGTTCGCCGTACGTCGCGCCGCCCGCCCCCGTGAAGTACTGATCCCGGTCCTTCATCCTGTGTGCGCTGAAGCGCCCCGTACACCGCTACGGGGCGCTCGGCCCCCTGTCTTCCAGCAGCTGCCCGCCGACGCGGAGACCTCATGAACGTACTGCTCGACAATTTTTCCGATTTCCGCGCCGGCTTCATAGGAACCCTGTCGATCACCGCCTTCAGCACGGCGATAGCCCTGGTACTCGGCGTGATCATCGCCGGCTTCCGGGTCTCCCCCGTGCCTCCTCTGCGGTTCTTCGGCACGGCCTGGGTGACGCTCCTGCGCAACACCCCGCTCACCCTGCTCTTCCTGGTCGCCACCTTCGTGGTCCCTCTGGTGTTCTTCCCGGGCATGAGCTCCTTCGTGCTCGCCTCGCTCGCGCTCGGCTTCTACACCTCCTCGTTCGTCTGCGAGGCCATCAGGTCCGGCATCAACACGGTGCCCCTGGGGCAGGCGGAGGCCGCCCGTTCGCTCGGGATGTCGTTCTCCCAGACTCTGCGCCTGATCGTGCTGCCGCAGGCCACCCGGACCGTCATCCCGCCGCTGAGCAGCATCATCATCGCGCTCACCAAGAACTCGGCGATCGCGGGCGCGTTCAACGTCGTCGAACTCTTCGGCTGGCAGAAGTCGTTGAGCGACCAGGGTTACGCCATCGTCCCGATCTTCATCTGGGTCGCCCTCGGCTATCTGGTCATCACCTTCACCATCAGCGGTCTCTTCCGCCTTCTTGAGCGCCGTATGGAGGTCGCCCGATGAGTGCCAGCGTTCTGTACGACGCTCCCGGCCCCAAGGCCGTCCTGCGCAACCGGATCTACACCGTCGTCGGTACCGTCGCGGTCGTCGCGCTGATCGTCTTCGCCGTCCTGCGCCTGAAGGACAAGGGCCAGCTCGAGGGCGCGATGTGGGACATCTTCAACTACTCCGGCATCCGCCAGAACATCGCGGACGCCATCGTCGCCACGCTCAAGGCCTTCGGCCTGGCGGCGATCGGCTCCCTGGTGCTCGGTGTGGTCCTGGTCGTCGGCCGGCTCTCCGACCACCGGCCGGTCCGCTGGGTGGCCACCACGTTCGTCGAGCTGTTCCGCTCCATCCCGCTGCTGATCACCATCTATGCGATCTGGGTGGGCTTCCTCGCGAACGATCCGATGTGGGCGCTGGCTCTGGGACTCTCGGTCTACAACGGCTGTGTGCAGGCCGAGGTGCTGCGGGCCGGTATCAACTCCGTGCCCACGGGGCAGCGCGAGGCCGCCTACGCCCTCGGGCTCAGCAAGTCGCAGGTCATGATGAGCGTCCTGATACCGCAGGCGGTCCGCGCGATGCTGCCGACGATCATCAGCCAGCTGGTGGTCACGCTCAAGGACACCTCGCTCGGTTACATCATCCTGTACCCGGAGCTGCTGCAGACGGCGCGGCTGATCGCGAGCAACACCCAGGTCAACGGCGACTATCCGTACGTCCCCACGATCATCGTGATCGGCACCATCTACGTGACGATGTGTCTGATGCTCGCCGGGCTCGCCACCTGGATCGAGAAGCGCGGGCGGCGCGCCAAGACCGGGATCGACGTGGCTCCGGCGGCACCTCTGACGCCTACGGACGTCAGCGCCTGACGGGGTCGTCCGACGGGATCGCCTGACGGGGCGTGAGGCGGCGGCGCGCGCGCCGCCGCCCGGTGTCACTTGACGGGGGCACCCGCAGTGGGTTGCATACGTTCTGTGATCGTGCACCGGGCTGTACCTGTCTGTCCCCGCTCCTCCGCACCAGCCGGAGGAGTCGCGCCGTGGACCCGGTGATCGTCGTCGGCGCGGGCCCGGTCGGGCTCGCGCTGGCACTGGCCCTCGCCTCGCAGGGTGTCCCCTCCGTAGTCCTGGACGAAGGCACGGGCAGCGACGAAGCACGGCCCGCCCGTACGGCCGTACTGCGGCCCGACATCGCGGAGTTCGTGGAACGACTGGGCTGTACGACGGCTCGCGACGAGGGCGCGCACTGGCTCGCCTGGCGGTCGATGCGGCACGGACGGGAGCAGCGCCGCTTCTCCTTCGACGCGTCGCTTCCCTCACCGCTGCACGTGCCCCAGCATGCGCTGACGCGGGGGCTGCGTGCGGCCGTCGCCGCGCACGACCAGGTCCAACTGGTCACAGAGAGCCACCTGGACACCATCGAGCAGGACGCCGACGGCGTCACCGCGCACACCCGTGGTCCGGGCGCGACCTGGTGGCGCGGAAGTCACCTGGTGGGCTGCGACGGCGCCCGCTCCACCGTCCGCAAACTGCTCGACATCCGCTTTCCCGGCCGTACGGCGGTGGAACGCCACGCCGTCGCCGCACTGCGCGCCGAACTGCCCTGGCCCGGCGAAGCCTTGCTGCACCGGATGCCCCCGTGGCGCGGCAGCGGCGACGAGGTGACGGCTCGGCCGCTGCCCGACGGGGTCTGGCGTCTTGACTGGCTGCTGCCCGCCCGCGCCGAACTGGTCACCCCCGAGGCCATGGTGGCGCGCATCCGGGACACGCTGGCCGGGTGGTGCGGCGAGACACCTCCGTACGAACTGATCGACACCGGCGTCCACACCCTCCACCACCGCCTCGCGCGCCGCTGGCGCGTGGGCAGAGCTTTCCTGGCGGGCGATGCCGCGCATCTGCTCGGCGCGCTCGGTACGCAGGGGCTGGACGAGGGGCTTCGGGATGCCCGGAACCTGGCCTGGAAGCTGGCGCAGGTCTGGCACCACGGGGGCTCCGAGCTGCTGCTCGACAGCTACCAGGCGGAGCGGCGCACGGCTGTCGCCGCCAGGCTCCGTGCCGCGGACCAGTCGCTGCCGATACTGCGCGGCGGGAAGGGGCTGCGGACCTTTGTACCGGGCGCGGCCCGTGGTCATGACGCCCTGCTCACGGACGGGCATCTGGGGCGCGGGGCACTGGGAGCACTTCCGGTGTACGCGCACTCCCCCCTCGCACCTCCGTACACCGATTCGCGTACCGAGGTCGCCACGGCGGTCGGCGCATCGGTCGAGGACGTACCGGTGACGACGCCGGACGGCTCGGCGGCCGGACTGCGGGACCGGCTGGAGCGAGGGCGGCTGCTGGTGGTGCTGATCGCTCCGGGGACCGGGGTGTGGGACCGGAGGCACTGGCTGACCGCCGGGGTGATGCCCCGGCTGGCCGCTGCGGTGGCCGCCCTCCCGGTAAGGGGCGAGCTCCTGGTCGCCGAGTCTTACCCAGGGGCCTCGGCCCACACGGTGCTGCTGATCCGGCCCGACGGACACCTGGTGGCGGCCTTCGCCGGGGTGCGGCCGGCCGAGCTGTACGAGGCCGCGGATGTGGCACGCGGGGGCGTGCCCGTCGTCGTACGTACGGAAAGCCCCGTGGACGTCAATTGACCGACGTGGGTGCGCATGGTGTACTCCGGAATGTGACCGACACCCATGCGCACCTGTGGCGGAGGGTCCATATGGACCTTGTCCGCTATGCGGGCTGCGTGTGTCGCCCGTCCTGCTGATTCGCCTTTTCCCTGTGCCGAGCCGCGCCGTACCGCAATGGACCGCTGTGGCCGCACTCCTTCGCGAACCTCATCGGACGGTCACCCGTGTCTGCTCTGTCTCCTTCCACACCCTCGTCCGCCCCTGCGCGCTCCGACGCGCCCGCATCAGCTCCCACCTCCGCCGAGCTGCTGGATTTCGTACGTCGTACGGCGGCCGACACCGCGCTCGTCTCCTCGCTGCCCCTCGACCCCGAGGGGCGCACCTGGCTGCGTCTCGACGGCCCCGCCGGCAGTGAGGCCTGGCTGATCGGCTGGCCGCCGGGAACCGGCACCGGCTGGCACGACCACGGCGGTTCGTACGGCGCCTTCGCCACGGCGGCCGGCCGGCTGACGGAGGACTCGCTGGCCGCGCGGCTGCCCACCGAGGGGTGGAAGACGCTGGAGCTGGCCGACGGGGTCGACCGCACCCGGCAGCTGACACCTGTCCAGGGAAGGGCTTTCGGTCCGCACCACGTACATCAGGTGCTCAATGAATCGGCCGATGCCCCCGCGGTCTCGGTGCATGCGTACTACCCGCCGCTGCCTCTGATGCGCCGCTACAGTCGCACCGGCCCGGTGCTCCGCCTGGAGCAGGTCGAGCTTCCCGGGGCGTGGTGAATGAGCGAGCCCATGTCCATCGACGAGTTGCTGGAGCGGGTGCGCAAGGACCTGGACCGGGTCGGGCCGCAGGAGGCGTCGCAAGCCGCTGCCGACGGGGCGCTGCTGGTGGACATCCGGTATGCCGCGCTGCGCGAGCGGGACGGTCTGATTCCGGGGGCGCTGGTCGTGGAGCGCAACGAACTGGAGTGGCGGCTCGATCCGCAGGGCAGCCACCGTGCGGCCGAGGCGACCGGCCACGGCCTGCGGGTGGTGGTGATCTGCAACGAGGGGTACGCATCCTCGCTCGCGGCCGCGTCCTTGCGGGAGTTGGGGCTGTACAGGGCCACGGATCTGATCGGCGGTTTCCAGGCCTGGCGTGCGGCAGGGCTCCCGGTCGAGGGGTGACCGGGAGCCCTGGTGAAGAGGGAGGCGGCTACTCCCTGGCCGTGGCCACCTCGACGGGGCGCGGCCTGAGTGCCACGCGGCCGGGGAGCGCCGTCGCGATCAGGGCCAGCAGGGCTGCGGTGCCCACGACGGCCGCGTAGACCAGCGGCAGGACCGCGGGGGCCGCGCTTCCCGTCATTCCGACGCTGAAGGCGGTCAGGACGGCGAGCGAGATGCCGGAGCCGAGGGCCGCGGCGGTCAGGAGGACCGTCAGGGCTTCCAGCCGGAGCATCCGCAGGACCTGGCGGCGGGTGGAGCCGACCAGCCTCAGGAGGGCGAATTCCCTGATGCGTTCGGAAACCGACATGGCGAGGGTGTTGACGACGGCGATGGCGGTGAACGCGAGAACCAGTCCCATGGCCAGGTAGTTGACCTCGGCGTTGGTGCGCTGCTGGTCGGCCTGGACCTTATCGGCACTCGATCGGGTGATGACGCTGACGCCGGGGAACTCCTTGACCGCGGCGGTGAGTTCTCGCTGTGTGGTCGCACCGGGGTCGGCGGCCACGAGGACAGCGGTGGAGAGGGGGTTGTCGACATGGTGGGCGAGAAGGTCGTGGGGAAGGGTCAGGTCGCCGAAGCCCAGGCCCCGTGCATAGACGGCTGAGACGGTGAGGGCGGCCGGGGTGCCGTCGCCGAGCGTGAGCTTCAGCGTGCTGCCGGGCTTCAGGTGGAGCTGGTCGGCGGCCAGTTCACTGACGGCGACCGAGTTCGCGCCGAAGCGGTCCAGGGAGCCGCTGGTGACGCCGGGGTTCCAGGTGCGGGTCAGCCCGGCGGAGGTGACCCCCTGAGCTGCGTACTTGGTGAGGCCGACGCGGACGGTGGTCCTGACGATCTCCGTGACCGCCGAGACGCCGTGGGTGGTACGAAGCTTCGCCGCGGCCTGCGCCGGCACTCCGGGACCCTGCGACGCCAGCAGCCAGGGGGCGCTGATGCCTTCCCTGGCCTGTGCACGGGCGGCGTTGCCCAGGGTCGGCTGGACGAAGAGCACGGTGCAGGTCATGCCGATGAGGAGGGCGAGGGGCGTCACGGCGGCTGCCATCCGCGCGGAGTTGCCCCGGACGTTGGCGACAGCGAGCCTGCCGCCGAATCCGGTCAGCCGCAGCGGACCGGCCAGGATCGCGGCCGCGCCCTTGACGATCAGCGGGCCCAGAAGCGAGACGGAGGAGGCGAGGACCACAACTGCGAGGAACGTCACAGGGGTTGAGGCGGGTTCGGTGCGCAGCATGCTCAGTACGACCACGAGGACAACGCCCCCGGCGAGCAGCAGGAGCCCGGCGACGATACGGCTCCAGCGGGGGCGGGCCCGCTCGACTGCGGACTCCACCATCGCCTCGGCCGGGCGGATCCGGGAGATACGGCGGCCTGAGATCCGGGCCGCGCCCCAGGCGCCGAACAGTGTCGCGGCGACTGCGGCGAACATCGGGAAGACGCTGACGGTGCGTTCCAAGGTCACGGGGACGGCACCCATGTCGACGAACCTGCCGTACAGCCAGGCGCCCAGCGGGAGTCCGGCGAGCGAGCCCAGGACTCCGGCGACCCCGCCGACCAGCAGCGCCTCGCGGCCGAGGAGGCTGCGGATCTGCTTCGGGGTGGCGGCGATGGCGCGCAGCAGGGCCAGTTCGCGGTGTCGCTGCTGGATGGAGAGCGCAAAGGTGGAGACGACGACGAGGATCGCGACGAGCAGGGAGGTACCTCCCATGGCACCGCCCATGGAGATGAGCTTGATGCGGGCTCCGGCGGCATCGAGGAACTCGACGGGGCCGCGGTCGGCGCCTGCGGAGACCTGGGCGGTGGTGGCGCCGGAGGTCTTGAGCGCATCCCCGATGGCCCGCTTCAACTGGTCTGTGTCGATGCCCTGTTCGGGGATCACACCGATGGCGGTGACCTGCCCGGGGCGGGCGGAGAGCCGCTTTGCCTCGCCGAGGGAGAAGAAGAGCGAGGTCTGGTGCCGGAGATCGCCGCCTCGTGCGGCGGCGATACCGGTGACCGTGTACGTCCGGGGGGCTTGGGTGGACTGGACGGTGAGCCGGGAGCCGGGCTTCAGGCGAGCGCGATCGGCGAGACCGCGGTCGACGACGAGGTCGGTGGCAGCGACCGGCGCCTTTCCTTCGGTGAGGGCGAAGGGGGTCAGTGCGGCCGAGTCCCAGGCGTGTCCGTACGTGGGAGCGCCTCCCGCTCCCGCCAACGGCCTCGCCAGGAAGGTGAGTTCGGGGACGACGGCGCGTACGCCCGGCACATCACGGAGTCGCTCGACCGTTCCCTCGGGCAGCCAGGCCCGCTCGGCCACCGGCTTGGCCTTGTGCTTGACCTTGGTCTTGCCGTTGCCCTTGTGCTTGACGGTGGTCTGGTGGACGTTCTGGTCGGCCGAGACGACGACCGGCGCGGCGGCATAGCGCTCGGTGGTGATCGTGCCGCGCAGACCGGTCTCCAGAAGGGTTCCGCAGGCAGTGATCAGGGCGGCCGCGCACATCAGCGCGACAAAGGCACCGAGGAAGCCGCCCTTGCGGTCGCGGACGGTCTGCAGGGCATAGCGCAGCATCATGATGCATCCTCGGCAGCAGGGAAGGCCATCAGTCGGGTGTGCACGGTGCGGGCGCCCGCCGGTGTCCGGCTCTCGGGGCGCTTGTAGCGGTTGAGGAGGGTGATGTACTCCTCGAAGAACTCCCGGAGTTCAGGGAGGGTGAGCCGGATCTCCGAGCGCGAGTAGGCGAATTCATCGCTGTCGCTGTCGCGTTGCAGCCGCTCGAAGAGTTCGAGGTCCGCTGCGTAGGCGTGGTGGTTGAGCTCGTCCATGACGAGCCGCATCTCGGGTGTCTGCCGGCTGCGCGGCGGGAACCGGCGGTCGCCGGGGACCACCCGCCACCAGCGTGCTCTGCGCGTGCCCTCGCCCTCGGTCTCCTCGACGAAGCCGTACCGGGCGAGCTCACGCAGGTGGTAGCTGGTGGCACCGGTGTTCAGCCCCAGGGCGCGGGCGAGGATCGCGGAGGTCGCCGGACCCTCCAGGGTGAGCTGCTGAAGCACCTGCTGCCTGCGCGGATGCGCCAGCGCCTTGAGCGCGGCGAGATCCGCGATCTCCGTACCGCCGGATTCCCTTGTCATGCGGTACACATTTCCGTGTGCACACCTGTCTGTGCACTGGAGCGGCCCGGCGTCGTCGCCCGGGGGCTACCCCCACCCCCGGTGCCGCGCCGGCCTCCCTAGAACCCCCCGTGCTCCAGATCGTCGGCGTTCTCGCCCTCTTCCTCCAGGGCGCGCCGGACCACTCGCAGGGCCATACCCTCCGGATATCCCTTGCGGGCCAGCATCCCGGCCAGACGGCGCAGGCGCTTGTCCCGCTCCAGGCCCCGGGTGGAGCGGAGCTTACGGTCGACGAGCTCGCGGGCCCGCTCCTCCTCCTGCTCGGAGTCGAGCTGCCCGACCGCATCGTCGATCAATGCGGAGTCGACGCCCTTGGTCCGCAGCTCCTGGACGAGCGCACGCCGGGCCAGGCCCCGGCCGTGATGGCGGGACTCGACCCAGGCGTCCGCGAAGGCCGCGTCATTGATCAGGCCGACCTCTTCGAAGCGGGAGAGCACCTCTTCCGAGACCTCGTCAGGGATCTCCCGCTTCTTCAGAGCGTCCGCCAACTGCTTGCGGGTGCGCGGGGTCCCGGTGAGCAGGCGCAGGCAGATCGCCCGCGCCCGCTCTGCCGGATCCTGGGACTTCTCCGGACGCTCCCGGTCCGACCGCTCCCGGCCCGGACGTGCCCCGTCCCGCTCCCGTCGCCGGGTCCCCTTGCTCTCCTCGGAGTCCGTGGCCCCCGCCCATTCGGTTCTCCGGGTCATGGGCTAGCTCTTGGCCGCGACAGCCTTGGCCGTCTTGGCCTTGGATGCCGGAGCGGGCACCGACTTGGATGCATCGTCCGCGAGGACAGCGGCCGTCGCGTCCGCGCCCGGCTCGGCCGCCGGAGTCTCCGGACGGACACCGACGCCCAGCTTCTCCTTGATCTTCTTCTCGATCTCGTCGGCGAGATCGGGGTTGTCCTTCAGGAAGTTGCGGGCGTTCTCCTTGCCCTGGCCGAGCTGGTCGCCCTCGTACGTGTACCAGGCGCCGGCCTTGCGGACGAAGCCGTGCTCCACGCCCATGTCGATCAGACCGCCCTCGCGGCTGATGCCCTGGCCGTAGAGGATGTCGAACTCGGCCTGCTTGAAGGGCGGCGCGACCTTGTTCTTGACGACCTTGACGCGGGTACGGTTGCCGACCGCGTCGGTGCCGTCCTTCAGCGTCTCGATGCGGCGGATGTCGAGGCGCACCGAAGCGTAGAACTTCAGCGCCCGGCCACCGGTGGTGGTCTCCGGGGAGCCGAACATCACGCCGATCTTCTCGCGGAGCTGGTTGATGAAGATCGCGGTGGTCTTGGTCTGGTTCAGCGCACCGGTGATCTTGCGGAGCGCCTGGCTCATCAGTCGCGCCTGCAGACCGACGTGGGAGTCGCCCATCTCGCCCTCGATCTCCGCACGCGGCACGAGCGCCGCGACGGAGTCGATGACGATCAGGTCGAGCGCGCCGGAGCGGACCAGCATGTCCACGATCTCCAGAGCCTGCTCGCCGCTGTCCGGCTGCGAGAGGATCAGGTTGTCGATGTCGACGCCGAGCTTCTTCGCGTACTCGGGGTCGAGTGCGTGCTCCGCGTCGATGAAGGCCACCGAGCCGCCGAGCTTCTGCGCATTGGCGACGGCGTGCAGCGTCAGGGTCGTCTTGCCGGAGGACTCCGGGCCGTACACCTCCACCACACGGCCGCGCGGGAGGCCGCCGACGCCGAGCGCCACGTCCAGTGCGGTCGACCCGGTCGGGATGACCTCGATGGGCTCGTTCGTCCGCTCGCCCATGCGCATCACTGCGCCCTTGCCGAATTGCCGTTCAATCTGCGCGAGCGCGGCGTCGAGCGCCTTCTCGCGGTCTGTACCTGCTGCCATGGGTTCCACCCGATTTGCTTGAGTCGATCGCTTCACGTCAAAGACGCTAACCCCTGCCACTGACAATGGGCCTCGACGTCCCTCCAGCCTGTGGACAAGTCGGCCGGAACCCTTGAAAACACAGGGTCGCCACCCCATGAGAATGGATGTTCGATTTTGGTGTCAAGCGCACCACGCGCACCGCGGCGGACATTGCGCAGGGGCGCGCTCAGTCCCTGTCCTGGCGCAGCACACGCCGTATCCGGGCGAGCACCGTGACTCCGCTGCGGGGCCGGTGCCTGCCGTGCATGCGCGGGTCGTCCGTCACGTCGTACCGCTTCACGTACGCGCCGAGGAACGCCTGCAGCGTCGCGACCGCCGGGATCGCGACCAGCGCGCCGACCGCACCCAGCAGCGCGGTACCCGCGATGACCGAGCCGAAAGCCACCGCGGGGTGGATGTCGACGGTCTTGGAGGTGAGCTTCGGCTGCAGGACGTAGTTCTCGAACTGCTGGTAGATCACGACGAACACGAGGACCCACACCGCGTACCAGGGATCGACGGTGAAGGCGATCAGCATCGGCAGGGCGCCCGCCAGATACGTGCCGATGGTGGGGATGAACTGGGAGACCAGACCCACCCAGACCGCGAGCGCGGGTGCGTACGGAACGCCCAGCGCGGCCAGCAGGATGTAGTGCGCGACACCCGAGATGAGCGCCATGAGCGCGCGCGAGTAGAGATAGCCGCCGGTCTTGTCGGCCGCGATCTCCCAGGCGCGCAGCACCTCGGCCTGCTTGGCCGGCGGGAGCACGGAGCACAGGGCACGCCGCAGCCTGGGGCCGTCGGCGGCGAAGTAGAAGGCGAACAGAAAGATCGTCAGAAGCCGGAAGAGGCCGCCGAGCACGGTGGTCGAGACGTCCAGGACGCCGCTCGCGCTGTTCTGTACGTACTTCTGCAGCCAGTCGGAGTGCAGCAGGCTGTCCTGGACCGCGACCCGGGACAGGTCCGTGTGGAAGGTCTGGTTGATCCAATTGATCACCGAGTCGAGGTACTTGGGGAACTCCTCGACCATGTCCACGATCTGGCCCGCGAGCATCGAACCGAGCAGGAAGATGAATCCCGCTCCGGCGATCAGCACCCCGAAGAAGACCAGGAACGTGGCGAGCCCCCTGCGCATCCCGCGCGCCGCCATCCGCCCCACGGCCGGCTCCACGGCCAGCGCGACGAAGAATGCGATCAGGACATTGATCAACAGCCCGATCAGCTGGTGGAAGGCCCAATTGCCCAGCTGGAAGCAGGCGATCAGGGCGAGCGCGAGCACCATCGCCCTCGGCAGCCAGCGCGGCATGCGCGCGGGCCCGGCGGCGCCGCGCTCGGCGGCGGGCGGCGGCGGGACCGGCGGAGCGGTGTCCGCGGCGGTCGGGTCCTGGGCTCTGTCGTCTGTCGGTGCCACGGAATCAGTCTCGCCTACGGGGAGGACAACCGGATCCACACACGCCTGTCCGCGGCTCGCCGGTGCCCGTCAACGCCGCTCGGCGGGGATGCCCACCGCCGCGCAGACACCCCGCCAGACGTCCTTGGTCTCCCAGCCGGCGGCGAGCGCCTCGTGCACCGTACGGCCGCCGAGCTCGGCCATCACATGGTCGCGGGCGAAGGAATCGGCGTACCCCGCACCGAAGTGCTCCGCCATCCGCTCCCAGAAAATCGTCAACCGCATGACCCCAGTATCCCGCCCCTGAGAGTGCAGCCTGCCCCGTCCCCCTTGCCGAGAGCGCTTTCCGCCCTACGGTCGGAACATGGCTGGATCCGGAGCATCTCCCCTCGCACGCGCCGAGCACTTCATCTGGCTGACGGCCCGGGTGCTCGAGCAGCGGCGGTTCGCGTTCCACTTCCTCGGCAACGACACCCGCCCCGACAGCGCCGAGGAAGCGGTCGAGGCCGCCCTCACCGCGTACCGCAACGAAGACGGCGGCTACGGTCACGCACTCGAACCCGATCTTCGCGGCCCGGTCAGCCAGCCGCTGCACACCGCGCACGCCCTGCGCGTCCTGGACTCGGTGGGCCGCTGCAACGGCAGACGGGTGGAGCAGGTGTGCCGCTATCTGACCGAAGTGTCCAACCGGGACGGCGCGCTGCCCGCGCTGCACCCCTCCCTGCGCGGCTACCCGGCGGCCCCCTTCCTGCCGATCGTCGACGATCCGCCGAGCGATCTGCTGGCGACGGGTCCCGTGGTCGGACTGCTGCACCGCAACGAGGTGTGGCACGCGTGGCTCTTCAGGGCGACCGACTTCTGCTGGTCGGCCGTGGACGCGCTGGAGAAGTCCCATCCGTACGAGATCCAGGCCGCCGTCGCCTTCCTGGACGGCGTACCCGACCGTTCCAGGGCCCAGGCGGCCGCGGACCGGCTGGGCCGGCTGGTGCGGGAGCAGCGTCTCGCCGTCACCGATCCGCTGCGGCGCGCGGACTTTCCCGTGGCCCCGGGCTACGGACCGGGCGAGCACCATTTCCCGTACGACTTCGTGCGCACGCCCGAGTCGCTGGCGCGCGCCTGGTTCACCGAGGAGGAGATGGACCGCTCGCTGGACCACCTCGCGGGCGAGCAGCAGCAGGACGGCGGCTGGCCCATCAACTGGCGTGCCTGGGCGCCGGGTACAGCCCTTGAGTGGCGGCCGATCGTGACGATCCAGGCGTTGCTGACGCTACGGGCCCACGGGCGCGCCATCGCCTGACGACGTGCGGCTCAGGCCTCGCGCAGCAGCAGTGCCGCGATCGCCAGAGCGGTGCCGCGCGGCGACGACAGGTCGATACCGGTCTGCTCGGCGATCTTCGCCAGCCGGTTGTCGACCGTATTGGGATGCAGCCCGAGACGCTGGGCGGTGGCACGCCTGTCCTGCTGCTCGGCGAGGTGCGTACGAAGGGTGTCGATGAGCTCGGGCCGGTCGGCCACGGGGTCGAGCAGGGCGGCGATGCGGTGGCTGCTCTCGCTGGGGCGCGAGAGATGGAACTCCAGCAGGACGTCGTCGATTCCGTGCAGTCCGGCGGGGAGTCCGCAGGCACGCGCGACGCGCAGGATCTCACCGGCGGTGCGAGCCGCGTCCGGTATCCCACCGGGATCGTCGGCGCGTACGGCGGCGATACGGACCTCCAGGCCGCACGCCCGGCTGACCGCCCGGGCCAGGTCCTCGGGAGGCTCGCAGCCCTTGGGCACGACGGCCCGGCCGGGCTCCACGTCCAGGAGGGCGAGCACCTCCGTACCGAAAGCGTGGTCGAGGACCGTCTGGACGCGACGCAGCCTGCGCCGGACCACCACAGGCCCCTCGGCTCCTGCCGGACCGGCGCCCAGGGAGATGGCCAGCACCAGCGCGGGCCCCTCGAGCCGGAGTTGCTCCAGGAGTACGTGGCCGGGCGGGAGCATGCCGTCGAGCAGCCCGCGGACCAGGGACCGGCGCTGGGCCCGCTGTTCGGCCTCCAGCGCCGATCGCTCGTCGAGGTAGGTCTCGGCGACAGCACCGACGATGGTGTGGTGTGAACGCAGGAGCAGGTCGACAAGTTCCATCAGGGCCGCTTCGTCACCGGGTCCTGCGGCTTCGCGCAGGGCCTGCCACAGCACGTACATCCCCAGCGCGTGGGTGCGCAGCAGCAGATGGAGCGGCATGCCCTCCTCGGCGCGCTGGGCGGCGCGCTCGCGGAAGAGGCGGTGGCCGCTCGGGCTGAGGTGCGGCTCGGTGACGCGGCGCAGGAAGAGCCGTACGCCGTGGCGTGCGGTGGCGGCGATCTCCAGGTCTTTGACGTCGTCGGGGAGTTCGGCGTACCCGGGGAGCTCCTCGAAGGACTCGCGGGCCATGCGTCGCGCCAGTTCATTGACCCGGGGCTCGCAGCGCAGGGCGAGAGCACGGGCCGCGGGGGACAGACCAGGGGTCGGATCCATGGCCTCTCCTTCGCCGTCCGCGACCAGGGTTGTGACGCGTCACATTACGCACGCGGGGCGCATGTGACGAGAGCGGGTGTTCGAGGTCACCCTCCGGTCCGAGACTCGTAGGGGCAGTGACCTGCCGTGATCTGCCGCACAGCACCGAAGGAGCCGCTGATATGACAGAGCACACTCCGCAGAACTACCTCGACTACACAGACCGCGTATGGCGCGGCGAGGAGAGTCTGCTGGCCCATCACACAGGCGCGTACACGAGCGAAAAGCTCGTTCCCGTACGTGACCGGGTCGGCTTCTTCCCCGCCTTCTCCAACGTCGCGGTCTTCGACACCGGGGACGGGCCGGTTCTGGTGGACTCCGGAGACTTCCGTACGGCCGGACAACTGCACACGGCGGTAAGGGCCTTCAGCGACCGGCCGGTTCACTCGATCGTCTACACGCACGGCCATGTCGACCATGTCTTCGGGGTGACGCCCTTCGACCAGCAGGCCCAGGAGACGGGCGGCGAACGGCCCGAGGTGATCGCACACCAGGCGGTGACGGCCCGATTCGACCGCTACCTCCAGACCTCGGGCTACAACGCCTGGATCAACCGCAGGCAGTTCGGCGTCCCGTCCCTCAAGTGGCCGACGTCCTACCGCTATCCCGACACCACCTATGCGGACCGTCTGACCGTCGAGCGCGGCGACCTCGCCTTCGAGCTGGTCCATGCGCGCGGGGAGACCGACGACCACACCTATGTGTGGATCCCCGCACTCAAGACGCTGTGCACCGGCGACCTGTTCATCTGGAACTCCCCCAACGCCGGCAACCCGCAGAAGGTGCAGCGCTACCCGGAGGAGTGGGCCCGTGCGCTGCGGGCGATGCAGGAGCTGGGCGCGGAGCTGCTGCTGCCGGGGCACGGTGTGCCCATCGTGGGCGCGAGCCGCATCCACCAGGCACTCGACGACACGGCGCGCCTTCTGGAGTCGCTCTGCGAGCAGACGCGCACGCTGATGAACGCGGGCCACCGGCTGGATGCCGTACTGCACGGGGTGAAGGTCCCCGAGGAACTGCTCGGCAAGCCCTATCTGCACCCGGCCTACGACGAGCCGGAGTTCGTCGTACGGAACCTGTGGCGGCTCTGGGGCGGCTGGTACGACCAGAACCCGGCCAATCTGAAGCCGGCCGCCGAAGCGGCGGTCGCGGCCGAGTTCGCCACGGCCGCGGGCGGAGCGATCGCGCTGGCGCGGCGGGCGGCGGCTCTGCTGGCCGAGGGCGAGATGCGGCTGGCCTCGCACCTGGCGGAGACGGCGGCGCTGGCCGCGCCGACCGACACCGAAGTGGCCCGTATACGCGCCGACGTCTACGCCCGGCGGGCGCGGACCGAGACGTCCACCATGGCGCGCGGAATCTTCCACTGGGCCGCCGCGGAGTCGGCCGCCGTGGCCGAGGGCACGGACGTCGAGACGGAGTTGACGCGCTCCGAGGCAGGCCGCAAGCAGGCCGCGGGACTGATCAGTGTGGGGGTCGTCGACGACGACTCGTGCGGCTGCGGCGACATCGGCGGCGAGGTGCAGGAGTGATGACCTCTGCTCCGGCACGCGCGCCGGAGCAGACCGGTGCGGCCTCGCCACGGCACAGCGCCTGGGGCACCACCTGGCTGCTGCTCGCCTTCATGCTCGTGAACTTCGCCGACAAGACGGTCATGGGGCTCGCAGCCGGCCCGATCCGCGCCGAACTGGGACTGACGCGCGGCGAGTTCGGCACCGCCCAGTCGGCGTTCTTCGCGCTCTTCAGCCTGGCGGCGCTCGGAGTGTCCTTCCTGACCCGCCGGATCCGCACCACGGTGCTGCTCCTTGCCATGGCCCTGTTGTGGTCCGTCGCCCAACTGCCGATGCTGATCGGCGCCGCCGGGTTCGGCACGCTGATCGCGACCCGGGTGCTGCTCGGTGCCGCCGAGGGACCGGCGGTGCCGGTGGCCGTGCACCATCTGCACGGCTGGTTCGGGCAGAAGGAGCGCACCCTGCCGACGGCGGTGCTGCTGGTGGGCGCCGCGGCCGGGGTCGCGGTCTCCGCACCCCTGCTCACCCTGGTGATCGACTGCTGGGGCTGGCGCTGGGCGTTCGGGATCGTGGGCTTTGCGGGCCTGGGCTGGTCGGGTTTCTGGATCGTACGGTCGAAGGAGGGGCCGTTCGCCCCGCCCCTCGTAAAGAGGGCGTCGTCCGTGCTGGATCCCTCCGCGGTCCCGTACCGCAGGATCCTGCTTTCGGGCACCTGGCTGACCGCCGCCTTCGGGGCCTTCGCCGCCTACTGGATGCTGTCGGCCGGCCTGACCTGGGCTCCGGACTATCTCCAGAAGGTCACCGGTCTGTCGCTCGAGCAGTCGGGCGCGGTCGTGACGGGTGCGGCCATCGGCAACGGCGTCGTCCTGCTCACCCACGGCCTGCTGGCCCGGCGTGCGGCAGAGCGCGGCACCGCCCGCCCCCGTCTCGCGGCGGGGGCGGGCGGCGGCCTGGTGATGTGTGTGGCGGCTGTATCGATCGCCGCGTTCGCGCAGGTCGACGCGGTCGGCGTGAAGATCGCACTGATGGTCGGCCCGATGGCGCTGACCAATGTGATCCTGACCATCTCGCAGACGGCCTGCGCCCGGATCACCCCGCCCTCGCAGCGAGGTGTCGCACTCGGCGCGCTGGCCTTCGTGTACGCACTGGCCGGCATCCTCTCGCCCATGGTCACGGGCCGGCTGGTGGACGGGGCCGCGACCACGGCGGCCGGCTATCGCACGGCCTATCTGCTGATGGCCGCGCTGGTGGCGGTGGCCGGAGTACTGGCCGCGTTCCTGCTGCGGCCCGAGAGGGACGCGGCACGCCTGGGCGTCGCGGAGACGACCACAGCGTCGGTCCTCTCCCCCGCGCACTGAGGAGCGGGTGTACGGGCTCGGGCTCAGGCCAGCGCCCGTACACCGGCCGTGACCACCACGGCCGCCGCGACGACCACCAGGAAGGGAGCGCGCAGCAGCAGCGCGAGCGCCGCTGCCGCAACCCCCGCGCCCCGGGCGTCCAGGACGAGCTGCTGACCGTTCCCGAAGGTCTGCTGAGCGGTGAGCGCGGCGAGCAGGGCAACAGGAAGAAGCGCGGACAACCGCTTGACCAGCGGCTTCTCCAGCACGCCCGCAGGAACGAGCAGCCCGAGCAGCTTGACGAGGTAGCAACCGACAGCGGTCGCGGCGATGGCGATCCAGATGCTCAACGGTCCCCCTCCTTGGTGGGGTCGGTGATCATGCGGCCCTTGAGGAAGAGCACAGCGGGCGCGGCCAGTGCGGCGACCAGCACAGGCACTCCGGCGGGCAGCACCGGCAGGAGGCCGAGGATCAGGACGACGGCCAGGGCGGCGACGAAACGTTCTGTCGTCGTACGGAGCATGGGCGCGAGCAGCGCCACGAAGACGGCGGGGCCTGCCGCGTCCAGGCCCCACGCCTTGGTGTCGCCGAGTGCCTGGGCGCCGAGGGCACCTATCAGGGTGGTGAGATTCCACAGCACGTAGAGGGTCAGCCCGGTGGCGGTGAAGCCGATACGGGCGGCCCGCCGGGTGGGCTGGGCCAGTGTGACGGCGGTGGTCTCGTCGATCACCCAGTGGGCGGCGAAGGGGCGCACCGCCCGTGGCAGGGCCAGGAGCTGGGAGAGCCGAAGCCCGTAGAAGGTGTTCCGTACCCCCAGGAAGAAGGCGCCCGCGGCCGCGGTGAACGGACTGCCGCCCGCCGCCAGCGCACCGACCAGGGCGAACTGCGACGCCCCGGTGAAGACCATGAGACTCAGCACGCAGGTCTGCAGGAGGCTGAGACCGGATCCGGCCGAGGTCACCCCGAAGGCGAACCCGGAGAGCCCCACAGCGACGCCGACGCCGAGGGCATCCCTGATGACCGCCGCGTCGGGTTTGTGCTCGTCCTCGGTGTGTATGTGCTCGGGTGTCGTCTGTTCTGTTGCCACACGAGGGACGTTACGAGGAGCTGTCCCCGGCCGTCTTGTACGTTCTTGCACGATCACGCCGATAGGCCCCGGGCGGCACCCCGACGATGCGGGTGAAATGCCGGTTGAGGTGCGGCTGGTCGCTGAACCCGACAGCGGCGGCCGCCTCCGCGGGGGTCGTACCGGCGTCCAGGAGATGGCGGGCACGGCGTACCCGCTCATTGGTGAGCCAGGTGTGCGGTGGCATCCCGTACTGCTGCTTGAAGGCACGCAGCAGCGCGAAGGGGCTGGTGGACAGGGACGTGGCGAGCTGTTCCAGGGACGGCGGATCGGCCATCCGCTCCTGGAGCACCGCGCGTGCCCGGGCGGCGTCGCGGGCGCCCGCGGAGCTGGGCGCCAGGGAGGGAAGGGTCTGTCCGTGCACGCGCAGCAGCCGGGCGACCATGATCCGCAGCATGCTGTCCGCGGCCAGCGCGTTGCCCTCCTCGGCGGCACGGTGCACCTCGCGCAGCAGCCGGGCGGCCTGGAAGTCCACCACGTCGGTCTCGGCGAAACCGGGAGTACCGCGCAGTGACGTCGTCTCGGCGGCGATGTCGGCGACCACCTGGGCCGAGGGGTAGAGCGTCGCGTACTCCCAGCCTTCGGGAACGCCGGCGCGGGCGGTGTGCGGGACTTCGGGGTTGATCATGACCACGGTGCCCGGTCCTGCGTGCACCGTCCCGCCGGGCAGGCCCACGTCCTCGACGCCGTGGGTGATCGTGCCGAAGACGTACCCCTCGTGGCTGTGCCTGGGGAAGGTGTGGCCGATGTAGCGGGCGCGCAGGAGATCGACGCCGGGCAGCTGCTCGTAACTCCAGTACCGTGCCTGCTCCCCCTTGCCCATGGGTCGATTCTCGCAGCTCCGGGCGGTTGTCAGTGGTGGGGTGCACGATGGGGGCATGGCGAGGACAGCGCTCGATACCTTCTCCCCCGCGACCCGGTCCTGGTTCACGGGGGCTTTCACCGCGCCCACCCCCGCCCAGGACGGCGCGTGGCGGGCGATCGGTGAGGGCTCCGACGTGCTGGTCGTGGCCCCGACCGGCTCCGGCAAGACCCTCGCCGCCTTCCTCGCCGCGCTGGACTCCCTCGCGTCCTCGCCGCCGCCCGCGGACACGAAGAAGCGCTGCCGGGTGCTGTACGTATCACCGCTGAAAGCCCTGGCCGTCGACGTCGAGCGAAATCTGCGCAGCCCGCTCACGGGCATCCGCCAGGAGTCCGTCCGACTCGGACTCCCCGAACCCGACATCCGGGTCGGCATCCGCTCAGGGGACACCCCTGCCTCCGAGCGGCGCGCGATGGCCACCCGACCGCCGGACATCCTGATCACGACACCCGAGTCGCTGTTCCTGATGCTGACCTCGTCGGCGCGCGATGCGCTGACCGGCATCGAGACGGTGATCCTGGACGAGGTGCACGCCGTCGCGGGCACCAAGCGCGGCGCGCATCTCGCCGTGTCCCTGGAGCGCCTGGACGAGTTGCTGCCGCGGCCCGCCCGCCGGATCGGCCTCTCGGCGACGGTCCGTCCGGTGGACGAGATCGCGCGCTATCTCTCGCCGCAGCGCAAGGCGGAGATCGTACAGCCGCCCTCGGGCAAGGAATTCGACCTCTCCGTGGTCGTCCCGGTCGAGGACATGGGCGAGTTGGGCGGCTCGCCCGTCTCCGAAGCCTCGGGGACCGGTGAGAAGCCTTCGATCTGGCCGCAGGTCGAGGAGCGGATCGCCGACCTCGTCCAGGCCCACCGCTCGACAATCGTCTTCGCCAACTCACGCCGCCTGGCGGAGCGTCTGTGCAACCGCCTCAATGAGATCGCCTACGAACGCGCCACCGGCGAGTCCCTGCCCGAAGCGCACTCCCCCGCGGAGGTCATGGCCGAATCGGGAGCCGCCAAGGGCGCCCCGCCCCTCCTCGCCCGCGCCCACCACGGTTCGGTCTCCAAGGAGCAGCGCGCCCTCGTCGAGGAGGACCTCAAGGCGGGCCGGCTGCCCGCGGTGGTGGCCACCTCCAGCCTTGAACTGGGCATCGACATGGGCGCGGTGGACCTGGTCATCCAGGTCGAGTCCCCGCCGTCCGTCGCCTCGGGCCTGCAGCGGGTCGGCCGCGCGGGACACCAGGTCGGCGCGGTCTCGACGGGCGTCGTCTTCCCCAAGTACCGCGGCGACCTGGTACAGGCCGCCGTCGTCACCGAGCGGATGCGCACGGGCTCCATCGAGTCGCTGCGCGTCCCTTCCAACCCCCTGGACGTCCTCGCCCAGCAACTGGTCGCCATGGTCGCCCTCGACAGCTGGCAGGCCGACGACCTCCTCGCCGTCGTGCGCCGCGCCGCCCCCTTCGCCTCGCTCCCGGAATCGGCGTTCACCGCGGTCCTGGACATGCTCGCCGGACGCTATCCCTCCGACGCCTTCGCCGAGTTGCGCCCGCGCGTCGTCTGGGACCGTATCGCGGGTACGGTCACGGGCCGACCCGGAGCGCAGCGCCTGGCCGTCACCTCGGGTGGCACCATCCCCGACCGCGGCCTCTTCGGCGTCTTCCTGGCGGGCGCCGACCCGAAGAAGGGCGGCGGCCGGGTCGGCGAGCTGGACGAGGAGATGGTCTACGAATCACGGGTCGGCGACGTCTTCACCCTCGGTACGACGTCCTGGCGCATCCAGGACATCACCCGCGACCGCGTTCTGGTCACCCCCGCCCCCGGAGTGCCGGGCCGGCTCCCCTTCTGGAAGGGCGACCAGCTGGGCCGCCCCCTCGAACTGGGCCGCGCGGTCGGCGCGTTCCTCCGCGAGGTCGGCCGGCAGTCCCCCGAGGACGCCCGGCTGCGCCTCCTCGCCGCAGGCCTGGACGACTGGGCGGCCGGCAACGTCCAGTCGTACCTCGAAGAACAGCGCCGCGCCTGCGGACACGTCCCGGACGACCGCACCATCGTCGTCGAGCGCTTCCGCGACGAGCTGGGCGACTGGCGCGTCGTGATCCACTCCCCTTTCGGCGCCCAGGTGCACGCCCCCTGGGCACTGGCACTGGGCGCCAAACTCTCCGAGCGGTACGGCATGGACGCCCAGGTCATGCATGCCGACGACGGCATCGTGCTGCGCCTGCCCGACGCCGACCTGATGGACTTCGGCCCGGAGAGCGACCCCGCGGCGCAGGGCACCGAGTTCGACTCCGAACAGGCCCCCCTCGGCGCCGCCGACGTCGCCTTCGACAAGGGCGACATCAACCAGATCGTCACCGACCAGGTGGGCGGCTCCGCCCTCTTCGCCTCGCGGTTCCGCGAGTGTGCGGCCCGCGCCCTGCTGCTGCCGCGCCGCAGCCCTGGCAAGCGCACCCCCCTGTGGCAGCAGCGTCAGCGCGCATCCCAACTCCTCCAGGTCGCATCTGAGTTCGGTTCGTTCCCCATCGTCCTGGAAGCGGTCCGCGAGTGCCTCCAGGACGTCTTCGACGTCCCCGGCCTCACCGAGCTGATGGGTGACATCGAGTCCCGCCGGGTGCGCCTGGTCGAGGTCACCACCACCGAGCCGTCGCCGTTCGCCCGCTCGCTCCTCTTCGGTTATGTCGCGCAGTTCCTGTACGAGGGCGACTCGCCCCTCGCCGAGCGCAGGGCCGCCGCACTCTCCCTCGACTCCCGCCTCCTGGCGGAGCTCCTGGGCCAGGCGGAGCTGCGTGAGCTCCTCGACCCGGACGTCCTCACCGAGCTGGAGCGCGAGCTCCAGTGGCTGACCGAGGACCGCCGGATCAAGGACGCCGAGGGGGTGGCGGACCTCCTGCGCCTTCTTGGCCCGCTCACCGAGGCCGAGTTGACGGAGCGGGGCGCAGATCCGCAGTGGCCCCAGGACCTGGCATCCGCCCGTCGGGTCATCGCCGTCCGTATCGCCGGAGCGGACCACTGGGCCTCCATCGAGGACGCGGGCCGGCTGCGTGACGCGCTCGGCACAGCGCTTCCGGTCGGTGTGCCCGAGGCTTTCACCGAGCCGGTCAAGAACCCCCTCGGCGATCTCCTCTCCCGTTTCGCCCGTACGCACGGCCCTTTCACCTCCTCCCAGGCCGCCTCACGCTTCGGGCTCGGCACCGCCGTGACCGACGGTGCGCTGCAGCGCCTCGCCGCCGGCGGCCGGGTGGTCCAGGGCGAGTTCCATCCATCGGGCATCGGCCAGGAGTGGTGCGACGCCACCGTCCTGCGCCGTCTGCGCCGCCGCTCCCTCGCCGCCCTGCGCCACGAGGTCGAACCGGTCCCGCCCGCAGCCCTCGCCACGTTCCTCCCCCAGTGGCAACACCTGGGCAGCAACAGCCTGCGCGGGATCGACGGCCTCGCCCGTGCGATCGAGCAGTTGCAGGGCGCACCCGTTCCCGCATCGGCCCTCGAAAAGCTCGTCCTCCCGTCCCGCATCAGCGGCTACACCCCCGCTCTCCTCGACGAGTTGACCACCACCGGCGAGGTCGTCTGGTCCGGAGCGGGCGCGCTCCCCGGCAAGGACGGCTGGATCTCCCTCTACCTCGCCGACGCGGCCCCGCTGCTCCTCCCGCCGCCCCACCCTCTGGAACTGAGCGCTCTGCACGAGTCGGTCCTCAAAACCCTCGCCCCCGGGTACGGACTCTTCTTCCGCCAGATCGCCGACGAGATCCGCGCGACCACCCACCCGGAGTGCACCGACCCCCAACTGGCCGACGCCATCTGGGATCTGGCCTGGTCGGGGCGGCTCACCAACGACACCCTGGCCCCGCTCCGCTCCCTCCTGGGCTCCGGCCGCACCGCCGGCTCCACGGCCCACCGCGCCAAGCGCGCGATCCCTCGCGGCCGCTACGGAACGCCGACCGCGGCCGCCCGCCCCACCTCGCGCACGGGCCCGCCCACGGTCTCCGGCCGCTGGTCCCTGCTCCCCTCGCACGAGCCGGACCCGACTCACCGCGCGCACGCCCTGGCGCGCACCCTCCTGGACCGCCACGGCGTGGTCACCCGTGGCGCAGTGGCGGCCGAGGGCGTCCAGGGCGGCTTCTCGGCGGTCTATCGCATCCTCTCCGCCTTCGAGGACAGCGGCCAGGCCCGCAGGGGGTATGTGGTGGAGGGCCTCGGCGCGGCCCAGTTCGCCATGGACGGCGCGGTGGACCGCCTCCGCGCCGCGGCCACGGCCCGCGACCGTACGGAATCAGGAAGCAATCCCCATGCCCTGGTCCTGGCGGCGGCCGACCCCGCCAATGCCTACGGAGCGGCCCTTCCCTGGCCTGAGTCACCGGCCGACGCAGGACACAAGCCGGGACGCAAGGCAGGCTCCCTGGTGGTCCTCGTCGACGGCGAGCTCACCCTGTACATGGAGCGCGGCGGCAAGTCTCTCCTCGCCTGGCCCACGGACCCCGAAGATCCCGCCCTGCTCGCCGCGGCCCGCGCCCTGGCCGCGTCGGCGACCGCCGGATCCCTCGGCACGATCACGGTCGAGCGCACGAACGGCGCCCCGGCCCTCACCTCTCCGCTGGGCCGCACCCTGGAATCAGCGGGCTTCATCGCCACCCCCAGAGGTCTCCGCCTCCGCGCCTGACCCCCTACACCGGCAGACTGGACCCCATGCCCGAAGGAGACACCGTCTGGCAGACCGCCCGGCGCCTGCACACCGCCCTGGCAGGCCACACCCTCGTCCGCTCGGACCTGCGCGTCCCCCGGTTCGCCACCGCCGACCTCACCGGGCGCACCGTCCTGGACGCCACCCCTCGCGGCAAGCACCTCCTCACCCGCATCGAGGGCGGCCTCACCCTCCACAGCCACCTCCGTATGGAAGGCGCCTGGAAGATCTACGCTCCCGGTGAGCGCTGGCGCGGCGGGCCCTCCCACCAGATCCGAGCCGTCCTCGCCACCGCCGGACGCACCGCGGTCGGCTACCGCCTCCCCGTCCTGGAACTCCTGCGCACCGAGGACGAGGAGCAGGCCGTCGGCCACCTCGGCCCCGACCTCCTGGGCCCCGGCTGGGACGCGGAGAGAGCCCTCTCCAACCTCCTCTCCGACCCCGACCGCCCCATCGGCGAGGCCCTCCTCGACCAGCGCAACCTCGCCGGCGTCGGCAACATCTACAAGTCCGAGACCTGCTTCCTCGTCCACGCGTCCCCCTGGCTGCCCATCGGTGAACTCCCCACCCCCGAACGCCTGGTGGCCGCGGCGAAGAAGCTGCTGGACACCAACCGCGACCGCCCCGTCCGCAATGTGTACATCTACGGCCGCGCGGGCAGCCCCTGCCCGCGTTGCCGCACCCCGATCCGCCAGGCCCCCCAGCGGGACCGCCCGACCTACTGGTGCCCTTCCTGCCAAGGCAATTGACGCCCCGTCAGATTCGGCCGTACGGTCCCACCATGCCCATCAAGGCGTACGACCTCACCGGCCGCACCGCGTTCATCACCGGCGCCGCGAGCGGCATAGGCCGCGCAAGTGCCGTGCTCCTCGCGGAAGCAGGCGCCACCGTCCACTGCGCGGACCGCGACGAGAAGGGCCTGCAGGAGACCGCCGATCTGATCGCCGCCGCAGGAGGCGCCGCAGCCCGCACCCACACCCTCGACGTCACCGACCGCGCCCAGCTCGCCGAGGCCATCGGATCCACCGGCACCCGCCTGGACATCCTGGCGGCAGTGGCCGGGATCATGCACAGCAGCACCGTCCTGGAGACCAGGGACGAGGACCTCGATCGCGTCCTGTCGGTCAACTTCAAGGGCGTCCTGTACGCATGCCAGGAAGCGGCCCGCAAAATGATCGCCGACGCGACGCCCCACGGCTCCATCGTCACCATGGCCTCGGGCGCCATGGACTCGGCAACCCCCGGCCTGCTCTGCTACAGCACCGCCAAGGCGGCCGTGGTCCAGCTCACCAAGACGCTCGCCGCCGAGCTCGGCCCCCACTCCATCCGCGCCAACGCCGTCGCCCCCGGCTGGATCCGCACCCCCATGACCGACCGCCACGACGAAGCCCACCAGCAGCAGGTCGAATCCAGGATGACGCGCATCTCCCCGCTCGGCCGCGTAGGAGAGCCGGAGGACGTCGCCCACGCGGTCCTTCACCTGGCCTCGGACGCCTCCGCCTTCATGACGGGTCAGATTCTCCGCCCGAACGGCGGCGTAGCCATGCCCTGGTAGTGACCCCACCGCTCCCGCCCGGCAGCACCGTCACATGCACCGGCAGCAGACTCAGCCCCCACCCGCCCACCGCCACCGCGCCCTCGACCAGCCCCGTGTCACCCGGCACCAGCGCCAGACGCAGCACGGCCCATGACCACAGGGCGCCCACCACCAGCGCCGGGATCCACCGCAGTACCATGACTGCCTCCTCCGGCCGACGCTAGACGGGCTCGATCACCCGGCGCGAGGGCGCACCGGGTGCAAACCCGGCGCGTATGCACACCACCCCGCGCCCCTAGGCGCTCTCCGCCTGGAACATCCACGCGTGCTTCTCGAGATCTGCGGTCAGCCCGATGATCACGTCCTGGCTGATCGGATCCGCGTCCCCGGTCGCCTCGATCCGCTCCCGCATCCGCCCCACCACGGCCGCCAGCGCGTCCACCAGCACCTTCACCGCATCGACGTCCTTCACCCACCCCGAAGGCACCTCGCCGATCGCACTGGACCGCGCCACCGTGGCCGCCCGCCCGTCCGGCGTCACACCGAGCGCCGAAGCCCGCTCCGCCACCGTGTCCGAGTGCAGCCGCGCCGTGTCCACGACCTCGTCGAGCTGCAGGTGTACGGACCGAAAGCGCGGCCCGACCACATTCCAGTGCACCTGCTTGGCCACCAGCGAGAGGTCCACGAGATCCACCAGCGCCCCTTGAAGCGCTTCCCCGACCACTTTCATATCGGCCTCGGACAGCGGGCTCTTCACGACAGACATGTCGGTCCTCCGATGCGTCTCCACGAGCTTCCCGTCCCACCTTGTACGCAAAAGCCCCGGTCGGCCACTGGGGCCGACCGGGGCTGACAAGACTGCCGAAAACTCAGGCGGCGACGACATCCACCGCTTCCGCAGGCGCCTTGATCGTCACCCGTTCCGTCGACACCGGTACACCGGTCATCGACGTCACGGAGATCGAATTGAGCATCGGTCGCACTGGTGCACGCACTGGCCCAGTGACCGCTGCCGACTCGGCCAGTTCCGCCAAGGACAATTCGTCGCTCACTTCACGCATGAGCTCGGACATCCGTACATCAAGCGCGTCGCAGATCGCGGAGAGCAGCTCGGAGGATGCCTCCTTCTGCCCCCGCTCCACCTCGGAAAGATAGCCGAGAGAGACTCGGGCGGACGAGGAGACTTCGCGCAGAGTACGGCCTTGGCGCTGGCGCTGCCGACGCAGCACGTCACCCAGCAGGCGACGGAGCAGAATCATCGGTGGCTCCCTCCTCGGACCGCGTAGCCGCATCCTTCACGCCCCACCGTACCGCCTCGCGCTGCGGCCGTGCGGGGAGCGATGTCGTGTTCACTCAGGGCTGCAAACATCAATTCTCCCCGTTCTGTTCCGTATCCTGTGCCCGCGCATTCCCGCCGAGTTCGCCGGCCAGCAGTCGCAGCGCGCTTCGCACACTCTCTCTACGGATTTCCGCCCGGTCCCCGTTCAACCTCAACGCGGCCACATTCTCTGCTCCATCAGGTCCCGAAACGGCGACGAAGACCGTCCCGACGGGCTGCCCGTCCTGCGGATCGGGTCCGGCGACACCGGTGGTCGCGATCCCCCAGTCCGCCCCGAGCACCCGACGCACACCGGCCGCCATCTGCACCGCGACCCCGGAGTCCACGGCTCCGCGCGCCGCCAGCAGCGCGCCGTCCACGCCCAGCACATCCCGCTTCAGCTCGGTTGCGTACGCCGTGACGGACCCGCGGAAGACCCGCGAGGCTCCGGGCACGGAAGTGAGCTCCGCGGCCACCAGGCCCCCGGTCAGCGACTCGGCGACCGCAAGACTCTCCCCGCGCTCCACCAGCAGCTCCAGCACCTGTGCCGCAGGATTCACCGCGAGGACTCCGCCGAGGCCGAAGCCGAGGCAGCCGCAGCAGCGGCCTCGGCCCGCTCGGCCGCCAGCCCCGACCGCCGCAGCACGACGGCCTGCTGTACGTAGTCAAGACCGGTCACCACGGTCAGCAGCACGGCCACCGCCATCACCCAGAACCGCAGCGTCGCCAGCGGCCCGGTCAGCGCCAGGACGTACATGCCCACCGCGACCCCCTGTGCCAGGGTCTTCAGCTTGCCGCCCCGGCTGGCCGCGATGACTCCGTGCCTGATCACCCAGAACCTCAGCAGCGTGATCCCGAGCTCCCGCGCCAGAATCACCACGGTCACCCACCACGGCAGATCCCCGAGCACGGAAAGGCCGATCAGCCCGGCGGCCATGATCGCCTTGTCCGCAATCGGATCGGCGATCTTCCCAAAATCGGTCACAAGGTTGTACGTACGTGCCAGATGACCGTCAAAAATATCCGTGATCATGGCAACGGCGAAAGCGGCCCATGCCCAGGCACGCCAGGCCGGGTCATATCCGTCCCCATGGAACAGCAGGACCGCGAAGACCGGCACGAGCACCAGCCGCACCATGGTCAGAATGTTGGCGATGTTCCAGAGGCTGGCCTGATTGACGGCCGCAGCGCCCAGCTTGCCCCCGGGCACCGGCTTCGCACCGGTACCGCCCGTGGCGGATGCCGGGACTCCGGTCATCTGCCCGCCTCCTCAACAAGACATTCGGCCACCAGGTCGACGCCTTCGGTACCGACCACCTTTGCTTCGACCATACGACCGGGGACAAGTCCCTCGCGCGTGGTGAACACCACGTGGCCGTCGGTCTCGGGCGCCTGGTGTTCGGCCCGGCCGACCGCGCCGTCCTCGTCGTCCACCGACTCGACCAGCACGGAGAGCGTCTCACCGATCCGCTCCTCGGCGCGCTGGGCGGTGAGCTCCTCGGCGAGCCGCGAGATGTGCTCGAGCCGCTCGGCGATGACCTCGGCGTCCAGCTTGTTCTCGTAACCGACCGCCTCGGTGCCCTCCTCGTCGGAGTACCCGAAAACGCCGATCGCGTCCAGCCGCGCACCCGTGAGGAAGCGCTCCAGCTCCTTCAGATCGGCCTCGGTCTCACCGGGGAAGCCCACGATGAAGTTCGACCGCACACCGGCCTGCGGTGCCTTCCCCCTGATCGTGTCGAGCAGTTCCAGGAACCGGTCGGTGTCCCCGAAGCGCCGCATCGCCCGCAGCACCCCCGGAGCGGAGTGCTGGAACGAAAGATCGAAGTAGGGCGCGATCTTGGGCGTGGAGGTCAGTACGTCGATGAGGCCGGGCCGCATCTCGGCGGGCTGCAGATAGCTGACCCGCACACGCTCGATCCCCTCGACCTCGGCGAGCTCGGGAAGCAGCGTCTCCAGGAGCCTGATGTCGCCGAGGTCCTTGCCGTACGAGGTGTTGTTCTCGGAGACCAGCATGACCTCCTTCACGCCCTGCCCGGCCAGCCAGCGCGTCTCACCGAGCACGTCGGAGGGCCGCCGCGAGATGAAGGAGCCACGGAAGGAGGGAATGGCGCAGAAGGAGCACCGGCGGTCGCATCCGGAAGCCAGCTTGACCGAGGCGACCGGGCTCGATCCGAGTCTGCGGCGCAGCGGCGCACGCGGCCCGGACTCCGGAGCCACCCCATCGGGAAGGTCCTCGGGCGGTACGTCCTGAGCGTGACCCGGGAGTGCCACCTCGGACGCGTCCTGCCGCTCCGCCGGGCTGATCGGCAGCAGTTTGCGCCGGTCGCGCGGGGTGTGGGAGGCGTGGATTCCGCCGTTCAGGATGGTCTGGAGGCGGTCGGAGATGTCGGTGTAGTCGTCGAACCCGAGGATCGCGTCCGCCTCCGGCAGAGCCTCGGCGAGGTCCTTGCCGTACCGCTCGGCCATGCAGCCCACGGCCACGACGGCCTGGGTCCTGCCGTGGTCCTTGAGGTCATTGGCTTCGAGGAGCGCGTCGACGGAGTCCTTCTTGGCGGCCTCGACGAATCCGCAGGTGTTGACGACTGCGACATCCGCATCGGCGGCGTCCTCGACGAGGTCCCAGCCGTCCGCTGCCAAGCGGCCTGCCAGCTCCTCCGAGTCCACCTCGTTACGGGCGCAGCCAAGAGTGACAAGGGCGACAGTGCGGCGTTCGGACATGGGCTCAAGACTACTTTGTCCTGGCCCACGCCCTGCCCGCCAGGGGCGATCATGGCAACCGGTCAGCCGGTCACCGGGTCTCCCTTGGTGTACGAAAGCCGCTCCACCTGGCCCGGCTCGAATTCGTTCTGGACTTCCTTGCCGTTGACGAACAGCTGGATCGCTCCCGCGTTGCCCAGGATGAGATCGAGGCGCTTGTCGTCGGTGAAGGTCTTGGAATCGCCCTTCTTCAGGTTCCCCGCGAAGAGCGTCTTGCCGGTGTGCGACTTCGCCGAGATCCAGCTCATGTCGTCAGCGGCGGTCAGTTTCACCGTCACCTTGTCCTTGGGCACCGCGGCGATCGCGCTGTCCGAGGGGTCGGGCTTGGGGTCTGCGGGCTTTCCGGTGGTGTGCTGAGGAGCCGGCGCCTTGGTGGTCGTCGGTCCTTCGGCCACCTGGGTCTTCGTCTTGTCGCCGCTGCTGTTGCCGCTGAACATCGTGAAGCCGACAAAGCCAACGACGGCGACGATCGCGGCGACCATGGCGGCCGTCCAGTTGGGCCGCCGCGGTTCCGGACGGATCCGCTCCGCCTCGAAAAGCGGAGCGGCAGGGGTAGGGGCAGGCCGGCCGCCGTGCTCGGCGTCGAACTGCTCGACCAGAGGTGCGGGATCGAGACCGACGGCGCGCGCGAGGGTACGGATGTGACCGCGCGCGTAGACGTCGCCGCCGCAGCGGGAGAAATCGTCCTGCTCGATCGCGTGCACGATGGGAATGCGCACCCGCGTGGAGGAACTGACCTCGTCGACGGTCAGGCCCGCGGCGATCCGGGCCTGCTGGAGGGAGCGACCGATCGAAGGCCGGTCGTCTTCGGGGGAGTTGCCGATGGACACGGGGGCGCCTTTCGAGCGTGTAGCCACCTGCTGGATGTTCAGTTTAGGGGGGCATTTGGAGGACGGGGCAACCGGGAGAGCAGAGTTTGTACGCCATCAGGACGCGCAGGCTGCCTGATGGCGGGACATTTTCCGATCCCCTTCCCCAACTTGACGTTCCGCCAGAGGAAACGGTTGCCTTGCGATCTCCTACGATTCAGACTCCCCGCGGATGATGCCCAGCACTCCATCGACTTCGTCGGGTTTGACCAGAACGTCGCGTGCCTTCGACCCCTCGGTCGGACCGACGATCGCCCTGGACTCCATGAGGTCCATCAGCCGGCCCGCCTTGGCGAAGCCCACCCGCAGCTTGCGCTGGAGCATCGACGTGGACCCGAACTGCGTCGAGACCACCAGCTCGACGGCCTGACACAGCAGGTCGAGGTCGTCACCGATCTCCTCGTCGACTTCCTTCACCTGCTTGGTGCCGACCACCACGTCGTCGCGGAAGACCGGAGCCATCTGCTCCTTGATGTGCCGCACCACCGCGTGGATCTCGTCCTCGGTGACGAAGGCGCCCTGCATACGGGTTGGCTTGTTCGCCCCCATCGGCAGGAAGAGCCCGTCGCCCTTGCCGATCAGCTTCTCGGCGCCCGGCTGGTCGAGGATGACCCGGCTGTCGGCGAGCGAGGAGGTCGCGAACGCGAGCCGCGAGGGCACGTTCGCCTTGATCAGACCGGTGACGACGTCGACCGAAGGCCGCTGGGTGGCGAGCACCAGGTGGATGCCTGCGGCTCGCGCGAGCTGCGTGATGCGCACGATGGAGTCCTCGACGTCGCGCGGCGCGACCATCATCAGGTCCGCGAGCTCATCGACGATCACGAGCAGATACGGGTACGTCTTGAGCTCGCGCTCACTGCCTTCCGGCGTCTTCAGCTTGCCGTCGCGAATGGCCTGGTTGAAGTCGTCGATGTGCCGGTACCCGAACGCCGCGAGGTCGTCGTAGCGCAGGTCCATCTCCCGTACGACCCACTGAAGGGCTTCGGCGGCGCGCTTGGGGTTGGTGATGATCGGCGTGATGAGGTGCGGAATGCCCTCGTACGCGGTGAGCTCCACCCGCTTGGGGTCGACGAGGACCATCCGGACGTCCTCGGGGGTCGCTCTTATCATCACCGACGTGATCAGGCAGTTGATGCACGAGGACTTGCCCGAGCCCGTGGCACCGGCGACCAGGATGTGCGGCATCTTCGCCAGGTTCGCCATGACGTAGCCGCCCTCGACGTCCTTGCCGAGCGCGACCAGCATCGGATGGTCGTCCTCGGCGGCGTCCGCGAGACGCAGCACGTCCCCCACGTTGACCATCTCGCGGTCCGTGTTGGGGATCTCGATGCCGACCGCGGACTTGCCGGGGATCGGGGAGATGATCCGGACATCCGGGCTGGCGACGGCGTACGCGATGTTCTTCGTGAGCGCGGTGATCCGCTCGACCTTCACCGCGGGACCGAGCTCCACCTCGTAGCGCGTGACCGTCGGACCGCGGGTGAAGCCCGTGACGGCCGCGTCGACCTTGAACTCCATGAACACATTGCTCAGCGAGGCGACGACCGTGTCATTGGCCGCGCTGCGCGTCTTGCCGGGCCCACCGCGCTCCAGCAGGTCGAGCGAGGGCAGCGAGTAGGTGATGTCCCCCCTGAGCTGCAGCTGCTCTGCACGCGGCGGCAGCGGCTCGGAGCGCTCGGGGGCCTTCTTCGTCAGATCCGGTACGAGAGTGCCGGGCTGACGCCGCCCGGGCTCGCGCTCTCGCGCCGGCGGCACCGAGGGCTCGGCGGGCGCGGACGGCGAGGAGACCTCGCGGTCCGTGGAGACGCCCTGCGTCAGGTCGGCGACGATCGGCGACGGCGGCAGCCCGTTCAGTACGGCGCCGTCCAGTGCCGCGGCCGCCGCCGCGGCCACATCGACCGCGTCCATGGCCCGCCCTTGCACCGGCTGTACGGAAGGACGCCGCGGCCTGCGCCGCTGGGAGAGCGCCGCTTCCTCGGCCCGGTCCGCGTCGTAGACCTCCTGGGAGTCACTGCGCCGTACGGAGGACCGCCGAGGGCGGGCGGGCAGCGCCTCGCGCCATTCGTTGTCGTAGGCGTCGTCGTCCTCCGTCGGCAGCGGCTCCTCGGCGGGCTCCACGATGCCGAGTTTGGAGCCGAGCAGCCGCAGCCGCTGCGGGATGGCGTTCACCGGCGTCGCGGTGACCACGAGGAGTCCGAAGACGGTGAGCAGAAGCAGCAGGGGTACGGCGAGTACGTCGCCCATCATGAAGACCAGCGGCTTGGAGGCGGCCCAGCCGATCAGCCCGCCCGCGTCCTGCATCGCCGCGGTGCCATCGTTGCGGCCGGGTGAGCCGCAGGCGATGTGCACCTGACCGAGCACGCCGACGACCAGGGCGGAGAGACCGATGACGATACGGCCGTTGGCCTCGGGCTTCTCCGGATAGAGGATCAGCCGCACGCCGATGGCGCCCAGCAGTATCGGCACCAGCAGATCGAGCCTGCCGAAGGCGCCGGTGACCAGCATCTCGACCAGGTCCCCGACGGGGCCGCGGAGATTCGACCACGTACCGGCGGCGACGACCAGGGCGAGGCCGAGCAGCAGCAGCGCGAGCCCGTCCTTGCGGTGGGCCGGGTCGAGTCCCTTCGCGCCGCGCCCTATGCCGCGGAACATCGCTCCGACGCTGTGCGCGATGCCGAGCCAGACGGCGCGTACGAGCCGGTACACGCCCCCCGTGGGCGAAGGCGCCGGCTTCGGTGCGGGTCTGGCCGCCGCCTTCTTGGCGGGGGCCTTCCTCGCGGGCGCAGCCTTCTTCGCGGGCGCGGTCTTCTTCGCAGCGGCCTTCTTGGCGGGCGCCACCTTCTTCGCGGATCCCTTGCCGGACGTACGTGAGGCCATGGTGGTGAGGTTACCGGTGTCTACGGCGGTGGACACGTGTGCCTACCGCTTCACCCGTCCGTGTCGCCCGTGCGGGGCACGCTTCTTGACGCGGGATCAGCTGTCAGTTCTGCGAGGGGAGCGTGGGCGAAGAGCCGCCCGTGCCGGGCTCCAGCGCGTCCAGTGCCCTCCGCAGCCCGGTGAGCTTGCGCTCCAGATGGGCCGCGGTGGCGACCGCGCCGGCGTCCGCTGACTCGTCGTCGAGCTGCTTGGACAGCGCCTCCGCCTGCTCCTCAACTGCCGCCAGCCGCGCCGAGAGTTCGGCCAGCAGCCCCGCGGGCTCCTTGGCCTCGCCGGCGCCTGCCTGCGCGCCGCCTTCCAGCTGGAGCCGGAGCAGGGCCGCCTGCTCGCGCAGTTGGCAGTTCTTCATGTAGAGCTCGACGAAGACCGAGACCTTGGCGCGCAGCACCCACGGGTCGAAGGGCTTGGAGATGTAGTCCACGGCCCCCGCCGCGTATCCGCGGAAGGTGTGGTGCGGGCCGTGGTTGATGGCGGTGAGGAAGATGATCGGGATGTCCCGGGTCCGCTCGCGCCGCTTGATGTGCGCGGCCGTTTCGAAACCGTCCATGCCCGGCATCTGGACGTCCAGCAGAATGACTGCGAAATCGTCCGTCAACAGCGCTTTGAGCGCTTCCTCCCCTGACGATGCCCGCACCAGTGTCTGATCGAGCGCGGAGAGGATGGCCTCCAGCGCCAGCAGATTCTCCGGCCGGTCATCGACCAGGAGGATCTTGGCCTTCTGCACCATGGCCCGTCCTCCTCGCCCCGGATGTACACCCGGCGCCGCCCCAGGGGACGACTCCGTTGCGCCGCCCGTCCTTGTGCCGGTCATGGTAGCCGCACCCCGCCTGTCGCCACACCCTGTCACCGCGATGTCACTGTGCACGTAGCAGAAACGCAGTGGGAGACCAGAAGGTTCCCCGAATACCGCGGTCTCACACTCCGTCGGCCACAGTCAGTCAGCAACTCCCGGCGCCGGACCGCCCCGGGGTACGCCCCCGGGGCTCCCTCCCACCGCCCTGATCACTCCCCGTTCATCCACTGTTCCATCACCGCGAGCAGGTGATCGGGGTCGACCGGCTTGGTGACGTAGTCGGAGGCTCCCGACTCGATCGCCTTCTCGCGGTCGCCCTTCATCGCCTTCGCGGTCAGCGCGATGATCGGCAGGCCCGCGAACTGCGGCATCCTGCGGATCGCCGACGTGGTCGCATAGCCGTCCATCTCGGGCATCATGATGTCCATCAGAACGACCGTCACATCGTCGTGCTGTTCCAGGACTTCGATGCCCTCGCGCCCGTTCTCGGCGTACAGGACGGAGAGCCCGTGCTGCTCCAGCACGCTCGTGAGCGCGAAGACGTTGCGGATGTCGTCGTCGACGATCAGCACCTTCTCGCTGTCGAACTGGAAGACACGGCGCGGCTGCTCCACCTCCTGCTGACCGTGATCGTCCGTCGGCCACTGTTCACGCTCCAGAGGCGTCGAGACCCCCGGCTGGCCGGGCAGCGCGGGACGCTGGCCGGACGCGCCGAGCGACTTGCGGCGCCGCCGGAACAGTCCTGCGGGACCGCCCTGGACATCGGTCGGGGACATCCCTGAGTACCCGCCGGCCGACTCCGGGAAGTCCCCGGTGTCGTTGTTGCCCGGTGCGCGCTCCAGACCGCCGGGAGCGAGCTGCGGGTAGCCCTGGGGCGGCAGTTCGGCGGGGTGCAGCGGCAGGTAGAGCGTGAAGGTGGAGCCGCGGCCCGGTTCGCTCGCCGCATGGATCTCACCGCCGAGGAGACGTGCGATCTCGCGGCTGATGGAGAGGCCGAGGCCGGTGCCGCCGTACTTGCGGCTGGTCGTACCGTCGGCCTGCTTGAAGGCCTCGAAGATCACGCGCATCTTGCTGGCGGCGATGCCGATCCCGGTGTCGGTGACCGAGAAGGCGATCAGGTCGGCGTCCGCGTCGCGCAGCGAGCCGGCCTCGAGCAGCTGCTCGCGGATGTCGTGCGGCACGTTGGCGTTGGCCGGCCTGATGACCAGTTCGACCGCTCCGGTGTCGGTGAACTTCACCGCGTTGGAGAGGAGGTTGCGCAGCACCTGCAGCAGTCGCTGTTCGTCGGTGTGCAGAGTGGCGGGAAGCTCCGGAGAGACCCGTACGGAGAAGTCGAGCCCCTTCTCCGCGGTGAGCGGCCGGAAGGTCGCCTCGACGTAATCCACCAGCTGTACGAGCGCGATGCGCGTCGGGCTGACGTCCATCTTGCCCGCCTCGACCTTGGAGAGGTCGAGGATGTCGTTGATCAGCTGAAGCAGGTCGGAACCGGCTCCGTGGATCGTCTCGGCGAACTCCACCTGCTTCGGGGAGAGATTCCCCTCGGCATTGTCGGCGAGCAACTTGGCGAGGATCAGCAGGGAGTTGAGCGGTGTGCGCAGCTCGTGCGACATGTTCGCCAGGAACTCGGACTTGTAGCGCATCGAGACGGCGAGCTGCTCGGCGCGCTCCTCCAGGACCTGCCTGGCCTCTTCGATCTCGGTGTTCTTGACCTCGATGTCGCGGTTCTGCCGCGCCAGCAGCTCGGCCTTCTCCTCCAGTTCGGCGTTGGAGGCCTGCAGCGCCTTCTGTCGATTCTCCAACTCGGCGGAACGCTCACGCAGTTGCTCGGTCAGCTCCTGCGACTGCTTCAGCAACACCTCGGTCTTGGTGTTGACACTGATCGTGTTGACGCTCGACGCGATCATCTCGGCGATCTGGTTGAGGAAGTCCTTCTGGATGTGGGTGAAGGGCTGGAAGGAAGCCAGCTCGATCACCCCGAGGACCTGCCCCTCGAAGAGCACCGGCAGCACGATCACATGCGCCGGAGGCGCCTCGCCGAGGCCCGAGGAGATCTTCAGATACCCCGGCGGCACGTTCTCCACCAGGATCGTGCGCTTCTCCTCGGCCGCCGTACCGATCAGCGTCTCGCCGGGACGGAAGGTGGTCGGCATCGAGCCGGCCGAGTATCCGTAACTCCCGCGCATCCGCAGCTCGTACGCGTTCTCCGCGTCCACGCCCAGTTCGGCCGTGGTCCCCGTGGTCATCGCCAGGAAGAACGCGCCGTGCTGCGCGGAGACCACCGGGGTGAGCTCGCTCATGATCAGCGAAGCCACGTCCTCCAGGTCGCGGCGCCCCTGCATCAGTCCGGAGATACGGGCCAGGTTGCCCTTCAGCCAGTCCTGCTCCTTGTTGGCGACGGTGGTGTCGCGCAGGTTGGCGATCATGGTGTTGATGTTGTCCTGGAGGGCCTGGATCTCGCCCGCGGCGTCCACGTCGATCTTCAGGTTGAGATCGCCCCGGGTCACCGCGGTGGCGACCGCGGCGATCGCGCGCACCTGACGGGTCAGGTTCCCGGCCATCTCGTTCACCGACTCGGTGAGGTCGCGCCAGGTGCCGTCCACGTCCCGGACCCGCGCCTGACCGCCCAACTGCCCTTCGGTGCCCACCTCGCGGGCCACCCGGGTCACCTGCTCGGCGAAGCTGGAGAGCTGGTCCACCATCGTGTTGATCGTCGTCTTCAGCTCCAGGATCTCGCCCTGGGCATCGATGTCGATCTTCTTGGTCAGGTCGCCCTTGGCGATCGCCGTCGTGACCGTGGCGATCTGGCGCACCTGTCCGGTCAGGTTGGACGCCATCGAGTTCACCGACTCGGTGAGGTCCTTCCACGTACCGGCGACTCCGGGGACGCGTGCCTGTCCGCCCAGCGAACCGAAGGTGCCCACCTCGCGGGCCACCCTGGTCACCTCGTCGGCGAACGACGACAGGGTCGTCACCATGGTGTTGACGGTGTCGGCGAGCTGAGCGACCTCGCCGCGCGCCTCGACCGTCACCTTCTTGGTCAGGTCGCCGTTGGCGACCGCCGTGGCGACCTGCGAGATGTTGCGCACCTGGCTGGTCAGGTTGTTGGCCATCAGGTTGACGTTGTCGGAGAGGTCCTCCCAGATGCCGGTGACCCCGCGCACCTGGGCCTGGCCGCCGAGGATGCCCTCGGTGCCCACCTCACGCGCCACCCGGAGCACCTGCTCGGCGAAGTTGGAGAGCTGGTCCACCATCGTGTTGACGGTGGTGACCAGTTCCAGGATCTCGCCCTTGGCGTCCACCGTGATCTTCTTCGACAGGTCGCCCTTGGCGACCGCGGTCGTGACCTCGGCGATGTTGCGCAGCTGGCTGGTGAGGTTGTTGGCCATGAAGTTGACGGACTGGGTGAGGTCCTTCCACGTACCGGACACACCCTGCACCTCGGCCTGGCCGCCGAGGATGCCCTCGGTGCCCACCTCACGCGCGACCCGCGTCACCTGCTCGGCGAAGCTGGAGAGCTGGCCCACCATCGTGTTCAGGGTGTTCTTCAGCTCGAGGATCTCGCCCCGCGCGTCCACGTCGATCTTCTGCGACAGGTCACCGCGCGCCACCGCCGTCGCGACCTGCGCGATGTTGCGCACCTGGGCGGTGAGGTTCCCGGCCATGCCGTTCACCGAATCCGTCAGATCGCGCCACACGCCGGCCACACCGGGCACCTGTGCCTGGCCGCCGAGGCGCCCGTCCGTGCCCACCTCGCGGGCCACCCGCGTCACCTGCTCGGCGAATGCGGAGAGCTGGTCGACCATCGTGTTGATGGTGTTCTTCAGCTCGAGGATCTCGCCCCGTGCGTCGACGTCGATCTTCTGCGACAGGTCGCCCTGTGCCACCGCCGTCGTCACCTGTGCGATCTGCCGCACCTGTGAAGTCAGGTTCCCCGCCATGAAGTTGACGGAGTCGGTGAGTTCCTTCCACGTACCCGATACGCCGTCGACGCGTGCCTGGCCGCCGAGCCGCCCCTCCGTGCCCACGTCACGCGCCATCCGCGTCACCTGGTCGGCGAAGTTCGACAGCTGCGCCACCATCGTGTTGACGGTGGCCTTGAGCTCCAGCATCTCGCCGGCCACATCGACGGTGACCTTCTGCGAGAGGTCGCCGTTGGCGACCGCCGTCGTCACCTGCGCGATGTCCCGCACCTGTCCGGTGAGGTTACGGAAGGCCGTATTCACCGAGTCGGTGAGGTCCTTCCACGTCCCGGCAGCCCCCGGAACCTCGGCCTGGCCGCCGAGCCGGCCCTCCACGCCGACCTCCCGGGCCACCCTCGTGACCTCGGAACCGAACGCCTGCAGCTGCTCCACCATCGTGTTGACGGTGTTCTTCAGCTCCAGCATCTCGCCGGCCACATCGACGGTGACCTTCTGCGTCATGTCGCCGTTGGCGACCGCCGTCGTCACCTGCGCGATGTCCCGCACCTGGGTCGTGAGGTTGCGGAAGACGGTGTTGACGGAGTCCGTCAGGTCCTTCCACGTCCCCGCCGCACCCGGCACCTGCGCCTGGCCACCGAGCAGACCCTCTGCGCCGACCTCGCTCGCCACGCGGGTGACCTCGTCCGCGAAGGTGCGCAGCGTGTCGGTCATCTGGTTGATGGTCTCGGCAAGTTGGGCGACCTCGCCGCGCGCGCTCACCGTGACCTTCTGCGAGAGGTCACCGTTGGCGACCGCCGTGGTGACCTCTGCGATACCGCGCACCTGAGAGGTCAGGTTGCCGGCCATCGTGTTCACCGAGTCGGTGAGGTCCTTCCACACACCGGCCACACCGGGCACCGCAGCCTGACCGCCCAGCTCGCCCTCCGTACCCACCTCGCGTGCGACTCGCGTCACTTCGGAGGAGAAGGACGACAGCTGGTCGACCATCGTGTTGACGGTGTTCTTCAGCTGGAGCATCTCGCCGGCCACATGCACCGTGACCTTGCGCGACAGATCACCCTTGGCGACCGCGGTCGTCACGAGAGCAATGTCACGCACCTGGGCGGTGAGCCGGTATGCCATCGTGTTGACCGAATCCGTGAGGTCCTTCCACGAACCGGACATTCCGCGCACCTGGGCCTGACCGCCCAGCTTGCCCTCGGTGCCGACCTCCAGGGCGACCCGGGTGACCTCGTCGGTGAACGCCGACAGCTGGTCCACCAGGCTGTTGACCGTACGGGCAACCTTCAGGAACTCCCCGCGCAGGGGCCGCTCCGCCCCGTCCTCGTTCTGCGACCGCAGGTCCATCCGCTGCTCGAGGTCACCTTCGGCGACCGCGGAGAGCACCCTGCCGACCTCGGAAACCGGCCGCGCCAGATCGTCGACCAGATCGTTGGACGCGTCGATGGCGGCGGCCCAGGAGCCTTCGCAGGCCCCTGTCTCCAGCCGCTCGGTCAGCTTTCCCTCGCGTCCGACCATCCGCCGCACACGAGCCAGCTCACCCGTGAGGTGGAGATTTCGGTCCGCGACCTCGTTGAAGACCGCGGCGATCTCCGCCATCGGCCCTTCGCCCGAGACCGTGAGGCGTTTACGGAAGTTGCCGTCCCGCATCGAGGCCAGGGCCGTCAGCAGTCTGCCGAGGGCGGCCGAGTCCACTTCAGTGGTCCCGTTACGCCGATTTTTCGGGGACTGTCCGCTTTTTGCGCGCGTGTTCTTGGCACGCGTCGCCATGCCAGACTCCACCGTGTCCCTCCCGCAGGGGTTGACCGTACTCCCGGGCTGTCTAAGGAAGCTTGCCCAGTGTTTCACCATGGCTGAACCCGGCCATAACAGTTCGGCAGCTTCGCATACCGTCCCCGCCCACAGTGGGCGGAAACCCAGTGACCGGCATCCGCTCGGACAGCGAAGGTAAGTAACCTGGCATCCGGCTGTCCAACCGTCCCGGTCCGCCCGGCGGGGGCGGAGGCACCAAGTACTACCACCGGGCACCGGAGGGGCGGGCCGACAATGGCGGAGCCGGGCGTCGAGACGCGTACGAGGAGTTCTGTGATCACCGCGCGGGCGGCTGCCAGTTTCGAACCGGTCGGACGGTCGGTAGCGACCGCCCGTGCCTTTGTCCGCGACACCCTCCAGGGGTGGGGCTACTCCGATGTCATCGACGACGCCGTCGTCCTGACCAGCGAGCTCGTCACCAACGCGGTGGTGCACGCCGGAACCACCGCAGACGTGCTCTGTCTGCGTACGGAGAACGGAATCCGGGTCGAGGTCGTCGACCGCTACCCGGAACGCGAGGTCCCGCTTCAGAGCCAGACCGAGTCCTACGCCAGCCCCGACCGCGAAGGCGGCCGCGGACTGCTGCTCTGCGCGGCACTCGCTTCGCGCTGGGGCGTCGAGTACACCCCCACGCTCAAACAGGTCTGGTTCCAACTCGACCTGCCCGACCGCCCGGTGGGCGCCCGCTCCGCGGGCCCCGTCATCCCGGTCGAGCTCCTGCCGGTGGCAGACGCCCAGGTCCGCGTCGCGACCATCCAGATCGACCGCACCACCGCCGTCTCCTCGTGGAACGAGGACGCCGAGATCCTCTTCGGGTACGCAGCCGAGCAGGTCATCGGCAAGCCCCTCACCGACTTCGCGGCCTGGCCTCACACCCCGGGCACCGGCACGGGCATCGCGGAAGCCCTCCAACTCTCCCGCTGGGAAGGCAGTTACGGCATCCGCGGCGCCGACGGCCGCGTCATCCCCGTCTACGCCTCACACCTGCGCGTACGCGACCCCCAGGGAGAGCCCTCCACGGTCTGCCTCCTGGTCCGCGACGACGAACGCGCCGTCCTGCAGACCCCGCTGCGCACACCGCAGGACAGCACCGACAGCTATTCCTCGGGCAACCGCTCGACCGACCCCTTCGAAATCTTCATCGGTTCCCCCGCCCCCGACGACCTGGACGGTCTCCTCCAGCGCACCGTCGAGCGGGCCCGCGACATGCTCGACGCGGACGCCGCCTTCCTGCTGCTCGCCACCGACGACGAGACAGAACTGGAAGTACGGGCCACCACCGGCCTCCCCTCCGCCCGCCAGCGCTTCGCCCGCGTCCCCGTAGAGGCGGGCACGGGTCGCTACGGCTCTGCCCGGATGCCGGCCGTCCACGAGGACCTGGCCGCGGTGCCCGGAGCCGTCCCTCTCCTCAGCGGTACGGGAATGCGCTCCGTCGTCACCGTCCCCCTCAAGGTCGAGGGCCGCCTCACCGGCTCCCTGGGAGTCGCCGCCGAGTCACCCGGCAGATACTCCAACGAAGAGGCCCTGCGCCTGCAGTTCGCCGCCGACCGCATCGCGCTCGCCGTCGAATCGGCCCGCCTCGGCGAACTGGAGCGCCTGCGCCGAGGTTCGCTGTCCTTCCTCGTCGAAGCATCCGACCTGCTGGCCGGCACCCTGGACCGCGACCAGACCCTCGCGCTCATGGCGCAGATGACGGTCCCCACCCTGGCCACTTGGTGCGCGGTCTATACGATCGCCGACCAGGCCTCGGACCCGTACCTCAGCTATGTCCTCCACGAGGACGAGGAGCGCATCGACGGCCTCAAGGCGCTCCTCTCCAAGATCGCGCCACCCGAGCCGGTCCCCACCCCCGGTGCCCGCCTCTGGGCCGCCCCCGGCGAAGCCGCCCACCAGGCGGCCCTGCGCTCCTCCATGCGGAGCCTCGGTCTCGGCTCAACTCCCGCACTGGGCGGGGGAATCGGCACAACTCTCGCCACGGCCGCGGCAGTGGGCGGCGAGACAGTGGTGCTCCCCCTGGTCGCCCGCAACCGCGTCATCGGCATGCTCACCCTGGGAAAGCCCTCGGACGACCACTTCCGCCAGGAGATCCTCGAACTGGCCGAAGACCTCTCCCGCCGGGCCGCCCTGGCCCTCGACAACGCCCGGCTCTACTCGGAGCGCATGGCCATCAGCCGCTCCCTGCAGCGCAGCCTGCTCCCGCCCGGCCTGCCGGTGGTTCCCAACGTGGAAGTGGAAGTCATCTACCGGGCGGCCGGCGAGGGCAACGAGGTCGGCGGCGACTTCTACGACCTCTTCCCGATCCGCGACGGCGCCTACGGCTTCGCCATCGGAGACGTCTGCGGTACGGGCCCCGAGGCAGCGGCCGTGACCGGCCTCGCCCGCCACGCCCTGCGCCTGCTCGCCCGGGAGGGCTTCGGCGGCCCCGCAGTCCTGGAGCGCCTCAACGCGGCGATCCTCGACGAGGGCGCCCGCAGCCGCTTCCTGACACTGCTCTACGGCGAGTTGTGGCCCCAGGAGGACGGCAGCGCGGTCCTCAAGGTGGTCTGCGCGGGCCACCCGCTCCCGCTGCGCCTGCGCCAGGACGGCACGGTGGAACCGGCCGCGGAGCCTCAGCCCCTGCTCGGCGTCATGGAGGACCTCGAGCTGTACGAGCAGACGATCACCCTCGACCCGGGCGACGTCCTCCTCTGTGTCACGGACGGCATCACCGAGCGCCGCGAAGGCACCCGCATGCTCGGCGACGACGGCCTGGCCGAGGTCCTCACCACCTGCACCGGCCTCACCGCGGGCGCAGTGGCCGGCCGGGTACTGCGAGCCGTGGAGCGCTTCGCGGCCGAACCGGCCTCCGACGACATGGCCATCCTGGTCATGCGCGTTCCTGAGCCCCAGAAGTAGCGGGCACGCAAAAGGCCCCCGCCAACCGGCGGGGGCCTTCGCGTTTCCAGAGCCCCAATACGGAATCGAACCGTAGACCTTCTCCTTACCATGGAGACGCTCTACCGACTGAGCTATTGGGGCGCAGCAACAAGAGAAATCATACCCGATCTTCTGCGGTACTCGGCACCACCTAGAAGGCGGGTTGCAGAAGCCCACCCAGCGCATTGCAGGCCGCCGCGGTGCGCCGCACATCGCCATGAAGCGGTAGCGCCAGCGTCTCGTCGGAGGCCAACTCGGCCTCGGGAAGCCGCACATCACGCCGGAACGCCGGCAAACGGTGAAGCGGCGCAGGAACAGGAACCCAGCACTCCACCCCTCGCACCTTCAACGCACGGGCCACTGCGTCCCGGTCGGGCCGCCCGTTGCCCGGCACCCGTACGACATAGCTCTCGCAACTGTGCCCAGCCCCCAAGGAGGGCGTGCGCATGCCCCGTAGCCGCTCACTCAGGTACGCGGCCTGCTCACGCCCATCCCCCACCACCGCTTGCTCGACCACGAAGAGCCCACGTCTGCGAGCGAGTTCACGCATGGCCACCATGTCCGGCGGATGCCCGAACCGATGCGTCAGCACGACACCGGCCGTCCGCGAGGTCACCGAGATCTCGACGCTCCGCGCATCCAGGCAGTAGGTGTCCGGGTCGATGTCCGCCAACACCACCATGCCCCCGACGGCACGTACAGCCTCCGCGGCCTCGACATCGCCGTACGCCGACACAATGACTTCGTCGCCGGCACCGATGCCCGCGGCCTTCAGCAACCTCAAGGTGCTCATGACTGCAGATGCTGGCTACACAACGTGAACGACAAGTAACAAGGCACAAAAAAACGCTGGCCCCAGAACCGAAGTTCTGGGGCCAGCGTTGAATGATTGTTCGGCGGCGTCCTACTCTCCCACAGGGTCCCCCCTGCAGTACCATCGGCGCTGAAAGGCTTAGCTTCCGGGTTCGGAATGTAACCGGGC
>NZ_JBFAHN010000008.1:0-387030 GCF_040654175.1 Streptomyces sp. NPDC050738 | reverse complement strand
AACATATCTGGCGTTGACTTTTGGCACGCTGTTGAGTTCTCAAGGAACGGACGCTTCCTTTGGTCCCATTTCACTGGGCCCTCCGGGCGCTTCCCTTCGGTCTTGCGTTTCCGACTCTATCAGACTTTGTTCTGTCCGATTTCCTCGGCGCCTTTCAGGTTTTCGCTTTCGCGTTTCCCTTTCCGGCGATTCCGACTTTATCAGAGATTCTGAGTCGGAATTCCCGCTCCTACTTGGGTGCTCCAGGCGCGCAAGCGCGCCGGTTTCCCGTTCAGGCGGAGACGTAAACGTACTGGAGCGGGGTGCCCCGAAGCAAATCGAGGTGCCCCGCTCCAGCTGTGCGTGCTACGTGCGTCAGACCTCGACGACGACCGGGAGGATCATCGGGCGGCGGCGGTAGGTGTCGGAGACCCACTTGCCGACCGAGCGGCGGACGAGCTGCTGGAGCTGGTGGGGCTCCACGACGCCGTCCTGCGCCGACTTGTTGATGGCCTCTTCGATCTTCGGGATCACGGCGTTGAACGTCGCGTCGTCGATGCCCGAGCCCCTGGCCTGGATGTGCGGGCCTCCGACGATCTTGCCGGTGGAGCTGTCGACCACGATGAAGACCGAGATGATGCCTTCGTCGCCGAGGATACGGCGGTCCTTGAGAGAGGTCTCCGTGACATCGCCGACCGAGAGGCCGTCGACGTACACGTAGCCCGCCTGGACCTTGCCCACGATCCGCGCCTTGCCGTCGACCAGGTCGACGACCACGCCGTCTTCTGCGATGACGATGTGGTCCTTGGGGACCCCCGTCAGTGCGCCGAGTTCGGCGTTGGCCCTCAGGTGGCGCCATTCGCCGTGGACCGGCATCAGGTTCTTCGGCTTGCAGATGTTGTAGAAGTACAACAGCTCGCCGGCCGAGGCGTGACCCGAGACGTGGACCTTGGCGTTGCCCTTGTGGACGACGTTGGCACCCCAGCGGGTCAGGCCGTTGATGACCCGGTAGACCGCGTTCTCGTTGCCCGGGATGAGCGACGAGGCCAGGATCACCGTGTCGCCCTGGACGATGCGGATCTGGTGGTCGCGGTTGGCCATCCGGGAGAGCGCGGCCATCGGCTCGCCCTGGGATCCCGTACAGACCAGGACGACCTCGTGGTCGGGCAGGTCGTCGAGGGTCTTGACGTCCACGACCAGGCCCGCGGGGACCTTGAGGTAGCCCAGGTCACGGGCGATGCCCATGTTGCGGACCATGGAGCGGCCCACGAAGGCGACCCTGCGGCCGTACTCGTGTGCCGCGTCCAGGATCTGCTGGATGCGGTGCACATGGCTGGCGAAGCTGGCCACGATGATGCGCTTGTCCGCGTTGGCGAAGACCGTGCGCAGGACGTTGGAGATGTCCTTCTCGGGCGGTACGAAGCCGGGGACCTCGGCGTTCGTCGAGTCCGAGAGGAGAAGGTCGATGCCCTCTTCGCTCAGACGCGCGAAAGCGTGCAGGTCGGTGAGGCGGCCGTCCAGCGGGAGCTGGTCCATCTTGAAGTCGCCGGTGGCGACGGCCATGCCCGCAGGGGTGCGGATGGCCACCGCGAGGGCGTCGGGGATGGAGTGGTTGACCGCGATGAACTCGCAGTCGAAGACGCCGATGCGCTCGCGCTGTCCCTCGGTGACTTCGAGGGTGTACGGGCGGATGCGGTGCTCCTGGAGCTTCGCCTCGATCAGCGCGAGGGTCAGCTTGGAGCCGATCAGCGGGATGTCCGCCTTCAGGCGGAGCAGATACGGGACCCCGCCGATGTGGTCCTCGTGACCGTGCGTGAGCACGATCCCCTCGATGTCGTCGAGGCGGTCCCTGATGGTCGTGAAGTCAGGAAGGATCAGGTCGATTCCGGGCTGTTCTTCCTCGGGGAAGAGCACACCGCAGTCGACGATCAGCAGGCGGCCTCCGTACTCGAAGACCGTCATGTTGCGGCCGATCTCGCCGAGCCCGCCGAGCGGGGTGACGCGAAGGCCGTTCTTGGGAAGCTTCGGCGGGGCGCCGAGTTCGGGATGCGGATGACTCAAAAGACTCTCCTCACCACGCACGCCACGTACCCATCGGCACGTGGCGCGGCGTGACATTCGTGCACTTGCAGTTGGTTGCCTGTGTGGTCTTGCGTATTCAGTTGTGAAGTCTTGGGTTGCTAGAGGTCTACCCCACCAGCGGCCAGATCGATCTTGAGCTGGGCCGTTTCGTCGGCGGTGAGCTCGACGAGCGGGAGACGCAGCGGGCCTGCGGGCAGGCCCTGCAGTGCGAGGGCCGCCTTCGTGGTGATGACGCCCTGGGTGCGGAACATGCCGGTGAAGACGGGGAGCAGACGCTGGTGGATCTCCGTGGCCTTCTGGAACTCACCCGACAGGTGGGCCTGCAGAAGTGCACGCAGCTCCGGGGTGACGACATGACCGACGACCGAGACGAAGCCGCACGCCCCCACCGAGAGGAGGGGGAGGTTCAGCATGTCGTCGCCCGAGTACCAGGCAAGGCCCGAGCGGGCGATGGCCCAGCTGGCGCGGCCGAGGTCGCCCTTGGCGTCCTTGTTGGCGACGATCCTGGGGTGCTCCGCGAGGCGGACGATCGTCTCGGTGTTGATCGGTACGCCGCTGCGGCCGGGGATGTCGTAGAGCATCACCGGAAGCTCGGTGGAGTCCGCGATCGCCGTGAAGTGCCTGAGCAGGCCTTCCTGCGGCGGCTTGTTGTAGTACGGCGTGACCGCGAGGAGGCCGTGGGCGCCCGCCTGTTCGGCGGCGCGGGCGAGCTCCAGGGTGTGGCGGGTGTCGTTGGTGCCGACGCCGGCGATGACATGGGCCTGGTCTCCGACTGCTTCCCGTACCGCCCGTACGAGGTCGTTTTTCTCCGCGTCGCTGGTGGTCGGGGACTCGCCGGTGGTGCCGTTGACGACGAGGCCGTCATTGCCTGCATCCACCAGATGGGTTGCGAGCCGCTGCGCACCGTCGAGGTCGAGCGCGCCGTCCGCCGTGAAGGGCGTGACCATAGCGGTGAGGACCCGCCCGAAGGGGGTCTGCGGAGTGGAGATCGGAGCCATGGGTAACACGCTACTCGCTGCTCACCGCGCGGTGTGCCCTCGGGGGCTGGAGAGGAAGGAGCCCGGCACTGCCTGCTCGGGGGTTCAAGCAGTGCCGGGTCCGTTTGATCAGCCTAGATGAACTTCTCGAAACGGTGCAATACGGACACTTCGCATGATCGATCCGTACATCTGTGCTCCATGGGCCCCTCAAGGGCCGTGTGTCTTACGGCGCGACGCGGCCATTGGTGTCGAAGGCCGCGTGGGTGAGGGAAATGAGCTTCGCCCAGCACCTCTCCTGCCGATCGGCACCGACAACCAGGGACGGACGGGCCGTCAGGAGAAAAGTTCGGCCAATTCGTCGAAATCAGGCACCAATCGGTGGTGTTGAACGTCTGTAACTGTGGAACCAGTTGTGGAACCAGCCACCTTCGATCTCCAAGGAGAAGTACCCCATGTTCCGCCGGCGTGAAGCCGTCCCATTCGCATTCGTCGCCGAGGCCGACCGCTTCCGCAGTAACGTCACCCCTCCCCCACGAGAACGTCCCAGCGTGTCCCAGCTGGCAGGCAGGACGCTGGTCGGACTGACCGTCGTCGCGGGGCTCGTGGGCTCGCTGCTCTTCGGAGTCCCGGCACTTGCCGCCGATCAGTCCCCGGCCCACACGCAGCAGTCCGAGGCATCGGACGGTCGCTGACTCTTCCGGCCCCCCTGGGGTGGTCGAGCGATCACCCCGTCGGTAGCCTCACCGGGCACAGCCAATCGAGCGTGCTTGTGAGTGAGGATCAGTCGTGCCCCTGCCTTTCCTGACGGCCGACCGTGCGTTTGACGCAGCCGCCGAGGACGTCGCGCTGCCGTTCGACGACCACGACCAGTGGCGGCGTCCCTACCGGCCAGGACCGTGGCGGGTGGCGGCGGCAGCGATGCTGCTGCTGCTCGCCTCGTTCGTGCTGCTGGCGGCGACGATCATCGCCGCTGCCGGTGCGCTCCCCGGTGCGGCGGTCTGCGCCGGCTTCGGGGCCGCGGTGATCGCCTCCACGCTGCGGCTGCTGCGGGTCGGCACCTGGGTGAGCAGGCACGGGGTGCGGCGCGTCAGCTTCTTCTCCACGACGACCGTCCCGTGGGGCAAGGCCCAGGCGCTGCGCACCGTTCAGCAGCCGGTCAAGTGGCTCGGGCTGCCGCGGACGGTGCAGGGGCAGGCGCTCGTTCTCGTACGACAGGGCGGCGAGACTCTCGCGCCGCTGCTCACCGATCACAGCGCGGACTTCCTGGCGCGCGCCGAGGCCTTCGAGCGTGCCACGGACACGGTCGAGGCCTGGAGCGACGAGTACGGGATGTCGTCCGCTACGCGATGACGGGCTTCCCCGCGTGCAGCGCTATGGCGCGCTGCATCGCCTTCCGGGCGCGCGGGGTGTCCCTGGCGTCCTGGTAGGCGACCGCGAGGCGGAACCAGCAGCGCCAGTCGTCCGGGGTGTCCTCGGTCTCCTCCTTGCGCCGCTGGAAGACGGCGTCGGCGGAGTTGCGGTCGATACGGCCACTGGGTGTGCGGGCCAACTCGTCGGCGGGCAGGCCGCCTTCGGCGTCCAGTTCCGCGGCGAGGCGGTTGGCCCGCTGGACGAACTGGGTGTTCTTCCAGAGGAACCAGATGCCGATCCCCGGCAGGATCAGCACGGCCACGCCGAAAGTGACCGTGAGCAGTGTCCCGTGCTCGATGAGCATGATGCCGCGGGTGCCGACCAGGGCGAAGTAGAAGACCAGGACGGCAGCCGTGACGAGATAAGTGATCTTTGCGCGCATGAGCGTTCTCTTCAGGCCAGGTCGAGGAAGTTTTCCAGGCCGAAGGTGAGGCCCGGAGTGGTCACCACCCGGCGGGCGCCGAGCAGGATGCCCGGCATGAAGCTGGCGTGGTGGAGCGAGTCGTGGCGGATGGTGAGCGTCTCGCCCTCGCCGCCGAGAAGGACTTCCTGGTGGGCGAGGAGCCCGCGCAGCCGGATCGAGTGGACGGGGATGCCGTCGACGTCCGCGCCGCGCGCACCGTCGAGCGAGGTGCTCGTCGCGTCGGGCTGGGGGGCGCAGCCGGCCTTGTCACGGGCCTCCGCGATCAGCTGGGCGGTGCGCCGTGCGGTGCCCGAGGGGGCGTCCGCCTTGTTCGGGTGGTGCAGTTCCACGACCTCGACGGACTCGAAGAAGCGGGCCGCCTGCTGGGCGAACTGCATGGTGAGCATGGCGCCGATGGAGAAGTTCGGGGCGATGAGCACGCCCGTCTCCGGGGAGGCTTCGAGCCATGAGTGCAGCTGCGCGAGGCGTTCGTCGGTCCAGCCCGTGGTGCCGACCACGCCGTGGATTCCGTTGCGTACGCAGAACTCCAGATTGCCCATCACCGCGTCGGGGTGCGTGAGGTCGACGACGACCTCGGCCTTGGCGGCGGTGAGGGTTTCCAGGGTGTCGTCGCGGCCGAGGGCCGCGACCAGTTCCATGTCCGGGGCTTCTTCCACGGCCAGGACCGCCGCGGAACCGATACGGCCCTTGGCACCGAGAACGGCCACGCGCAGCTTGCTACTCATGCTTCATGTTCCTTAAGGGGATCTAGGAGACCGCATCGTGGAGGCGGTCGGCCTGCTTGTCCTTCAGGGGGCCTATCACCGACAGGGAGGGGCGCCGGCCCAGGACGTCGCGCGCCACTTCGCGCACCTCGTCCGGGGTGACCGCCGCGATGGACGCGAGCATGTCGTCGACCGACATCTGCTCGCCCCAGCACAGCTCGCTCTTGCCGATACGGTTCATCAGCGCGCCGGTGTCCTCCAGGCCCAGGACCGTGGAACCGGAGAGCTGGCCGATCGCCCGGCCGATCTCCTCGTCCGTGAGACCGTGCGACGCGACCTGGTCGAGCTCGTCGCGGCAGATCTTGAGGACGTCGTGGACCTGGCTCGGGCGGCAGCCCGCGTAGACGCCGAAGAGGCCGCAGTCGGCGAAGCCCGAGGTGTACGAGTACACGCTGTAGGCCAGGCCGCGCTTCTCCCGGACCTCCTGGAAGAGGCGCGACGACATGCCTCCGCCGAGCGCCGTCGACAGGACACCGAGCGCCCAGCGGCGTTCGTCCGTGCGCGCGAGTCCCGGCATGCCGAGCACGACGTGCGCCTGTTCCGTCTTGCGGTTCAGGAGCTCGACGCGGCCTGCCGTGCGCAGGGTGCGGCTGCCGGCGCGCGGGGGCGTCGGGACCGCGTCCGTACGGGACAGGGCTCCGGCCTTGTCGAAGGCCTTGCGGACCTGACGTACGACCGTGGCGTGGTCGACGTTGCCCGCGGCGGCGACGACCAGGTGCGTGGGGTCGTAGTGCTTCTTGTAGAAGCGGGAGATCCGGCTCGCGTCGAGCGCGTTGACCGTGTCGACCGTGCCCAGGACCGGGCGGCCGAGGGGGGTGTCGCCGAGCATGGTGTGCGCGAACAGGTCGTGCACGCAGTCGCCCGGGTCGTCCTCGGTCATCGCGATCTCTTCGAGGATGACGCCGCGCTCGGCGTCGACGTCCTCGGCCCGGATCAGGGAGCCCGTGAGCATGTCGCAGACGACGTCGATCGCCAGGGGCAGATCGGTGTCGAGCACACGGGCGTAGTAGCAGGTGTACTCCTTCGCCGTGAAGGCGTTCATCTCGCCGCCGACCGCGTCGATCGCGGACGAGATGTCGAGGGCGCTGCGCTTTTCGGTGCCCTTGAAAAGGAGGTGCTCGAGGTAGTGGGTGGCGCCGCCGAGGGCCGGGGTCTCGTCGCGGGAACCGACGTTGACCCAGATCCCGAAGGTCGCTGAGCGGACGGAGGGCAGCGTCTCGGTGACGATGCGCAGACCACCGGGGAGGGTGGTCCTGCGGACCGTGCCGATGCCGTTCTCGCCCTTGAGAAGTGTTTGGGTACGGGCGACGGCCCGCCCCTCCGAAGAGGTGCGGGCCGTCAACCGTGAGCTACGGGACGTCACTTGTCGGTGTCGTCCTTCGCGTCGTCCGCGTCCTCGCCCTCGATCACGGGGATGAGGGAGAGCTTGCCGCGCGAGTCGATCTCGGCGATCTCGACCTGGACCTTGGAGCCGACCGCGAGCACGTCCTCGACGTTCTCCACGCGCTTGCCACCGGCGAGCTTGCGGATCTGCGAGATGTGCAGCAGGCCGTCCTTGCCGGGCATCAGGGAGACGAAGGCACCGAAGGTGGTGGTCTTGACGACCGTACCCAGGTAACGCTCGCCGACCTCCGGCATGGTCGGGTTGGCGATCTGGTTGATCGTCGTGCGGGCCGCCTCGGCCTGCGAACCCTGCTGGGCACCGATGTAGATGGTGCCGTCGTCCTCGATCGTGATGTCGGCGCCGGTGTCCTCCTGGATCTGGTTGATCATCTTGCCCTTGGGGCCGATGACCTCACCGATCTTGTCCACGGGGATCTTGACCGTGATGATGCGCGGCGCGTTCGGGGACATCTCGTCCGGAACGTCGATCGCCTCGTTCATCACGTCGAGGATGTGGAGGCGGGCATCGCGGGCCTGCTTCAGCGCGGCGGCCAGGACCGAGGCGGGGATGCCGTCGAGCTTGGTGTCGAGCTGGAGCGCGGTCACGAACTGCTTCGTACCGGCGACCTTGAAGTCCATGTCACCGAACGCGTCCTCGGCACCGAGGATGTCGGTGAGGGCGACGTAGTGCGTCTTGCCGTCGATCTCCTGGGAGATGAGGCCCATGGCGATACCGGCGACGGCGGCCTTGAGGGGCACACCGGCGTTCAGCAGCGACATGGTGGAGGCGCAGACGGAGCCCATGGACGTCGAGCCGTTGGAGCCGAGAGCCTCGGACACCTGGCGGATCGCGTAGGGGAACTCCTCGCGGGTCGGGAGGACCGGGACGATGGCGCGCTCAGCGAGGGCACCGTGACCGATCTCGCGACGCTTCGGGGAGCCGACGCGGCCCGTCTCGCCGACGGAGTACGGCGGGAAGTTGTAGTTGTGCATGTAGCGCTTGCGGGTCACCGGGGAGAGGGTGTCCAGCTGCTGCTCCATGCGGAGCATGTTGAGGGTGGTGACGCCCAGGATCTGGGTCTCGCCACGCTCGAACAGCGCCGAGCCGTGCACGCGCGGGATGGCCTCGACCTCGGCGGCGAGCGTACGGATGTCCGTGACGCCACGGCCGTCGATGCGGACCTTGTCCTTGATGACGCGCTCGCGGACGAGCTTCTTCGTCAGCGAGCGGTACGCGGCGGAGATCTCCTTCTCGCGGCCCTCGAACTTCGGGAGCAGCTTGTCGGCGGCGATCTCCTTGATGCGGTCCAGCTCGGTCTCGCGGTCCTGCTTGCCGGCGATGGTCAGCGCCTGGGCGAGCTCGGAGGTCACGGCCGACTCGAGGGCGGCGAAGACGTCGTCCTGGTAGTCGAGGAAGACCGGGAACTCGCCGGTGGGCTTGGCAGCCTTGGAGGCGAGGTCCGACTGGGCCTTGCAGAGACCCTTGATGAAGGGCTTCGCGGCTTCCAGACCGGCGGCGACGATCTCCTCGGTGGGAGCCTCGGCGCCGTCCTTGACGAGCTGGATGGTCTTCTCGGTGGCCTCGGCCTCGACCATCATGATCGCGACGTCGCCGTCCTCGAGGACGCGACCGGCGACGACCATGTCGAAGACGGCGTCCTCGAGCTCGGTGTGCGTCGGGAACGCGACCCACTGGCCCTTGATCAGGGCGACGCGGGTGGCGCCGATCGGACCGGAGAAGGGCAGGCCCGCCAGGATCGTGGAGCAGGATGCGGCGTTGATCGCGACCACGTCGTACAGGTGGTCGGGGTTGAGCGCCATGATCGTCTCGACGATCTGGATCTCGTTGCGCAGGCCCTTCTTGAAGGAGGGGCGCAGCGGCCGGTCGATCAGACGGCAGGTGAGGATCGCGTCCTCGGAGGGGCGGCCCTCGCGGCGGAAGAAGGATCCGGGGATCTTTCCGGCCGCGTACTGGCGCTCCTCGACGTCTACCGTGAGGGGGAAGAAGTCCAGGTTTTCCTTGGGCTTCTTCGAAGCGGTGGTGGCCGACAGCACCATGGTGTCGTCGTCCAGGTACGCAACGGCGGAGCCGGCGGCCTGCTTGGCGAGGCGGCCCGTCTCGAAGCGGATGGTGCGGGTGCCGAAGGTTCCGTTGTCGATAACGGCCTCGGCGTAGTGGGTCTCGTTCTCCACTAGCGTTTTCTCCATACTCGTCGTCTTCGTCCCCCTGCCCGTGTGGCGGGGAACGGTGCCGGAGAAGCGCCCCTGGGGTGCTGGCCGGTCTTCGATCGAAGCACCCGGGTCGTATTTTCCGGGGGCCACTACCGAGGACCGGCGCCTGCGAGGGTGCGCCTCTCCTCTTCGGTTGTGCTCTGCTACCAGATTACCCAGGTTCGCCTGACGGCGTCCCTGGCTCCGAGCTGGGCGGAGCTGCTTGTCCGGCTGGGGGTTCGGGGGTTATCCCCCGAGACCATGCAGCCCGACGCCGGCCGCAGTCGTGCACGTACAGCAAAGGGAGCGGCCCCCGAAGTGTGGGAACCGCTCCCTTCACGGCGAACTACTTGGCGCCGCCGGCCGCACCACGGCGGATGCCGAGGCGGTCGACCAGCGCACGGAAGCGCTGGATGTCCTTCTTCGCCAGGTACTGGAGAAGGCGGCGACGCTGACCGACCAGGATCAGCAGACCCCGGCGGGAGTGGTGGTCGTGCTTGTGGGTCTTGAGGTGCTCCGTCAGGTCGGAGATCCGACGGGAGAGCATGGCGACCTGAACCTCGGGGGAACCGGTGTCGCCCTCCTTCTGACCGAAGTCGGCGAAGATCTGCTTCTTTGTAGCGGCGTCGAGCGGCACGCGTACTCCTCTTTGGGGTTCTATGCGCCCACGAGTGCCCCTGGTCTGGTTCTCAGGGGGGCTTCCGTGACTCGGAGGCGAAGACCGATGGGCGCAGCTCCCAGAGGATGAATCCGGGGGCGCGTACACAAACGGCCGTTACACAGCGTACCAGGGGCCGGGAGCGCGGAAGCCCGCGGTCCTGAGGACCGCGGGCTTCCGGGGATGACCGGGGCGGGGTGGGTCAGATTCCGCCGCGGACCTTGCTGTACACGTCCAGTACGGCCAGGCAGAGCGGGATCAGGGAGAGCAGGACGATCGAGTCCGCGATGTCGAGCATGCGGCCCCAGAAGGGGGAGAGGCCCTTGCTCGGGACGATCAGGCCGATCGCGATGAGGAGCAGGGAGCCTGCTGCCACCGCGGCGCCGAGCCAGAGGGTGCGCACGTCCACGGGGGCGTGGTTGCCCATCAGCAGTTCCCTGATGATGTCCGTCGGAGGCGAGATCGCCAGGCCGAGGACCAGGAGGCTGAGCGTGGCCACGCCGGCCACCATCAGGCAGGTGACCTGCGCGGTGTAGCGGAAGAGGCGGGCGCGGAACATCGCCGCGACGCCCACGGCCAGGGCGAGGAACTGGGCCCAGCTGTTGGAGCTGAAGCCGAGTACGGCGCCGCCGGAGCCGACGATCACCATGGCGCAGCCGCCGACGAGGCCCAGGAGGAGCTCGTGGCCGCGGCTGGTCTGGGCGACGATGCGGTTGATGTCGACCGCTTCGAGGTTGCCCTCGGTGGTGCCTTCGCGGCGGGCGCGGGCCAGGTCCTCCGGCGAGCGGAAGCCGATCGGGAGCTTGGCGAAGCGGGCGGACCAGCCCGGCAGGAAGCCGATGACGGCCAGGGCGACGATCGCGGTGCCCGCGGCGATCTCCCGGGGCGCGGCTTCGGTCAGTACGGCCGTGAAGGCGGCCAGGGTGCCGATCACGGAGGCCAGGGCCGCCGCGACGAAGGGGGCGTCGCCCTGCGGGAGCAGCATGATCAGGACGACCGAGACGAGCAGGACGCAGACGCAGCCGACCAGGAACTGGAGGCGGCCGGGGCCGTCCGCGGCGTCCTGGGGCAGGATGCCTGAGCCCGCGATGAGGGCCTGCGGGAGGGCTGCGATACCTAGGGCGACGGCGGCCGCCCGGTCGTCGTACACCCGCGCCCGTACGCCGGCGAGCGCGGCCAGGGCGACCGCGAAGACGCCGGCCAGGATGCCCTGGAAGCCGTGCATGTCGTGGCGGACCGGGTCGGCGAACCAGAGCACGAAGCCGAGCATCGTCAGGAGCAGGACGCCGGAGACCAGGCCCGCGACCCGCATGAGGTTGTCGTTCCAGCTGCGGTTGTCCTGCTTGACCGCGGAGGCGATCGCGTCGACGACGTCGTCGTGCACGGCCGGCGGGAGCGAGTCCGCGAAGGGGCGGAGGAGAAGGACCTCGCCGTCGCGGACGCGGTGCTCGACCAGCGAGCGGCTGGCGTCGAGGACGCCGCCGTCGCGGCGCACCAGGTGGTATCCGGCGAGCGAGCCGTCACTCTGGGCCATGCCCGAGAGCCGGATGATCTCCGGATAGATGTCCTGGATCGGCAGGTCTTCCGGCAGCGCCACATCGATCCGGCTGTCCGGCGCTGCGACGGTGACCCGGCAGAAGCCGGTCGATGTGCCCGTGCTCACCTGGTACATCCCCCATGTTTTATAGAAGGTGCTGCGTACGGCCTGTTTCGTATGGATTCATACGCGTTCGACAACGTTGCTCACGCGCCTCTTATGTGGCGCGGTGCGCCACCTTATCGTTCGCCCCAGGGATTGCATCCCCCGCCTCCCTCCTCAACTGCCCTCCTGCTTCCCCTTCTTCCCCGGAGTATCAGTAGGATCGGCGGACGCTGACGGGATGCCGGTGCCGCAACGGGGGCGTCGGTGCAGAGACGTAACAATCGCGAAGGATGAGTGCATCGGTGAGCGTCGTCATCATCAAACGACAGCCGCGGGTCCAGCCGCCGGCCGTCCCGGACGGCGAGGTCAGGCTCGAATCGCCGCCCGAGATTCCGCGGGAGGGTGACGACAGCATCTGGATGAACCTGCTGCCGCTGCTCGGCATGTTCGGTTCTGTCGCCTTCTTCTTCATGCCGGGCGCACCGCCCTACATGAAGGTCGTCGGGTCCGTCATGGCCGCTTCCACGGTCGCCATGGCCGTCGCCCAGCTGGTCAAGTCCAGGGCCGGCGGCGGCGCGACCATGGGCCAGGACCGGCGTGACTACTTCCGGTATCTGGAGCAGGTCCGCAAGGACGTGCACAAGACCGCCGACCTGCAGTTCCGCGCGCAGGTCTACCAGCACCCGGACCCCGACCAGCTGTGGGCGCTCGCCGCCGACGGCAGGCGGTTGTGGGAGCGGCGTCCGACCGACGCCGACTTCGCATCCGTACGCATGGGAATCGGCAGCCAGCAGCTGTCCACTCCGCTGGTCGCGCCGGAGACCGCGCCCAAGGAGGAGCTGGAGCCGCTGACGGCAGCGGCGATGAAGGCCTTCCTCGACGCCCATGGGCGGGTTTCCGATTTGCCGGTTTCTGTCTCGCTTCGCGCCTTTTACCATGTGGCGATCTGCGGCGACTCGGACACGGTGTACGGCAACGCACGGTCCGTGATCGGCCAGTTGGCCACGCTCCACTCCCCCGAGGACCTCGTGGTCGCGGTGGTCGCGCACCCCGCCGCCGCGGCGGACTGGGACTGGATCAAGTGGCTGCCGCACACCCAGCACCCGAAGGAGAAGGACGGCGCGGGCTCGTCCCGGCTGCTCTTCGACGACCTCGGTGAGCTCGAGGACGCCCTCGCCGACCAGCTGGCCGACCGGCCGCGCTGGAACCGCGAGGCGACGCCGGTCTACGACCAGCCGCATCTGCTGGTGGTGCTCGACGGCGGGACGGTTCCGCCCGACTCCGAACTGGCCAGCTCCGACGGGCTCCAGGGCGTCACCTTCCTGGAGGTCGCGCCCGGCGAGCTGGAGGACGAGCTGCGGGGGAACCTGACCGCGTATCTGGAGCCGAACGCGCTGCAGCTGTACGTGGGGCGGCAGTCGGCGTACAGCGGGCGGCCCGACCTGCTGAGCATCGAGCAGGCCGAGTCGCTGGCCCGCCAGCTCGCGCCGTACCGCGTGGGAAGCGCCGAAGAGGGCGAACCGCTGCTCTCCAACCTCGACTTCACCGACCTCATGGGGATCGGTGACGCGGGTTCTGTGGATGTTTCGCGTACGTGGCGGCCCCGCACCCTGCACGAGCGGCTGCGCGTGCCGATCGGTGTCGGCGAGAGCGGCGAGCCGGTCATGCTGGACCTCAAGGAGGCCTCGCAGGAGGGCATGGGCCCGCACGGGCTGTGTGTCGGGGCGACCGGTTCCGGTAAGTCCGAGGTGCTGCGAACTCTCGTGCTGGGGCTGGCGGTCACCCACTCCTCGGAGACGCTGAACTTCATCCTCGCGGACTTCAAGGGTGGTGCGACCTTCGCCGGTATGGCGGACATGCCGCACACCGCGGCCGTCATCACCAACCTCGCCGACGACCTCACGCTGATCGACCGTATGCGCGACTCGATCACGGGTGAGACGCAGCGCCGGCAGGAGCTGCTGCGTTCGGCCGGCAACTACGCCAACATCCACGACTACGAGAAGGCGCGTGCGGCCGGTGCTCCGCTGGAGCCGCTGCCCTCGCTGGTCATGGTGCTCGACGAGTTCTCCGAACTGCTCACCGCCAAGCCGGACTTCATCGACATGTTCATCCAGATCGGCCGTATCGGCCGTTCGCTGGGTGTGCACCTGCTGCTCGCCTCGCAGCGTCTGGAGGAGGGCAAGCTGCGCGGGCTCGACACGTATCTCTCGTACCGCATCGGTCTGAGGACCTTCTCGGCGGCCGAGTCGCGCACCGCGATCGGTGTGCCGGACGCCTATCACCTGCCGTCGATCCCGGGTTCGGGTTATCTGCGGTACGACACCGACACCATGGTCCGCTTCAAGGCGGCGTACGTATCGGGTGCGTACCACGGCGAGGGTCCGGCGAGGGCGCAGCGCTCCACGCGGCTGCGGCCCGCGCTCTTCACCGCCGAGCACGTGGAGCTGCCTCCGCAGCCGGTGGTCGAGGAGCCGGAGGTCTCGACGCGGGTCGACGACGCGCTGGCCGAGACCGTGCTCGACGTACTGGTCGGCAAGATGGCCAACCAGGGCCCGCCGGCCCACCAGGTGTGGCTGCCTCCGCTGGACGAGGCGCCCTCGCTCGAACAGCTGCTGCCGGCGCTCTCGGTGACTCCGGAGCGGGGTCTGACCGCGCCGGAGTACACGGCGCTGGGACGGCTCAATGTGCCGGTCGGCCTGGTTGACAAGCCCTTCGAGCAGCGGCGTGACGTGCTGTACCGGGACTTCTCCGGCGGCCAGGGCCACGGCATGTTCGTGGGTGGTCCGCAGTCCGGGAAGTCGACGCTGCTGCGTACTCTCATCTCGTCGTTCGCGCTGACCCACACACCGAGCGAAGTGCAGTTCTACTGCCTGGACTTCGGTGGTGGCTCGCTGATCTCGATGGAGGACATCGCCCATGTGGGCGGGGTCGCCAACCGTCTGGACGGCGAGAAGGTCCGCCGTACGGTCAGCGAGGTCACCGGGATCCTGAACGCGCGGGAGGAGTACTTCCGCGCCAACAACGTTGACTCGATCACGACCTACCGCCAGCGGCGTGCCTCGGGTCAGCTGCCCGACCAGCCGTGGGGTGACGTCTTCCTTGTCGTCGACGGCTGGGGCACCTTCAAGACGGACTACGAGCAGCTGGAACCGTCGATCACGGACATCGCGATGCGCGGTCTCGGCTTCGGTGTCCACGTGATCATCACCGCGAGCCGGTACACCGAAGTGCGTCCCGCGCTCAAGGACATGCTGCAGAACCGCGTGGAGCTGCGGCTCGGTGACCCGACCGAGTCCGAGGTCGACCGCAAGGTCGCGCAGAACGTTCCGGCGGGCGCGTCCGGCCGCGGTCTGAGCCCCGACAAGCTGCACTTCATGACGGCGCTGCCGCGGATCGACGGCTCCTCGGAGACCGACGACCTGTCGGATGCGACCTCTGCGCTGATCAGGGCGGTCAACGAGAGCTGGCAGGGCGCTCCGGCTCCTGTCGTACGACTGCTGCCCACGCTCCTCGAAGCGGACCGGCTGCCCAAGGGCTTCGAGCACCCGGAGCTGGGTGTCGCCTTCGGTATCGACGAGCAGTCGCTCTCGCCCGTCTTCATCGACTTCGAGGCGGACCCGCACTTCATCGTCTTCGGTGAGAGCGAGTCCGGGAAGTCGGCGGTCCTGCGGCTGCTGGTCAAGCAGATCGTCGAGCGGTACTCGCCCGACCAGGCGAAGATCGTCATGGGCGACTACCGGCGTGCGCACCTGGAGGGCATCCCGGACTCGCACCTGTCGCGCTACTGCGCCTCGGCGCCTGCGCTGGCGGAGACCATCCAGGGTCTTGCCGGATCGCTGCAGCGGCGTATGCCGGGTCCCGACGTCACGCCGGAGCAGCTGCGGAACCGCAGTTGGTACAACAGCCCGGACGCCTTCGTGATCGTCGACGACTACGACCTGGTGGCGAGCGGGCAGAATCCGCTGTCCCCGCTGCTGGAGTACCTGCCGTTCGCGCGGGACGTCGGTCTGCGCCTGATCATCGCGCGTGCTTCGGGCGGTGCGAGCCGTTCGCTGTACGAGCCGATCATGCAGCGCATGCGGGAGCTGGGCGCCCAGGGCATCGTGCTCTCCGGCGACAAGTCCGAGGGCCAGCTGCTCGGCAATGTGGCGCCGCAGCAACTGCCTCCGGGCCGCGGTACGTTCCACACGCGGCGACGCGGCGGGCAGATGATCCAGACGGGCTGGCTGCCGGCGCGGCACTGAACATGACCCTCTCTTGAGGGCAGCTTGATTGACACGGTCTCGTCACAAAGGTCCGGTGTCCGTCCCCAATCGGGGGCCGGGCATCGGACCTTTGTGCAATTCCCGTTAGGGTGACGGGATCTGAGGGGCAGTCGAGCCGGGAGGGGACGCCGTGTCGGGCAGCGGACAGATCGAGGTCGACGCACCGGTCCTGAAGACCGAGGGCTACCACTTCTTCGAGGTGGGGCAGAAGTTCAGCGAAGCGGTCACGGGCCTCCAGAACGGGCTCACCGCGCTGGAGGGGACCGGGACTCCGCCCTGGGGCGACGACGATCTCGGGGAGAAGTTCGGGGTCGTGTACGAGGGCTTCCGCGACGGGATGTACGAGTCGATGGGGAGCCTGGCGCAGCGCCTGGCGGGCATCGGCATGGCCCTGACGGAGATGGGCGTCAAGCACGAGGCCAACGAGGACGCCACCTTCGAGATGATCAAGACGAACGAAGACGGACTCCACGGCGTGGAAACGAAGTTCACCGCCATCTAGGCCTCGGGCCGGTCGGCCATCTGACGTGTTCGTACGTGTGTGACGGGGGAAATCTGCTGTGTCGATGATGCTGCCGGGCGAGCTCGAGTGGGTCCTCGAGATGCTCGGCTACGACTGGCCGACGGCGGACGAGGACAAGATGATGGAGTCCGCCACGGTGTGGCGGAAGTTCGCGGAGGACGTGCGGACGCTCCACGAGGCGTCCAACACGGCGGCCTCGACGGTCCTCAAGGCCAACTCCGGTGACGCGGTCGACAAGTTCCGTACGACGTACGAGAAGTTCGGCGGGGGCGCGGGCGGGGACGGCCACCTCGAGAACGCGGCGATGGCGGCCGAGATCATCGCGGCGGCGATGGATGCGGCCGCGTACATCGTCATCGCCTGCAAGATCGCCGTGATCGTCCAGCTCATCGCGCTGGCCATCGAGGTCATCGCGGCGCAGGCCGCGGCCCCCTTCACCTTCGGGCTGTCGGAGGTGGGTGCTCTCGGCGCCACGCAGGTCACCAGGATGATCGTCCGGCGGATCCTGAAGGAGCTCAAGGACGCGCTGATCGACGCGATCGTCGAGGCGATCAAGGAGCCGGCGACCTCGGCGGTCGAGGCGATGATCAGCGACCTGATCGCGCAGAGCCTCAACGTCAGCTTCGGGGCACAGCAGGGTTTCGACCTGGGTCGTACGGCGGGCGCGGGCAAGGACGCCGGCTGGGACGCGATCAAGCAGACGCCGCAGACGCTGGCGGAGGGCGTACGGGACAGCCTGGGCGAGAAGGCCGGGCACCGGGCGCGGCATGCGGTGGACAGCCGGGTGGACGGGACGCATGGGGCGGGCGGGGATTCGGGGGCCGAGCCGGGGTCCGGTTCGGGCGACTCGGGTACCTCCGGCGACTCGGGTGACTCCGGTGACTCGGGTGACTCCGGTGACTCGGGCAACTCCGGTGACTCCGGGAGCCGTACCAACTCGGGTGACGGCGCGGACGGGAACTCCTCCTCGGATACCGGGGACTCCAGCTCCAGGAACTCCAACGACCCCGGTGCCACCGTGTCGGCCGACGCCCATGTGAACACGGGCCCCGACGGCACGAACATCGGCGGCGGCATCTCCGCCGACACCGGCTCCAGCGCGGACACACCGGACGTCGGATCGCGTACGGCACCGGACCCCGGCTCCACCCCGGACTCCGTATCCCCGCAGAGCGGGCCGCAGCCGGGCGACTCCACGACGCCGACCATCCCTGACTTCGACGAGCAGCCTTCGCCGTCGTCCGCAGTCCCTGACTCTGCCAACTCCCCTTCAGGCGGACCGGATTCGAGTTCCCAGTCCCCGTCCAACGGCTCCTCCGCGGACGGCGGCCGCCCCTCCTCCCCCACGCCCCACACCGTCTCGACGCCGTCGGCTTCGTCCGACAACGGCAATCACTCGGGCAACGGGCGCGGAATCAGCACGTCGGTGGACAGCCTGGCCGCCACGGCCCCTGCGCCGCAGCACCATGCGAGCCCGGCGCCGAGCACGTCGGACGGGCCGTCGAACTCGCGCCCCGACGGCAACAGCTCGATGCCGACGAGCCCTAACTCCCCCGGGAACACCGCGAGTACACCGAGCTCCCGGCCGGGCAACACGGGTTCGGCACCGTCACCGTCAGGACGTACGCCGTCTTCGCCTTCCCCGTCGACGCCTTCGCACGCGACGCCTTCGACGCCCTCCACACCGTCGACGAACTCGGGCCCGAGAGTGACACCGTCATCGCCCTCGTCCCCCGGCAACCCGGCGTCGTCGACGCCGCGCGGGTCCGCGCTGACGGCGACCAGCACCGCCCCGTCGTCGAGCTCGCCCACCACGAACCCGTCGAACTCGTCGTCCTCCCCCACGTCGTCCACGCCGACGACCGCCCCGTCGCGTACGAGTACGCCGACACCAGGAGCGACGGGCACACCGGACTCCAACTCACCACGAGCGACGCCGAGTACGCCGGGCACCCCCGGAACGCCGCCCGGCAACACCCCGGGCAACCCGAACACACCCAACACCCCGGGCAGCCCGCAACAACCGGCCGCCCAGAACCCGGCGTCGACCCCCGCGACCCCGACGACCACGCCCCAGGGCCAGCACAACACCACGGTCCCGGCCCCGGTGCACACCATCGCCCACACGGCCCCGGCCACCCCGTCGTCCGCCCACATCCCGCACCAGCAGTCCGACTCTCCCGCCCAGCACACCCCGACGTCCTCTACACGCAACACCACTCCGCCCGGCGGCGTAACCCACCCCACGCACGCCGAACAGAGCGCGCTGAACGACTCGGTCCCGCGCGACGCCGACGGCAATCCGACCCGCCCGCCGGACCCGGCGGACGGCCCCTGGGTCCAGCACATCAACGGCGAGGGCCCGGATGCCCCCGGCCGTAACAACAACTGCGTGGACGTGGCGCTCTCCACGGTCGACACCTACGCGGGCAACCCGACGGCGGCAGCGGCCCGCACCCCCGACACAGGCCCCGACGGCCTCCCCTCGGACCGCGGCGAAACGAACGGCCGCAACCGCATCGAGAACGCCCTGGGCGCCCGTTTCAGCGACATGGGCGACGGCCGCAACGCCTTCAACCGCCTGGAGAACACCCTCCGCGACTCGGGCCACGGCTCCCAAGCGGTGATCATCACCCAGGACGCCAACGGCCGCGCGCACGCCTGGAACGCGGTCAACCACAACGGCCGCATCACATACGTCGACGCCCAGACGGGCCGCACGAGCCAAACCCCCCTGCACGACGGCAAGAACGGCGTCTTCGCGGTCCCGCTCGACGCGAACCGGCGGCCGATCACGCCCACGGCAACTCCGACCGCGACGAGCGACGCCTCCACTCGCGAGTCCCCAACCACTCCTGGCCACAGCGACCGCCGACCCGCAGCGGACCCCGCAGGAGCGGACACGTCGGACAACGAGGCCGAAGATCCCACTCGGGAAGAGCGCAACAGCTCCCTGCCCCCTGCCGAACAGCCGGGCGACGTACAAGCCAACCTTCCACCAGATGCGGAACAGGATCACCTGCGCAGCGATCCCGACCATCCGGTCCACAGGATTGATCTGCCTCGCGTGGACGCTCGTCTCCGGGGCTGGGCCGATGACGGAAGCTTGGGAACACTCCTCGAAAGGGCAGGGGAGCGACAGGCCGCCGCCGAGGCCGCGCGAGAAGCGGGCAGCCCTCTCCCTCCGACGGCATTCACCGCTCGCGAGCTACGCGAGGTACTGGGCCCCGACTTCGCCCGGATGAACGACGGTGAGCGCATGGCCGTCGTGGCGACGGTGGCCAGAATGAGCCAGGTGTTCCACGAGAACAACGGCGTCGGACAGAGTCCCGAGCCCGCGCCCGACGGCGAAGGCGCCTACCGGGACGCTCCGGACCTCAAACCGCGGCCCGGTGAAACAGATAGCCGTCCGGACCCCATCGCTGATGTCCAAGGCTCCGCGGCGGCAGAAAGCCGCGCGAACTCGGGAGACAGTTGGCCCCCAGCACATCGACAAAAGGGAAGCGATGCGCACAGTTCGCTGACAGATCTCCATCGTGCGCATACCGGCAATCCCAACGCGGGGCTCCAACCGAAGAACGTGAAGAGTCTGCTCGAAGCAGCGGACGGTCATACCCCAGATTTCTCAGGGAAGAACTATGCCGTTATCGAAGTGCAGGACGCGGATGGGAACAGTACCTTCGTGGTCGACTCATCGATTCCTGCTAACGCAGAGGGATACTCTCCGCGCCACTCCGAAAGGCACCTGCTCGACTGGATGGACCGGCTCAACGCGAACAAGGAGGAGTCGGGCGAAAAACCCTACACGATCGCTGGACTCTACACAGAGCGCGAGCCCTGCGGCGAAGGTCACGGGCATTCTCACTGCTCCGACCGGATAAATAAACGCACTGAGGGATTCCCTGTCCACTACGGGACCACCTACCGCACGGACCCGGATGGCCAACCTGATCGCGATGAACTCCGCGCGGAACTGCAAGAAGCAGGGAAACACTCCAAGAGTCAGATCGACAAGAAAGTAAAAGACCTACGCACACCCAACGAACAGCAAATGGACAAGGAAATCAACGATCACCTTTCTGCGATCGGTGAGATATGGGCACGCACACGTAGGTCCTTGATACCTTCGCCGTAGTTTGCTCCTGGAGGTACGAAGATGACTGATGCCGACCCGGCCCTCACGACGGTCTCGCCGGACGAAGCGGCGGACGCTCTCCTGGAGTGGTGGGAAACCGCACGCCCGGCGAAGAAATGGATGCACGTGCTCGACGGTCCGTCGGGCACGGCGCTGCCCGTCCTGCAGGACCTGCAGGCGCGGGTCGAGGGCAGCGTCCTTCTCGACGTGACCGGGCTGACGGCCGAGGAAGTCATCTGGCGCGTCACGGAGTTGCTGGGGGTCGACCCGGCGGACCGGGAGAACGGCGGCTGGGAGCAGAAGGTCCGGTGGCTGTCCGAGCGCCGATTGGTCCTCCTCGCCCACGTGCACCGGATGGGCCGGACCAGACGATCGTGCGAAGCGGAACGCCTGCGGAACAGCATGCTGCGGTTCACGTGCTCCGCGAAAGGGCTGCGCATTGTGGCCCATCTCGCCGCCCCTGTCCTGCTCGGGGCATCCGACGCGGGTTTCGCTCTGGGGGGCGCCGCCGCACCGGAACCGCCCGTCCGGCCGGAGCCGTTGCGTGCGCTCGCTCTCGCCGAACCTCGCGTTGTGCCACTCCAGGTCTGGGCGGAGCTGATGGCGGCACTCGGAACGGAGGGGTGGGACGAGGACTCTCTGTCCGGCTTCGTCGGGGAGACTCCGGGGTGGTTCGACGTACAGGAGGAGGGCGTCGCCTTCGCCGACGAAGGGCTGGCGGAAGCGATCCGCCGGGAGACGGATCCCGGCACTCTGGCGTACGTCAACCGACACATGACCACCTGGCTGCGCACTCTCGGACCCCGGCTTCATCATCCCGCCGGCTGGCAGGCCGGCGGGCCGTTGGGCGCGTATGCGGCGGCCGCGCTGGCCATGCACGCCGCCCAGGCCGACCATGAAGCCCCCGGCTCTACAGGCCTGTTCGAAGACGTCATCGCGGACGGCGCCCTCGCCGCGAACATCTCGCAGGTACCGATGATGGATGCTGCTCACTGCGCGTCCCAGGGTTCGGTGGGCGGCAATTCCGCAGCCGCCGACGCGATGTACCTTTGGCTGTACGATGTGGCACCCTCCGCCCAGGCCGAATGGGCGTCCTGGCTGCATCTGATGGCATTCGCCCGCGGCGACAGAACATTCGCAGCCGCTGTGGAACACTCCGGCGTCCGACTCCCCTGGACGGCCAGGTGGACGAATTGGCGTCCGCCCGGCGGCTATCACCTCGACTTCCTCCAGGCGGGCACGGTGGAAGCGCTGGTGGAGGTCCGCTGGCAGGGACGGAAAGCGGTCGCCTCAGTCGGCGGGGACCGACACTCCGACGTAAAAGTCTGGGACGCAATGACGGGCGCATCGGTCGCGGGCCCCTGGCCGGGCGGGAAGAGAATTCCCGAAGAACACCGTTCCGACCTCACCTGGCCCGAACCCGGCACCGGTGGTCCGGAGAACGCCCGCGACGTCTGGGACCGCCTTCCGGAGACTGATGACCCCGAATTCCGTTTCCTGGACGGGTCGATGCTGCCGCTCGGTGACCTCTCTCTGCTGGGTGGCTCCGGAGGAGTGCTTGCCATCTCCTTCACCGAAGGGATCACGGCCCTTGAGCCGCCGCGCAACCGTCCATCGATTCCATACGCCACGGCCGGCGCCATCACGCCCGTCGGCGCCTCAGTGCCGGGCCCGCAGGACCTGCGCGCCCTGTTCGGCCCCGATGTGTTCCACGCCATCGATGCGGACGACCTGCCCGACGGGGTGACCCATCACGAGACCCGCAGGCTCCTCCTGGAACTCGGGGTGCCCGAGTTGTCCGAGAGCGGTCTGTCCATCGAGCCGGACTGGGAGTGGTTTCTCTCCAGCCTCTCCTGGACCGAGGAAGTCGAACGGCCGGACACGGAAGGTCCGTTCTTCTGCCTCGGCAGGTGGACGGGGGGAGTGCTCGTCGTCGATGGAATCACCGGGCATGTCCTGCGCATGCCGTTCAATCCGGAGGAAAGCGATCTGGACGGGGTGCTGGTGGCGTCGGGGCTGTCTGCCTTCTTCACCATGGCCGGTCTCTGGTTCACCGGAGTGCGCACGCACAGCACCATCGCGGAGGATGAGGAGAAGTTCCTCCTGCGCGACCATGTCGCAGCCGCACTGCGCACCGTCGACGACCACGGGGCCGGGGCCGGCGCATGGTCGTTTGTCTTCGGCCTCGATGAATGAACAGGCTGCCCAAAGTCCGGAGATCATAGGGGCCTCGAGGAACAGCTTGGCGCCGCCATCGGGAGGGCAATCGGTAGCGAAGGGGATTGGCTGATCACCGGCCTCACGGGCCGGTTCCGCGTCCGCGCACTGCCGGGCATCCAGTCCAACCTGGCTACGCTCCCGGAGCCGTACACGAATCCATATACGCGCGCCGCTGTCTGGGAATGTCCCGCGCCGTCGCGGCTGGAGGAGAACACGGTCGACCTTCACAAGGACGGGCTTCGGGAGGTCGAATGGCCGGCGGACGGGGGGTGAACCCGGGAGCGAAGGTCCGTTCTTTCTGCTGGGCGAGTGGACCTGTGGCGCATTTATGATCGACGGCGGCACGGACGCAGTTCTCCACGACTACAGCACCGGGTACTCCTCCATCGAACTGGCCGGCAGCTTGGGGCAGTTCTGCACGCTGATCCGCTTGTACCATGAGTTCCTGATCAGCGACTTCGCCACGGAACACGAACGCACAGATGCCCGGAGCAGGTACTCGACGGCGAACTCACGAGGCCTTCCGCGTGCGAGCTGCACAGCCAACTTAGTGATGTGAGATGTTGATGCCCCTGTCCTCTCCCCCGGAGGAGATCTCCTCCGACCTTGCTCTGAACCGTACTCTGCGGTGGATCGACCGGCCGCGGGAAGACAGCGCGTGGCTATGGATCGGCGGCAAAGCCCGGTCCGGAAAATCTGAACTACTGCGAGAGGTCGCCACTCATAAGCCTGATGCAATCATTCTGGACTGCGCAGGCATCAACAGCGAGGAAATTGCCCGGAAGCTGGCAAATGATCTGGGTGTCGAGTCCCCCGAGTCGTACGATCGAAATTTTGCTCAGGCCGCCGCTAAGATCACAGGTGACCCTGTCGTCCTCCTGGCGAATACCCAGTGGTCCGGGACTCTACGCAATTCGTTCGAACCGCAGCGGGTCCTGCATCAGCTCGTAAGACAACTCACCACACGCTTGAAGCGGCGCGTGAAGATGCGCCTCATCATCGAGGTGGAGAATTCAGCAGGAATGGTTGCCGAGCTCCGCGGACGTGACCTCACACTCCGTGGAGATTCCACTGCACCTGCGGATACGAACGACGTTCGGAGTTCACCGGACGTGGCCACTCTCCAAGCCCTGGCGCTGGCGCCAACCCGGTCCGTACCCCTTCACGCATGGCCATATCTCTGTTCCGCCATGGGTCTTGACGTCTCCGAGTCGCATCTGGAAGCGCTGGCCTCGGACAATGCGAGCGACGTCACCCTCCGTGTCGATACCGATCCGATCGGGCCGTGCGCCACCTTTGGCAGCGACGCGGCGGCTGCCTTCTGGCGTGCATCGGTGTCGCGAAGTCAGGCCGACAGGTTCCACACGCGGGCGCTTGCTCTCTTGTGCGCCGATGAACTCGACGCCGCCTTGTCCTGGTACGCACAGCACGCCACGGCCGGCCACGCGGTGGCAGCTGGCCGGTTCGAGGCCTTGCTCGGCGATATGAAGACGGTGGCCCGCATCACCGCGCCTTCTCTCTTCGAAGCCCTCGAAGTCGAATACGCCCAGAAGAAGGTCCCTCAGGGGACCCTTGCCGCCAACCTTCACCACCTCGCCGAACGCGGGGTCTGGCCGTCCTCGCACGGCGAGTGGCTGTCACTGCTTCACCAGAGTCTGATGTACCGCAGCGCATCGGGCCAAGACTTGGCGGCACGCCTGGCTGGCACGCCGGAGGCCGCTTCCATGCCTTGGCGCACCTTGTGGAGTGTCGGTACCGGGCCCGACCTCCTCAGCACCGACCGTCTGGTCGTACGACCCCCTGTCCGCGAACTCACCATCGTTCGAACGGACGCCGGCAATGTGGCGGTCGCCCACCGGGAGGAGGGCCCGGCCCACGCCTGGGTCATGGCCTCTGGGACACCGCTCCTCCCTCCTGCCGACGCCGAACTCGTGCCGGACGCCATCGTCGCGGATCAGGGCCTCAAGGGCTGGCGGCCTCCAGGCGTTGCCGAGGGATACGTCGACATGCCCCGTATGCCTCGGCACGTCACGCGCAGTGCGCGCGCGGGAGAGCTCGCGGTACTGGCATCCGAAGACGGGGTGTCCGCTGTCGAAATCAATCCCCAGCTGTCGCACTCCCTGCCATCAGGTGTCTTGAAGAGGCTGCTGCGTACGAACACCCGGATGGGCCGGGCGGCCGTGCCGGCCGAAGCTGCCCGCCCCACAACGCGATGGCTCGAAGCCGTGTGGGGGCAGGACGTCATCAGGCGCATCGCTCCGCATGCGCTGCCGGCAGGAATCTCGGATCCGGAGACTCGCCGATTCCTCTCCGAAATCGGATTCCCCTGCGTGAGAGGCTTCCTGGAGCTCGACACGAGCACGTGGACAGGAGCCGACTGGCACCCTGTCGACTGGCCTGCGGAGCGTACTGATCCGCTTCCGGGTTCAGGCCCCTACTTCTCTCTCGGGAAGTGGCAGTGGGCAGAGCTTCTCCTCGACGGCAGTACAGGCTTTGTCGTGCATGACAACTCCTCCGAACTCGGCGACGGGTTGGCCGCGAGCTCCCTGCAGCAGTTCGTCGTCATGGCCCGGCTCTACTACTGGTGGTACGCATCGGACTGGTATGTGGACGTGATGAGCGACCTCCGGTCATGGCTCGCAGAGATTGACCTCACCGCATACGAAGGGCACTGCTGGCAACGCGTCTTCGACGACTACAACTTCGAAGACCGGGTGTAGCCGGTGACGGAAGTGAGCGCTTCATTGGAAGAGACTCCGCGTGCGCGCGTGGTGGAGCACGTACTCAGCCGCTGGCAGGAACGAGAACCGGGCAAGGGGTGGATGATCGAGGTCACCGGGCCCGGTCGGTCCGGCAGGACGAGCGTTCTGTCCGAGGTCGGTGAGCACGTCCCTGGTCATCTCGCCCTCGACGCGACGGGCAAGTCGGCCGAGCAGCTCATCGAGGAGACCTACGAACACTTCGGTCTCGACCCCGACGTCCGACACCCCAAGGGATGGATCGGCCATCTCCTGACCGCAGTTCCATCCGACCGACGCCGAACTCTCGCGCTCGTCCACAACTGCCACCGGGCCGGCTCGACCCGGAGTTCCGTCCAGGGCGGACATGTGGTCGATCACGTCGTGGGGGGCCTCTCCCGAGCAGGTCTGTGCGTGCTCGTCGAATCGATGCCGCCAAGCGGGCGGTCCGTCTTCGGGCGTACGACCTTCCGGCTCCCCGCGCCTGCCCCCGTCCCGGCACCGACGGATCGGGACGTACCGGCCGCGATACGGGCACTCGCCCTCGCCGAGTTCCGTGAGGTTCCCGTACAGGCCTGGGCGATGCTCGCAGAGGGCACGGGTGCGGCGGACACGAGCGAAGCGACGCTGATGCGCCTTGTCGACGCGTACGGCGACCGACTCGTCAGCGGCCCGAGCGGGATCGCCTTTCGTGAGGAGAGCTTCGCCGAGGCGCTGCGTTCCGCCACCGACCCCGAAACCATGACGCGGGTCAATCGACATGTGGCGGCCGGACTGCGGGCCCGGGCCGACGCGTTCCGCCACGCTCAAGGGTGGGCGGCGAGCGGCCCGTTGGGGCGCTACGCGGCGCACTCTCTCGCCATGCACTGTGCACAAGGCGGGACCTTCGGCGATCTCCTCGGCGACGGCGCGAGTCTGGCGAACATCGGTCAGCGCGAACTGCTGGATGCCGCCTGCCTCGCCCAACAAGGCTCTGTGGGCACGGACACCGCCGCCGCCGACGCGTACTTCCTCTGGGACTGCGGCCTCGAACCCGGCGACCAGCCGCAATGGGCAGCCTGGCTCCATCTGACGCACACCGCCCGCGGCAACACCGGCGCAGTGCACGGCATCGAGAATTCCGGTATCGACCTGCCCTGGCGCACACGGTGGGCGCGTTGGCGACCGCCGGGAACAGTCTTCTCCCGCCTGGCCGAACCAGGAAATACGGACACACTCTTCGCTGTACGACACCAGGACCGGCCCGCCCTGCTGAGCACCGGCAGAGGGGACCGCCGCACGGCACACATCTGGCACAGCGGAACAGGCGAGCTGTTGGCCGGTCCTTGGCAGGGAGCCATCCCCGACGACGTCTCGCCCCACCTTGCATGGCCGGTCGACGCGGAAGGCAACCGGCTTTCGCGAGATCGCGTGGAGTCGTCCCGCCCGCCCGCGGAAGGAACCGCTCTGTTTCCCGCCGCGCTCGCAGCGGACGACTTCACGGCTCTGGCCGGGCCGGGAGGCCTCGTCGCCGTCGACCGCATCGCACGCACCGGCCCGGCGACCCTCGACGGACACAGTCTGATCGGCCCCTTCGGCCGTGTGCGATCCCGTACGACCGGCCCCGTGGCTCTCGCCGAGTACAGCGAACTGCGCGACCATTTCGGCGACAACGTACTTCAGCGGCTGCCCGACAGCGCGCTCCCCGACGGACTGACCCACCAGGCGACCCGCACGACTTTGACCGCGACCGGGCTGCCCCACATTGACCGCTTCGGCTTCAGGCTGGCCGCACTGCACGAAGGAATCGAAGAGATCCGGTGGCCGGAGGACCCCGAACTCCCCGACTACGCCATCGGCTCCTACAAGAGCGCACAGCTCATCATCGACGGCCAGGACGGCAGAGTTCTCGCCCTCGCACCCGACGACGAGGACGGCGAACCGGTCGCTTCCAGCCTGGCGCACTTCGTCACCATGCTCCTCTGTCTCCACCGCGGAGTCCGTCTCCTGGCGACACACTCGAGCGACCAGGACGCCCACCTCCTGCGTGTGCGCACTGACGACCTCCTCGCCGCCGTCGACCAGAAGGGCGCACAATACGACGGCTGGACACACGATCTGTACGGTTCGAGCACCGGCTACGACTACACGTGACCCGCGGTCCTCCGCAGAGGGCTCCTGGAGGTACGACCTTGGCCGGCGCCCACCCGATTCGCACGGCCGTGGTTCCGGACGACGCGACGGGCGCACTCCTTGCCTTGAGGAACGATTGCCTCGGACATGTATGCCGCAAACGGCCAGAGGTCGCCACACCTTCCACACCTTGAGGAGCAGGGCACATGTACATCGACTGCCGTGGGCAGACAGCCCGAAGCCTCATGGACGAGGTGCTCCGGCGCGTATCGGAAGCCGGCGAACGGCCGACTGAGATCCATCTGGAACAGGTCCAGTGGGCGGGACTTGTGCTGACCTCGTCCGAGCCTCAGCGCATCGCGGCGTCCGTGTGCCACCAACTGACGTGGGACCTGGGCATCTCTGTGAAGGCGACCGCCGAGGAGGCCGTCGCATCGCTGCCCCCAGGACTTGATGTGGGCGCACTCCCCGAGCACGTGGTGGCAGCCGCACGTACTGCCGTCGCCGGTATGGAACCACGCCGGCTGCCCATGACGGTGTGGAGGGCGCTCACCCACGCGTTGAGCGGGACCGACCTTCCGATCGCGGATCTTCGTGCAGTGGCACGGGCGTGGCCCGGAGCTCTGGTTCTGCAACCCGACGATGCTCGCGCGCAGTACGTCAGCTTCACGGATGACGCCATGCACCACGCGGCTCGCCGTGTCTTCCCTCTCTCGCGTTCCGGGCAGGGTGCTGTGGCCCGGGCGCTGCTCGGTCTGCTGGAGGCCGGGCCTGAGCGCGACGACGCGACGGACGCGTACATCGCCTGGGCTCTCCCCCTCCACGCCGCCCTCGCCGGTGAGTTGACGGCCCTGCTCGGTGATGCCCGCTTCCTGGCACGAGTCCACTGGTACGCCATGTGGCAGGCGTTGGCCCTCGCATACCCCGATGGTGTTCCGCCTGACGGTATCGCCGCGGACATTCACTACCTGCATGCTCAGGGAGTTGAACCCGGCTCGCAGGGCGAGTGGGTGGCGTGGCTGCATCATGCGGCGGTCAGCCGCGGCGACACGACGCTTGCCGACGCCCTCGTCGAATTCGCTGTTCCTCTTCCATGGCGAACGGTGTGGTCGCGCTGGCGGCTCCCAGGACGCAGCGGAGCGTCGGCGCAGGACCCGGGGCGGGTGGAGAAATTGCGCGCTGCCTCGTACGACGACGCCTGGGCGCTCAGCGACTGGCGCGAACTCGAAATGCGTGGCCCCAACAACCTCACCGTGTACGAGCGGCGCATGTGGGACGCCTGGACGGGCGAGCTCTTGACCGGTCCGACCCGGATCGAACAGAACTGGCCCGACCGGCCGCGCGGAGAGCCGTTTCCCGGTGTCGAGTACGCGAAGAAGCCCGGGGACGCCTGGCGCTTCGACCACGAGCAGAGCGCCGGCGTGCCCCGGATGCCCAACGCGGTATCCGAGGCCGTTCGGCTGGGAGACGCCGGCAAGGAAGGGGCGCTGTGGGCTTTCGCCGGCACGGGCGGGCTCTTCGCCGCGGTGGTGGACGAGGCCGCCGTGGCAGCTCACCCCGCAGAGCCCTGGCCCACACTCTTCATCCCTGGACCCATTTCCCACAGCGCGCCCTGGGCACTTCCCTGGCCGATCCCCAGCGCCCAGAACCTGTCCCGCACCTGGCTGGAGAACAAGGACCGTTTCAGGGCCGATGCCTGTCGGCCGATCCCCGTGGCACAACTACCTGTCGAGCTGCGGCACGAGGAGACACGACGGTTCCTGACCGAGACCGGCTGGCCCGTGGCGCGGGGTATCAGTGGTCTGTACTCACCTGATCTGTCAGTCAGCGGTCTGACTCCCGTCGAGGGCAGCACCCTGCTGTCGGGGCTCGGTCAGGTGGGCTCGCGGCAACTGTGGCTCGACGGATCCCAAGGGCATGTGCTGATGACCTGCCACTCCGCATCGGGTCCCGAACGCCACCTCGCGGGCAGCAGCATCAGCCAGTTCCTGATCCTGCTCGCCCTCCACCACACAGCCCTCTGCACTCCCCTCACCGCCGGCGACGCAGAGATGTACGACCTTGGCGAAAGCCTCCCGGAATGGTTTCGCGCCGTGGACCCAGCCGCAGCCGAATCCCCCGTCTGGGAGGGAGAGTCCGACAACTTCGAAGCCTTGCTCGACGATTACGAACTCGTACTGTCCGAGCTTGACGAAGTTCGAGACGGCAACGACGGGCCTTCTTGCCCGAACGCCAAGTGAATCCCGGTCCACCGCAGAGGGCTCCTGGAGGTACGACCTTGGCCGGCATCCACCCGAATCTCACGGCCGTGGTTCCGGACGATGCGACGGGCGGACTCCTTGAGTGGTGGCGTACGGAGCGCCCGGCGGGGACATGGGTCCACCTCCTCGACGGGCCTTCGGGCGCAGACGCCCTGCCCGTACTGCAGAACCTGCATGCGCAGGTGGAGGGCAGTGTTCTGCTCGATGTGAGCGGGCTGACGGCCGAGGAAGTCGTCTGGCGTGTCACGGAGTTGCTGGGCGTCGATTCCGAGGACCGTGAAAATGGCGGATGGGAGCAGAGAGTCCGGTGGCTGTCCGCGCGCCGACTGGTCCTCCTCGCCCATGTTCACCGGATGGGACGGACCAGGCGCTCGTGCGAAGCGGAGCGTCTGCTGAGCAGCATGCTGCGGTTCGTGTGCTCAGCGAAGGGGATGCGCGTCGTAGCGCATGTCGCGGCCCCCGGTCTGCTGAAAGGGACGGACAAGGGTTTCGCCCTGAACGCCGGCCCTGTGCCGGACCACCGACCGTGGCCGGAGCCTGTGCGCGCTCTCGCCCTCGCCGAACCGCACGTCGTACCCCTGCCTGTCTGGGCAGAGTTGACCGTGGCCCTGGGCGCTGAGGGCTGGGACGAGTGGTCCCTTGCAGCCTTCACCGAGGAGGCCCCCGAGTGGTTCGACATCAGCGAGGACGGCGTCGCCTTCGTCGACGAAGCGCTGGCGGAAGCGATCCGGCAGGAGATGCCTCCGAGCGCCCTGGCGCAGGCCAACCGGCACATGGCCACCTGGCTGCGCGCTCACGCACCCCAGTTGCGTCACCCCGAGGGGTGGCAGGCGGCCGGTCCTCTGGGGGCGTACGCCGCGAAAGGACTGGCCATGCACGCCGTGCAGGGCGCCCATGAGAATTCCGACGCGTCCACCCTGTTCGACGGTGTCGTCGCGGACGGGGGTCTCGCGGCCAACATTCCCCAGACCCAGCTGATGGATGCCGCCTACTGCGCCCACCAAGGCTCGGTTGGCGGCAATACGGCAGCCGCCGACGCGATGTACCTGTGGCTGTACGACGTGGCGCCCTCCACGCAGGGCGAGTGGGCGTCCTGGCTGCATCTGATGGCGTTCGCCCGCGGAAACCACGCATTTGCCGCCGCGGTGGAACAGTCCGGGGTCCGGCTGCCGTGGACCGCCCGGTGGACCAATTGGCGGCCGCCGGGCGGTCACCACATCGGCTTCCTCAAGGCGGGCACGGTCGACGCTCTCGTGGAGGTCCGCTGGCAGGATCGGATGGCGGTCGCCTCGCTGGGCGGGCCGCACCATGCCGATGTGACGGTGTGGGACCCGGCGACGGGTGACCTGATCGCAGGCCCGTGGCGGGGCGGAAAAGGGATTCCTGACGAGCATCGCCACAAGCTGAGTTGGCCTGATTCGGTCGACGGGGGCCCGGCAAGCGCCCGGGAGATCTGGGATCGTCTTCCGGACACCGAGGGCGCCGAGGACGCCGCGTTTCGGCTCTTGGACGGGTCGATGCTGCCCATCGGGGATCTCTTGCTGATCGGCGGACCCGGAGGAGTGCTCGCCGTGTCCTGTGCCGAAGGCACCACATCACTCGAGCCGCCGCGCGGTCGTCCCTCGATCCCGTACGCCTCGGCCGGCCCCACGACGCCTGTCGGCGCGTCAACACAGCCAGGGCCGGAGGATCTGCGGACTCTGTTCGGCGCCGAGGTGTTCCATACAGTCGATCCGAAGGAACTGCCCGACGGGCTCACCCACGGAGAGACCCGCAGGCTCCTCGTGGAGCTCGGAGTGCCGGAGTTCGCCGAGAGCGGTCTGTCCCTCGAGCCGAACTGGGACTGGTTCCTTCGTAGTCTCTCCTGGACGGAGGGCGTTGAGCGTCCGGCTACGGATGGGCCGTTCTTCTGCCTCGGCAGGTGGACGGGCGGGGTGCTTGTCATCGACGGAGTCACCGGACACATTCTGCGTATGCCGTTCGATCCTGCGGAAAGCGATCTGGACGGGGTTCTGCTGGCATCGGCGCCATCGGCTTTCTACGGCATGATCGGCCTATGGATCACCGGAGTGCGAACCCACAGCTCCGTCACGGAAGATGAGGAGAAGTTCCTCTTGCGCGATCATGTGGCAGTCGCGCTGCGCGCCGTCGATGAGTCCGGCTCCGAGGCGGGCATCTGGTCGTTCGTCTTCGGCCTTGACGAGTGAAACGGGTTGCCCGACCGCCGAAGCACGGACGAGTTGAGGACCTGGTGAGTGCTACACCCGACGCAGCCCTTGCCCGTATCGACACATGGCTCAGCGAGCCTCATCGTCTCTACGAGACCTTCGCGGTCCGTGGTGCCGCCGGGGCAGGGAAGACCCGCCTGCTGCATCGGGTGGCGCAGCGTTTGCCGCAAGCCGTAGCGCTGGATTGCCAGGGCCTGACAGCAGATGACGTTGCACGCCGCCTGCTGGGTGCATGGGGCGTGCCGGCCCGGTCGGATTCACTTGCCCGCGATGCGCGGGGCATCCGGGGGCGCGGCGTCGCTCTGCTCGCCAATGTCCAGTGGGCGGGACCCCTCGTCACATCGAACGAAGCGGACCGCGTCACACGGGCAGTCCGGACCCTCAAGGTGTCGGCGCCTGGCGATGTCCGGTTCGTCGTCGAGCGGTCCGCTGAGAAGCCGTGGGTGCTTGCGCCTGCCAAGAACGAGGTTGTCCTGGCGGACCCCACCCCTCGCGACGATCTGTCAGCCGAGGTGCTGGATGCCTGCCCGCCACTGTCCGTCCTGGCCGCGGCCGAACTCCGGGGCGTGGCGGTGGAGGTCTGGTCCGGACTCTGCACAGCGCTGGGGCACGACGTTCCGGTGGAGGAGCTGCGGGAGCTGGTCGAAGCCCTGCCGGAAGTACTTCGTGAGGGCGACGGCCGTGAGGTCGGCTTCCGTACCGAGTCGCTGCGCCATCGCATCCGGCAACTGCGGCCGGTGGACCAGGAGCAGCTGACCGCGTACCTCTCACGCCAGGTGCGCGGGCCGGGGCTCCCGGACGTTCCGCTCACGCGTTATGCGGCACGGACCTTGGCCGTCCATGCGGCACATGCGGGCGGGTTGCAGGGTGTGTTGAGCGACGGCTCTGTGGTGGCGCGCCTGGACGCCTACGGATTGCTGCAGGGGATCGCGGCATTCTGGCCCGGCGGGGTGCCGCAGGGCGGTCTGGTCACGGATGCCCACTACCTCGGGCAGTTGGGGCTGGCCGGAGCCCCCCACGGGGAGTGGATCGCCTGGCTCCACCACGCCGCGGTCGGCAGAGGCGATGACGTACTGGCGGACGCCATGGTCGCGGCGGATGTGGGGATGCCGTGGCAGACGGTCTGGTCACGGTGCCGTCCGTACGGAACCTTCGGCCGCTTCCAGGAGCCGTCCGCCGGAGCGGCCCCCTGGCCTGTACGCGAAGTCGGCCCTCCGGTGCGGCACATGCTCGGGCCGCATCGCCCCTTCCGGTCCTCACCCCTGGAGCCCCTGGAGCCCCTGGAGCCCCTGGAGCCCCTGGTGAGAGAAGGGGATTGGCAGATCGCAGGGCCCACGGGGCTGTTCGGCGTCCACGTCAGCGCGGTGCCGGGCGTCCAGCCCAACTTGCCTGCGCTCCCGGAGCCGTACGCGGGTCCCTATACGCGTGTCGCTGTCTGGGAATGTCCCGCGCCGGCGCTTGCCACGGGCGGCCCCGCGCCGGAGTGGCTGGAGGATGGTTTCGGGGATGGCACCTGCCGCGTACTGCCACCGGATCAGATGCCCCCGGGGGTCACCGATCCCGGTGCACGCCGCTTTCTCACCTCCGTCGGGCTGCCCGCGCTGTCGCGGCATCTGCCCTTCATGCACACAGTCGACCTGCACAAGGACGGGCTTCGGGAGGTCGAATGGCCGGCGGACGTGGATGAACCCGGGAGTGAAGGCCCGTACTTTCTGCTGGGTGAGTGGACCGGTGGCGCCATTCTGCTCGACGGCGGTACGGGTGCAGTTCTCCAGGACCACAGCACCGGTTACTCGTCCATCCAACTGGCCGACAGCCTGGGGCGGTTCTGCACGCTGATCCGCTTGTACCATGAGTTCCTGATCAGCGACTTCGCCACGGAACATGAACGCACGGACGCCCGGAACAGTCTGCGGGAGTGGGCGGAAACCGTCGACGCCACCACAGCTGACGGCGATCACTGGGAGCAGGTACTCGACGGCGATCTGGACACCTGGGGCGACGCATAACAGGGGTCCTGGTCCACCGCGGTGCTCGCCCGGACACCCGGGCGGCAGCCGAATCCCCCGTCCGGGAAGGTGAGTCCGACAGGCCGAGGGTCAAGCGAGGCACCGCGCCACGCGGAAGCCCACATCGTCGACCCGGAAGGTCGGATGGCTCCGGCGCCGCACGGAGGCCCTGCAGCTCCAGTGCTCGTCGAACCAGCCGCCGCCTCGGAGCACCCGGTAGGAGCCGTAGACCTCGGCGTCGTAGACGTCCCAGCACCATTCCCAGACATTGCCGAGCATGTCGTGAAGACCCCACGGGTTGGGGAGCTTGCCGCCCACGGAGTGGGGGCGCTCGGCGGAGTTCTCGCGATACCAGGCGATCTCGTCGAGCTCCCCGTAACGCGGTCCCGTCGTGCCGGCCCGGCAGGCGTGTTCCCACTCGGCTTCGGTCGGCAGTCGGTACCCGTCGGCGGCGACGTCCCACTCGATGTCCTCGTCCTCGGGGCCCAGGTCGTACGCAGGCGTGAAGCCTTCGCTGTGCGACAAGGCGTTGCAGAATCGCACCGCGTCCCACCACGAGACGCCCTCGACAGGCGACCGGTCGCCCTTGGACGCACTCGGCCGACGGTTTGTGGTCTGCGCGTACAACTCCTGCGTGACCGGGAAAGCCGCCAGCTGGTAAGGCGGGAGCTCGACCGACCAACTGCGCTGTGTGCGCCGGTCCGACAGAGTCACCTGTCCCGGCGGGATCGCGATCATCTCGCTGCTTCGCCGGCGAGCAGTCGCCCGCGGTCCGTGCGTATCGGCGTTCATGTCCCTCACAACGCGCGCAAGATCCGCCGCAGTTCCCCGCGTCGCGGTTGACGCGCCCGGGCGCGTGCGGTTCTCTGCAGCGTGACCGATCTTCGTATTCAGCAGGCCGACACCGAGGCCAGGCTTCAGGACTGGCGTCATGTCCACAACGTGATCATCCCTACCGCTTCCTCCGTCCTCTCCCTGGACGAGGTCCGCGAGCGCGCCGGGCGGAATCAGCTGGCCGTCGCGTACCGCGGCGACGTGCTCGTCGGCTGCTCGACCGTGCGGCCGCCCACCGACGAGAACGGCTCCACCGCCACCGTCATCGCCCGCATCCTCCCCGAGCTGCGCGAACAGGGGCTGGGAGGGCAGCTTTACGCGCATGGCCTGGCGGCGGCGCGGAAGCTCGGTGCCAGGGTGATCGAGACGGTCGTCCTGGAGGCCAACCGGGAGGGTCTGCGGTTCGCACGCTCCCACGGCTTCGTCGAGATCGAGCGGTACGTACTGCCGGGCGACGACGTCGCCTTCATCGACCTGCGGCTGGCCTGAGTCCCACCTCCGCGGCGTCCGCCCACGCCATGCGGAGCTTCTTCGGTGTGCCGTCGAGGCGGGTGGGGTCGCCGCCCGGGGCTCCGACGAGCACCGGCTCTTCGGGGCAGGTGCCGCTGTGGGCGCGGTAGAAGTTCTGGGCGGTCGTGTTCTGCTCAAGTACCCAGAGGTACAAGGGCTTTGTGGTCGCCTCGGACACCGCCGCCTCCGCGGCCCGGGTCAGCAGCGCGCCACCCACCCCCGTACGGCGCCTGGCGTTGGCGACGTGCAGGTTGTCGACGAGGCTGCCCCACCGGGGGTCTTCGTCGAAGACGACATGTACGAAACCCGTCAGGCCGGGGGTGTTCTCGTCCTCGGCGAGGATCGTCGCCGAGGCTGCCGTCTCGGCCAGGCGCGATGCCCATACCGACAGCCGGTTGCCGAGGACGTCTCCGTCCAGGAAGGCGTCGGAGTACGCGCCCCTGTAGTGCCTCCGCCAGCTGTCCGCGTGCAAGCGGGCTATTCCCTCGGCGTCGTCGGGGCCCGCAGCGCGGAATCGCAGCGTCGACATGTGCTCTCCTCGTGGGTCGTTCGTCGGTCGTCCGTCGGGCGTCAAATACCGGGACCGTAGCCGGGGTTCGGCTGGTGGCGTGGAGTCCACCACTCCGTGAGACCCCACACCCCGAGCGCGAGCGCCACCGTCGCGAGGAGCGTCGCCGCCCAGGGGCGGTGCAGGAATCTCGCGGCCACCGCCCGGACGAACAGCGGGAGCAGTGCGCCGCCGAGCACGATCAACGGCAGATCGATGTAGAGCACACTCAGGTCCCGGGCTTCGCCCTCGAAACCGCCGTCGATGCTCTGCGCGGCCTGCGGCCCCCACGCGAGAGGCGCCACAGCCGCGCCGAGAGCGGCGAGAAGGCATCCGGTGCCGGTGAGGCGGTTCGGGGGCGGCGTGCCGCTGTCGTTCGTGCTCATGACCATGACGGACGCGTGCGCCCCCGCTTCGGTTGCGGGGCTGGTCAGCGGCTCACCACCGTCTCCGTCTCCACCCGCGACAGCTTCTCCGGGTTGCGGACCGCGTAGAGCCCGGTGATCAGGCCGTCGTCGATGCGTACCGCCAGTACCGTGTCGATCTCGCCGTCGCGCCGCAGGATCAGTGCCGGGTAGCCGTTGACCTGGGCCGGGCGCAGCGCCGCCGCGCTCCCGCGCAGGTTCCCGGCCACCAGCAGGGCTGCGACCGTGACGGCGCCGACGATGGGTACCAGCGCGGCCTGTACGGCACCGCCGCCGTCGCCCAGGAAGACGATGTCCGGGGCGAGGATGTCCAGCAGGCCCTGCATGTTGCCTGTCTCCACTGCCCGTTGGAAGGCTTGCAGGGCGTCCTTCGTCTCCGCAGCCGTCACCGACCCGCGCGGCCGGCGTGCCGCCACGTGCGCCCTCGCCCTGTGGGCGATCTGGCGGACCGCTGCCTGGCTCTTGTCGACGGCCTCGGCGATCTCGTCGTACTCCACGCCGAAGACCTCGCGCAGCACGAACACGGCCCGCTCGGTCGGCGCGAGCGTCTCCAGGACCAGCAGCATCGCCATCGAGACGCTGTCGGCCAGCTCGACGTCATCGGCCACGTCGGGCGCCGTCAGCAGCGGCTCGGGGAGCCAGGGGCCGACGTAGGACTCCTTGCGGCGGCTGAGCTTGCGAAGGTGGTTCAGCGCCTGGCGGGTGGTGATCCTGACGAGGTACGCGCGCTGGTCGCGTACGACGGCGGGGTCGACGCCCACCCAGCGGAGCCAGGTCTCCTGCAGGACGTCCTCGGCGTCGGCGGCTGAGCCGAGCATCTCGTAGGCGACGGTGAAGAGCAGGTTGCGGTGGGCGACGAACGCCTCCGTGTTGTCCCTCGTCGGCTCGTCCATGTCCCGCTCCTGTCCACTCCGCTCTCGGTCGTGTCGCACAGAGGACACCTCTCGGCGCCGCCCTGTGACACTCGTGGCAGGTGGCGTACGTCACAACTCCCCGCCGTCACAAGGATCTTGTCGTCGGCATCTTGTGTTCGTCCAGTGCAGCCGCACGGCATTCACACGAGTGAGGACCACGTCATGGAACCCCGTTTCAACCTGCTCGACAGCCCCACCGCAGCGAAGATCGCCAAGCGCTTCTACGCCGCGAGCCTCGCCCTCGAACAGTCCACCCTCCCCCGGTCCCTGCGGGAACTCGTCCAGCTCCGCGCCAGCCAGATCAACGGCTGCGGGTTCTGCGTCGACGTCCACACCAAGGAGGGCGCGGCCGCCGGCGAGACCGCGCTCCGGCTCAACCTGGTCGCCGCCTGGCGCCACACCACCGTGTTCACCGAGGCCGAGCGCGCCGTCCTCGCGCTCACCGAGGAGGGCACCCGGCTCGCCGACGCGAACGAAGGAGTCTCCGACGAGACGTGGGCCGCGGTGCGCAAGCACTACGACGACGACCAGGTCGGTGCGCTCGTCTGGCTCGTGTCCATGATCAACGCGGCCAACCGGGTCGGCGTGATCCTCGACAACCAGGGTGGTTCGTACGAGCCCGGCATGTTCGCCGCGCTCGACTGATCACCTGGTGGGCTCGGGTGAGGTGTACTGGGCGGCATGATTCCCCGCGTGCAGACCGCCGTCCGGTTCACCGGCCCCGATCTCGTAACTCTCGTACGGGACAAGCCGGTTACGGCCCCGGGCGACCGCCAGATACTCGGCCGGGTGGAGTGCGTCGGGCTGTGCTTCTCCGATGTGAAGCTGCGCCACCAGTTCGACCGGCATGTACGCAAGGGGCCGGTCCTCCCTGACGACGCGCTCCGGTCCGTCCCGTCCTACGCACCCGGAAACCTGCCGACCGTGCCGGGCCACGAGGTCGTACTGCGGGTCGTCGCGGTCGGCTCCGGCGTGACCAGCGCGGTCGTCGGTGGCCGGTACGTCGTGCAGGCCAACTTCCGGGATCTCGCCACGGCCGACTCCACGGGCGCCTTCGGCTACAACTTCGAGGGCGGTCTGCAGCAGTACGTACTGCTCGACGAGCGGGTCACCATCGCGGCGGACGGCGAGAGCTACCTGCTGCCGGCCCCCGACGAGCCCTCCGCGAGCCGGCTGGCACTCGTCGAGCCGTGGGCGTGCGTGGAGAACGCGTACGCAGTCCGTGAGCGGCGTCAAATCAAGCCGGACGGAAGGGTATTGGTGGTCGGCGCGGGAGATCTGTCCGGGCTCGACCTGTCCGGGAGTACGGTCGTCGAGCCGGCCGGACTCGCCCCCCAGTCGGTCGACGACCTCCTCTACCACGGCGCCGACGCCACCGAACTGGAGCGCCTCCTGCCCCTCGTGGCCCCCGGCGGCCTGGTGCTGATCGCGACCGGCGGCGGCCTGTTCGGGCGGCCGGTCGACGTTCCCGTGGGCCGCGTCCACTACCAGAACCTCCGCATCGCGGCGACGACCACGGACGCCTTCGCCGACTGCCTGGACACCATCCCCGCAACCGGCGAACTCCGCGCGGGCGCCCACGTCAACGTCGTGGGAGCAGGCGGCCCCACGGGCGTCATGGCGATGGTCCGCGCCATCGTCACGTCCGAGCCCAAAGCCCTGGTCGAGGGCGCCGTACGCAACCCGCTGCGCGCCGAAGCGCTGCGCCGCCGCATCACGCGCCTCGCTGCCCAACACGACGTCGAGGTACGCCTCTTCGACCCGCGGACCGAGCGCCCGCGCGGCCCCGTCGACCACTGCTTCGTCATGGCGCCGGTCCCCGACCTGATCCGTACCGCGATCGACGACGCGGCCCCGCGCGGGATCATCAACATCTTCGCGGGCATCGCCACCGACGTTCCCTGCCCCATCGACTTGGACACGTACGCGGCGAAGCGCCTGTACTTCGTCGGTACGTCGGGCAGTGCGGTGGCGGACATGCGCGCCGTGCTCGCGAAGGTCGCCGACGGCCGGCTCGACACGAACCTGTCGGTGGGCGCGGTCAGCGGGATGGCCGGTGCGCTCGACGGGCTGGACGCGGTGCGCGACCGCACCGTCCCCGGCAAGGTCGTCGTCTACCCGGCACTCGACGGCCTGCCGCTGCTCACCCTCGGCGAACTGGTCGCCCGCCACCCGACCGTCGGCCCGCTGCTGCGCGACGGCTGCTGGACCGGAGCGGCCGAGGAGGAGCTGCTGCGCCTCGCCGCCGACCGGTGACGGATCAGCTCGTCTCCGCCGCCCCTGTGCGGTTCTCGTCGTCGACAGAGTGCAACATTTGTGGGGCCCCGGCGCATCAGAAGGATCGAGAGCAAGCACGTCACACCGATCCAAGGATGCCTCTTCATGTTCCTCTCTTTACCCCGGGCAGCAACTGCCCTTGCCGTCGGGCTGGCGACAGTCGTCGCCACCGCCGTTTCACCCGCAGCCGCCCACACCCGGAGCTGGCGGGACATCAGCCCCGCGGAGAGCAACGGCACCGTGCTGTTCGACGTCGAGTCCGCGGGAGGTGCGACCTGGGCGGTCGGCCGGCACAGCGATACGACCACCCGCACCTTCACGCCGGTGGCCATGCGCTGGACCGGCACGGGCTGGCAGGCACCACCGCAGCCGGCCGATGAGGGCCACCTGGACGACCTCGCCATCGGCGCACCCGACGAGGTGTGGGCCGTCGGCACCCGCTTCGAGACCGCGGGCGAATCGGACGGTGAGCAAGCACGCGCACTGCTGCAGCACTGGAACGGCACCGCATGGAGCGAGGTCGCCCTGCCCTTCCCGGAGGGCGCGGACGACACGTCGCTGTCCGCCGTCGACGTGGACGCGCGCGGCTCGGTCTGGGCGTTCGGCGGTTACGCCGATGCTGCCGGGCAGTACGTCCCGGCCCTGTTCCGCGGGGACGCGCACGGGGGCGGTGCATGGACCCGGCTGCCCGCGAACACCGGGCTCAATTGGGTGTCCCAGCTGGAGGCCGGACCCGGTGGCGTCGTCCACGCCATCGGCGACGGCATATCCCGCTTCGACGGCACGTCGTGGACCAAGCAGAGCCTGCCGCCCGCGCTCGACGGGGCACTGTTCGACGGCATCGAGATGCGGACTACCAACGACGTATGGGCCGTTGGCCACATCAGGGACGAGAACCTGTGGCGGCGACCCGTTGTCGTGCGTTACGACGGTCGGGCGTGGCGCACGGTGCGTACCCCCGCCGAGACGGGCCAGCTGTACGACATCACCTTCGACGGCTCCGGCCGGCCGGTGATCGTGGGCGAGACCCAGGACCCGGCCGTCAACCCGGCAGGGAACTATGTCCTGACCACTGGCCCCCAGGGTCTCCTCACCCGCACTGAGGACCCGCCCGGAGCCGGTTTCCTGTACGGGGCCGCGACCGACGCGGCGGGCCGGGTCTGGACTGTGGGCGGCGCGTCAGGTGCGGAAGGCGGCGTCTCCCCGGCGGCATACGCGGGCATCCGCCGCTGAGCCGGGCATGCCCGGCCGGTCTTCGACGACCCCGGATGCGTCATCGCGTCCGGGGTCGTCGGCCCCCGACCTCAGCAGCAGCGGCGCGAGCTGGGCGACCCCGAAGGCCACTTCGACCACCAGGAACCCCCACAGGAGGTGCGGGCCGCCATGGGCGAGCGCGTATGCGATCCACGCCGAGAACAGCGTGCGCGCGATGCCGTCGAAGAGGCCGTGTTCCGGCTGCGGCCTGACGATGCGCAGCAGCGCCCACACCACCACGACCGAACCCATCAGGTTCGCCAACAGGGTCTGCATCACGTCGCGTTCGGGCAGCGACAGCACGTCGTGCACCATCGCGTACGTCCACGGCGTGGCAAAGCCCGCCGTGACGACGAGGTCGTACCAGGCGCTTGCGCGTACGACGCGAAGGTAGGGGGAGGTCATGTCGGGGGCTCCTGCCGGTTTCGGATCAACGGACCAACGGAGCCTCACGCTAAACAGTGGAGTACGGTCCAAGGTCAAGCCCGCGAGCGACGGAGGACCATGCGCATCGGAGAGCTCGCCGCACAGGCGGACGTCAGCAGGGACACCATCCGGTTCTACGAGAAGGTCGGCCTGGTCACCGGCGACCGACTGCCCAACGGTTACCGGGACTTCACCCCCGAGACCGTGCCCTGGCTGCACTACATCCGCACCGCGCAGACGCTCGGCTTCTCGCTGGCGGAGATCGCACGCACCGGCGAGGAGCTGCGCAAGGTGCCCGACGCGGCCGAGGCTCTGTCGGCGCTGTTCGAGGAGAAGATCCAGCTCATCGACGTACGCATGGCGGAACTGGCCGCCCTCCGCGCCGACCTCGCCCAACGGGCGGGCACAGGCTGCCCGTTGAGGGCCGAGGGCTGAATCCGGAGGAGGGCTGCGTGAACTCCACGCCCTGCGCTGTCAGTTCTGCCACGGTCGCGTCGACGTGCGGATAGCGCAGCACGTCCCTGAAGAAGACTCGGTCCGCTTCCGCATCGCGGCTGTAGACGATGACGTGCCCACCATTGATCACGCGGTCAGAGCAGGGCCCCACGGAGGCAGCGCCGCACGACGCGGCCGTACCGCCGGTTCGAGCAGCGACAACGTGCGTCGGTGCGCATCGAGACCGGCGCGAATGCCGATCGGCATGGGCAGGTTCGGGACGGCGTGTCCGAACTCGACGTTGCCCAGGACCGGGATGTCGCGGTCGCCGAGGACGTCGAGGACTATCTCGCGGAGGGTCGGGTTCCCGTCGGGGCCGCCCTGCCCGAGTCCGTCGATCTCGCATGGGACGCCTACGACCATGCCGGCGATCCGGTCGAGGATGCCGCTGTGCCGGAGCACCTGCAGATAGCTCCATACGTATGCTGCCAGGCCTCCCCGCTCCTCCCAGAACAGCACCGCACCGTCGAACCGCTCCGGCGGCAGCGCGTACGGGGTCGCCTGCACCAGCGCGATGCGGTTGATCACCCCGCCGACGAGGGGGCCTTCGGTGCGGCCGGGACGCCAGCACTCCCACGCCCGGGTGGCGGGCAGTGCGCCGATCGCGTCCGTGCTGGTCAGCAGGGTCGAGTAGAGCTTCTCCAGCTCTGCCCTGCGGGCGGCAGGCGCTGATTTCCAGGACCCGCCGAGGCCGGGTGTGGCCAGGTCGGTGTGGAATCCGACCAGGCCCGTGCGCTCATGGATCACCAGATGCAGCAGGGAGATGTCGCTGTAGCCGAGGATCGGCTTGGGGTCGGACCTGATCGCCTCGAAGTCGATCAGGTCGAGGTAGCCGAACGCCGTCTGCCCACCGTCATGAGCGAGGATCGCGCGCACTTCGGGATCGCGCAGAAGAGCGTTGAACTCCTCGGCGATCTCCGCCGGTCGCGCCGCGCTCCACCAGTGGTGCCGCCCGGCTTCGAGGAGGGGTGCGAGACGTACACGGAATCCCATCCGTTCCAGCACGACCACCGCCTGCGCGAGGTCGGATGCGTAGACGGCATGGAGCGGCCCGGACAGCGCCGCGATGACGATGAGATCGCCGGGCTCGAGGGCACGGGGCCGCAGGAGTCGAGGCGGTGCGGAATGGGTCACCGGCGCAGTTTCCCCACCCGCTGGGCTCCACGCCATTCAATTTTCCTCGACCGTGAGGAAGCCGCGCGGCGACTGTCAGTGGTCGCATCTAGGCTTCTCAGCATGATCAGTTGGATACAGGGACCGGTCCCCGGCTTCGAAGTGAACCTCGTGTTCGCCCGGGGTATCTCTCTCGACGCGCTCAACAAGGGCCTGCACCACGTGCAGCGAACGCCCCTCACCGGCGGAGAGTCCGGCGCGTGGGCGTGGGCGGTGCACGAGATGTTCGAACTCGACCCGGAGGGTTATGAGAACACGGACTATGAGGAGGTCGACTACAGCAGCATCTGTCCGGACGGCGCGGAGATCGTCGTGTTCGTCCTGGAGCCCTGCAGTGCCAAGGGCTTCCCGCCCGCGTTCGAGTATCACCGGAGCGGTCGGCTCGTCCTCCGCTTCAACTTCGAGAGCATCGGTGAGCGGGTGGGTGACAACCCCGACTACCTGTCGGCCGAGTTCCTCGCCGCACATCTCATCGGTCCCGGCGAGGAGTGTTCACAACAGGACGACGACGGACATGACTGCTTCGACCACCACTACGACGATCACGCCCGTATCGTGCGGGCGATCGCCGGTTACTTCGCCCTGCCGTCACCGCCTCTGACCGCAGAGGTGACGGCCAAGTGAGCACTCTTCCCCCGAACACCTTCATCGCCTTCTTCAAGGGCATGGAACTGGCCACCCTGACCGACATCTACGCCGAAGCCGGTCAGCCCACCCTCTCGACCGGCGAATCGGCCGGCTGGGCATGGGTGACTCTCGATGCCCGCGCCGACCACACGGGACGGAGCGCCCAGGACCTCGCCCAGAAGATCACGGGCTTCCGGTACACGGACCGTGCCAGTCGCCCGGATCACGTGGAGTCGGTGTTTCTGGCGTCCACGCCCGCCTGCACCTGTCCGCACGGGCAGAACTACTTTGTCCCGCACTGCGACGACCACCCGTTCCAGTTCGCCTACTGCGAAGGCGGGTTCGGGCTGCTCTACTTCAACCTCGGACAGCGCCGCGAATCGCGCCGCACGGGCGATCTGCTCGTGGGCGAGCTCCTGGCGGCCGGGATCGTGGGGCGCGAAACGGGCTATGACACCGATCCCGACTTCAACAGCGACGGCGAGGTCACCTTGCGGATCATCGTGGAGCACTTCCAGCTGCCCTCGCCGCCGCTGCTTCCGCGGTGATCCACGGTCCTGGCAACGGTCCTGGCAGCCGGCCTCAGTCCTTCGGCGCCTCGACGATCCTGCCCGTCGGCTTCTGAGCGCCCACCGGCTTCCCGAAGTCCGAGTAGGTGAGGTCGGGAGATGTGGTGCTGCCCGTGACGTCCTGCATGACCAGGTTCGGGCTGCCGGTCGACGCGATGTAGTACGTCACGGACTTGCCCGCCTTGCCGGTCCGCACGAGCGACGTGACCGGCATGCCGTCCAGCTGGGTGGCCCTGCCCTTCTTCAGGCCGCCCCCGCTCGTGTCCGGTGCGTTGAAAAGTTCCGGGTGGCAGTAGCTGGCCAGTGCCCGCGTCACCGGGTTGGTCGGCGCACCGTGCAGCCAGACGCTGTCGGAGAAGGGCGTGCCCGTGGCCTGCGTCATCCACGCCGCGAACTTCGCGCTCGGCTTGATCCACACATCGGGGCCCTTGCGGATGATCTCGTACGAGCCCTCGTCCGCCTTGTTCACCGTGCCCGCGCACTCCGTCGCGGAGAGCCGCAGGTCGGCATCGGTGCCCTTGCGTGTCATCTGCTCGCGCAGCGAACCCGCCTCCGCGTTCGCCCTGGTCGCCGTGTTGTAGATCGCGTCGGTCGACAGCTTCGCGATGCCGTTCGTCTTGGCTCCGGGGCGGGATCCGGCCTTGGACGTCGGCTTGCCGGTGCTCTTGTGGTCGGACGCCGGATTGTCGGCGTTGCATGCGCTCAGCGTCGTCAGTGCCGCCGCGCAGAAGAGGGCAGCCGCGGTGCGGGTGGTGAGGTGGGTGAGGTTCATGCGATCACCGAAGCAGTGCGGCGGGCGCCGCCGGGACGGGCGCGGGCCGGCCGCCCGGTCGCGTACTGGCGGTGAGCCCATGGGCTCTGGCCCTGGCACCCGGAGACCGAACATAGGATCAGTGGCTTACGCGCACCTGCCCGTACGGACGACGGACGACGGAGGACCGGGACTCATGACCGCGCCGCCCGAAGGCTATGCACCGCACCCCCACATCGGCGGCCGCACCGCCGCCCTGCGCGCGCTCGCCGCGTGGCGCATGGAATGGCCCGGTGCGCCGAGGGTTCTGCTGCTCACCGGCGGGGCCGGGAGCGGGAGTTCACGGCTGATCACCGGGTTCCTGATGCTCTGCGACCCGGAGTTCCGCAAGCGGCTGCCGCTCGACGACATGGACCCGTCCACCGTGCCGCCCGACCTGCCCCCGCCCGCCGTGCCGGGCACCGAGGGGCGCACGGCGGCCCAGGTGCTGTGGCTGCTCGCCGATCATCACGGGCTGAACGCCTCGCGGGACTCGGAGGTGTACGAGCAGTTGGCCGCGCTGGCCGAGCCCGTGACCGTCGTCGTACCCGACGTGGACCTGGCCGGTCCGGTACGCGGTGCGGGTGAGCCCGCCCGGCTCGTACGGGAGGTGCTGAAGCCCCTCGCCGCCACCCCGACCGTACGGCTGCTGGTCGACCTCCCCCGCGCGTACGCAGCCGAGCTGGCCGGGTCCCTGCCGCCCGGCGAGGTCCAGGTCCTCGACCTGGACGACCCACAGTGGGCCGACCCGGAAGGGCTCGTGCTGCATGCCGCAGCCGCGCTCGATCCTCAACTGGGCGCGCCCGAGCTGCCGTTCACCTCCGATCCGGGTGCCCGCCTGGAGCTCGCGATGGCCATCGCACAGCGTGCGGGCAACAGCCCGCTGGTCGTGCAACTCGCCACCCACTGCGTACTGATGGCGCCCGAGGGCTTCGATCCGGGCGACGCGTCGCTGCTTCCGTCCAGCGTCGACGAGGCCCTCGACCTGCACGCACGACGGCTCGGCGCCGATCCGCAGACGCTGCGGCTGATGCTCGCGCCGATCGCCCTCGCGGAGAGCGAAGGGCTGCCCGTCGCCCTGTGGGGGCAGCTCGCCGCCGCGGTCGCCGGGCGCGACATGAGCGCGGACATCGCGGGCGGGATGCTGCTCGCCGGTCCGTTCGTACAGCCCGAAGAAGACCGGCTGCGTCTGCTGCACCCCGCGCTCGGCGCGGCGGTCAGGGCCGGGCTGCCCGATCTGCGGACCGCGCAGTCACGCATCGCCGTCGCGCTGCTCTCCGCCGTGCCGGGGCAGGACTGGGGTCAGGCCGATCCCTACGTACGCGATCACATCGCAGGGCACGCCCTGGAGGCCGGTCAGCTGCCCCAACTCCTCACCGATCCGGGGCTGTTCGTGCATGCTGACCCCGTGGTGCTACGGGCTGCCATCGAGGCCTGCCCGCCCGCGGAGCTGGGGCCGCCCGCGCTGACGTATCTGCGCACCGCACCTCTCCTCACCCGCACCCAGGCGCCCGCCGAGCTGCGGGCCGCGCTGCTGGAGACCGCGTTCGTCGAGGACGGGCTCTTCGAGTACGCGGCCGCCGTGCACCGGCTCGGCTTCGAGCTGCCCTGGCAGACGGTGTGGAACGTGGGGGTGCCGGGCGTCAGCGCCGTCACCGTGGGGCGCCTGCCGGAGGGCGGGGATTCGGTCGCCGTACTCGTCGTGCCGGCCGGGACGCCCGGCGCGTACTCCCTCGGCGAGGACGCGGACACGGCAGTCAGCATCTACGGGCTCGTGCAGCCTGTGCAGCTCGCCCCCGACCTCGACCCCGCGACGATTCTGCGCCCCTCCGAGGACGAGCGCGCCGAGGCTCCCCTCTTCCTGAGCCGCGGCGCCGACTATGTGCGCGTATGGGACCGGGCGAGCGAGGAGGTCGTCGCCGCTCTCGTCTCCGACGTCCCCTTCACCGCCGCCGATCTCTCCCCGGACGGGGTGCTGCTGGTCGCCACCGGGCGCGGGGTCAAGGCCCTGCGTCTACGGCCCCGCGCCTGACCTACTAGCCTCGCAATCGCCCGTACGTCACTCGAAGGAGTCCCCTCGTGATCAGCCAGGATCAGGCGCTCGCCACCGCCGACCAATGGCTCAACCCTTATGGCCTGCAGGGCCCGATCGCCCCGCGCCGTGAGGTGAAGATGCATGAGTTCGACCTCGGCTGGGTCGTGTGGGCCGCGCCCGCGCCCATGGAGCGCGACCCGGAGACCGGCGAGCGGCGGCCTCCGGCGGAGATCGGGAACGCCTGCGGGGTCGTGGACCGGCGGTCCGGCGAGCTGACGGTGTGGCCCTCGGTGCCGGTCGAGGAGGTCGTACGGATGTACCAGCAGAAGCACGGCGGGGGGACGGCGGCGGTGCGCCCCGTCACCGGGCCGGGGAACACGGCCGTCTTCACGTACGTCGACCCGGCGAACGGCGAGGAGACCAGCCTCTTCAAGACCGCGGCTCCGGGCCTGCCGCCCGTGGAGTACCAGGCCTGGGCCGAGCTGCGCCGGATGAACGTCCCCGAGGGCAACGTCGTCGCGATCCACACCGATCTGCGGCCCGCGCTGCTGCCCGGCGGGTACACCGCGCAGGTCCTCAACTCCTTCCCGAACGCCCAGTTCTCGTGCACGCACGAGTACGGCGCACGCCCGGAGGAGCGCGCCCAGGGCATCTCAGGGCTGGTCCAGCACGCGGAGCTGATGGCGCAGATGGCCGGGCAGCAGGCGCCGCCCCGGCCGCAGTCCGTACCGGTTCCGGCCCAGGTCGCACCCGCGGAGCCGCTGCGGGACGTGGCCGTGGGGCGGCATCTGACGGAGGTCTTCGGGGCGGACGGCGTACGGCGCCCCGACGCCGACGACATCGCCGCCAGCCGCCTTCCGGAGGACGCGAAGAAGACGCTGACGTGGGCGGGGCTCCCGGCGGACCTGCCGTTCTTCTTCACCGCGGACCGCGATGACGCGCCGCCCGCGGGGGGCCTGTTCGCGGACGGTGCGGCGGCGGCGCTCGCGGCCGGGACGCAGGCCGACGAGTCCGACGTACGCAAGCTCGCGCACTTCGTGCGGATCGGGACGGACGGGCTGTACACGGTGATGGTGCAGGTCGATCCTTCGCGCCGGACGCCCGACGGGGTCGGCTCGGTCTGGGCGATCGATCTGGCGACGGTGCGCACCCGGTGGATCAACTCCTCGGTCGCCGCTTTCGACCGTTCGCTGGCGCTGCTGGCTTCAACGCGGGCCCGGATGCAGGGACTTGACCCGGTCACGGCGGGTGCGGCGGTCGCCGCGTTCCAGGAGCAGCTGGCCGCGATCGACGCGCCGGCGCTGGGCGATCCGGAGACCTGGTGGTCCGTGGTGGTCGAGCAGATGTGGCACGGGCTGTTCTGACACAGCGGTGAACGACGGAGTGCGCCCCCGCGCCGATCGGCTTGCGGGGGCGCACTCGTCGTTCTCGTACTAGTAGAGCGAGAAGCCTCCGCTGTGGCGGCCGGGGGGCTTCTTCGTGCCGTCCGACGGGCGGGTCGGGCCGTCGTCCGGGGCGGGCTCTCCTTCGCGTACGGCCTCGCGCTCCTCCTCCGAGGCCGCCTCCCACTTCTCGCGCAGGGAGGCGGTGCCGGACATCAGCCCTCGGGAGACCGAGGGGTCGTCGAGTGCGTCGCGCAGGGTGACGCGGCCCGACATCAACTTCTTGGCGGCTTCCTGCAGTTCGCGGTTGCCGCCGTCGCTGTCGGCGAGCTTGCGCAGCGCGGAGTTGAGCGAGCGGAGCTGTGTGGGCTCCAGCGCCTCGTCCCAGACGCCGCCCTGGTCGGGGGTCTGTGCAGCCATGTGGCCTGGCCTCTTCTCTCGTTCAGCCGAAGTCGGAACGGACGCGGTCCGCGTGCGGGGTCCTGCGGTGCGAGCCGGAACCTGAACCGGAGCTCTGGCTCGGGGTCTGGCTCGGGGTCTGGCTCGGGCTTGAGGTCTGGTCCGAGCCGGAGCCCGACCCGGAGTCCGGGTTCGCCGCCGCCTCGTTGCCGGACCCCTGCTCTCCGGTGCCGGAACCGCCGCCCGAGAGGTGGTTCAGCCCGTTGCCCGCATGCTCGCCCGCCCGGTCCGTCGCCGCTTGCAAGTATGTACGAGGGTCGGCCAGACCCTCGATGTTGTCCTTGACGCCGGTCAGACCGTCCTTGATCCCGCTCGTCGCCGATTCCTTGAAGGTGTCCAGGCCCTCACTGGCCGCACCCTTGAGGTCGAAGCCGCTCTGCGCCCCGAAGTTGACCTTGACGCCCTGCTCGACCAGGTTCTGCGCGACACCGGTCGCCGCCTCCTTGGCCGCGTCGGTGATGGCCTGCCTGGCCATGTCCTTCAGCGCCTTCAGGGAGGCTTCCTTGATGGTCTTGGTGATCGTGTCGACGATCACCTCCTCCAGCTCCTTCAGCAGCCTGCGCACGATGACGCGCGTGACCTGCGTGGCCCCGACCGCGCCCGCCTCGGAGAGCCCGAAGGTGAAGGGTGCGGCGGCCTGTGCCGCGGCGATTTCGAAAGCCAGTGCAATCAGCTGGGCAATGACCGAAACTTTGCTGATCACCACGTTCACGGCGACGACATCGAGCGCGATGGCGATGGTCTCCGCCATGAACTTGGCATCGCCGAGATATCCGTCGCCCGCGTACTTCTGCCATTCCTTCTCGAACGCCTCGGAGGCGTCTCCGGAGTTGGCGGCACGGATCGCACCGGCGGCCGTCATTCCGGCCTCTTCGAGCCGCGCGACCTCGGCGCCGAATGCCCGCCAGGCGTCGGCCGTCTGGACGATCTTGTCCTCGTCGGCCTCGGGCCATTCGTAACCCAGCAGCCCCAGGACCCATGCGACCTCGTCGGGGAGAGTCAGTGACATGGCTGATCAGCTCCCCGGCGTGTAGGTCATGGTGACGATCTCTTCGGTCTTCTCGTAATTCGCGCCGGTCTGCTGGAGCTTGGTGCCGATTCCCTTGAGCCGCTCGCCGAGCGACTCCATGGAATCGTTCATCCCGTCCTTGACCGGCTGATAGACGACATCGAACGGGCCGCCGATGGTGTCCGCACCCCATGGCGGCTCGCCGCCTTCGAGAGCGGCGAGCGCGTCCTTGAGCGTGGCGGCGGCGACCGCGAAATCGCCGCCGATCCTCTCGAATTCGCCACCCTGGCTCTTCAGGACGGCTGGATCGACGTCAAACCCACTGCCTGGCATGGTTGTTCCCCCGGTTTACTTTCACTTTGCAATTGAAACGCGATCTGGCCGGTACCCTAGCGCACCGATGTGACATTCGGCCCGGTATGCCACCGTCGTCACACAGGCCCCCCACACCCTGCACAGCAAAGGACCAACACCCCGTGTCCCAGGCTCCGTTCGCACCATCCACCGCCCCTTCCACACCCACCGATGCCAGCTTCCCGGGGCGTGCCGCGGGTGCCGGATTCCTGCTTCTCGCGATCCTGGCCGCCGGCTTCAGCGCGTACCAGGGAGCGAACACGGCAGGCTGGATCGGCACCCACGGGAAGCTGACCGTGCAGTCCTGCGACACGAGCCACGCCACCACGTCACGGACTCGCCGCCACAGCAGCCGGCATGTCACCTGCTACGGCACGTTCGTCTCCGACGACGGCAAGACCCGCGACATCAACGCCGAGATCGAGGACGGCAAGCGGCGCTACCTGGGCGGCACCGAGCTCTCGGTCCAGCGCACGGGTGCACCGACGCTCTCCACGGACACCGACACGAGCTATGTGATCACCGCGCCGTACCGCGCGGGCGGCTGGTTCGCCGGCTTCTTCGGATCGTGGCTGATCTTCGCGCTCGGGCTGCTCTACGTGTCCACCGGGCATCTGCCCGCGGGGCGCAACAAGGTCTCTTTCTCGACCACTTGGGACGCGGCGGGCCGCGGTCGGGTGCGTACGGCCGTGATCGCCGTCTCCGTCGCGGGCGTGGTCGGGGCCGCGGTCGCGTTCCTCGTGGGCCTCGTGCTCTGAGGCGCCGCCCGAACGCGACGCGACCGCGGCGCGGCTACGACACGCTGACGAGGCTGTCGCCGAGGCCGCCGATCACGGCAGTGACGAAGAAGATCACGAGGGCCGGGCGGGTACGTCCCCGCAGGGACACCAGCACGGCCAGCCCGCAGCCGGCCGCCCCGATCGCGTATGCGGCGAGCCAGAGGCCCGGATCCGTGCCCTTGGACAGCCGCGTCCCGATCGCGACCAGGAAGACCACGGCGAACACGGCCTGCAGCACCGCGTACAGCAGCCGGGTCCGCCGGGCCTCCGCGGCCCGGTCCCGTACGAGACCTGCCCTGCCCGCCGCCTGGAAGCGCGCCCGCAGCTCGACCGTCTCCGGTGTGCCGCCGGCCTCTTCGCCCGGCCCCTGGTGCGCCTCGCGGCCGCGGTCCTTGCTCATGGGAACCGACCCTATCGCCACGCCCCCGGCGCCTTCCTTAGACTCGCAAGCATGCCCACACCCCACGACACCCCGCTCCCCTCCCCCTCCCCCACGGCCACGGTTCTGCGGACGACGACCCACGCCACCAAGCTGGTCGCGCTCGGGATCGTGCTCACCGCGCTCGGCCTGCTGATCCTGGCGGGCGGAGTCGCCATGCTCGCCGGGGCGGGCGGGGGCGGCGCGAAGGGGATCGTCGGGGTGGTGATGGGACTGGTCGTCCTCTTCTTCGGCGTCCTCCCCCTGGTCACCGCAGGGAAGAGCCGCACCCTTCGCGTCAGCCTCGACGCCACCGGCTTCTGGCTGGACAACGGCAAGGACCGTGGCGTCATCCGCTGGGATTCCCTCGCCGGAGTCGGTATCCACTGGAGCGAGCTCGGCCGCACCGCCAAGATCTACTCGCTCGAATTCTTCCCCGCCGGTCCCATCGACCCCGACGACCCGGCGCTGTGGCACCTGGTACGCGACGAGGAACCCCTCTCCCCCGACCTGCCGCGGCTGCGCTACCGCTTCCCGTTCGCCCCGGACGCCCGCGAGGAACTGACCGCGGCGGTACGCGAGTACGCCCCACAGCTCTGGCTCGGCGAGACCCAGCGCGCGCCGGGCCACCTGGGCACCCCGGACCGCAAGGGCCACGCGCGGCGCACCGGCGGACGTACGGCCTGACGTCTCAGCCGAAGGGGTTCTCCCCCGGCGTGGGCCGCGTGCTGACCGAACCGTCGTCGTACGAGGGCATGTCGGTGCCGTACGGCGTACGCGGATCGAGCGGCGGACCGCCCTGGGGCGGGGGCCCGAAGGAGTGCGAGGCGGAGTTGTCGTCCTGGTCGCTGTCGCGGCGCAGCACGCTCGGCATCTCGCCCAAAGTCGCCTGCGTGGTGGCGGATCCCGCGCTGGTGTCGATGTTCTCGAAGTCCTGGCCGGTGCGCTGGTCGTTCCACTCGTGCCCGTCGGCCGAGGAGCGGAGGTTGGCCGCTCCGGCTTTCGTACGTGCGTGAAGGCCGTCCAGCGCGGGCTTCCAGCTGGTGGACACGTTGGTCAGGGCAGGCCCGAACGACCAGCCTGCAAGTGAACTCCCCGCGGCGCCCGCCTCCTTGACCGCACCGTCGGCCGGGCCCCGCATATCGTCGGCTATCGCGTCCGCGGCTCCGGCGGAGGCGCGGAGCTCGGCGGGGTCGACATGGGTCTCTTCGGACATTCTCGGCTCCTCGTCCGGATCTCAGAACTTCTGCTGCTCCGCGCCGGGCGGGAGCATGCACGGAGTGCGCACGGCAAAGGAGAAGCGCTGGGGCTTGTCCTTTCCGTCGCCCACGGTGTCCGCCTCCACCACGTAGTCGTTCTTCTTGTTCCGGGCGCTCAGCGCCGACGACTCGTAGGCGCTCTTGAATTCCCGGTACGAGGTGATCTCGTAGCCGCCCTTGGTGAGTTCGGTCCGCAGCGTGCGCACGATACGTGTGTGATCCGTCGCCGGAGCGGGCGAGTTGATGTAATAGAAGAGGCTGTACCGGCCGTCTTCGGCCACCTCGTCGTTCGCCCCCACGCACGCCTCGAAATGCGTCGTGGCCGTCGATGCGATCGTCTCGACCCCGGCCACCCCGGCCAGATAACCGGTGTAGTCCTTCGCCCACTTCAGAGCCGCCTCCCGCTCCATGCGCGGCAGCGGGTCGTTCCGGCCGTCGTCGTTCTGGGACATGCATCCTCCGGTCGTCAGCAGGGTGGCGAGGACAACGAGGGCGGTGCCGAAGAAGCCGGCCCTAGCCCGCGACAAGGGGTGTCTCCGGATTCTCGTAGCCCTGTTTGGGAGCTTCCGTGGGCGGCTTTCCGGCGATGATGGCCCCCTGGTTGCGGAGCGACTGGCTGTCCCTGTCCCAGTAGCCGCTGTGGCCGTGCGTGTCGACCTCGAAGTTGTTTCCACCGAATGCTCCAAGCAGCGGGTCACGACCCAGCGTCCAGTCGGACAAGTTGTTCACGACGGGGTCGTCCTGCGCGCCGCCGGCCCAGACATGCTCCGGGTCCATGTGCAGATCGGAGGCCTTCTCCACGGTCATCCCGGGGCTTCCGACCACCACCACGTCGTCGGCGCCCAGTCCGTGGCCACCGGCCGCAGCAGCTCCGACCACGGTGGAGCCGTAGCTGTGCCCCATGACCGTGGTGTGGCTCGGCGATCCGTCGTGGGAGGCATGCGTTCCCGCTATGAACCGGCGGAGATCCGGAGCGGCATCGTCGGCCCTGCCTGTCCCCCCGACGCTGTTGAAATCGGTCAGGGACCCCTCCGGGGCGTCGTAGCCGAGCCAGGTGATCATCGCCACCTGCTTGCCGTCGGACTGCCTCTCGGCGGCGCTCTGCAGCTTGTCGATCCGGTCGAGCTGCCCCGGTACGCCTTCCATGCTCGCGTTCGTCCCCGGTACGAGAACTCCCGTGTGCGCGGCCGTGTCCGGGTTCCCCATCGCGACGATGGCCCGCCCGTCGTCCTTGGAGTCGTACCCGAGGACGTAGAGCTCCTTGCCCTTGGGCGCACCGTCGCCCGCGTCGAGCCGTGCGCTGAGCAACTCGGCGTTGTTCAGGCGCTTGTTGATGGTCTCGTCGCTCTCACCGGGGAAGTTCTCGTCGTAGTTGCCCTCCTGGAGGGCATTGAGTTCCTGTCCGAGGACGGTGCGGTTGGCGTCGTCGCGTACGTCCGTCGGCAGTCCGTCCGTCGCGCCGATCTCCTTCGGGTACAGCGTGGTGTACTCCTGCCGCTCCTCCGGGCTGAGCGCTTTCCACCACTGCGCTGCCGCCTTCGGGTCGTCCTTGGGGATCTGCGGGTCCTGGATCCCCAGGTCCTTCATGGCGCGCTTGGTGTCGAGTGCGGACTCGGCTGCCGCGTCGCTGTTGCCCGGGTCGGTGAGGATGTCGCCGTTCAGTTCGCCGAGCGCCTTCGCCCCGTCGTCGCTCGCCTTGCGCGCATCGGTGAGCGCCTGCTCCATGCGCTGACGGTACTCACCGAGCAGCCCGCTGCGGTCGGCGATCGCCTGCTGGCCGTCGGGGTCGTTGTGCGGGATGTCCGCCGTGGTCGGATCGGAGATCCAGCCGTCACCGTCGACCTTGAAGTGGTCGTCCTCCGCGCGCTGTACGGCGTTGCGCAACGAAGTCTGGGCCTCTTCCATCCAGAACCGCGTGGTGTCCACGACGCGCGCGATCGCCATCGCCTCGGTCTCGACCACACTCAGCCGTGACTCGACATCCTCCAGGAAGAAGAGCGCACTGTCGGCGTCGTCCCCCTTCCAGGAGTGATGCAACGGCCCGGTCACTTTTGCCCTGTGACGGCTCGTCAGGGAATCCATGGTGGTGGACAGTGTGCGCCATGCCTTCGAGGAGGCCTCCGCGTCCGAGAAATCCTGTTTCATCAGCCGCGCGAAGTCAGAAGCCATGGCAGGCTCCACCGGATATTGCCGAATTCCCGTACCAGAAAGGCATATTGAACCAATGGGACATTGCGCGAAGCCCCCGCTTCAAGTGATCGCCGGCAGCACTCTCGGCGATGAGCATAGGGCAGGCAAAGGGGGTGCGTGCCCCCTTCATGGAGTACCGCCCGCGCACTACGCTCGCCGCCCATGACCGATCAGCCGGACCATCTGCACACCACCCGCGCCTCGTACGACACGGTCGCGGCCGACTACGCGAAGCTCCTCGGCGACTCGCTGGCGCAGAGCCCGATGGACCGCGCCATGCTCACCGTTTTCGCCGAGCTCGTACGGTCCGGAGGCAACGGCCCCGTCGCCGACATCGGCTGCGGTCCCGGCCGGATCACGACCTTTCTGGACTCCCTCGGCCTCGACGTCTCGGGCATCGACCTGTCGCCGGGGATGGTCGCGGTGGCGCGCGAGACGTACCCGCATCTGCGCTTCGACGAGGGGGCGCTGCCGTCCCTGGACCTCCCGGACGGATCTCTCGCCGGCGTCGTCGCCTGGTACTCGATCATCCACACACCGCCTGGACAACTCCCTCAGATCTTCGAGGAGTTCCATCGCATCATGGCTCCCGGCGCCCACCTCCTTCTCGCCTTCAAGAGCGGAGACCGGCTCATTCATCTGGAGCACGCGTACGGCCACGACCTCGACCTCGACGTCTACTGGCTGTCCCCCGACCAGGTGGCCGGGCTGCTCGACGATGCGGGGCTGGTCGAGCGGACGCGGGCGATCCGCAAGCCGGACACGCTGGAAAAGGGCCCGCAGGGGTACGTTCTCGCCTCGAAGCCGGACCACGGGTAGCGCCGCGCCCCGCCCGCACGCGAGGAACCCCGTCAACCCGGGCCCTCGCCTCAACTTTGCCTCTGCGGCGGGAAAAATCTGCGTCACCGCTCTCCCTTCACTACGCCAAGGCCTCTCTGGATACTCCCAACTCCCTTCCCGGCGGCCGGTTTCCCGGGAGAGGTTTGGCATCCGAGGACGCAAGCGGACGGCCCGCGCAGTGCAGCAGCAGAAAAGAAGAGGACCGGCTCCACGTGAAAGGCACCCCCGGCACCGCGGACACTCTGGCCGCGGTCGGGCACCACTTCTCCCACTCCCCCGGCTGGGACGACTTCTTCGTGGCGCTCGTCCTGGTCGTCGGGGCGACGCTCGCCCTGCTGGGGCTGCACTCGGCGTTCACCGCCTGGCGCGGCCCCGAGCCCCCGCGCGGCCGGGCGCTGCGCGGTGCGCTCCTGGGTACGGGCCTGCTTCTGGTCCCGGGCCTGATGATCGCCGCCTTCGGCGTCTGGCTGTACTGACTACCGGCCGGTGGACCACGCCGGGGCGGGCGTAGAAACGGGCGGCCGACTCCAGGGCGAGGGCGATGCCGTAGCCGTTGGTGATCGCGCTCAGCCATTCGTCGGGCTGGTCGTGGCGGTGGCAACTCTCGTCCTGACGGCGGCAGTTGGAGATTAGCCAGGCCGCCACCAGAATTCGGGATGCGCGACAGCCACCGCCCTGACACGCTGCCCCGGTGAACCGTGAAGAGAGTTCCCGCATCGCCCACACCCACCACCCGATCAAGTCGCCGATCGACGACGATTCCGTACGCCGGCTCCTCGAACGCGCCGCACCGCGTGGTGACGAACGCATCCTCGACCTCGGTTGCGGCGGCGGGGAATGGCTCCTGCGCGCCCTGACCACGCTCCCGAAGGTGCGCGCCGAGGGTGTCGACATCTCCGAGGACGCCCTGACCCAGGCCGGGCAGTCGGCAGAGCGGCTCGGCGTACGCGACCGCCTCGGGCTCCACCAGCAGTCGGCTGCGGACTTCACGTCCCCGCACGCGTACGACCTGGTGCTCAGCGTCGGCGCCGCCCACGCCTTCGGCGGCCTGCTGCCCACCCTGGAGGCGGCACACCGACACCTGGCCCCCGGCGGCCACGTCCTGATCGGCGACGGTTTCTGGGACCGCACCCCGTCCCCCGAAGCCATCGACATGCTGGGCGACTTCGCCGACCTGGCGACCACCATGGAGCAGGTCGAGGCCGCCGGATGGACCCCGGTCCACGGCCACGTCAGCTCGCGCGCCGAACTGGACGCCTACGAATGGTCCTGCTGGGGATCCCTCTCCACCTGGGCCCTGGACAACCCGTCGCACCCGGACAGCAAGGAGGCACTCGCCCTGGCGTCCACGCGGCGCACGGAGTGGCTGCGCGTCTACCGGGAAACCTGGGGGTTCGTCTCGCTGATCCTGCGGCGGACTCACGACTGATCGGAACGCACCGAACTCGCGTACTGGGCAGGCGAGATGCCCACCGATGCGGTGAAGTCCCGGATGAAGTGGGCCTGATCGGCATAGCCGAGATCGGCGGCGAGCGCGGCCCAGTCCTGCGGTTCGGTGGCAGCGCGGGCGGCGGCCTCCTGCATACGGGCCCGCCTGATGACCCGCTTGGGCCCGATCCCGACGTACTCGGCGAAGAGCCGCTGCAGTTGTCGCGTACTCATGCCGGCGAGGGCGGCGAGCTGGGATGTGCGCAGGAGTTCCGGATCGCCGTCGACCGCCTCGACCAGCCCGGCCACGGTGTCGACGGCGGGGTCGGGGGCCGGTCCGACGGCGCGGAGGAGCGCGGCCGCGCGTTCGAGTGCGGCGGGCACGTCGCTCTCGCCGACCACGGCGTCGGCCACGGTGCGCGCGCCCGGACCGAAGACGTCCTCGATGTCCAGCACCCGGTCGGTGAGGGCGGAGACGGGGCCGTCGAGAAAGGGGCGGATTCCGCCGGGTCTGAAGCGCAGACCGAGCACCCGTCCGGCCCCCGAGATCTCCCGGACGAAGGTGTCGGTGACGACGCCGGTGACCTGGGCCTCGCCGCCGGTGGCGAACGTGAGGTGGACGACCGGGTATGTGAGGACCCGCTGGCGGTGGGGTGCGTCCAGGTCCCAGTGGAGGATCCAGTACCCGGCGAGGAAGGGGGCCAGATCGGGGGGCACGGGTGCGTACTCGAGCCGGAACCGCTCGGCCGCGGTGCGCGGATGGAGAATGGCCCGCTGTCGTGCTTCTTCACTACCGGTCATCGCACACCTGTCTACCGTGTGATCACCCGCGCCGGGGCCGAATCCGGCCGCCGGGTCGAGGCGACGAGTATCCGCAGCATCCCGGCGCCTGCCGTCACGGCCGCGAGGTGCAGGACGACGGCCGGCGCGGGATGCTCCGGCAAGCGGATGTCCGGCGGGGCGGCGCTGGCCACGTACAGGGTGAGGGGCAGTTTCCAGCCGCTCCACGCGAACAGCGAGCCCGACCCGAGCCAGCCGAGCGCCTGCGGAAGCCAACGAGGAAACCAACGGGAAACCCGGGCCGGGAGGGTCCGGGCGACCGCCCAGACGGCGGCGGCCCCGGCGAGCGCCCAGAGCGCGCCCAGGCCGGTCAGCAGATACCCGTCGGCGTCGCGTGCGGCAGGGTGCGCGATTCCCACGGTGCCGCCAACTGCCCAGTACATCCAGACCAGTCCGACACCGGCCGCGACGACGGAGGGCCATGGAACGGTGCCACGGGTGCCGTCCCCGACCCGCCCGCTGAAGGCCTCGGGCCAGCGGCGCCTCAGATAGGCGGGCAGGGCCAGGGCAAGCCCGAGCCCCATCCCCACGAAACCGAACTGGACCAACGCCGCCTCCCAGCCCGGCATGGCAGCATCCGCATCCCCGCCCGAGTCGCCGGACGCGGAATCCAGCAGCGTACTGAGCACGGCAAAGGGCAGCACCGACACGAGGAACCCGGACCCGGTCCAGGCGCAGAACACCACAAGCCGCCCCGGAATGCGCATCCCCCACGGCCGGACCAGGGCGAGCGCGAGCGCGATCCCGATGCCCGCCATGCCGATGGTCACCGTGTTGAGGACAACCCACCCGGCCAGGTCGAAGCCCTCCCCGACGGGGGCCACGCCCAGGAGCGAGCCCACCACCCACGACACCTTGATCAGGAGATACGGGGTCAGCGCGAACGCGGCCCCGTAGGCCGCACGCCTCCCGATCCGATCCCAGCGGTCCACCCGAACTCCCCTTCCACCAGCAGGAATTCAAGCTTCATCGCCACGACGGGCCGCCCGCATCAGCCCCCGGTCGTGGTCGCATCCGCCGCGCGGGCGAGAGGGTGTCCGCCTCTGGGACCGCTTCCCGAATACCGCACGGCGAGTGCCAGGGCCCCGGCGGTGAGCCCGAAGATCCCCGTCACGGGATTCACATACCCGGGCACGACGGCTTCGTACGTCCAACCGCTCTTGGTGTGACACCCGAATTGCAAGGGGACGAAGGAAGGCTCGTACCCGTCGAGAAGCTTGGACCCGACAGGCCCCAACGCCTCCTGGCAAGCGGTCATTTGGCGGCTCTCGTCGAGAAGGACGAGGTGCAGCACGCCCCAGGTGTACATGCCGACCATCCCCGCACAGGCGAGGAGCGCGGCGCCCTTGAGGGCGGTGCGCGTGGTCCACGCGGCACCGGCCCGGGTCAGCGTCAGCACCCCGCGGATGCCGAGCCATGGCGTGGCGATGAGCCCGGCGATGGCCAGCAGGAGCACGAGGATGGGGTTGTGGCCGTCGTACGGATCTCCCGACATGCGGCGCAGCCTGCCACAGAGGCGTACGAGCGTCCCGTACATACGCGTCGAACCCGAGGGAGTGCATGCGCCCCGGGCCGCGCGCACAGCAGAATGCGCACATGAGTACGCGCCCGCGCCACCGCAAACTCCTGCTCTGGTCGCTCGCCGCCTGCGTGGCGTGGACGCTCGCGGTGGCCGTATGGGCCGGCGTCGCCCTGCTCACGCCGGACGGCGCGGGGGCGGAGGATTCGGTCCTGCGCAAGGCCGGGATGCACATCGATCAGCACCACCCCGAGGGCGGCCGCTACTACGACCCGACGTATGCCAGGACCGAGGCGGACGGCACCGCCGTGCTCCGGTACGAGGTCGGCTCCGGCCCGGATTCGAGCGTCGACGACTTCCTCAGGACGTACGAGATCACGGCCGCGCCCCGGCACACGGGCGCATCCGAGGACACGTACACCGACACCTTCGGCGACGTACGAAGGACCTTCACCGTCACCTACGACCCGTCGGCCGATCCGAGCGGCTACGACTACGCGCGCATCACGGTCAGGGCACTCCCGGAGCACAGTTCCTGACCGAGAGCCTCGGCGGGGCGCGCAACCCCTGCGTCTCGTGTGACACTGACGGCCACCTTCCACCTCCCACCCTCGACGCAAGGGACGTACACGGTGCGTTCTCTCCCCTTGCCGGTCACCCTCGCCGCCCGGCTGGTACCGGTCGTGGTCCTCGCCTGCGCAGGCTGGGCCTACTCGTCCGGCCCGCTGGCCGCCGGGCATCCGGCGGCGAAGGCGCATGCCTCGGCTTCCGCCGCGCCGAAGACGTATGCCGAGCCGCCCGCACCCTGCACCGCCGTGACGAAGGCGACGATCGCCAAGCTGGTGCCGGGCGCGAAGAGCGCGGGCAAGGAGTTGTCGGTCACGCACAGGGACGTGCGGCGGGGCTGCGCCTGGAGTGCGCTCAAGGGGTACGACTACCGCTGGCTCGACGTCTCGTACGAGATCGAGGACACGGAGGCGGCGGCCAAGAAGGCGTACGCGGCGGACGGCACGGGCGAGGCGGCGGCAGGCGTCGGCGACCAGGCACGTATGACGGTGAAGCTGACGACGAAGGACAAGCAGCAGACCCGTGAGGCCGTGGTGACGGTCAGGGCGGCCAATGCACTGGTGACCGTCACCTTCAACGGCAGCGACTTCGAGTCGAAGGGCGCCCCCACGGAGAAGGAAGCCCGCGAGGGCGCCCTGCTCGCGGCCCAGGATGCGGTGGCGACGCTCACCGGGTCCGGCTCCTCCGGCTCCTCCGGCTCCTCCGGCTCCGATTCTGCGGGTGCGAACTCCAAGTCCCCTGAGGCCACTGGGTCGCCCGGCCCGTCCTGACCGGCGACGCCGCGGCCCCCGGGCCGGGCCGGGAGCCGCGAATCGTGCGGGAGGGGGCGATGGGCGGAGTCGGCCCCCTCATGGGCATCAGCGCTGCGATCCGCCCCCGCGCTTGCGGCGGGACACCACGACGGCTGCCGCCCCGACGGCCATCGCGGCCGCCGCGATGCCGCCGAATACTCCGACGCCCCCGCCCGAGACTCCGGTCTCGGCGAGCTCACTGCCCCCGGAACCGCCCGAGTCTCCCGACCCTCCGCTCACGCCACCGGAGCTGCCACCGGACGTGCCGCCGCTGGTCGCCGGGGGCGTGCTGTCGGAGGGGCTCGGAGTAGGGGTGGGAGTAGGAGTAGGAGTCGGCGTGGGAGAAGGAGTCGGCGTGGGGGTCGGCGTGGGAGTGGGAGTCGGCTGCGTGTTGTCATCGCACGTCGGCAGGTCGCCGTTGAACGGGTACGCATGGAACTCCTGGCCCCCGCCCCCCGAGGGATCCGAGGCGTGCGTCAGCGATCCGACCGTGAAGAACCGGCCGTTCACGCCGGGCAGGGTCACCGTCGTGGTGCCGGCCTGATTGCCGGCGAGGACGCTCCCGGAGAACTGGCCGGTCCCTTCGAGACCCACCGTCGTGGCATCGGGGAAGTTCCAGAGCAGGCGGTCACGCAAGGCCGCGGGCAGCATCGCCTCGTACGTCTTGATCTTTCGTACGTCGCCATAGACGTTGACCAGGACGGTGGCACCCGACGGGATGTTGTCGAAGCGGTAGCCGCTCTGGCCCCCACTTGTGCTGACCAGGTCGAAGTCCACGCTGAAGACCTGGATGGCGGAACTGCCGTCGCCGGTGAAGACCGTGGTCCCGCCGTCGTTGACCGCGGTACCGGTCGGGGTGCGGCGGGCGCCGCCGTCGTAGGCGTAGCAGTGGCTGGCGTCGGTGAGATGCTGACGCAGCGACGCGTACGGGGCGATCGCGTCCTTGTCGGCGGCGGTCTTCGTCTCGACGGTGCCGGAGAGCGATCCCGCGTAGCGGACATAGCCGCTCGCCGAGGCGTCCTCGACCGCGACCCGCTCGCCCGATGCGATGGTGACGTCCCCGCCGACGGTGAGGAAGTCGGTGCCGTCGTCGGGCGGCACGCGCGAGCCGACGCCCGCGACGCCCACGTTGTAGAGCGCCGAAGCGCTCGCGTCCTTGTCCTGGTCGAAGTCGCCGACGACCACGACCTTGCCCTCCGCCTCGGCAGCCGCCCGCCGGACGAGAAAGTCGCCGCCGACGAAGATGTTGATGTTGTTGTCGCGCCCGGCGAGGCCGCCGTTGTTGTTGTCGGGGTACGGATCCGGGCAGTTGCTCCCCAGACACGGACCCAGGCCGTCGGGCAGCGGGTCGGCGACGGCCGGACCACAGACTCCGACGACCACGATCGCGCCCATGGCGGTCGCCGCGGGCACACGGAGGGCACGAAGGACGTTCGCGCGCGCATTTCTCATGGCCCCACCCTCGGGAGCCCGGGCCCAGGTGCGCCGCAGACACGCGCCCCCGGGCGCCGCAACGGTACAGATTCAGTCGTATCCACTAGAGCGCGGTGGACCGTCTCGTAACTCCGGCAAAAATTCCTCGGCCGGGGATGTCGAGATCGCGTGCCCGGCTCCGTCCCCGCAGTGAACGCGGCCACAATGGGGCGCACCAGCGAGGAGGCTCACAATGGCCAAGTACCTGATGCTCAAGCACTACCGGGGCGCGCCGCCCACGGTCAACGACGCACCGATGGACCAGTGGACGCCGGAGGAGATCTCGGCGCACCTGCAGTACATGAACGACTTCGCGGCCCGGATCGAGAAGACCGGCGAGTACGTCGACGGTCAGGCCCTCGCCCCCGAGGGGACGTGGGTCAGGTACGACGGCGAGGGGCGCCCGCCGGTCACCGACGGCCCGTTCGCCGAGACCAAGGACCTCATCGCCGGCTGGATGGTGATCGACGTCGACAGCTACGAGCGCGCCGTCGAGCTGGCCGGGGAACTGTCGGCGGCCCCGGGGGCGGGCGGGAAGCCGATCCACGAGTGGCTGGAACTGCGCCCGTTCCTGGGCGCGCACCCCACCATCACGGAGTGCTTCCATCAGTGAACGAGGCCCAGCTCCGGAGCCTCACCCCGAAAGTGCTCGGGATCCTCGTCCGCCGCGGAGCCGACTTCGCGGCGGCCGAGGACGCCGTGCAGGAGGCCCTGATCGAGGCGGTCCGTGTCTGGCCCTCCGACGCTCCTCGGGACCCGATGGCCTGGCTGATCACCGTGGCCTGGCGCCGGTTCATCGACGCGGCGCGGGCGGACACGGCCCGCCGCCGGCGCGAGGAAGCCGTCGACGAGGAACCGGTGCCGGGGCCCGCGCCCTCGGCGGACGACACACTGCAGCTCTACTTCCTGTGCGCGCACCCGTCGTTGACCCCGTCGTCCGCGGTCGCGCTGACGCTGCGCGCGGTCGGCGGGCTGACCACGCGCCAGATCGCCCAGGCGTACCTGGTGCCCGAGGCGACGATGGCGCAGCGCATCAGCCGGGCCAAACGCACGGTCTCCGACGTGCGCCTCGACCAGCCCGGCGACGTGGCCACGGTGCTGCGCGTCCTCTACCTGGTCTTCAACGAGGGCTACTCCGGTGACATCGACCTGGCCGCCGAGGCCATCCGCCTCACCCGCCAGCTCGCGGCCGTGGTCGATCACCCCGAGGCGGCGGGCCTGCTCGCCCTGATGCTGCTCCACCACGCGCGGCGCGCCGCCCGCACCGCCCCCGACGGCAGCCTCGTACCGCTCTCCGAGCAGGACCGCGGCCGGTGGGACACGGACGCGATCGCCGAGGGCGTCGCGATCCTCCAAGCAGCGCTCGCCCGCGACCGGTTGGGCGATTTCCAGGCCCAGGCCGCCATCGCGGCGCTGCACGCGGATGCACCCACGGCCGAGGAAACGGACTGGGTGCAGATCGTCGAGTGGTACGACGAGCTCACACGCCTCACCGACAACCCCATCGTCCGCCTCAACCGCGCAGTGGCGCTGGGCGAGTCGGACGGCCCGCGCGCCGGCCTGGCCGCACTCGCGGCACTGGACGCCTCGCTGCCCCGCCACGCGGCGGTGGCGGCGTACCTCCACGAGCGCGACGGCGACCTGACGAGGGCGGCACGGCTGTACGCGGAGGCGGCCCACCAGGCCCCCAACCTCGCGGAGCGCAACCACTTGACCCGCCAGGCGGCCCGGCTGAACGCGGCGGCCCGTACAGGGTCGGCGGTCGCCGAGCACCGGCCGGATTCCGGAGGCCGCGGCGACGTTCCCGACTGACCAGGGGCGCGCGTCAGGGCCGCACAGCCAGCCCTCAGCCCTCGAACCCCGCCTCCAGGAGCACCCGCTCCACCGCCTCCCACTCAGGATCCGCCGGTGTGACGATGCCGGAGCCCACCCCGATGTCCTTGAATCCGGAAGACGTGGCGATACACACCACGGGGCCCTCGAACGCGGACGCGGCCTCACCCAGGGAGCGCAGCCCCGCGAGACCGGCTGCCGCGGACAGTTCGACCCACATCCCCTGATCGCCGAGTTCCCGCTGCGCGGTGCGCATCTGCCGGTCGTCGACCAGGAGAGCTCGGCCGTCGCTGCCCTTGAGCGCGAGGACCCCGCGGTAGCCGCCGACCGGGCAGTCGATGCCGTACGCCTCGGTCGGGCCGAGCTCGACCCGGGTCGCCGGGACACCCATGCGTACGGCCGCGGCAAGAGGGCCGCCCGCCGTGGGCTCGCAGCTGAAGAGGCGCGGCACCCGATCGGTCAGCCCCAGCCGTCGCAGCTCCGCGAAGCCTTTCCCCACGCCGAACAGCAACTCGCCGTAGCCCGTGGGCATGAACACGGCTGCCGGCACGCCGAGTTCGGCCGCGATCTCGTACGCCACCGTCTTGTAACCCTCGGGACCGAAGGGGTGCCCGGTGTGGAACGGGGTCTGGTTGCTGACCGTATGGAAGCCGAAGCGTTCGGCGATACGGCGGCTGAGCGGCCAGCGCGACGCGACGGGAACGGGCAGCACCACCGCCCCGTACGCGGTGAGGAACGAGTGTACGACGGGCGACATGTCGGGCGAGCCCAGCACCACGCAGCGCAGCCCCGCGCGGGCCGCGTAAGCCGCCGCGGACGCGCCGTGGTTGCCGGAGGAGGCGACGACGATGCCGGGTGCGCCGACGGCGTGGGCCGCGGACACGGCCACGCGGTTCAGCCGGTCCTTATGGCTCCACGTGGGATTACGGGACTCGTCCTTGACGAACACCCCGTCCCTGAGCGCGATCAACGGGGTACCGCCCTCGCCGAGCCCAGGCGCAGCGAGCGGCGGAAGCAGCGGCGCCCAGCGGTCGAGCCCACCACTGGCCCGGATGCCCGCGCCATCCGCGGAAACGGGGACGGCACGCGGGTGCAGGAAGTCGTGCGCCGCCAGGCGCGCGTAGTCGTAGTCCACCTCGACGGGATAGGCCATGTCCGGTGAACTGGTCTGCGGGCAGCCACGGGTGAGGGGCGGCCAAAGGGGATAGGTGAGATGCGGGTCGCCGAGCGAGCGCTGCACCGTGGCCAGGGAAGTCGTGTCCGCCATGGACGACAAGATTAGGGTGAGGCGGCATTATTTTCCGGCACACGCCCGCGATCTCTCAGATCGTCGCCCGCGAGATGTCACCCACCATGCTGGAGGACCTGGTGCTGTCGTCCAGTGTCATGGGAGCACTGCCGGAGATGTTGCCCCGGGCCGGGCCGCGGCGCCGGCGCCGGCGCCTGACAAAACCGATCGACATCATGGCCACGTTGGCGTTGGCTGGCCGGCATGCCAGAACTGCACACCGATCGCCTCCTGCTTCGCCCGTGGCGCGAATCCGACCTGGAACCGTGGGCTGCGATGAACGCGGATCCCGAGGTGCGCGAGCACCTGGGAGAGCTACTGACGCGTCAGCAGAGCGATGCCGTGGCGGCCCGCATGCAGGCCGATTTCGACGCCCGGGGTTTCGGATGGTGGGCTCTGGAAGAGCGGCGCACAGGTGAGTTCATCGGCCGGGCCGGCCTGGACCAGGTCGACGAAGGCCTCCCCTACACAGGGGTGGACGTGGGCTGGCGGCTGACGCGTTCGGCATGGGGCCACGGTTACGCGACCGAAGCCGCCTTCGCCTGCCTGGAGTTCGGCTTCGAGACGCTGGGGCTGACGGAGATCGTCGCGTCGACGACCGTCAACAACGTCCGCTCCCAGGCGGTCATGCGCCGACTCGGCATGACCCGGGACCCGGACGACGACTTCGACGACCCGAGCGCTCCGGTCGGGCCGCTTCGCCGGTGCGTGCTGTACCGGACCGGCCGCTGAACGCTTCGTCACCGCCTCAGCTCACCGAAGTGCCCTGGTGAAACCACCGGGGAATCCGCCGCCACTGAACCGGCACTCGTCACGGTGAGAATCGAGGTTGCGTACCAGCGTCGCCCGGATGCTCCGATCCAACCGAGTCAGTCTCTTCTGCGAAGCACGAACCCTACGGTCCTCCGCCCACTGGCAAGATCCGCCGATGACCATGCGGACCCTGACCGCAGCGACACACACCACCGCCCCCATGCCTTGTCCGAGGCCGGACGAGCGAGGGGGCGGGTGTCGGACAGCGTGGTGCGCGCCTACTGACCCTGGTAGGGAGGCTGTTGCGCGTACGGATTCGCGGGCTGCTGCTGACCCTGAGCCTGGTAATTCGGCTGCGGCGGGAAACCGTTGGGCAGCGCACCCGGGCCGGCCACGACAGCTCCGCTGCGTCGGCGCAGCAGCGCCATGAGCAGACCCACGATCAGCATCAGGGCGCCAACCCCAGCGACACCAAGACCGCCGATCCAAAGCCCCTGCTCCATCGGCGGATGGCTGGTCTTCGAGACATCGTCCGTCGCCGCGAGATGCTCCTTGCCCCGGTACGGCACCGCTGCCGTCCTGTCCGCAGGCGGATTGCCCGCCGCCTTCACGGCAGCCGCGGCGTTGATCTGGCCGTACCCGACGAGCGCATTGAAGCCACCCGCCGGATGGTGAGCCGTACCGGTCAGGATCGAACGCGTCTGAGCAGGCGTGAGTTTCGCGTTGTGGGAGAGCATCAGCGCTACGACGCCGGACGTCAGCGCCGCAGCCGGGGAGGTTCCATCGCCCTTCGTGAAACCGCCCGCCTTCCTCGCGTTGGTGATGCCCACGCCAGGAGCGGCGACCGCATTGTGAGTTCTTACGGTCGAGAAGTCCGCGTGGCCTCCGCCCTGCTGTGTCGCAGCGACTGAGATCACGCTGGGGTAACCGGCAGGGAAGCCACCGTCATTGCCCTCGTCTCCGCTGTTGCCCGCAGACGCCACGAGGATTACCCCATGGCTCACCGCGTAGCCGATGGACTCCGTCACCGAGTCGCTGTATAGACCGAACTGGTCCCCAAGCGACATCGAGATCACCTTGGCGCCATGGGCCACCGCATAGTCGATGCCCTCTGTGAGCGGGTTCGGGCCCTCCTTGATCTTGTCCCGAACCTCATGGCTTTCGTCGAGGACCCTGATCGACAAGATTTTTGCCTGCGGCGCGACCTTCAGAACATCCGACGCCATCGCCGTACCGTGCACGCCCCACTTAGGGCTGCTCTCATCCAGGCCGTCCTTGAAGAAATCAGGTCCAGTGGTCACCCTCCCCTTGACCGCGGGGTGGCTGGCAAGGACGCCGGAGTCCAGTACCGCGACGGTGACTCCTGCCCCCTGACTGATCTTCTGCGTTGCCGGGAGACCCAGCGCACTCGCCTCCCAGCCGCCGGGAATGGGGGCGGCGGCAGCCGCCGACTCCACGGACGCCGCGAAGAGAAGGCCACTCAGCGACAGAGCAGCTACTGCATTCTTTACATACCGAATGCTCACTTCGAGCCGCCCAACTGAAGGTCATCGATGTGTGTGAGAAACCTGCTGGCGAGATCACGCGCCGCACCGCGCCAAGCTGTCCTGTCCATACGGCCGTTGAGGTCGCCCGCACCCCAGGTACCAGGAAGATTTCCAGCAACCCGGCCGTCTGCCGCACCAGCAACGGCTGCGACAACGTAGGGCATGTTGTCGCCCGCTACGGGCAGCAGGTCCGAACCGCTGCGCCTCGCATCGCTCCAGCCGGCGGCAAGCGTTCCGCTTACGGGCAACGCATGCACAGCCGCTTCGAGACCCTCCCTGCCTTCGAAGAAGTCGTTCATGTCCGACCGCTTGGACTCCGCTCCGGGAATCACCATGAGCGCCACCGTCACAACGGTGTTACCCGTGGGGTCGACATACGTGGCACGGGGCGCGGCCTCACATCCCAGCTCTTTCGCCTTCTTCAGCGTCAGCGCGCTCAATCCTTTGTCGCACGAGGTGTCCTGGGACACCCCGAGCCGATGCCACTGCACACGTCCGGGATCCGCCTTGAAACCCGCGTCCCTGCCACCGAGGGTGTCCGGGAAGAGGTCATCGGCCGACTCGTTCTTCCACAGCGAAAGCCCGTAGCTGGAGTTGGGGATGTCCTGTCGGCTATTGCTGTACGCATGGTCGGCGAGTGCGCCTCCGCAGGCAAGGACAAGTACGCCGACGAGGGCAATAGCGACACCGAATCCGCGCCGAACGCCGCTGCCGCGCGTGGGAGGCGTATGGATCGGAGGAGGAGTCGGCGGCATTCCAGGAGGGCGACCCGGAATCGGCGGCTGATTGCCGCCCGGGACAGGCCCCTGTGACTGCCAAGCTCCATACTGGGGCTGTTGCCCGTACGGATTCGCATGGCCCGAATTCCCGGGTGGCGTCGGGTAGGACATGAGCACCTCCTTGCACAATGTCCCGAATGCGGGACTCAACTCACGGTCGGTCCAACCCGCTTGGCCCGGGGAGCAAGTCGATCAAGGGAGGGTCCCCCGTCAGCACGCATGATCGGCTCAGATCCGAACTTCTCGGAACACCGGACCTCTTCGGGTTTATACGCACCTTATAGGAGCGCACCGGGGCGCCTGTCTCCGCCCAGTGAATGCAATCGGCAAGGGAGCACGGAGCCGCGGTCCGCCCCTTACCATCGCAAGAGGCCCGCACGCCGCCATGCTAAGTGAGCGTCCGCAGTACTCTGTCATTCAAATTGGAACGCCTGCGACCCTACTGGCCCTGGTACGGAGGCTGTTGGGAATAGCCCTGCGGGGGTTGCTGCGAGTACAGATCCGGGTTTTGTGGAGCCTGACCAGGCGCATTGGACGGGTACTGAGGCTGGTTCGGGTAGCCGCCGTGGCCCTGGGCAGGAGTTCCGCCGCCGGGGCCGCTTCGGCCACCACGGTTGCGTCGGTTCACGATGATTGCAATGACGATGCCGATGACGACGACCGCCGCGATGCCCCCGACGATGGCGATCATGGAGCCCGAAGAGGAGTCCTTCGAAGCGGAAGTGTCATCCCCGGTCTTCGCGGGCGCCTCGCTCTTGCCCGGCGAATCAGCGGACTTGGAAGCCACCGGAGCCTGGGCTAGCGGGCCTTCCTTTGGTCCGGCGGGGATGTCCATGGTGAGCGACGAGTACGGGCGGATGATGCCGTATCCGTAGAACTTGTCTGCGGTCTTGCCGTTGCCGGCGCCTGCGGGCTTTGCCGACTTGATCATGCGGTTGATGACCTGTCCGGCTGTCAGGTTGGGGAACTTGGCGCGGATGAGCGCTGCTTCCGCCGAGACGAACGCAGTCGAGTCCGACGTGCCGTCTGTCTCCGCATAGCCAATGGATTCCGTGGGATTGGCCGTCGTGTTCGCGACGCCAGGGGCCGTCAGGGTCAAGCCCTTGCCGTAGTTGGAATCCGCCCAGACCTTCAGCGACTTGTCGACCGCGCCGACAGAAACCACGCCGGGTGCTGCAGCCGGCAGGCTCACGGTGTCCACGCCGTCATTGCCCGACCCGCCCACCACGATGACGTCGTGCTGTTGGGCGTATGCGATTGCCTCAGCTCCAGCAGATCCTGGGGTAGTCCCCGTATCCGTGAAGGAAAGGTTGATTACCTTGGCCCCTTGGTCCACCGCATAGCGGACTGCGGGGGCCCAGTCGTCCTGCAGGTATTTCTGGCCAGGTGCGGCAACACGCAACGGGAGGATCTTTGCCTTCGGCGCCAACCCCATCACGCCATCAGCGTTGTTGGCCCCGTGCCCGTGACCGGCAATGATTCCCGCCATCGCGGTGCCATGGCCCAATTGGTCCTGGTGCGGGTTGCCTGCCGTCGTGAAGTCCTTGCCCGGCAGCACCTGCCCGGTCAGGTCAGGATGCTTGCTGTCCACTCCGGAGTCGACGACTGCAACGATCACACCCGCGCCCTGAGACTCGGTCCAGACCTTGTTGACATTGAACACGGGCAGCATCCACTGCCGGTCTCGGATGTAGTCCGCCGACGCAGTACTGGCCGAACTGAGGAGCAAGGCTCCCGTCAAGGCCACAACTCCTGTCGTGGACCAGACTCGCTTGATACCCATTCCTTGCTCCTCACTCAACTGCAACTGGTAACGCCAGCCCCCAGCAAGCAGCCCACCCAGCACTCGCCGGGTGGGCTGCGTACTCATCTACTGGATGGTCGGCGGCACGATCCGCCCCTGCTCTTCGGAGATCCAGGTCTCCTCGTCCTCGACCAGGTAATCGGGACGGTCGCTGCCCTCGCCCTGGCCCTTCTTGCCCTTGCCGCGGCCGGCCGCTCCGCCCATACCACCGGCGCCCGTAGCGCCACGCTGCGAACCGCCTCGGCTGCCGTGCAGACCGGAGCCTGCGCCTGTGCCCTTGTTGGCGATTCCCTTGGCTGCGCCGACTGCGCCTCCACGAGCCCGGGCAAGTGCCCCACGGCCACCTGCGCCGGAAGCGCCGCCACGTGCGCCGCCACCGCCGCCCATGCCACCGCCACCCATGCCGCGACCTCCGGCAGCACCGCGACCAGCACCCGCTGCTCCAGCGCCGCCGGCACCGCGCCCGGCGCCTGCAGCTCCCGCTCCGCCTACAAGTCCGGTGGAGCCGGCACCGCCGAATCCAGCACCGCTGGATCCCCCAAGGCCGCCACCACCGAGGCCGCCTGTGCCGATCCCACCGCCGCCACCACCGCTACCGACTCCGCCACCGATGCCACCGCTGCCGATGCCCGTGCTGGGCGGCGAGGTGATGCCGTCGACGTTGGTTCCGACTGACGGCGGGTTGTACGTGTTGCCGCTGTGCGTGCCGTTCGACGGGAGCGTGTGGGCTCCCGGAATGTTCGATTCGTGCGGAACCGTCGGAGCGACTTGCACGGGCTTGACCTGGCCCGAACTCCACTTGTCCGTCGTACCTGCCTTGCCCGGCCCCTTGCCATTGGAGGACGGGATGTGGACCGGCGGGGGCGTCACGATCGGCTTGTCCGGGGGCGTGATCGGCTTCGTATGGTCGATCTGACCGTTCTCGGTGATGTTCTTTGCATACGTCTGGTAGTTCGATCCCAGACTCTCCATCACGGAAACGGCCTGCAGCTGCCGCTCCTTCGTCGCAGACAACCTGTCTGCGTTCGCCGCGGCCGCAGCCTTCGGGTCGACGCCGTTCGCAAGGTCTTTCTGCATCTGCGAATCGTCGCGATCATAGTCGGACAGCTTGTCGCCGACCTTGTCCCAGAAGCCGGGCTCCTTGATGTCCCGCATCGTCTCCTTGGCCTGGCGCAGGTCGTTCTGTACTGCTTCCATCTGCCCGGAGGTCAAGCTGGCGTACGCCGCAGCGTTGCGAATACCGGTGGAGACTTCCTGGGCCTTCCTCTGGAAAGCTTGCGCAGCCTGCCCTTCCCAGTGCTCCAGTACGTTCTTGACTGCGGCATCCAACATCCCGGCGACACTGCCGCCGGCAGACACGGTGTCCACCCCGCCCGTGTTCCCGCCATCGCCACCCGAAAGGGTGTTGTGCACCGACTTCCAGTGCTGGCTGATCTCGTAGAGCTTGCCAGGGTCCGCATCCTCGACCATGCGCTTCAAGCCCTTGATCGAGTACTCCATGAAGTTGGTTTCCAGCCCGGTGTGGCGGCCCTTCCCGCCATTCGGCTGCTCTTCCAGCTTCTCGTCGTGCTCCTTCTGGAGCCGTGCCTCATTAGCCTGGCGGATTTGCTCTTGCTGCTGAGGTGTCGTGTATCCGTATGCCATGGAACTTCCCCTCCGTTAGTGGCCCTTGCCGGGAATTCGCTTACTCAAGTCCGGGCTTCGTCTTGGGGCCACCGGAGCTGCCCCCCATTTGCGTCTTGTTGGCGTTTTCCTGCTCGCTGTACTTGTCCCTGACCTTCGAGGTGCTGGTGCCGAACTCGTCGATCAGGCCGTGCAGCTTTTTGATCATCGCTTCGATGTTGGTCTTCATCTCGCCATGTGCCCCATGGAGCTTCGCAGCTTCCTTGAAGGACTCATGGCCCAGCGCCGTCGGAGGAATCTCCGTGTTGTACTTCGCCGCCGTCCCCGCCGTGTCCATGTCGTCGAGCAGACCCCAGAGCTTCCGGATGACCTCATCCATCGCACTCAGATCGACCCGCATCCCGCTGCCGTCGCCCGCCATATCCCCGTTTCCTCTCCCCTGTTACCTATATGTCTTTGTTGCTCAACTCGGCCAGCAGCCGGCTGCTACAGCGAACCCGTGCCCGCCGTACGCCCCTGCTTCCGCCGCCAGTCACGGACCACCACACCGCTGCCGGCCACCGTCAGCACCAGCATCAGCGATCCGCCCATCACGTACATCGCGGTCCGCTGGTCGCGTTCCGATTGGCTCTCGCCCATCGTGACCTCCATCGGGACCACCTGGCCCGCCACCAGATCGCGCTTGGGGTCCTCGACCGCGTTCTCGGCAGGTTCGGAGTCGTCGCCGAGTGCCGCGATCGGGTCCACTACGCCCCAGCCGAGGAACGGGTTCGCACCCCGGCCCGTGCGCTTCGCGGATTCCTCGATGCGCGTGGTGATCTGCTTCGCGTTCCAGTCCGGGTGCTTGGACTTCAGCAGAGCTGCCACCCCGGCCACGTACGGAGCCGCGAAGCTCGTGCCGTCGGCCGTGCACTGGCCGCCCTTGGGGACCGTCGAGACCATGCCTACGCCGGGGGCCGCCACGTCCACGAACTTGCCCGGCTGCGAGAAGAAGGCCCGCTCGTCGTTGCGGTCCGAGGCCGCGACCGCCAGTACGCCCTCGTACGACGCCGGGTAGGTGTCCGCCGACTCGCCGCTCTGGCCGTCGTTGCCCGCGGCCGCGACGATCAGGGCGCCGGCGTTGACCGCTCGCCCGACAGACGCCCGCAGATCTGCGTTGTCCTGGCGTCCCACCGTGTCCGAGCTGATGTTGATGATCCGGGCACCCTTGGCGACCGCGTAGTCGATCGCCTGGTACATCGTCTTCGACGTGCCCTTTTTCTTCTCGTCCTCGCCGCCCGTGTAGCGGATCGGGAGAATCTTGGCGTCCGGAGCGATGCCCGCGAAGCCCGTACCCGGCTGCGGGCGCGCGGCGATGATGCCCGCGACCCGGGTGCCGTGGCCCTCGTTGTCGCGTATGCCGCCCGTGCTTCCTACGAAGTCCTTGCCGCCGGGGGCGATCGCATTCGTGAGCTGGGGGTTCGACTTGTCGACACCCGTGTCGATGACCGCAACCGTGACGCCCTTACCCGTCGACTCCTCGCGGAGCTGGTCAAGGAGGATGCGCTGGAGCGACCACGGTGTGGACTTGATGTTTCCGCCGCCGAAGACACATTCGGAGCTGGAGGTCAGGCCGAAGTCCGTCTTCTTCTTGTCGTCGGCATGGGCGGTGGCGCCGGAGGCGGCTGTCAGGCAGACGCCTGTGGCCGCGAGGACGCCAAAGACCCGCTGCAGTGCGCGGGTTCCACTCGTACGGGGCATCAGGACCCCCATGTTCAGGACTCCCAGGGCTTTCGGAGCATGCGGAGATGGGTCATCGGGAATTACGGAAGGAGCAGAAAGAGCGGGAAGTGCGTGTGTCGACAGACATGGGTCGACCCGGCAGCAGTGCTGACCGGGTCGACCCATGTCCATGGCTTGCTCAGCCCCAGGTGGCGGCGTTGCTCTTCTCCGTCGCCTGGTAGTTGTCGGCCGAGTTCTGCAGCGCGGAAGAGATCTTCAGCAGGGTGGTGTGCAGGTCGGCGGCGGTGGTGTCCCACTGCTGCTGCTTGGCCTGGTAGCCCTGCTGGGCCTCGCCTTCCCAGGTGTTGGCGACGCGCTTGACGGACGCCTCCAGGTCATCGAGCTGCTGCTTGATGCGACCAGCGGTGGCCTGGACGTCCTGCGACGCCTGGGTGATGGTGGCGAAATTGACGAGAATGGGCATCGTCAATGCTCCTTTACAGAAGAAGGAAGTCTGAACGTTCGATGGCAGTGCAGTGAAGAGCGGGCAGATCAGCCGAAGTCGGACATGATCTTGCTGATCTCCGAGTTCTGCTGGTCCTCGGACGCGTTGTAGTTCGTACGCGTCGAGTCCACGGCGTCCTTGATGTCGCCCAGGATGCCGTTCATCTTGCGAGCGTCTTCGTTCCAACGGTTCTGCAGCTGGTGGTACGAGGTCGCCGCCTCGCCCTTCCATCCGGACGCGATCTGGTCGATCACGCCGTTGAGCCGCGAGATCTCGCCCTGGATCTGACCGCGAACCGTGTCGATCTTCCCCGAGAGGACGTGGAGTTCGTCCTCAGTTACCTGAAACTGGCCGGCCATGGTGCACCTTCCCCCATGCTTTGTTGGTGACCGGGTAGCCGTTGTCAGCCCCCGGAATAAGCTTCACGTCAATGAGCTCTGTGCTCACTCTATCGTCCGTCTGTCACACAGCTATGGGCAGATGCGATCAGTTACAGATTTCACACAGACACGTGACCGGCTTGCAGTGAACATGCCCAAGTCGCCACGCCGGTAGGCCTGTTGGTCTCACTGGCTCTGCGGCTGGCTTGCCGCGCCCGTGTCGAGCGTCGGCCCCTTGGGGATGAATTCGGCCCAGGTCGCAGGCACGGGCGCCACCAGGGCGACCTTTTCGTACCCCAGCCGCGTCCGCGCCTTGTCCGTCTCCGAGGCGTCCTCCCCGGTCGAGGACGAGGACGAGGACGAGTTCGCGGTCGTGGACTTGCTCTTGTCCGCCGTGGAGTCATTGGTCGCGGGCAGCGCATAGCGCAGTCCGGTGTCCGTCAGCAGATACGTCGCCCCGCCGCCGGCCACCGTGCCGCTGACCTCCTGGAAGAGCAGCCCGGAACCGGAGGAGACAAAGGCGTTGAGCGAGTCGGCCACCACGTTCTTCGGATACGCGGACCCGGCCCACGCCGTCAGCTCCGGGGCCTTGCCGCCCGCGATCGTGCCCTTGTAGACGCTGCACGCGGTATTGCGTGCCTTCAGGCCTGCCGCCGGTTCCGAGGTGTTGGCCCACTTCGGAGCCGCCTTCGGCCAGCCCTTGTTGCCGTAGAAGGAAGTGGCCCGGCCGCCGTTGGCCGTGATCATGTCCCCCGCATTCACCTTGACGGGGTCCGTCGAGCCGTCCGCATACAGCTGGGACGCGCCCGGGACACCCCTGAGCAGCTGTGCGACGAAGGGGGACACCACTGCGACGTGGTCCTGAAGGACCACGTAGAACTGTGTGCCCTGCGCATCCTGCGACTGGAGGACCTGGCCCACCTTCTGGGCGTTCTGAGGCATCTTCGGCACGCTGGTCGTCTCGCCCTGCCCCGGAACCGCCGGGAAGTCGATGTCGACGCCCTTGTTCAGCGAGTCCAGCCACTCCTTACTGACCCGCTGCGGGTTGGGTGCGCCACCCATGACGGCCGTGGTCAGCTGGTCCTGCCTGATGCCCGCCGGCGTACCGGCGACCGCGGGCGCATGACCCACTTCGAAGCGCGTGCCCTTGCTGTCCACGATGTACTGCTTCTCGGTCGTGGAGTCGACGACGTACAGAACGTCGGCGGGACCCAGCGCGCCCTTCGCCGGATCCGTCACGGCCGAGGCGTCCTTCTCGTTCAGCACGAAGACCGCACGGTCGATGTTCATGCTCGTGCCGACCGCCGGACGCTCGCAGACCGCCCAGACCTTCGCCTTCTCCGCGTCGGCCGCGGTGGGCAGCCGGTCGGGAGCGTACGGAACACCGAGCGTCGCACCGTGCGCGATACCGCTCTTGTCGATCTCCGAGCCCTTGACCTCCAGGACCTCGCCCTTGCCCTTGTCGAGCAGCAGCTTGGCCGAGGCGTAGTTGAGGACCGGGTGGAGCGTGGGCGTCACCTTGCCGCCGGGGCCCTTGTCCGGAAGGACGACATAACGGGTCGTGGAGTCCGAGTCCACGATGATGTACTTCCCCGGCTCGTCCCAGCCCTTGGGCGCGGACGGCTTGATCACGCCCCAGCCGACGCAGCCCACGACCAGGACCACCCCCACGATCAGGCTGGGCATGACCGTCTTCAGCGGACGCGGCGCACCTTCCTCGGAACCGCCCGGCGACGGCGCGAGGAACGCCGCCACTGTGCGCTTGCGAGCGAACGAGTACGCACTGAGCTCATCCTTACGCGTTGCCATGTGTGCCGGTTCTCCCCGTTTCGCGTCGTACTTAAGGCCTGTGTGAAGCCGAGCAGGCCCCTACTATGCCCTGCCCGCTTGCCCCTGCGAGGTGCCGGGGGTTGTACGGTGACCATTCGCATGCGTCTCTTGCTTCACATCTGCGAGCGACGCGGAGGACCCAGCGAGGCCCCAGCAGAGGGTCGCTGAGAAGGCACCGCTTCGGAAAGGGATGTCCCGGGGGATGACCAGCGCTACCCGCTCTCGACGTGATCGCCGCGCACCACAACCGGCACCGGCACCGACCCCTCCGGCCCCCTCGGCCGCGTCTCCGCGCACCTTGCCGAGGCCCGGCGGCATCGGCCCGCTCCGGCTTCAGCAGCTCGTGCTGCTCGAGGTTGCGGCCGCTCTCGTGGTCGGCGCCTGGGTCACCGAAAAGTGGCTGCTCGCACCCGCGGTCGTGGTGGCCGCCGTGCTGCTGCTCTTCGCGGTGCTCCGGCTGCACCACCGTCCGCTCGTCGAGTGGTACGACACGACCCGCGCCCTCAAGCGCCGCCAGCGCGCGGCCAAACTGCCTGTTCCGCCGGGTACGGAGCCGTGGCTGGCGCCCGCCGTGGAATGCGATCCGGCCCTGCGCACCTACAGCTTCGTCTCGCGCGACGACCGCTCGATCGGGATGATCGGGGACGGCACCTTTTTGACGGCCGTCCTTTTCGTCCAGCCCGGTGACGAGCCGCTGCGGCCGTCCGTCGGCCGGCGTCAACTGCCGCTGGATCTGGTGCAGGAGGCCCTTGAGGTCGACGGCATCAAGCTCGCCTCCGCGCAGGTCGTCCAGCACACCCAGCCCGCGCCGGCCCCGCATCTGCCTCCGCAGTCGGTTGCCGCGCGGTCGTACGCTCCCGTGCAGGCGCAGGCCGGTTCTCCCGCGCTGCGGCTGACCTGGGTCGCGCTCAAGCTCGACCCCGAGCTGTGCCCGGAGGCCGTCGAGGCCCGTGGCGACGGGGTGCCCGGCGCCCAGCGCGCGCTGCTGCGCGTCGCCGACCAGTTGGTCAGCCGGCTCGCGGGTGCGGGCTTCGAGGCGACGATCCTCGACGAGGCCGAACTCGTCCAGGCGATCGCGACGTCCAGCTGCCTCAACCCGCGGGCCAATGCCCAGCGCGGACAGAACGGGGGTCCGGCGCAGCGCCGTACCGCCGAGTCCGTACGCAACTGGCGCGTGGACGACCGCTGGCACTCCACGTACTGGATCTCGAAGTGGCCGCAGCTCGGCCAGGGCGGGATCGCCCTGCCGCAGCTGGTCACGCAGTTCACCTCGATGCCGGTGCTCGCATCGACCTTCTCGATGACGCTCAGCCGGGCGGGCAACCGCGGCACGTCGCTGACCGGCCACGTCCGGATCACCGGCCGCGGCGAGGACGAACTCACCAACATCCGCCAGGAGCTGGAGCGCTCGGCCAACACCGCCAAGGTCGGCCTGGTCCGTCTCGACCGGGAACAGGTGCCCGGAATGCTCGCCACGCTGCCGCTGGGAGGTACGTACTGATGTCTTTCTCCGCTCCCGCTCCCGCCCCTCCGGAGCAGCGCAGGCCCGCCCACGTGGCCGCCCCGGGCGACACCGGGCTGATCCCCGTCTTCCAGCCGCCGGAGGCCGCCCCGCAGCAACGGCGCATCTTCGCCCCGGGGTTCGGACTCCGCGGCCCGCGCCGCAACCGTCATCTGATCGCCGCCGAGGAGATCTCCGCGATCTCCCTGCCGATCGGCGACGACGGCGTGGTCATCGGTACGGACACCGAGAACATGCCGGCCGTACTCGGCCTGGCGCGGCCGACCCGCTTCGACGTCGTACTCGTCGGCGGTCTGTGGATGTCGCAGGTCCTCGCGCTGCGCGCCGCCGCGACCGGCGCACGCGTCGCCGTGGAGACCGGCCGCCCGCAGGCGTGGGCGCAGCTCGCACAGGTGGCGGGTGGCGGCCAGCAGTGCGTCACCGTCTACCCGGTGGGCCAGGTGCCCGCCCAAGGGCCGTCCGTTTCCAGCCCTGTTGTCCTGATCCGCGACTGTGGTGTGCGTCCGCCGCGCGGGCGCGTCTCGTCCCTGCCGTGGCAGGCCGTGGTGACCGTTCTGCCGTTTATCGGTGAGTACGGACCGAGATGGCTGTCCCAGGCGAATCTGGTCGGGATCCAGCGGATCTCCCCGCAGGAGACCGTTCTCGTACGGGAGACCCTCGGCATTCCCCAGTCCGATCTGGAAGTACTGCCGACGCTCTCCGACAATGTGGCGCTCTGGTCGACCCGGAAGCACCGTAAATACGTCATGACCACGCCCACCGACGCGGAAACCGGGCTGCTCGGGACCGCTCGCCGGCTCGACTGAGCCGGCGGCCCCGGGGACTCGGCCGGACTCAGCGGGACCCGGCCGAGTCCGGATCGTGTCCGGTGAGTCCGGATTGAGGACTACATCACGTGTCCACGGAGGCCTGAGAAAGCTTAGGCTCTTCTGGTGATGCGGTGACGTCGTGGGAGCGTAGGCCGAACCCTATTTGCCCGATTCGCTCCGGTACTTCACGCGGTGTCCGCCCTCATCACCCGGGGCGGCGCGCTTGTCCGGCCGGGGTCCGGGGGTCGTTCCCCGGGAAGACGCAGCATCACGGCGCATGCAGCAGTTGACCAGGAGGCAGTGCAGTGAGCAGGGACCGTTCCGAGTACAGCGGAAGCCCGTCCCCGGACGGCGAAGAACGCGATGTCGACCTCACCGGTGAGTTCGAGATCGATTACGCGCCGGCTGCCTACATGGACTGGTACGGACAGACGAACGGCGCCGGCACACCGAGCGGGCCCTCGGGCCCGCCGCCGCCCACCGGCGCTCCGCTCGGCCCTCCCGGAGCGGCTCCGCAGGGACCGCCGGTGGCGCCTGCGCCGCCCGTCGCTCCCCAGCAGGCCGCGCCTCCCCAGCAGCCCATGCCCCCGCAGCAGCACACGCAGGGCGGGTACGGCTACCCGCAGCAGGGCCAGCAGCCTCCACAGCAGGCCGGCGGGTACGGCTACCCGCAGGCGGGCCAGCAGGTCCCGCAGCAGCCCATGCCTCCGCAGCAGATGCAGCAGCAGCCCGTGCCTCCGCAGGAACCCCAGCAGTTCCAGCCCGCCCCGCCCCCGCAGCAGGCCGAGCCGGTCCAGCAGTTCCAGCCCGCCCAGCCCCCGCAGGGCGCACCCGCCGCGGGGCAGCTCTCGCCTCCCGGGTTCCCGATCCTGCGCGCGGTCGACGAGGAGAACGAGCCCGCTGCGCCCGCCGCTCCCGAGCCCGAGCCCGAAGCCGTGGCGCCCGAGCCCGCACCGCAGGTCGTCGTGAACTACGCCGCCGCGGATGCCGAGGCGGCCGCCCTCTTCGGCAGCCCGGAGCCCGAGGAATCCGAAGAGGCTCCCGCCCCGGCCCCGGAGAGCACGCCAGAGCCCGAGCAGGTCCAGGCCCCGGAGAGCGCGCCGGAGCCTGAGCCCGCCGCCGAGCCCGAGCCCGAGGCCGCTGCTGTCCCGTCGCCGGCGCCGTCTCCCGAGACCGGGTCCGTCACGCTGCCCGAGCCCGCCCCGGAGGGTGCCCCCTACCCGCCGCAGGCCCAGGCCCAGGCCCAGGCCCCTGCTCAGCCCCAGGCCGCACAGCTGCCGCCGCTGCCGGAGGGCTACCAGCCTGTCCAGCCCGCGCCCGTACATCAGCAGCAGCCGATGCAGCAGCCCGAACAGGCCGCGCCCCAGAGCGGGTTCGGCCCTGCCCAGCCGATGCCGCAGGCCCAGCAGCAGCCCCCGCAGGGTGGGTACGGCTACCCCCAGCAGGGCCAGCCGCTCCCCCAGCAGCCCGAGCCCGGGTACGGCTACCCGCAGCAGCCCCTGCAGCAGCCGGTGCAGCCGGTGCAGCCCCAGGCGCAGCCGCCGCAACAGCCCCAGCAGCAACAGCAGCAGCAGCAGCCGGGTTACGGCTACCCGCAGCAGCCCCAGCCCGGATACGGCTACCCGCAGCAGCCGATGCCGCCGCAGGCTCAGCCCCCGATGCAGCAGCAGCCCGTACCGCAGCAGCAACAGCCTCCGGTGCAGCAGCAGCCCGCACCCCCGCAGCAGCAACAGCCGCCGCAGCCCGTCCAGCCCCAGCAGCCCCAGGCCCCCCAGCCCCAGCAGGGCTGGTCCGCGCCCACGGGCCCCCAGCCCGGCGGCCCCGGCCAGCAGGCCACGGGCATGCCGGCCGGCGCGCCCCTCGGCTACAACGCGGCGGTCGAGCTCTCCTCCGACCGCCTCCTGCGCAACCAGCCCAAGACCCGCAAGAACAACTCCGGCCCTTCCCGCTTCAAGCTCGGCGCGAAGAAGGAAGAGGAGGAGCGCCAGCGCAAGCTGCAGCTCATCCGCACCCCGGTGATGTCCTGCTACCGGATCGCGGTGATCAGCCTCAAGGGCGGCGTGGGCAAGACGACCACCACCATCTCCCTCGGCGCGACCCTCGCCTCCGAGCGCCAGGACAAAATCCTGGCGATCGACGCGAACCCGGACGCCGGTACGCTCGGCCGCCGCGTACGCCGCGAGACCGGTGCCACCATCCGTGATCTGGTCCAGGCGATCCCGCAGCTCAACAGCTACATGGACATCCGCCGCTTCACCTCGCAGGCGCCCTCCGGTCTGGAGATCATCGCCAACGACGTGGACCCGGCGGTCTCCACCACCTTCAACGACGCGGACTACCGCAGCGCGCTGGAGGTCCTCGGCCGCCAGTACCCGATCATCCTCACCGACTCGGGCACCGGTCTCCTCTACAGCGCGATGCGCGGAGTCCTCGACCTCGCCGACCAGTTGATCATCATCTCGACCCCGTCGGTCGACGGTGCGAGCTCGGCCTCGACGACTCTCGACTGGCTGTCCGCGCATGGCTTCGCGGACCTCGTCCAGCGCTCGATCACGGTCATCTCGGGTGTCCGCGAGACCGGCAAGATGATCAAGGTGGACGACATCGTCGCCCACTTCGAGACCCGCTGCCGCGCGGTCGTCGTGGTCCCCTTCGACGAACACCTCGCGGCCGGCGCCGAGGTCGACCTCAACATGATGCGTCCCAAGACACGCGAGGCGTACTTCAACCTCTCGGCACTCGTGGCCGAGGACATCAGCCGCGTCCAGCAGGGCCAGGGCTGGGGTGGCCAGCAGCAACAGCAGCAGGGTTACGCACCTCAGCAGCAGCCCCCGCAGGGCCAGCCGGGGCAGCAGCCCTACGCCCAGCCGCAGCAGGGCCAGGGCTGGGGAGCACCGCCCCCGCAGCAGGGCCAGCCCCCGCAGCAGCCTCAGCAGCAGCCCCAGCCGGGTCAGGGCTGGCAGCAGCAACAGCCGCCCGCAGGCCCGCCGTCGGGCTGGACGCAGTAGGCCACGGCAGAAAGCAGAACCCTCGAAGGGGCCGGCACCACGGTGCCGGCCCCTTCGGTGTGCCCGGACTTGGAATGCACATGACCGATTCCGAGCCCGCCGTTGAACCGTCCTTGAATCCGCCTTGACCCTCCCCTGCCACGCTGATGCGAGGGCTATCACGGGGGATTGCTGTGGCGATCGAACTGCCGAGTCAAGTGGTGTGGTTCCTCCAGCACATCGGCGTGAACTGGCCGACCGTCAACGAGGACAAGGTGCGTGAATTCGCCACGCACGTGCGGGAGTTCGGCACCAAGCTGGAGGAGACGCACCAGGACTCCACGGCGACGGTGAAGCAGCTGGCGGATGTGTACCAGGGGGCGTCCTACGAGGCGCTCCTGGCCAAGTGGGCGCAGCTCTCCGACGGCCATATGACCGAGATGATCCAGGCCTGCCATGTGGTGGCCGACGCGCTGGACATCGGCGCCGACGTCATCGTGGCGATGAAGGTCGAGGTGATCGCCGAACTGGTCATTCTGGCCGCGACGTTCGTGGCGGACCAGGCGGCGGCGGTGGCGACACTGGGACTGGCCGAGGCGGCCGTGGCGCTGATCATCAAGGCCGCGGAGGAGCTCGTGGACTACCTGGTCGAGCAGTTGGAGCAGTACATCATCGGGCAGGTGATCGAGGCCGCCATCGACCCGCTGGTGGAGGTGGTGAGCCGGGCGGTCGGCGGCCTGATGTTCCAGGCGGCGGAGTCGGCGCTCGGGGTGTCCGCGGACGGCCCTCCGGCCGGTACCGGCTTCGAGATCCACCACGAAGTGCTCACGCAGCGGGCCGAGTTGATGCATGGGCACGCCGAGAAGGTGGCGGGCCACGCGGAGATGTTCCGTACGAACATCTCGGGGGTGAGCTTCGAATGAGCAACCCGATCGTCAAGGCGCTGGAGCACGGTGCGACCAAGCTGGGCAAGACGCTGGGAGAGGACGCCGGAAAGGCCGTCAAGGACCTCTATCACTCGGCGGGCCACAAGCTGAAGAAGGTCGCCAAGGACACCGCGGAGACCGACACCAAGCACGCCCGCGAACTCGACAAGATCCTCAAGAGCGGCGAGAAGGACGTCCCGCACGGCCCGCACGCGGGCAAAGAAGGCCACTCGGGCACGAAGACCGACTCCAAGGGCACGGCACGCGAAAACCTCGACGACGACATCACGTCCCAGAGCCGCGAGCCGTCCGACCGTACGTGCAAGACGGACCCGGTGGACGTGGCCACGGGACGCATGGTGCTGCCCCAGACGGACGTCGTGCTGCCCGCACTGCTCCCCCTCGCTTTCGAGCGATTCTTCGAGTCCTCCTACCGTGCGGGCCGCTGGTTCGGCCCGACGTGGACCTCGACCGCCGATCAGCGCCTGGAGATCGACGCGGAGGGAGTCATCCACGTCGCACCCGACGGCGCCCTGCTGTGCTACCCGCACCCCGCGCCGGACGAGCCAACGCTGCCCGCGAAGGGAGCCCGCCGCCCCCTGGAGATCGACGAGCACGGCGAGTACACACTCACCGACCCCGCGTCGGGCCGCGTCCTGCACTTCGACGCGCCCGCGGACGGCCGGAACGGCATCGCACTCCTCGCGCAAATATCCGACCGCACGGGCCAGTGGATCACCTTCTCGTACGACGCCGAGGGCGCCCCGAGCACCATCACCCACAGCGGCGGCTACCGCCTGAAGCTCACCACCGAGGACGGCCGGATCACGGCCCTGCACCTCGCGGGTGCGGCGGAGAACGGTGAAGACGCGGAGATCGTGCGCTTCGGCTACGACGAGGCGGGCCACCTGGCCTCGGTCACCAACTCCTCGGGCACGCCCACCCGTTACGGGACCGACGCGCTCGGCCGTGTCACGTCCTGGACCGACACGAACGACTCGTCCTTCGGCTACGTCTACGACGAGCGGGACCGCTGCATCAGCCAGGGCGGCCCCGAAGGCCACCTGGCCAACACCTTCACCTACAGCGACCGCGACCCCGACACCGGTCTGACCACCACCGCGATCACCAACTCGCTGGGGCACACCAGCCGTTATCTGATCAATGCCGCGTGCCAGGTCGCCGCCGAGATCGACCCGGCCGGCGCGATGACCCGCACCACCTACAACGACTCCGGCGCGGTCGAGTCGGTCACCGACCCGCTCGGCCACACCACGCAGTTCGCCTACGACGGAGCAGGCCACCTGACGCTGGTGGTCCGCCCGGACGGCCACTACACCAGCGCCGCCCACAACGACCTCGGCCACCGCATCATCGTCGCGGAAGCGGACGGTTCGGTCTGGCACCACACGTACGACGAGCGCGGCAACCCCACCTCCCTCACCGATCCGACCGGCGCGCGGACCACCTACGCGTACTCCTCCTCGGGCCATCTGGCCTCGATCACCGACGCCCTGGGCGCGACGACCGCCCTGACCACCGACCGGGCGGGTCTGCCACTGACCCTCACCGACCCGCTCGGCGCGACCTCCTTCTCCGCGCGCGACGCCTTCGGCCGGACCAGGGCCGTCACCGACGCGCTCGGTCACACCTCGACGCTGACCTGGAGCGTCGAGGGCAGACTCACTTCGCGCACCGCCCCGGACGGCACCACCGAAACCTGGGCCTACGACGGCGAAGGCAACTGCACCCACCACACGGACCCGCTCGGGCAGGTCACCACGTACGAGTACACGCACTTCGACCTGCCGGCCGCCCGCACCGACCCGGACGGCGCCCGCTACACCTTCGAACATGACACCGAGCTGCGCCTCACCCAGGTCACCAACCCACAGAACCTGACCTGGAGTTACGTCTACAGCCCGGCGGGCCGCCTGATATCCGAAACGGACTTCGACGCCCGAACCCAGGACTACACCCACGACGCGGCAGGCCGCCTCGCCACGCGCACCACACCCCTGGGCGAGACCATCTCCCTCACCCACGACGCGCTGGGGAACATCACCACCAAGAACGCGGCAGGCAACCTCACCCACTACACGTACGACCTCGCGGGCCGCCCGGACACCATCACCGGTGTCGACGCTCAACTCCACTACGTCCACAACGCGTTGGGCCGGGTCACCGCGGAGTCCGTCAACGGCCGTACGATCGCCTACACCTACGACGCGCTCGGCCGCCGCACCTCACGCACCACCCCCACCGGAGCCCTCAGCCGGTGGAGCTACGACGCCGCAGGCAACCGCACCACCCTCACCACATCCGGCCGCACCCTCGCCTTCACCCACGACGGCCTCGGCCAGGAACTCACCCGTACCCTCGGCGACACCCTCACCTTCACCAGCACGTGGGACCCCCTGGGCCGTCTGACCGCCCACCACACCACCAACGCCCGCACGGAGACCCTCCAGCACCGCGCCTACACCTACCGGGCCGACGGCAATCCGACCGCCATCGACGACCGCCTCAACGGCCCCCGCCGCTTCACCCTCGACCAGGCGGGCCGTGTCACCAGCGTCAGCGCCCTCAACTGGAGCGAGACCTACGCCTACGACACCGCAGGCAACCAGACGCACGCCGACTGGCCCGACAACACACCCGCCGCCGAGGCCCGCGGCGACCGCACGTACACCGGCACCCGCATCACCCGCGCCGGAACCGTCCGCTACGAACACGACGATGCCGGCCGCACCACCCTGCGCCAGAAGACCCGGCTGTCCCGCAGACCCGACACCTGGCACTACACCTGGGACACCGAGGACCGCCTCACCACCTGCACCACGCCCGGCTCCGCACTCTGGCGCTACCTCTACGACCCGCTCGGCCGCAGGATGGCCAAGCAGCGTCTGGCCGACGACGGCCACACCGTCCTGGAACAGACCGACTTCACCTGGGACGGCACCACCCTCTGCGAACAGACCACGCACGGCCCCGACACCCGGCTGTCCATCACCTGGGACCACCAGGGGCTGAGTCCGCTGACGCAGCGTGAACGGCTCACCGCGGCCCATGCCCCGCAGGAGGAGATCGACGAGCGCTTCTTCACCATCGTCACCGACCTCGTCGGGACCCCCACCGAGCTTCTCGACGAGACCGGCGCCATCGCCGCCCGCACCCGCAACACCCTCTGGGGCAGCACGGTCTGGAACCGGGACGCCACCACGCACACCCCCCTGCGTTTCCCCGGCCAGTACTTCGACTCCGAAACCCAGCTGCACCACAACTACTTCCGCACCTACGACCCCGAAACCGCCCGCTACCTCACCGCCGACCCCCTGGGTCTCGCCCCGGGACCCAACCCCGCCGTCTACGTGCACAACCCGCACACCTGGAGCGACCCCTTCGGTCTGGCCGCATGCCATCTGCACGGCGGCGACACGGGAAGCCCCGGCGGCCCGGGGATTGTCCAGGGCCCCGCCCCGCAACACGCGGCGGATATGCTCGACAGGGTGAACGGCCGCACCGACGGGATAGGGAAAGTCCCCGGCTACAACGGAAACCAGAACTGGGGAAACAACCTGGACCAGCTTCCGGGCGGGAAGTACAAGGAGTGGGATGTGAACGCCAAATCAGACCTCCCCGTCTGCACCGTCGGAGGCTGCGGCAAGGAAATCAGAGGACCGGAACGCCTGTTGACGCCGAAGGACGGCGGCCCGGGACCCGCGTATTACACTCCCGACCACTATGGCACCTTCTATTACGTAGGCGAATTCACGGGGTGATCGACCATGGTTTCTTTCGATGCGAACAGCACACGAGGACCTTGGGTCATTTTTGGTCCGTCGGACGCGAAGGAGTTCCGCGAACAACTGGACGCCCTGCAGGCCGCAGGCGGTCAGGTGCACCATTTCCAGGCACGCGATCTTCTCACCGAGCGGGAACTCTTCCGGGTCTTCGCCGAGAAGCTCGAATTCCCCGGGTATTTCGGACAGAACTGGGATGCCCTGGTCGATTGCCTCGATGACCTCTGCGCGGCCGTCACGGGCGGCGTCGGCATGGCGGGAGTGATCCATGACGCCGACATGCTCGCCACCGCGGAACATCTGCGACTGTTCGTGTCGGTTCTCTGCCAGGCGGCCGATCGCGCCAATTCCGATGTCGATCTGGACGGCGACCCGCTCGATCGCCCGGCGATCGCGGAGCACTTCATCTTTCTCCTCGACGAGGCGGACGTCACGGATCTCACCGCCAGGATCGAGCATACGGACCTGGTCGTCACCGAAGAGGGACAATTCCTCACAGTCGCACTGAATCCCGACGCCTGGTAGGACGCCGACAGGCATACAAGAGGGCCCGACGCCGCACCGGCGTCGGGCCCCTGTCACGTATCGATGCGTACGCCTGCGTGAGGCGCCTACGTGAGGTCGAACTCCCCGTCGCGCGCGCCCAGTACGAAGGCCGTCCACTCGCCCTCCGTGAACCGCAGCACCGTCTCCGGGTCCGCCGAGCTGCGCATCGCGACCGCTCCGCCCTCCAGATAGGCGATCTCGACCTTTTCGTCCTCCGGACCACCGGGTGCGCTGACCCACTCGGCACCGCTGATGTCCATGGCGTACAGCTCGGTCTTCTCCTGCTCGGTCGCCACCGCGCTCACTCCGTTTCGCTTGCCTTGACGCACTGTGAGGACTGTAGCGCTCAACCCCCTGCCGACCGGCGTCACTTCCTCAACTGCTAAGCAATATTGGTGTAGACCACTGGAAGACCACACTGCTCCAACTTCACTCTCCCGTATGACATTTCCGCAGCCCAGGCAGGGTATGGACACCCGTTGACACGTCTAGACCACCGCTGATAAACCTTCGCTTCACCAGCTGGACGCCCCATGATTCACCTGACGCGAGGTCACCGCCCCATGGACAGAAGAATTACGCCCGGCATCACTCAGCAGCCCCGGAGCCGCCCACGATTCCGGCTGCTTCTGGCCACCGGAGCCAGTGCGTTCGCGCTCGCGGCAGCCGCCGCGACCCCGCTGAATCCGGCGCCCCAGCAGGCGCACGCCGCGGCAGCGGAGGACGGCGGGAAGAAGGTCCTCACCGTCGCGGTCGCACAGAGCGTCGACTCGCTGAGCCCGTTCCTGGCCACGCGGCTGACGTCCACCACCGCGCTCCGGCTGATGTACGACTACTTGACCAATTACGACGTCAAGGACGGGCATACGGTCCCGGGTCTGGCCACCGCCTGGAAGTCCTCGGCGGACAAGCTGACCTGGACGTACACGATCCGTAAGAACTCCAAGTGGTCGGACGGCCAACAGGCCACCGCCGACGACGCCGCCTGGACGTTCAACAAGATGATGTCCGACCCGGGCGCGGCCACCGCCAACGGCAGCTTCACGTCCAACTTCAAGAAGGTCACGGCGCCCGACCCCGAGACCCTCGTCGTCGAGCTGAAGAACCCGCAGGCGACGATGACGGCGCTCGACGTGCCGATCGTCCCCAAGCACGTCTGGGAGTCGGTCAAGGACTTCTCGAAGTTCAACAACGACCAGAAGTTCCCGGTCGTCGGCAACGGACCGTTCATCCTGACCGACTACAAGGTCGACCAGTACCTCAAGTTCAAGCCCAACAAGACCTTCTGGCGCGGTGCGCCGAAGTTCGACGAGCTCGACCTGAAGTACTACAAGGACAACGACGCGGCGGTCGCGGCCCTCCAGAAGGGCGAGGTCTCCTTCGTCCAGGGCCTCACCCCCGCCCAGGCCGCCGCCCTGAAGTCGGCGCCCAACATCAAGGTCAACGACGCACCGGGCCGGCGCTTCTACGCACTCGCCACCAACCCGGGCGCCAAGGCCAAGGACGGTACCAAGATCGGCAACGGCAACCCGGCGCTGCTCGACCCCAAGGTCCGCCAGGCCCTGTTCGCCGCCACGGACACCAAGACCATCATCGACAAGGTCTTCCAGGGGCACGCCGTCCAGGGCGAGGGCTACATCCCGCCGCGCTTCACCGACTACCACTGGAAGCCGGACGCGAGCCAGAAGATCGCCTACGACCCGGCGAAGGCGGCCCAGCTCCTCGATGACGCGGGCTACAAGAAGAACGGTGACGGCAAGCGCATCGGCAAGGACGGCAAGCCGCTGAACTTCCGCATCCTCTGCCACGCCACCGACCCGAACGACAAGGCCATCGGCAAGTACATGCAGGAGTGGTGGTCCAAGCTCGGCATCGGCCTCAAGGTCGACTGCCTGGACAACGTCTCCGACCCGTGGGTCGCCGGCGACTACGACCTGGCCTTCGACGGCTACTCGGTCAACCCCGACCCGGACTACGTCCTGTCGATCCACACCTGCGCCGCCCTGCCCGCGACGTCCAAGGACACCGGCGCCACCGACAACTACATCTGCGACAAGCAGTTCGACGAGCTCTACTCCAAGCAGGCCGTCGAGTACGACACGGCCAAGCGCGCCGACCTGGTCAAGCAGGCCGAGTCACGCCTCTACGACACCGGGTACATGAACGTCATGGCCTACCCGAACGCCGTCGAGGCCTACCGCACCGACCAGATCAAGTCCATCGACACCATGCCGCTGGCCGCGGGCAACATCTGGGGCCAGGACGGCTACTGGTCCTGGTGGTCGGCCGTCCCGGCCGGGTCCTCCGCCAAGTCCGACTCCGGTTCGTCCACGGGTGTCGTCGTCGGCATCGTCGCCGCGGTCGTCGTCCTCGGCGGGCTCGGGGGCTTCTTCGCCCTGCGCCGCCGTTCCACCGCGGGAGACCGTGAGTAACTGATGAGCACTGCCTCCACCACACCGCTGGCGGAGGGTGCGGCCGACGGCCCGGTCCAGATCAGGACCGGGCCGTCCGGCCCCCGCACCCGTAACGCCACCGCCTATCTCCTCTACGTCGCCGGAAAGCTCGGCGGCGCCGCCGTCTCGCTGCTCGCCGTACTGGTCACCAGCTTCTTCCTGTTCCGGATCGTCCCCGGCGACCCGATCCGCACGATGACGCACGGCCGCCCGGTCTCGCACGAACAAATGCTGCAGCTGCGCAAGCAGTTGGGGCTCGACCTCCCGACCTGGCAGCAGTTCACCGAGTACTGCAGCAAGGCGCTCACCGGCGACCTGGGCACCTCGTACCAGTTCCACGCGCCGGTCGGCGACCTGATCGCCCAGAAGTTCCCCGCGACACTCCTCCTGACGGGCGTCGCCGTGCTGCTCTACTCGACGCTCGGCCTCTGGCTGGGGACGCGCTCGGCGTGGAACCACGGCGGTCTCGGCGACAAGATCTCCACGGGCGTCGCGCTGACCCTCTGGTCGGTGCCGTCCTTCTGGCTGGGCCTGCTGCTCATCATCGTCTTCTCGGTGGGCATCGGCCCCATCCCCGGCATGTTCCCGACCGGCGGCATGGAGTCGGGCGACACGACCGGTTTCGCGTACGTACTCGACGTGGCCCACCACATGGTCCTGCCGGTGGTGACGCTGGTGGCGGTCGGTTATGCCCAGACGCTCCTCGTCATGCGCTCTTCCCTCCTGGACGAGATGGGCAACGACTATCTGACGACGGCACGGGCGAAGGGGCTGCGGGACGATCTCGTACGGCGCCGCCATGCCGTCCCCAACGCACTCCTGCCGACCGTCACGATGGTCTTCATCAACCTCGGCCATGTGGCGGCCGGTTCGATCCTCGTCGAGACGGTCTTCTCCTGGCCGGGGCTCGGCGGGCTCTTCTACCAGGCGCTGAGCGTGCCCGATCTCCCGCTCGTCCAGGGCCTGTTCGTGGTCTTCGCAGGGGCGATGATCCTGATGAACCTCATCGCCGATCTGCTCTATCCGCTGCTCGACCCGAGGGTGGGCCGATGACGACCGCACAGCAGTCCCCGCAGTCCGCTCGTTCCCTGACGTGGACCCGCCGCCGTGCCTCGGTGTCCCGCTTCTGGGCGACGTACCGCTCGCACAGGGCCGGCCTCCTCGGCCTGGCCGGCCTTGCCCTGATCGCGCTGGTGGCACTCCTCGCGCCGCTGCTCGTGGGCAGCGACGTCCAGAGCGTCACGACCGCACCGGGCTCCGCCCTGGAGGCCCCGAGCGATGAATTCCTTCTGGGCACCGACCAGTTCGGCCGGTCCCTGTTCGGGCTGCTCATCTGGGGCGCCCGGATCTCTCTGATGGTCGGCCTGCTGGCCGCCTTCCTGTCCGTGGCCATCGGCACGCTGGTCGGGATCATCGCCGGGCACTTCGGCGGCTGGTTCGCGACCGTGCTGATGCGGATCACCGACTGGTTCCTGGTGATGCCGACCCTGGTGCTCGCGATCGTGCTGGCCACCGTCCTCGACCACTCGATCTGGACGGTGATCCTGGCGATCGGCGTGACGAGCTGGCCGACGACCGCCCGCCTGGTGCGGGCCCAGACGCTGGCCGTCGAGTCACGTCCGTACATCGAGCGCGCGAAAGCACTCGGCGGCGGCCACGGCCACGTCATGTCACGGCACGTCCTGCCGAACGTCATGCCGCTGGTCCTCGCCCAGACCACGCTCGGCATCTCCAACGCGATCCTGACGGAGGCGACGCTCGCCTTCCTCGGCCTCGGCGACCCGACCCTCATCTCCTGGGGCGGCATGCTCCAGGACGCGCGGGAAGCGGGCGCGGTCTCGTCGGGACACTGGTGGTACCTGGCGCCGCCCGGGATCGCGATCGCCCTGGTCGCGCTCTCCTTCACCCTGTGCGGACGGGCGATCGAGTCCGTACTCAACCCGAAGCTGGGGGCGGGGCGTTGAGCACTCTGGAGATCAAGAACCTTGAGGTGACGTACGGCTCGGGCGCAGGCGCGGTGCCTGCCGTACGAGGCGTGGACCTGACGGTGGCCGCGGGCCAGAAACTGGGCATCGCGGGCGAGTCGGGCTGCGGGAAGTCGACACTGGCGCTGGCCCTGCTGCGACTTCTCCCCGCGTCCGCGCGGCTGTCGGGCGAGATCCTGCTCGACGGCGAGGACGTCCTCACCATGAAATGGGGGCGGCTGCGGTCGGTGCGGTGGGCGGGGGCTTCGATCGTCTTCCAGGGCGCGATGCACTCGCTCAACGCGGTGCACCGCATCGGCGACCAGATCGCCGAGCCGCTGCTCGTACACGGGCAGGCGACGCCGGGTGCGGCACGGCGGCGGGTGGGTGAGCTCCTGGAACAGGTGGGGCTGCCTGCGGCGCGGGCCGACGCGTATCCGCACGAGCTGTCGGGCGGGCAACGGCAGCGCGTCATGATCGCGATGGCGCTGGCGTGCGACCCGCAGCTGATCGTCGCGGACGAGCCGACGACGGCGCTGGATGTGATGATCCAGGCCCAGATCCTGCGCCTGATCGAGGAGTTGGTGGCGGAGAAGTCCATCAGCCTGCTGATGATCAGCCATGACCTGGCGGTGCTTTCTGACACGTGCGACCGGCTTGCGGTGATGTACGCGGGCCGGGTGGTGGAGGAGGGTCCGGCGGCGGAGGTGTTCGCGGCGGCGTCGCATCCGTATGCGGCCGCCCTGTCGTCGGCGTTCCCCCGGATCGGGGACGCGGCGTCGCGGCGGGCGCCGCGGGGGCTGCCGGGGGATCCTCCGGATCCGGCTGCGCTGCCGACCGGTTGTACGTTCCATCCGCGATGCCCGGTGGCGGAGGCGGTCTGTGCGGAGGAGGACCAGGTGCTGAGGGTGGCTGGTGCGGGGCGGCGCGCGGCGTGCGTACGGGTGGGGGCGGAGCCTGTTCCCCTACCCGCCCCTTCCCGAATCGCCGGAGCGGGGTCAGCAAAATCAAGCCCGTCCGGCGATTGAGGACGAGCGGCCGAAGGTCGCTTGCCGGGGGCGCAGGGGGCGAAGCCCCCGCACAAGCGGGGCCCGGGGCGGCAGCCCCGGTTTCGGGAAGGGGCGGGACTGGGGAAATCCTCCGCCCGACCCCACCCACCCACCCACACCGTCACCGCCGACCACCCACCCCAGGAGCCCCCATGACGACCACCCCCCTGCTCTCCGCCGACGCCCTCCGCGTCACCTTCCCCGGCCGCCGAGGCGCCCCCTCGGCCCGAGCCGTCGACGGCGTCGACCTCGACATCGCCCCCGGCGAGATCGTCGCGCTCGTCGGCGAGTCCGGCTGCGGCAAGACGTCCCTCGCCCGCGCGCTCCTCGGCCTCGTCGAGCCCACCGCCGGCAAGGTCACCTTCGCCGGCGAGCCGCTCACCCACACCTCCCGCGCACTCAAGGCGTACCGCAAACGCGTCCAGCTCGTCCTCCAGGACCCGAGCGGCTCCCTCAACCCCCGCCACACCGTGTACGAGGCGGTCGCCGAAGGCCTCCGCATCCACGGCCACGAGGGCGACGAACGCGAGGCGGTCTCCCAAGCCCTCTCCCGCGCGGGCCTCCGGCCCCCCGAGCGCTTCTTCCTCCGCTACCCCCACGAGCTCTCCGGCGGCCAGCGCCAGCGCGTCGTCATCGCAGGCGCACTCGTCCTCGACCCCGAACTGATCGTCGCCGACGAACCCGTGGCCTCCCTCGACGCCTCCGTACGCGGTGAGATCCTCGCCCTCCTCCTCACCCTCCGCGACGAACTCGGCCTCTCCGCCCTGGTCGTGACCCACGACCTCGGGCTCGCCTGGAACATCGCGGACCGCGTGGCCGTCATGTACCTGGGCCGCATCGTCGAGTCGGGCCCGGTCGAAGAGGTCCTCACCCACCCCCAACACCCCTACACCCAGGCCCTCCTCTCCGTGCTCCCCGAGGCGGACGGCGAACCGGTGGTCCTCTCCGGCGAGCCCCCGGACCCCACCCGCATCCCCGGCGGCTGCCGATTCCACGCTCGCTGCCAGATCCTGGCGAGCGGCGAGGCGCAGGCCGCCGGAGTCGCGGACCGCTGCCGTACGGAGGACCTGCCCGTCCTGAGCGGCGGGGCCCCGGACCAGCAGGTCACGTGCCACTGGGCCGCCGCGCGGCGATCCGTACCTCAGGACTGACCCCGAGTGCCGCGGACCCGGGCGTGGAGGTGCATGTCGTGCCAGCCGTCGGCGTGCAGCGCGGCCCCGCGCCGTACGCCTTCCGCCTCGAAGCCCGACTTGACCGCGACACGGCAGGAGGCCTGGTTGGCGGTCGAGTGCTCCAATTCGAGCCGCTGGAAGCCCACTTCACCCAGCGCCCAATCGCTCAGCGCTCCGACCGCGCGCGGGCAGACCCCGCCGCCGCGCGCAGCGGGCGCCACCCAGTAGGAGAGAAAGGCCACGCCGTCGGCAAAGTTCAACTCCCGCAGCGACATCTTCCCCAGCACGGCATAGGTATCGGTATCGGCGATCGCCCAGTGCGCGTTCCGCTCCGTCCCCCAGGCCGCCCGCCAGCCCGCGATCCACTCCCCCGCCTCGGCCAGGGAGTCCGCCCTGCGCACATGCCAGCGCTGGATCGCCGGATCCTGGTACGCCGCCATGACGGCCCCGGCGTCACCGGGCAGCCATGGCCGCAGAACCGCGCCTCCCCCGACCGGCAGAACTGGCTGCTCGCTCCCGGAGAGAGAACCGGCGGCTATCGCGGGGGTGCTCAGTTCAGGCATGTCCCGCATTCTCCGCACCCCCGTGCACAGGGACAACTCACTTAAGACGCAGGCACGTTGACCACCGCCCCCGGCGCCCTCCGCAGCCCCGGCGTCTGCACCACCGAGACCAGCACCGACGCCCCCGCCATCACCGCCATCGCGCTGCCTGCGGACATGTACTGGGCGACGCCGCCCGCCAGCGCCGCCCCCACGCCCTGCATCGTGAGCATCCCCGAGGTGTGCAGCCCGAGCGCCTGTCCCTGTACGTCGCCGGGCGTGAGCTCCACCAGCTGCTCCATCAGGACCAGGCTCGCCGCGTACCCCACCGAGGCCACGGCGATGGCGGCCAGCGCGACGGGCAGCCCCGGCCGCAGCGCGAAGAGCAGGTACGGGACCGCGAGCAGCAGCCGCAGCGGGGTCGCGAGCCGGGCCCGCCACACCACCGGGACCACCCGCCCGACCAGCACATCGCCCGCGAACATCCCGAAGGCGGCGACCGCCAGCAGCAGGCCCGCGCGCTCGGGTGCGTACGGGACGAAGAGTGCCTCGCAGCCGACGATCAGCCCGTTGGGCAGCCAGAGCGCGAGCAGGACGGCCCGCCTCGGCGCGGACGCGAAGAGCAGCTTGTTGACCCGCCAGGTCTCGCGGACCGAGGGCCGGCCGGTGGCGCGCGCGGGCCTGCGGCTCAGTCCGTACCGCGCGACGAGAGCCCCTGCCACATCAAGTCCCGCCGCGATCAGCAGAGTTGAGCGCGGTGACGTGGCGGCGACCAGCAGCCCGCCCATCCCGAAGCCGCAGATCTGCATCAGCCCGCCCGACATGTTGAACACCGACCGGCCGAGGACGTAGCCCTCCTTCGGCACGATCTCGGCGAGCAGCCCGTACTTCACCCCGCCGCCCACGGAACCGACGAGCCCGAGCAGCAGGATCACCGCGAAGGAGCCCCAGAGGGGCATTCCGGGTACGGCGAGGAGGGCGGATCCGCAGCCGAGTACGAGCGCGAGGGCGACCAGGGCGGCGCGCGGCCGCAGCCGGTCGGCCGCCGAGAGCAGCGCCGCCGCCCCGACGACCTGCGCGAAGGAGCCGCCGAACATGGACAGGGCGGAGAGCAGAGGCGAGCCGGTGCGCTCGTACACGAGCACGCCCAGCGCGATGCCGCCGACGGTCTGCGCCGCACCCGTGAGGGAGACGGTGACGAAGAGCGGGGTGAACTCCGGTGTGCGGAACAGATCCTGGTAACTGCGCATGGGTCGGAGCCTGGGCTCCCCGGCGCGGAGGGGACAATGTTTCGCGGGGAGGCGAAACATGGGGTTGTGGCTGCTGGACGCGGACACGCTGGTCCGGAGTCGGTTCGTGCTGTCCGCGCTGTCCGAGACCGTGGCCTGTCTGACCGCGCTGGAGTACGGGCATGCCGCACACCCGGGTGCGCGGGCCTGGCTTGCGGCGCACCGCCCCGACTACCAGCGGCTCCTCGCGGCCGATCCGGTCACGGCCCGGCTCGTACGGGCAGGACTGCGCCCGCGCTGGACGGCGGACTTCTTCACACCCGTGCCGCCGTCGACCGGCACTCCTTCCTTCGAGACCGAGGTCGCCGAGGTGCGTGCGACACCGCCGCGGACGGCGGTGGAGTGCCTGCGCGTCTCGATGGACGGCCGGCTGCCTCCGGCTCTCGTACGCGACGACCTGCCCGCCCGCGCCGCCGATCTCATGGAGTGGGTGTGGAGGGAGACGGTCCTGCCCTACTGGCCGCGTCGCCGCCGCCTTCTGGAGGCCGATGTCCTGTCCCGCACACAGCAGTTGACCACGGGTGGATGGGCGGCGGCGCTGGACGACATGCGCCCGGGGATGCGGTGGCTGGGCGACGGGCGGCTGCAGATCAACCGGTACGACTACCCTCCGCGCGAGGTGGCGGGCGCGGAACTGCTCTTCGTACCGACGACCGGCAATTCCGGCTGGGTCGCCTGGGACGAGACGGAGCGCCGCTTCGCCGTGGTGTACCCGTACGCGGGCGCCCTGTCCGAACCGGACCGCGCCCCCCTGCCCGGAGCCCTCTCCCGGCTTCTGGGCCCCGGCAGGGCGGCGGTCCTCGTCCTGCTCGCCACCCCGCAGTCCACCACCCAGCTGGTGGCCCTCACCGGTCAGGGCCTGGGCTCGGTGGGCCGCCACCTGAAGGTGCTGCTGGACGCGGGACTGGTCGGGAGGCGCAGGGCGGGGCGCTCGGTGCTGTACTTCCGCACGCCGGTCGGAGACGCGGTGGCGCGGGAACGGGGGGCTTGACCTCCTACCAGGTGGCTCTTGTCGGGGTCGGATAGGTGGGCCCCCCTGCCGACCGATACCTGGAGTGTGGCGTTTCCGGCGCGGAGTAAAGGGCGCGACTGCGTCGCGTCGGCTACGCCGATTCCGCTGCGCTCCACCCTTGACACCACCCCTCCACCGCAAAAACTTGGCGGGTTATCGGTCGGCAGAGGGTCCTGGCCGCATAAAGGAGAAGGCAGGCCTGCGGTGCGGTCAGCCCGTGGCAGAACGGCACCCGCTGGACGAGTGGCGCGGGTCTGCTCGGCGGGTGCGGGACGGCGGACCGGACTCCCGGGGAGCGATTCGTGCCCCTAACTGAACACACACCCACCCCCACGCCCGACGAACACCAGACACACAGGCATCGTTGCAGGTCACAGCCCTGCACCCCGGGGACCAGATGGTTGAACGCTCAAGTGGGTCACCTAAGGGGCACTCCCACCGCTTCCGCCCACCCGAAACAGCGACCAGCGGGGCATGAAGTCCCGCCCAGCGACGGCCTCTTGACGCCGAACCGAGCGCCACCGCCCCACGCAAGTCGTGCGACCTCCACCCCCGGCGCGGGGAGCGGAGCTCCACCTTGGATGCTGTGACGATCACCCCCCGCCGAAGTGCCCCGCAGCCGAACCGCCCAGTCCCACCGGTCCGCAGGAGCAGCGCGGTCTCCACGAAACCCCCGCCCCATCGCGGCAGCAGCCAGCCGGACGAGCCCCCAAGGGCTCGGCCTACGACGCGCAGCGTCGTAGATCACTCACACCAACATCCGCGAAACCCGCCACCGCGCGCAGCGCACCCACCAACCCCAGCCCCCCACCTGTTCGTCGTAGCTGCCTCCTTGCGCCGAAGGCGCGAAACGCCGCGCAACCGCCCCACCCACCCGAAGCCCACCACCCAGCGCCACCGTGGAGACCCCTAGTTCACCCTCCTCTCCCCTGCCGTCACCCACGCCGCAAAATCCTCGATGCCGTCGATGAGGGCCTCGAAGCGGAAGGAGTGGAAGAGGTCGAAGGCGTGGTGTCCGCCCGGGAGTTCGATGTACACGACAGGCGAAGTGGAGACCGCGCGCAGCGCGGTGACGAGGGCCTTGGGGTTCGCCGTCTCCACCAGCTCGTCCAGATCACCGTGCGCGATGAGGAACGGGGGTGCGTCCGCCCTGACCAGGTTCACCGGGTTGGTCGCCGGGTCTCCGTCGAAGTACTCGGCGAGAAAGCCGTTCAGCGCGATGGCACCCGCCACGGAGGTGTCCGCCTCCTCGAAGCCGGGCTGGTAGACGGGGTCGTTGGGGGTCAGGGCCGCCTGCGCCGCCATGTGGCCGCCTGCGGAACTCCCCGACACGAACACCGCCGCATCGGAGTCGGCGCCGTACTCCTTGGCGTGCTCGCGCGCCCAGGCGATCACCTTCTTCGCGTCGATCAGGTGATCGGGGTGCGAAAAGGCGGGCCGAAGACGGTAGTTGGCGCTGATGCAGACCCAGCCCTGGCTCGCGAGCCGGTAGAGGAGCGGCAGTGACTGGGTGTCCTTGCGGCCCTGGTCGTAGTGGCCTCCATGGAAGTGGATCAGTACAGGACCGCCCTCGGGCCGCGCGCGGTGGTGGTACACGTCGAGGAGATTGCGGCGGCCCGCATCCCCGTATTCGAGGTTGCGCACCCGCCTGACGTCACGGCGGCGGCGGAAGACCGGCCTGAGCAGGATGCGCGCGAGCGGCGGCCGGCGGCGCGTACCCGCCCCCGCGCCGAGCGCCTCGTCCAGGGCGGGTACGACCACGGACGCCGTCCGCATCCCGCGCCGTAGGACCACCACGAGTCCGGCCGCCGGGAGCACGGCCAGACCGACGACCACCCGGTCGGCGGTCGTGGCGATGTCACCCTCCGCGAAGGCCAGGGCAGTTGCCAGCACGAGCCCGTAGAGGGCGAGGTGCGGCACCTCGTTGAAGACCAGGCCGAGCCGGTAACTGAAGTAGAAAAGCGGCTTCGGACCGTGGATGCACGTCACGCAGAACACCACGATCAGCGTGGCCAGCACCACGGTCACCAGATATCCAACTGCCAACGAAATCACTCCTGTTCGACCCGAAATCCAAAGTACCCCATCCGTGGTACCACGGATGGGGTACTTTGGATACGTGAATCAGGAAAGACGGGATCGCCTGGGCGACGCGGCCATCGACGTCCTGGCCCAGGTCGGCAGCCGGGGTCTGACGCACCGGGCCGTGGACGCCGCAGCGGACGTGCCCCTGGGCACCACGAAGAACTACTTCCCCACCAGGGACGCCCTGTTGTGGGCGGGTACGCAGCGCATTATCGAGCTGTACGCGGCGATCCCCAGAACCATCCCCACCGACCGCACAGGCCTGACCGCGCTGCTGCGCACGCTCCTGGAGCACGCGCAGGGGCCCGGCCGCACGCGGGTGCTCGCCCTCCTGGAGCTGCAGCGCGAGGCGACGCGGACCGCGTGGCTGGCAGAGTCGCTCGACGCCTTCTCGGCCGCCGACTTCGCCTACTTCGAGAAGGCCCAGCGCAGCGCCGGCCTGCCCGTGACCCCGCAGCGCGCCGCCGCGGTCACGCTGGCCCTGCATGCCTCACTCCCCTACCTGGTCGCACAGGCTCCCGCCGCGCAGACGGCAGCCGGACTCGACGACCTCGACGGGTTCGTCAACAGCCTCCTCGACACGGCGTACGGGACCTAGAGGCCCTAGCAGCGCCCGACCTCGGTGCCCGGGCCGCCTGGGCCTGACACCGGACGGGCAGGGGCCGTGGGTTCTCCACCGCTGTCAGCTCGTCCATCAACTGGAAGGCTTGGAACACGAAGCCGATGGTCGCGCACCGGAAGTTGGCCGGCGCGCGCTCACTCAGCCAGTCCACGCGGGTGGCGGCGACGTACTCAGCAGCGGGGTGGAGTTCATCGAATCGGCCGTCCCGGACAGCCCCGACGCGAAGCGCGCATGCCGAAGAAGCACCGGGCTGTCCGCCCGTGCCGACGCCAGAGGCCGGTCAGGCCTGGGACGCTCCGAGGAAGCGCAGAACGGCGAGCACGCGGCGGTGGTCCGTGTCGATCACCAGCAGGTCGAGCTTGGCGAAGATGTTGTTGATGTGCTTGGCCACCGCACTCTCGCCGACCGCCAGCACCTCGGCGATGCCGGCATTGGAGCGCCCCTCGGCCATGAGGCCCAGTACGTCCCGTTCACGAGGGGTCAGCCGGTCCAGCGGGTCGTTGTCCCGTCGCTGCAGCAGCAGCTGGGCGACGACCCGCGGATCCAGCGCCGTGCCCCCGTCCGCGACCCGCTGCACCGCCTCCACGAACTCCCCCACATCGGCGATGCGTTGCTTGAGCAGGTAGCCCACGCCGCTGGTGTCGGTCGCCAGCAGGTCGGCCGCGTACCGCTCCTCCACGTACTGCGAGAGCAGCACCCCCGCCGTCCGCGGCCACCGCCGACGGAGCACCACCGGTGCTCCTCCACTGCCGCCAGCAGCGCTTCCCCGTCACCCACTTCCGCGGCGACCTGGAAACCACCCGTCTCCAGCACCTTGACCAGACCGATCCGCAACAGCACCTAGTCCTCGGCGATCACTGCTCGCACGGAAACTCCGCCGCGATGGTCGTCGGCCCCCCGACGGGGCTGCTGACGCGGAAGGTCCCGTCGACGGAGCCGACCCGCTTGGCCAGCCCGCTCAGCCCCGTACCGGCGGAGGCGTCGGCACCACCCAGTCCGTCGTCGGTGACATTCACCCGCAACACCTTCCCGACCCTCCTGACGGTCACCTCGGCACGTGTCGCGCGAGCATGCTTGGTCACGTTGGCCAGCGCCTCGGAGATCACGAAGTATGCGACCGCCTCCACAGCGCGCACCACCCGCCCCTCAAGATCGACCCGCAGGCGCACCGGCAATGGCGCCCGGGCGGCCAACCCGGACAACGCCGCGTCCAGCCCTCGGTCTTCGAGGACGGCTGGGTGCAACCCGCGTAACAGATCGTTGAGTTCGGCGATCGCCTCCTTCGCCTCGAGGTGTGCCTCCGCGATCACCTCGCGGGCCGCCTCACCCGGCAGGTCGGGGCGCGTGGCCATGGCCAGGCCCAGGTTGACCGCGAGGGAGACCAGTCGCTGCTGGGTGCCGTCGTGCAGGTCACGCTCGATCCGGTGGCGCTCGGCGTCGACTGCCTCGATCAGGTCGGTGCGACTCCCGGCCAGGTACTCGACCCGCTCCTGGAGCCGCTGGGCCCGGCTGGGCCCGAGCAGCGCCAACGCGGATCGCGACTCCGACCGGGCCACCGCCCCCGCCGTCCAGGGCACGGCACACAGGAGGGCGATGCCGGCCACCGTGTAGCACGGCGCCTGCGTCACGTAACCGAACCAGTCCTGGCGGACCCCCGCCGGCAGCACCCACACCCAGCCGTAGGTGACGGCGCCCACCAGGCCCGCGGCCGCCATCGCGAGCACCGACAGCTCCAACGCGGCCATCAGCGGGCCCAGAAGAAGGTGGTATCCGAGCTGGCGCCAGATACGCGTCGAGGAAAGCAGTCGGGCTACTGCCGCCCACGACCACCGCTCCGGCGTAGGCGTCGGCCGAGGGATGTCCACTCCGAGGAGTGCCCGGTGGCGGTACCGCTGAACAGCCGTCAGCACCGGGACACCGAGCAGGATCAGGGCGACCGACACGGTGAGCACCAAAGCCCAGTTCCCCGTCTCGGCGGCGGCCGTCGCGCCCCAGGACCACACGGGCACCAGGCCCAGGTGCGGCGTGACACCGGCGGCCAGGAAGCCGGTGTCCCTCCGCACCCGAAGCGCCGAGCGCCTCAGCACGGGCGGAATCATCATGATCCGACACTAGGACACCTCGACGGGGGTCTGCCATGAGCCTGGCACCCGAATCCATGGTGGCATCAGTGCCACCACCCCGCCGCGGCCTGGCGAACTCCCGTACCCCATGAAAGGAGAACTCGTCGTGGTTCGGGGGAGGTTGGGGTGTGGTACGGACAGAGGTGTCGGGCCCCGCTCGCATCGAGGGCCCGGCGGAGCAGCGCCTCGTAGCGGATCCACGTCCTGGCCTGATCCTCGCTCCACCCGTCCCTCTGTGACACGGGCGTCGAAGCAGTCCGGAGAAGCTGTTCCTCCCGAGCCCTCAAGGGCCGGGATTCCTGGCCGGCTCAAGTTGAAGAACCCGTCAGCCGCCCACGTGCGTCGGTGCGGGAGGGCGCCGGACTACGCCTCGTACGCCTCGATCAGTTCCTTCGAGCGCTTCACGTCCGCCGCGATGGCCACCAGCAGCGAGTCGATCGAGTCGAACTTCTCCTGGCCGCGCACGTACGCGAGGAACTCCACCGCCACGTGCATCCCGTACAGGTCCAGGCCCAACCGGTCGATGGCGTACGCCTCGACCGTGCGCGCGACCCCGTCGAACTGCGGGTTCGTGCCCACCGAGACCGCCGCCGGCATCCGCTCGCCGTCGGCCGTCAGCCAGCCCGCGTACACGCCGTCGGCCGGGATCGCGGAGTGCGGGAGCGTCTCGACGTTGGCCGTCGGATAGCCCAGTTCGCGGCCGCGCTTCGCGCCGTGCACGACCACGCCCTCGACCTGGTGCGGGCGGCCCAGGATCTCGGCCGCGCCCGTCACCTCGCCCTCGGCGATGAGGCGCCGGGTCAGGGTCGAGGAGAAGGGTTCGCCGCCGCCCGCGTCGCCGCTCACGTACAGGTCGATGACCTCGACACCGAAGTCGTACGTCTCGCCGGTCTCGGCCAGGAAGGCGACATTGCCCGCGGCCTTGTGTCCGAAGCGGAAGTTGGGGCCTTCGACGACGAGCCGCGCGTGCAGCTTGTCGACGAGGACCTTCACCACGAAGTCGGCGGGCGACAGCTTCGAGAACTCCGCCGTGAAGGGGAGGATCAGCAGCGCGTCGACGCCCAGGTCCTCCATCAGCTCCGCGCGCCGGTGGTGCGGGGCGAGCAGCGGGGGGTGCGTGCCGGGGCGTACGACCTCGCTGGGGTGCGGGTCGAAGGTGACGACGACCGAGGGGATGCCCAGCTCACGGGCGCGCTCCACGGCACGCCCGATGATCAGCTGGTGCCCGCGGTGCACGCCGTCGTAGGAGCCGATGGTGACGACGCTGCGTCCCCAGTCCTGGGGGATGTCCTCCAAGCCACGCCAGCGCTGCACTGAGACCGCTCCTCGCCCGAAACCCGAAACCCGAAAATTCGAAACCGAACCTGTGTACGTGAAATCACGCCTTCTTACGCAGGTCTAAGACTGCCATGCCCGGCCGCCCCGGCCCGCATCGGCATGGGTCCGCCGAGCAACTCGACCGTCCGGCGGGCGCTCGGCCCGATCACGGCCGCCCACTCGCCGGGGGCGTCGGCCAGCCAGTCGACGATCTGCGCGGCGAAGCCGGGCACCTCGCCGGCCAGCTCCACCAGGCGCCGGTCGAAGCAGGCGGCGCCTTCGGGCGTACGCACCAGGAGCAGCCCGGTGCGGTGGACGAGGTCCCTGGTCCGGGGCTCGGAGCGGTGCGGGGAGCCGTGCGCGGCGGCCCGCAGGAGCGCGTCCAGGACCGTCGGATCGCAGCCCGCGTACCGCTCGTGGTCCAGGAGTACGTCCAGGAGCTCGGCCCGCATCGCCCGCGAGACACGGGTGCCCGGCGCGGCCAGGACGGGCGCCAGGGCGGCCCGCACCCTGGGCGGCTGCCCGCGCAGGAGGCCGGTGACCAGCGGGTGGATGACGGTTCTGGCGGCGGGGCCGTGCTCGAAGCGGCGCTCCACGAAGGCGGCCGCGTGGGCGGCGCCCTCCGGGTGGTGGTCGACGTACTCCCGTACGAGATCGGCGGCCCGGCGCGCCAGCGCGGGGGTGTCCACCTCGGCGAGCGCCCGCACCACCTCGCCTGCGCCCGCGCCCGGTTCCCTCAGCCGGGCCCGGAAGGCGGCGAGCACCGGGTCCGGGTGGGTGGTGAGGGCGACGGCGGCGGCGGACGCGGGCAGCAGGTCGGAGGAGAACAGGAGCAGGGCGCGGGGCAGATAGCGGGACCTGGTCGCCGGGTCGCTGACGAGGAGGGCGAGCGCGGATCCGTGCACGGTGGTGTCGGCGGTGCGGCCGAGGAGGGCGAGGGCGGCGTACCGGAGCAGCTCGCGGTCCGCGCCGGTGGTCACGTGCGGGGCGGCGAGCAGCCCGTGGACGGCTGCGGCCGCGCGCCGCGCGGGGCGGTCGTCGTGGGCCCAGCGGTCGACGGCCCGGCAGAGCGCGGAGGTCTCGTCCTCGGCGAGCGCGGCGAGCAGTTCGTCGGCGCGGGGGTGCGCGGCGGCCACCAGCGCCTCGGTGAGGTCGTCCACGGCGAGCCGGCGGCGGGCGTAGAGCAGGGCCTGCGCGGCGCGCGCGACGGTGGGCCGTACGTCGGCGCCGGGCGGGGCGGGCAGCGGCCGCTCGTCGGCGAACCATCCGCACAGCAGCACTTGTACGGTGCGCGGCGCCGCGAGCAGCCGCCGCCCGACGGCGTCGAGATAACGGTCGCGGCCCGGGTCGTCGTCGGGTGCCCCGTCGGCGGGCACGAGGCGCCGCAGCAGATCGGCCCGCAGCTCGTCGCCGATGGCCAGCCGTTCCCAGAACGCCGGCCCGAACAGCGCGTATCCACCGAGGTGCCGGGGCACTGCGTCGCGTACGGAGCGCAGCGCGATCCGGTCGGCGAGCCTGCGCAGCACCCCGCGCAGCTCCTCCGCGTCGGGCACGCGCAGCAGCACTTCGGCGAGCAGGTGCGCGGCCCACCAGCGGGCGTCGTCGAGCCGCAGCCGGAGCTCCCCGGAGGGCTCGGACGGAGCTCCCGCGTCGGGCGCGCCTCCCGCATCGGGCGCGCCTCCGGCGCGCGACTGCGGCACGCGGCGGCCCGGCGGGGCGGGCGTCAGCCGGTCGAGGGACTCTACCAACTCGCCCAACCTGCTGCCGAGTTCGGCCGGGCCCCGCTCCCGCCCCACCAGCAGCAGCGCCTGGATCACGGGTCCGATGCGGTGCCGGGGCACGGGCAGCGCACGGGATGCGGGGCGTGCGCCCGGAACGGGCGGGACCCCGTCGCCGGCCCCGGGGCGTGAGGGCAGCCGTACGGTCGGCCCTGGCTCCCCCTCCCCCTCGCCCCAGCGGTGCACCAGCGCGCGCAAAGCCCCGGCCACGTCCAGGTGTTCGCCCTGGAGCCAGTCGGCGAGCTCCTCGTGGGCGAAGCGGTATCCGGCGCCCGCCGGGGTGAGCAGCCCCTCGGTGAGGACCGCCGACGCCCAGCCCGTACGCCAGGGGAAGAGCTCCTCGAAGGCGCTACGGTCCAGCTCCCCCTGCCCCGGCCCCAGACACCGGCGCGCCGCCTCGTGCACCTGCCCCGACACCCGCGCCGCCAGCCTGCGCACGGCGCTCCCGCGCAGCGCGGGCCTGCACGCCGCGGCGATACGGACCGCGATCCGCAGGCACATCAGGTCCAGATGCGCTCCGAAGATCTCCTCCCGGGACGGACAGCCCCCGACATCATCGGGGAGCGCGTCGCGCACCTCCGCGAGGAGCCGCAGGGCGAGGGGGTGCGCGGCGTCGGCGGCCGTCAGGGCGCCGTCGGGGATCGCGTACCGTACGCGCGCCCGATCCGCTTCGGCCGCCGTCAGGTCTCCGATGCGTACGCAGCCGACCGCACCCGCCGGGTAGAGCGCCGAGGCCGGCTCCCAGTGCTCGGGGCGGCAGGCGACGACCATCCGCACCTCGTGCGCCCGCAGCCAACTCGCCGTACCGGACGCCCAGTCGGCGAGCTGGTGCGCCAGCACGGGCGCCATCTCCTCCGGGCCGTCGAGAAGGACGAGCAGCGGCTGGCCCGCATCCGCCGCAAGGCGTGCGACCTGCTCGGGCGTGGCCGCATCCACTCCGCCAGGGGCGACGATCCGCCCGGCCTGCTGAAGGGTCCGGGCCACCGCGTCGGCGACCGACACGTCCCCGGCGCGCAGATCGGCCCCGCGCAGCCAGAGGGTGGGGGCGGGCTCGGCACCCCTGGCGCGGCGGGCGGCGAGCGCGCCCAGCTCGGTCGTACGGCCGCTGCCGGGATCCCCCACCACGCCGAGAACGAGCCCCGCGAAGCGGTCCAACTCCCGAGCCACACAGTCCCGTTCCACGACATCGAGCCGTACGTCGACGGCCCCCACCGAGGTGGCCGTCAGCTCCAGCACGCCCGCCAGATTCAGGTCGCGCCCGAACGCCGGCACGGTCGCGGCATTCCGCAGCAGCAACTCCTCGAGCCCCTCCCCGCGCAACGGCACCGCGAATCCGGCCGCCGCCCGCCCAGCCTCCAGCGCGGTCCCGAGCACCCCGAGCACGGCCCCCGTGACCGCATCGAGCACCGGCCCCCCGGCCGCCTCCCCGCCGAGCCGCAGCGCATTGCTCCCGTCGGTGCCGACGGCCAACTCCAGTGCGGAGTCCAGCAGATGGAACCGGTCGGTGGCGGTGTAGGTGACCTCGGCGCCCCCCAGAATCCGCGCCTCCCGCCACCCGTGGGCGGCGATCCGCACATACGTCCCGGCCGCGATCTCCGCCCGTACCGCGATCGGCAGCGGCCGCACCCCGAGCCCTTCGGTGCGTACGAGGGCGAGTCCGAGCCAGGGCAGCGAGGTGATGTCCTGGGCCTCGGCGAGGAAGGTACGCTCCCCCTCCGCGTGCAGCACGACCCTGCTCAGCCCGTCGACAGCCTCATGACTGGTCACCACCGTGCCGCGACCGTCGGCGAGAAAGCCGGTGCCGCGCGGGCGCCCCGCCAGATCACAGATGCGTACCAGCGTCTCCCGGTCCCCGCGTCCCATACCCCGACGGTAGGCGCGCGGTGATCAGTAAGAGAAGAACGCGGGACGAAAGCGCCCCCGAACGCCCCTCGATTCACTCCGAGCGCCTGCCCGAAGGGGTGAATCCGCGCGGCCCGATGGATAGACCCTCTCCGAGGGGGATGGTGGGTCGGGCGTCAAGCCTGCCCCACCACCCTCAGCGGGTCGTCGATGTGCACGGCGATCGACACCCCGGACGTGGAGGCGAAGACGGCGACGTCCCCTGAGATCCGAATGTCGGTGAAGGGGTTCGAGTCCTGGAAGAAGACGGCCCAGACGAGCGTGAGATCGGCGTTCAGCCGTGCGCAGAAGCCGTTCGACCCATGGGCCCCCTCACCGCCCCAGAGAACTCCTCCGTCGGACAGGGGGACCGCCTTCTGGCCGTCGACCTGCGTGACACCTTCCGGCTCTTCGTCCAGGAACCCGTCGAGGTCGAACTGCTCCGCGACCTTCATTCCGCCGGGCTCACCGGCGTCCAGGTCCACGTCGTACGAGCGGCCGTCCGCGAAGTGCAGGGCGTCCAGAGTCGGCAGCTCATAGCGTGACCAGAGAAGCTCGATCGTGCTCATCGGTCTCCTGAACCTCGGACTCGCACACCCTGCGGAGTGATGAACTCCAGCACACCACCGGGAAGTTGCTCCCCGCAGACAGGGCATTTCGTCTGGAAGCCGTGGTGGCGCGAACGGTCGGTGGAGTCGGCGAAGAGCGGCAGCACCACATCCAGCGCGACCACACGGAACTCCGCTCCGCACGCCGCGTGGACGATCCCCAGCGGCTCGCCGACGACAGCTCCCGCGAAGTCCTCTTCCGTGGCCGCCCCGGAGGCCACGCGCGCGTCGAGCGCCGCCAGGTCGGCGCCGTCGCTCCAGTGCAGGTAATAGCGGTGCAGCGGCCAGCCGGGGCGCCCCCGGACCAGGATGCGGCGAAGCCGTGGGTGATCGGCGAGCAGGCGGTCCTCCGGCTCGTCGAAGCCGGCGATCGGCTCATCCGCCTCGACCAGTTCCCCGGCGGGGAAGTAGCGCAGCTCCCGCCGACGGAGAGTGACGTTCAGCCCGCCCATGGTTCCACCTTGATCGCATCGGGAATCAGCACTTCGCTCTCCCCCAGCTTGGTCCCGAACTCCCGCACATGCGACGCGAATTCACGGACCTTGTCCTCATTCACCGTCGGCCAGTTCACCCCGATGAACTGAAGGAACGACACCACTTCACCAGGCAGCTCGATCGCCATTACGACGAACGGGCAAAGCCCGGCCCCTGAAAGCCTCAAGTGGCTTCCCTGGACCGGGCTTCGAGAAGTGCGCCCGACGATGGGCCGGTCAGCCGAAGACGGCCAGGCTCTTCGCCTTGCCGTGCTGCTCCTCGACGAGCGCGAGGAACTCGCCCTCGGGCCCGAAGACCGCGACCGGACCCGCCGGGTACTCCGGCATCTCCAGGCGCACACCGTTCAGCAGCAGCCTGCCCCGCTTCTCGTCGACGTCCCAGCGCGGGAAGGCGGCCGTGGCCGCGTCCGCGACGGGCATGACGGTCAGCTCCTCCTGGAGCTGGTCCAGGGTCCGGGCGGAATCGATCTTGTACGGACCGACGCGCGTCCTGCGCAGGGCAGTCAGGTGCCCGCCGACGCCGAGACCTGCGCCCAGGTCGCGGGCGATCGCGCGGATGTACGTACCCGAGGAGCAGACGACGGAGACGACCAGGTCGACGACGGGGGTCCCGTCCTCGGCGGTGGCCGGCCGGACGTCGTAGACCTGGAAGGAGGAGACGGTCACCGGGCGGGCCGGAATCTCGAACTCCTCGCCGCCGCGCACCCGTGCGTACGACCGCTTGCCGTCGATCTTGATGGCGCTGACCTTGGACGGCACCTGCATGATGGCGCCGGTCAGCTTCGCGACACCCTCGTCGATCCCCTCACGGGTCACACCGGAGGCGTCCTTGGAGGAGATGAACTCGCCCTCGGCGTCGTCGGTGATCGTGTCCTGGCCGAGGCGGATCGTACCGAGGTACTCCTTCTCGGTCAGGGCGAGGTGCCCGAGCAGCTTGGTGGCGCGCTCGACGCCCAGGACGAGGACGCCCGTGGCCATCGGGTCGAGGGTGCCCGCGTGGCCCACGCGGCGGGTCTTGGCGATCCCGCGCATCTTGGCCACGACGTCGTGCGAAGTGAAGCCGGACGGCTTGTCGACGATGACAAGACCGTCCGGCGTCCTGGTGCTCTGCTGGCTCATTCTGCGGCGTCGTCCTCGCCCGGAACCTTGTACGGGTCCGCGTCACCGGCGTACGTGGCGCCCGAGGACGCCTCGCGCACCTTGGCGTCCGAGGCCCGCGCCTTGTCGAGGAGGTCCTCGATCGCCTTGGCGTTGTCGGGCAGGGCGTCCGCGATGAAGGTGAGGGTCGGCGTGAACTTCGTCCCCGCCGCCGCACCCACCGCGGAGCGCAGGATGCCCTTGGCGCTCTCCAGACCCGCTGCCGCACTGGCCCGGTCCTCGTCGTCGCCGTAGACCGTGTAGAAGACCGTGGCCTCCTGCAGATCGCCGGTGACCCGGGTGTCCGTGATGGTCACGTGCGTACCCAGACGCGGGTCCTTGATGCCGCGCTGCAGCTTCTCGGCGATCACCTTGCGGATGAGGTCCGCCAGCTTCTTCGCCCGCGCGTTGTCGGCCACTGGTCCGTCTCCTTCTCAAGCCTTGCTAATCGTCTTCGTCGCCGTGCAGCCGCCGCCTCACGGACAGCAGCTCCACCTCCGGCCGGGCGGCGACGAGTCGCTCGCACCGGTCGAGTACCTCTGAAAGATGCCCCGTTTCCCCGGACACCATCGCCACACCGATTTCGGCCCTGCGATGGAGATCCTGGTCGCCGACTTCGGCCACGCTCACCGCGAACTTGCGGTGGAGCTCGGCCACGATCGGCCGGACGACGGAGCGTTTCTCCTTCAGCGACCGTACGTCGCCGAGGAGCAGATCGAAGGACAGAGTCCCCACATACATGTGTGTCCGGATGTCCCGCCGGTTCGGGGTCGTGCCCCGCCAACCACTTGGCAAGGACACAAGAACCGTACACGCAACGGCCGGGGCCGCTCGACGGAAATAACTTCCGCCGGGCGGCCCCGACCGATGCAGTGCGGTTCAGCTACACGGACTAGCCGCGCGGCTTCTCGCGGATCTCGTACGTCGCGATGACGTCGTCGATCTTGATGTCGTTGAAGTTGCCGAGGTTGATACCGCCCTCGAACCCTTCGCGGATCTCGGTGACGTCGTCCTTGAAGCGGCGCAGACCGGTGATGTTGAGGTTCTCCGAGATGACCTTGCCATCGCGGAGCAGGCGCGCCTTCGTGTTGCGCTTGACCTCGCCGGAGCGGACCAGCACACCGGCGATGTTGCCCAGCTTGGACGAGCGGAAGATCTCGCGGATCTCCGCCGTACCGAGCTCGACCTCTTCGTACTCCGGCTTGAGCATGCCCTTGAGGGCCGCTTCGATCTCTTCGATCGCCTGGTAGATGACCGAGTAGTACCGGACGTCCACGCCTTCGCGGTCGGCCATCTGAGCCGCACGGCCGGCTGCCCGGACGTTGAAGCCGATGACGATCGCGTCGGAGCCGGTCGCCAGGTCGATGTCCGACTCGGTGACCGCACCCACACCGCGGTGCAGGACGCGGATGTCGACCTCTTCGCCGACGTCGAGCTGGAGCAGCGAAGCCTCGAGGGCCTCCACCGAACCGGACGCGTCGCCCTTGATGATGAGGTTGAGTTCCTGCACCAGACCGGCCTTGAGCGCCTCGTCCAGGTTCTCCAGGGAGAACCGGACACCCTTGCGGGCGAAGCGGACGTTGCGCTCACGCGCTGCACGCTTCTCGGCGATCTGACGGGCGGTGCGATCCTCGTCGACAACCAGGAAGTTGTCGCCGGCACCCGGGACGTTGGTGAGACCGAGGACGAGGACCGGAGTCGAGGGACCCGCCTCTTCCACGTTCTCGCCCTTGTCGTCGAGCATGGCGCGCACTCGGCCGTAGGCGTCGCCCACGACCATCGTGTCACCGACCCGCAGCGTTCCGCGCTGGACCAGGACGGTCGCGACGGCGCCGCGGCCCTTGTCCAGGTGGGACTCGATCGCGATGCCCTGTGCGTCCTGCTCCGGGTTGGCCCGCAGGTCGAGCGAGGCGTCGGCGGTGAGGACGACGGCCTCAAGGAGGGACTCGATGTTGAGGCCCTGCTTGGCGGAGATGTCGACGAACATCGTGTCGCCGCCGTACTCCTCGGCCACCAGACCGAACTCGGTGAGCTGACCGCGCACCTTGGTCGGGTCGGCACCCTCGACGTCGATCTTGTTGACCGCGACGACGATCGGCACGTTGGCCGCCTTCGCGTGGTTCAGCGCCTCGATCGTCTGGGGCATCACACCGTCGTTCGCCGCCACCACGAGGATCGCGATGTCGGTGGACTTCGCACCACGTGCACGCATGGCGGTGAACGCCTCGTGACCCGGGGTGTCGATGAAGGTGATCTTGCGGTCTTCACCGTTGACCTCGGTGGCGACCTGGTACGCACCGATGTGCTGCGTAATACCGCCGGCCTCGCCCGCAACGACATTCGTCTTGCGGATCGCGTCCAGAAGTCGGGTCTTACCGTGGTCGACGTGACCCATGACGGTCACGACCGGCGGACGCGAGACCAGAGCCTCTTCGCCGCCCTCGTCCTCGCCGAACTCGATGTCGAAGGACTCGAGCAGCTCGCGGTCCTCCTCCTCGGGGCTGACGATCTCGAGGACGAAGTTCATCTCGTCCGCGAGCATCTTCAGCGTCTCGTCGGGGACGGACTGTGTGGCCGTCACCATCTCGCCGAGGTTCATCATCACGCCGACGAGCGACGCCGGGTTGGCGTTGATCTTCTCGGCGAAGTCGGTCAGCGAGGCACCGCGGGACAGACGGACGGACTGTCCGTTGCCACGGGGCAGCATGACGCCGCCCACCGACGGAGCCTGCATCGATTCGTATTCCTGGCGCCTCTGGCGCTTCGACTTACGACCACGACGGGCGGGCCCGCCGGGACGGCCGAAGGCACCCTGCGTACCGCCACGGGCGTTGGGACCGCCGGGGCGGCCCTGGAAACCGGGACGACCGCCGAAGCCGCCGCCACCGCCGGGAGCGCCACCGCCACCGGGACGACCGGCGAAGCCGCCGCCGCCACCGGGACGACCGCCGCCACCCGGACCTGCCGGACGACCCTGGAAGCCACCGCCGGCCGGACGGCCTGCGCCGCCACCGCCGCCGGGACGGCCGGGACCGCCACCGGGACCACGGCCACCGGGGCCGCCACCGGGACGGGGAGCTGCAGCGGGACGCTGCGGCATCATGCCGGGGTTCGGACGGTTACCGCCCGGAGCACCACCCGGTCGCGGAGCGCCGCCCTGCGGGCGGGGCATGCCACCGGGGCTCGGACGGCCGGGGCCGCCCTGACCCTGCGGACGCGGGGCGCCGCCGGGGCCGCCCTGCGGACGCGGAGCGCCGGAACGGTCGCCACCGGGACGGTCGCCGCCGGGACGCGGGGCGCCTGCCGGACGGGGAGCGCCCGGACGGGCCATGCCCGTGGAGCCACCGGAGGTGAAGGGGTTGTTGCCCGGACGGGGACCGGCCGGACGTGCGCCGGGACGCGGGGCGCCCTGGCCTGCGGGACGAGCGGGACGCTCGCCGCCGCGCTCGCTGCGGGGTGCGCCGCCCTGGCCGCCGTCACGCTGACCGCCGGCCGGAGCCGGACGGGCGGGACGCGGGCCGGGAGTGGCACCCGCGGGGCGCGGGGCCTGCTGCTGCGGGGCTGCCGCAGCGGGCTGGGCCGGAGCCGGGGCCGAGAACTCGGCGGCCGGAACCGGGGTCACCGGGGCGGGCTTGGCCGGTGCGGGCTTGGGGCCCGGACGCGGACCGGCAGCCGCCGGCGTCGACGGAGCCGCAGCAGGGGTGCTGGGCTCGCTGCTCACGGGGGCCTCGGCGGCGGCCGGCTTGGGAGCCGGTGCGCCGGGCTTCGGAGCAGAGGGACGTGCCGCAGCCGCCGGGGAGGGCGCTGCGGGCTTGGAAGGCGCTGCCTTGCGGGGCGCGCCGGGCTTTGCAGCTGCCGTGCCGGCGTTGCCGCCGGGCCCTTGCAGTGCGTCAGTCAACTTGCGTACAACCGGCGCCTCGATCGTCGAGGACGCCGAACGTACGAATTCACCGAGTTCAGTGAGCTTGGCCATGACGACCTTGCTCTCAACCCCGAACTCCTTGGCGAGTTCGTATACCCGGACCTTAGCCACTTCGCTCCTTTTAGGTCCGGGTTACCGCCGGACCGTCGCTACTTCATGGGCGTACTCATCGCGTACTCATCGAGTGCTCATCGCAATCTCGACCTACTTCCAACTCGCGAGTGGTACCTGACCGCACGGGGACCCGTGCCGTTCTGTTCTTACGGTGTTGCCTCTGCGCCTGCACTGAGCTCGATGGACCGGCTCAATGTCTCGCTGTCGAGCGGCCCCTGGACCTTGAAGGCCCGGAGGAACGCCCGGCGGCGGACCGCCAGGTCGAGACAGACCGAGGCGGGGTGCAGATAAGCACCCCGGCCGGGCAGCGTACCGCGCGGATCAGGGACACATGTGCCCTCGACCGCGACGATGCGCAGCAGATCGCTCTTGGCCGCTCGCTCCCGGCATCCCACACAGGTTCGCTCAGGGCACGCGGGAGTATGCGTACGGCCAGACACGGTTAAGTCTACCTCCCCGTAACGACCTCACCCCTTTGGGGTAAGAATCGAACGGCTGTTGTGATCAGTCGCGGTCTGCGTCGGCCTCGGGCTGCTCGGTGTCCGAGCGGATGTCGATCCGCCAGCCGGTCAGCCGGGCGGCGAGCCTGGCGTTCTGGCCTTCCTTGCCGATGGCGAGCGACAGCTGGTAATCGGGGACGATGACCCGGGCCGAGCGCATGCCGAGGTCCACGATCTCGACCTTGCTGACGCGGGCCGGCGAGAGGGCGTTGGCGACCATCTCGGCCGGGTCGTCCGACCAGTCCACGATGTCGATCTTCTCGCCGAGCAGCTCGGCCATGACATTGCGCACACGGCTGCCCATCGGGCCGATGCAGGCGCCCTTGGGGTTGAGGCCGGAGCGCGTGGAGCGCACCGCCATCTTCGTGCGGTGGCCGGCCTCGCGGGCGATCGCCTCGATGACGACCGAGCCGTCGGCGATCTCCGGGACCTCCAGCGCGAAGAGCTTGCGCACCAGGTTCGGGTGGGTGCGCGAGAGCGTCACGGACGGACCGCGGACGCCCTTGGCGACCCGGACGACGTACGTACGCAGCCGCAGCCCGTGCGTGTACTCCTCGCCGGGGACCTGCTCCTGCACCGGCAGGATGGCCTCCAGCTTGCCGATGTCGACCAGGACGTTCTTGGGGTCCCTGCCCTGCTGCACGACGCCCGCGACGACATCGCCCTCGCGGCCCGCGTACTCGCCGAGCGTCAGATCGTCCTCGGCGTCGCGCAGCCGCTGCAGGATGACCTGCTTGGCGGTGGAGGCGGCGATGCGGCCGAAGTCGCCCGGGGTGTCGTCGAACTCCTTGGGCTCCTGGCCCTCTTCGAGGTCCGACGGGTCCTCCTTCGCCCAGACCGTCACATGACCGTTCTCACGGTCGAGGCTGACGCGCGCGTGACGGCGGGCTCCCTCGGTGCGGTGGTACGCGATGAGGAGGGCCGACTCGATCGCCTCGGCCAGCTGGTCGAAGGAAATCTCCTTCTCCTTCGCCAAGCCCTTCAGAAGCTTTACGTCGATGTCCATGGCTACGCCTCCTCTTCCTTCTCGTCGTTCGTGTCGTTCATGTCTTTGCGGTTGAATTCCAGCTCGACGCGCGCCTTGTCGATCTCCGTGAAGGCGACGCGGCGGGCGGTGGGCTTGCGCCCCTTCACGCCCGGCACCTCGAGGTCGAGGCCCTCGTCGTCCACCTTCAGGACGCGCGCGACGATCTCGGCGCCGTCGGTCAGCTTCAGCTTGGCGAGGCGGCCGGTGTTGCGTACGTAGTGGCGGTGCTCGGTCAGCGGGCGGTCTGCACCCGGCGAGCTCACTTCGAGGACGTACTCGCCCTCACCCATGACATCGCTCTCGTCGAGCTTCGCGGAGATCTCACGACTCAGCTCGGCGCAGGTGTCCAGCTCGACGCCCTCTTCGGAATCCACGATGACGCGCAGCGTGCCGCGGCGGCCGGCCCGGGACACCTCGATCTCTTCCAGATCCAGGTCCTTGGCGGCGACGAGCGGTTCCAGCAGCCCGCGCAGCCTCTCGCTCTGGGTGGTGCTCATCCGGGTGACTCCTCGGCCGCGTCTGCTGTTGTGGGTTTGTCGCGTGTCAGGTCAAAGGGTATCCGGTCCCGGGGGGTGTTGCCGTCCCTCGGTCCCGGGCCCGCGGGTACGCTCGCCTGCGGTGATCACTTCGAGGGGCCGAGGGAGACACACGTGCCGCGCACGGGGACCACACGCAGGCGTGCGCTGATCGTCACGGGGGCGGGGCTGCTGGCAGCCGGATGCTCCTCGGAGAAACCGGCGAGGACCGCGCCCAAGGCCGCTCCGGCCGCCGATCCCGAGACCGTACTGAGGAACCGTTCCGCCGCCACGAGCCGGACGCTGCTCGGAAGCTACGACGCCGTGCTCGCCCGGCACCCGGCCACGGCGCTGCTGCTGCGGCCGCTGCGCGATGCGGTCGCGGCGCATGTGAAGGCGCTGGCGCCCGCTGCCGCCCGGTCTGCGGCCCCTTCTGCGAGCCCGGCGCCCTCCGCACCCACTGTCCCCGCCGACCGCGCGGCCGCCGTGAAGGCCCTCGTCGCCGCCGAACGCCGTACCGCCGATGCCCACAGCGCCTCGCTGGAGGGCGCGCCCCCCGAGCTGGCGCGGCTGCTGGCCTCGGTGGCGGCCGCGGGCGCCGTGCACGCCTACCTGCTGACCGAGGGGAACCGCTGATGAGCGCTCTGGACGCGGCACAGGCCGCGCTGGCCGCCGAACATGCCGCCGTGTACGGATACGGGGTCGTCGGCGGCCGGGTCCGCGAGGGACGGCGCGAGGAGGCCAGGGACGCGTACGCCGCGCACCGCTCCCGGCGCGACGGCCTGGTGCGCACCGTGCGCGACCTGGGCGGGATCCCGGTGGCGGCCGATGCCGCCTACGCGCTGCCGTATCCGGTGACGGGCCCGGACACCGCGGTGCGTCTGGCCGCCGTGCTGGAGGACCGGGTCGCGGACGTCTACTCGGACCTCGTACGGGCCGCGGACGGGCCGCTGCGACGGGAGGCCGCCGGCGCGCTGAGGGAGTCCGCGGTGCGGGCGGTGCGGTGGCGGGGCGGCGGGAGCGTAGCCTTTCCTGGGCTCGTGGAGCGCGCCGTGACGACCAAGACCGCCGATGAGGGAACACCGCAGGTATGACTTTCGAACCGCCGCAGCGGCTGATGAACGCGCTCGGCGAGGCGCACGACGAGCAAGCGGACCAGTGGCTCAAGGACCTGCCGCAGCTCGTCCAACAGGCTGCGCTGCGGCGCGAGTTGACGGTCGAGCGGATCCAGATGCCCGGTGGACGCAGCAGTCTGGTGGCCTTGGTACGGCAGCCCGACGGCACCCCGGCCACGCTGAAGCTCGCACCCCAGCGGGGACGGCCCGAACCGGAACGCGCGGCTCTCACCCACTGGAACGGCTTCGGGGCGGTACAGCTCCTCGGCCCCGACACGGGCGACGGCGCGCTGCTCCTGGAGCGGCTGCGCCCCGAGGTCTCGGTGCGTTCCCTGCCCGAGTCGAGGGCTCTGCTGGAGGCGGCGGGGACGCTGCGCCGCCTGTGGATCGAGCCTCCGCCCGGCCGCAACTGCGAGACGGTCACGGAGCGCACGGGCCGGCAGTCCGCCGCCATGCGCGCATCGGTGGCCGCGTTCCCCGAGACCGCGCCGCTGGTCGACGCGGCGGTCGCGATCCGCGACGAACTCGTGGTGCTGCCCCCGGAGACCAGGCTGCTGCACGGCACGTTCCGCCAGAGCAAGGTGCTGTCCGCCGAGCGGATGCCCTGGCTGGCGATCGGCCCCGACCCCGTGGTCGGCGAGACCGCCTTCGACCTGGCCCGTCTCGTACGCGACCGGGTCGAGGACCTGATCGCGTCGTCGACCGGCGCATCGACCACCCGCCGCCGGGTGAAGAAGCTGGCCGAGTCACTGGAAGTGGACCAGGAACGGCTGCGCGGCTGGACCCTCTTCCGGGCCGTGGAGTCCGGGGTACGGGCGCTGCGCGTGGGGCGCCCCAAGGACGCGGAACTGCTGCTGGAGTTCGCCGGCTGGCTCTGAGCGAGCCGGCTGTCCCGGGGTGAGCTCGCCGCCCACCCCGGGAGATCGACGCGTCAGCCTACGAGGCGGGCGATCGCTTCCTCGACCGTGAGCTCTTCGCGCTCGCCCGTGCGGCGGTCCTGGAGCTCGACAACGCCCTCGGACGAGCGGCGGCCCGTCACCAGGATCTGCGGGACGCCGATCAGCTCCGCATCCTTGAGCTTCACGCCCGGGGAGACTCCTGCGCGGTCGTCGACCAGGACCCGTACGCCCGCGGCATTCAGCTTCTCGGAGACGTCCAGGGCCAGCTCCGTCTGGAGCGCCTTGCCCGCCGCGACGACGTGCACGTCCGCCGGGGCGATCTCCTTGGGCCAGGACAGGCCCTTGTCGTCGGCGGTCTGCTCGGCGAGGGCGGCGACGGCGCGCGAGACGCCGATGCCGTACGAGCCCATGGTCACGCGGACCGGCTTGCCCTGCTGGCCGAGCACGTCGAGCTGGAAGGTGTCCGCGTACTTGCGGCCCAGCTGGAAGATGTGGCCGATCTCGATCGCGCGGTCCAGCGTGAGGCCCGTGCCGCACTTGGGGCAGGGGTCGCCCGCCTCGACCACGACGACGTCGAGGTAGTCGTCGACCTCGAAGTCACGGCCCGCGACGACGTTCTTCGCGTGCGTGCCGGGCTTGTTGGCGCCGGTGATCCAGGCGGTGCCGGCCGCGACGCGCGGGTCGGCGATGTAGCGGACCTTGTCCAGGCCCTGGGGGCCGACGTAGCCGCGTACGAGATCGGTACGGCCTTCGAAGTCCTCGGCCGTCACCAGCTCCACGACCGCCGGGGCCAGGTGCTCGCCCAGCTTGCCGAGGTCGACCTCGCGGTCGCCCGGGACGCCGACGGCGACGATCTCGCCGTCGACCTTCACCAGGAGGTTCTTGAGCGTCGCGGAGGCCGGGACGCCGAGGTGGGCCGCGAGGGTCTCGATGGTGGGGGTGTCGGGGGTGTCCAGCTCCTCGACCGCGCCGGGGGCGTCGGCCGGGGCGACGGCGACCTTGTAGGCGACGGCCTCGGTGTTGGCCGCGTAGTCGCAGTTCGGGCAGTCGGCGAAGGTGTCCTCGCCGGCCGCGGCGGGGGCCAGGAACTCCTCGGAGGCCGAGCCGCCCATGGCGCCGGAGACGGCGGAGACGATGCGGTGGTCCAGGCCGAGACGGTTGAAGATCTTGATGTACGCGGCGCGGTGCAGGGCGTACGACTCGGCGAGGCCCTCGTCCGTGGTGTCGAAGGAGTACGAGTCCTTCATCTGGAACTCACGGCCGCGCAGCACGCCGGAACGGGGACGCGCCTCGTCGCGGTACTTCGTCTGGATCTGGTAGAGCATCACCGGCAGGTCCTTGTAGGACGAGCACTGGTCCTTGACCGTCTGCGTGAAGATCTCTTCGTGCGTCGGGCCGAGCAGGTAGTCCGCACCCTTGCGGTCCTTGAGGCGGAAGAGCAGGTCGCCGTACTCCTCCCAGCGGCCCGACGCCTCGTACGCCTCCTTGGGCAGGAGGGCGGGGAGGAGGACCTCCTGGGCGCCGATGGCGTCCATCTCTTCCCGTACGACGCGGGTGATGTTGTCCAGGACCTTCTTGCCCAGCGGCAGCCAGGTCCAGATGCCGGCCGCGTTGCGGCGGACGTACCCGGCGCGCACCAGCAGCTTGTGGCTGAGCGTCTCGGCGTCCGCCGGGTCGTCGCGCAGTGTCTTGACCATCAACTTGGACATGCGCTGGACCTGGGCCATGGTGACAACTCCTGCTTGCGGATCGGTGCTGTGTCTTCCCGGGGGACAGCCCCCGGACCCCCGGCCGGACAAACGGGCCGGGCCGCTGGCCGGGGCCGCCCTGGCAGGGCAGCGTCCTGGTGACACCAGGAGATTAGCCGGGGGCCGGGCGGCGGCGGAAATCGGTTATGCGCGGCGGAGCGGGAGGGGGGCTCCCATGACGGCGTACGGGAGCGCCGCCGACGGGAAGTGGACCTGCTCGGCCAGGTCCGCGTAGCCCAGGGTCCGGTACAGCTTGCGGGCCGGGCTCTCGGTGTCGATCGCGGAGAGGATCGAGCGCGGCTGCTCGGCGCCGTCGGTGATCGCGGTGATCAGGCGGCGGCCGATGCCGCGGCCCTGGAAGCCGGGGTGGACGTGCAGTTCGGTGATGACGAAGGAGTTGTCGAGCCAGCCCTCGGAGCCGGTGTTGCTCAGGTAGGGCTCGACGACGGTGGACCACCAGTGGGTGCGGTCGTTGGGCATTCCGTAGACGAAACCGACGAGTCGGTCGTCGAGGGTGGTCGCGCCGAGCGCGCGGGCACCGGGGTTGAGGAGGTGCCGCAGCACGATGTGGCGGCGTACGCCGATCTCGTCGGCGCTGAGCCCGAAGGCGAGGGCCTGCACGGCGAGCGCCTCGTCCACACGCTCGGAGAGGTTGACCGGACCGACCACGACGTCATCCACCATGCCCGGCACCCTACGACAGGCTGGACTCAGTACGCCTTGAAGCCGTCGCGGAAGACCGGGAGCTTTTCGCCGGCCTCGACGGGCAGGTGGAATCGGTTCTGCCGGGGTGGCATCGGGCAGTTGTACTGGATCGAGAAGCCGCACGGCGGCACGAAGGCGCGGTTGAAGTCGAGGACGACCCGGCTGCTGCCCTCCTCGTGCGGGACGAAGAGGAAGCGTCCGGCGCCGTACGTGGAGACGCCGTTGGTGGGGTCGCCGAAGACGAGGAGCAGGGTCCCGTCGTCGTCGAAGGCGCTGAGGGTGTACGGGGCTCCGTCCACGGTGAGGGTGATGTCGCCGGGGACGGCGAGTTCGCGGGTGCCGCCGTTGTCGCGGATGTGCTCGAAGGCGACCCTGCGGGCGTCGGCGACGGGGGTGTAGTCGGCCTCGATGACCCACTCCGGGTCGTACGGGAAGACGTCGGTGCGCTCGAAGTGCTCGATGGCCGGGGACTTCGCGTCCCAGAAGCGCAGGGCGAACTCGGGCTCGCCGGTGGTGATGTCGGTGCGCTCGACGGTGGTGACCGTCACACTCTCCGGCTGCCCTTCGAGGGCTGCGGCAAGGTCGGGGCGCTCGCCCGCGGGCAGCCAGCGGGTCTCCACGAGGGCGAGGTTGCCCGTGGGTGCGGTGAGCGAGCGGAGGCGCTCGGCCTGCCACTTCTCCCAGGCCGCGACGGCGGGGTCGGCGGGATCGGCGGGATCGGCGGGATCGGCGGGGGACTTTTCAGCCATGACGTACTCGCTTACCTCGGTGGTGCTTCAGAACAGGACACTCATGAACGCGCCGGTCTCACGGAAGCCGACCCGGCGGTAGGAGGCGCGGGCGGCGGTGTTGAAGTCGTTGACGTACAGGCTGACGATCGGGGCGACATCGGCGAGCGCGTAGTTCAGCACGGCCGCCATGCCGGTCTCGGAGAGCCCGCGGCCGCGGAACTCGGGGGCGACCCAGACGCCCTGGATCTGGCAGGCCCGTACGGTGGCCGCGCCGATCTCCGCCTTGAAGACGACCCGGCCGTCCTCGATACGGGCGAACGAGCGGCCCGCGCCGACCAGTTCGGCCACCCTCGCCTGGTAGAGCAGCCCTCCGTCGCCGGCGAGCGGGGAGACGCCGACCTCCTCGGTGAACATGGCGACGCAGGCCGGCATGATCACCTCCATCTCGTCCTTGCGGATGCGGCGGACCAGCGGATCGGGCCTGACGTCGGGCGACGGCTGTTCGGTGACCATCAGCGGCTGATGGGGGCGGACGTCGCGGGCGGGGCCCCAGCTGGGCTCCAGGAGCTTCCAGAGGAGTGCGGTGGGCTCGGCGGGGCCGACGATGGAGGAGCAGCGGCGGCCGCTGCGGCGGGCCCGGTCGGCGAAGGCGCGGACGGCCTCGGGGGTGGCGCAGATGGGGACGAGGTTGGCGCCCGAGTAGCAGAGGGAGCGGAGCCGTCCGCCCTCGTACCAGCCCCACATCTCACCGCCGAGCCGCCAGGGGTCGAGGCCCGCGACCTGGACGCGGGAGGTCACGAAGGCGTTGGCGACGGGGTCGCTGTACAGAATGGCCAGCGCGGCGTCGAGGTCGCTGGGTTCGAGGACCCGGGTGGCGGTATGCGTCAACACAAGGGGCCTCACCATACGGTCTGCTGATCTCCGCACTGTACCTGGCGCGTCTGAGCCCCGCCCGGGGTACCGGACGGGGCTCGGACAGCTGCGTTTCGTGTCAGCTGATCGAGACTTCCGGCTCGCCGCTGGGGATGCCGTCCTTCTCCATCTGCTCGGCGATCTTGAGCGCCTCTTCGATGAGGGTCTCGACGATCTTCGACTCGGGGACGGTCTTGATGATCTCGCCCTTGACGAAGATCTGGCCCTTGCCGTTGCCGGACGCGACACCGAGGTCGGCCTCGCGGGCCTCGCCGGGGCCGTTGACGACGCAGCCCATGACGGCGACGCGCAGCGGCACCTCCATGCCTTCGAGTCCGGCGCTGACCTGGTCGGCCAGCTTGTAGACGTCGACCTGGGCGCGGCCGCAGGAGGGGCAGGAGACGATCTCCAGGCGGCGCTGCTTGAGGTTGAGCGACTCCAGGATCTGGAGACCGACCTTGACCTCTTCGGCGGGCGGCGCGGAGAGCGAGACGCGGATGGTGTCGCCGATGCCCTCGGAGAGCAGGGCGCCGAAGGCGACCGCGGACTTGATGGTGCCCTGGAAGGCGGGGCCGGCCTCGGTGACGCCCAGGTGCAGGGGGTAGTCGCAGGCGGCGGCCAGCTGGCGGTAGGCGTTGACCATGACGACCGGGTCGTTGTGCTTGACCGAGATCTTGATGTCGCCGAAGCCGTGCTCCTCGAAGAGGGACGCCTCCCAGAGGGCGGACTCCACGAGAGCCTCGGGCGTGGCCTTGCCGTACTTCTTGAGCAGGCGGGCGTCGAGGGAGCCGGCGTTGACGCCGATACGGATCGGGGTGCCGGAGTCGCGCGCCGCGTGCGCGATCTCCTTGACCTTGTCGTCGAACTGCTTGATGTTGCCCGGGTTGACCCGGACCGCGGCGCAGCCGGCGTCGATCGCGGCGAAGACGTACTTCGGCTGGAAGTGGATGTCCGCGATGACCGGGATATTCGACTTCGAGGCGATCGTCTTGAGCGCGTCCGCGTCGTCCTGGGTCGGGCAGGCGACCCGGACGATCTGGCAGCCGGAGGCCGTCAGTTCGGCGATCTGCTGCAGCGTCGCCCCGATGTCGGAGGTACGCGTCGTGGTCATGGACTGCACGGAGACGGGAGCGTCACCGCCGACGGCGACCGTGCCGACCTGGATCTTGCGGCTGACCCGTCGTTCGGCGAGCTTGGTCGGAACGGCCGGCATTCCGAGAGAAATCGCAGTCATGCGGTGTGCATCCCCAAGGTGTGGATCGAGGTCCCGAGATCAGCGGGCTTCGGCTTCCGAGATTACGTCACCTGCGGCCACATCAGCGCACCGCGGTGCGTAATCCGCCCATACGTGAACGGCCGGACACAAAGTGTGCCCGGCCGTCCCCAAATGTTCTTTCCTAGGTGATTTTGACGGGGTTGACGATGTCCGCCACGAGCACCAGGAGGGTGAAGCAGATGAAGACCCCGGCGACGACATAGGCGACCGGCATGAGCTTCGCCACGTCGAAGGGGCCCGGGTCGGGGCGCTTGAAGACGCGGGCGAGGTTGCGGCGCAGCGCCTCCCACAGGGCTCCCGCGATGTGCCCGCCGTCGAGCGGCAGGAGCGGCAGCATGTTGAAGAGGAACAGCGAGAGGTTGAAGCCCGCGATCAGGAACAGGGCCATGGAGATCTGCTGCGAGGCCGGGATGTCCAGCTGGAAGATCTCGCCGCCGACGCGGGCGGCGCCGACCACGCCCACCGGGGAGTCCGCCTCGCGCGGGCCGTCTCCGAAGGCCGCGTCCCACAGGGCGGGAATCTTGGCCGGGAGGTGGTAGATGGAGTCGACCGCGTCGGACATGCGGTCGCCCATCCATGCGACGGACTGCCCGAAGTCCTGCCTGACGATGCCGGTGGCCGCACTGAAGCCGAGGAAGCCCGCGTCCACGTACTCACCGGCGACGGCCTGGCCGCTGGAGTCCTTCTTCGCCACCTGGTTCGTGGCGATCTTCGCGTGCAGGGTCTTCTGCTCGCCGCCCCGGTCGACGACGATCGCGACGGTCTTGCCGGGGTTGGCGCGGATCTGGTCGGAGAGGACGTTCCACTCGGCGGTCTTCACACCGTTGAACGAGAGGATCTTGTCGCCCGCCCGCAGTCCGGCGGCGGCGGCCGGGGACGGTGCGTCGGACGCCTTGCACTCGGTACGGGCGTCACTGACCTTGATGACGCACTTCGAGACCGAGCTGACCGCGGTGGTCTGCTGCGAGATGCCGAAGCCCATGAGGACGGTGAGGAAGAGCCCGATCGCGAGGATCAGGTTCATGAAGGGGCCCGCGAACATCACGATGACGCGTTTCCAGGGCTTACGGGTGTAGAAGAGGCGCGTCTCGTCGCCGGGCTGCAGTTCCTCGAAGGCCGCCGAGCGGGCGTCCTCGACCATGGAGCGGAACGGCGACGTCGAGCGCGACTCGATCTTTCCGTCCGGGCCCGGCGGGAACATGCCGATCATGCGGATGTAGCCGCCGGCGGGGATCGCCTTGATGCCGTACTCCGTGTCGCCCTTCTTGCGCGACCAGATCGTCGGGCCGAAGCCCACCATGTACTGCGGCACCCTGATGCCGAACAGCTTCGCCGTCGACAGATGCCCCAGCTCGTGCCAGGCGATCGACACGAGCAGGCCGACCGCGAAGACGACAACGCCGAGGATCATCATCAAGGTGGTCATGCGCGAGCCTCCGCTGTGGCCTTCTGGGCGAGTTCACGAGCCCGGGCGCGTGCCCAGGTCTCCGCTTCCAAGACGTCCGCGACCGTCAGGGAAGTTCCCGAGGTGGGGTTTCCGTGTTCCGTCACGACGGCCGTGACCGTGTCCATGATGCCCGTGAAGGGAAGCCGTCCGGCCAGGAACGCCTCCACGCACTCCTCGTTCGCCGCATTGAAGACCGCCGGCGCGGTGCCGCCCAGGCCACCGACGTGGCGGGCGAGCCCGACCGAGGGGAAGGCCTCGGTGTCCAGGGGGAAGAACTCCCAGCTCGACGCCTTCGTCCAGTCGAAGGCGGGGGCCGCGTCCCGTACGCGCTCGGGCCAGCCGATGCCGATCGCGATCGGGCCGCGCATGTCGGGCGGGGTGGCCTGGGCGAGGGTCGAGCCGTCGGTGAACTCGACCATGGAGTGCACGTAGGACTGCGGGTGGACGACGACCTCGATGCGGTCGAAGGGGATGTCGTAGAGGAGGTGCGCCTCGATGACCTCCAGGCCCTTGTTGACCAGCGTGGCCGAATTCACCGTGATCACCGGGCCCATCGCCCAGGTCGGGTGGGCGAGTGCGTCCTCGACCCGGACGTCCGCCAGCTCGGCCTTCGTACGGCCGCGGAAGGGTCCGCCGGACGCGGTGACGATCAGCTTCCGTACGTCGGAGCGCTTGCCTCCGGCCAGGGACTGGAAGAGCGCGGCGTGTTCGGAGTCGACCGGGATGATCTGGCCGGGCGCGGCCAGGGCCTTCACCAGGGGGCCGCCGACGATCAGCGACTCCTTGTTGGCGAGGGCGAGGGTGCGGCCCGCTTCGAGGGCGGCGAGCGTGGGGGCGAGGCCGATCGATCCGGTGATCCCGTTGAGGACGGTGTGGCAGTCGGAGGCCGCGAGGTGGGTGGCGGCCTCGGGGCCCGCGAGGATCTCGGGAAGCGGATCGTTTCCGTACTGCGCGCGCAACGCCTCGCGCAGGGCGGGCACGGCGTCCTCGCGGGCGACGGCGACGGTGCGTACGCGCAGCTGGCGCGCCTGCTCGGCGAGGAGAGCGACCTTGCCGCCCGCGGCGGAGAGTGCGGTGACGCGGAAGCGGTCTGGGTTGCGGAGGACCAGGTCGATGGCCTGGGTGCCGATGGACCCGGTCGAGCCGAGGACGACGATGTCCCGGCTCCCTTCGGACGCGTCGAAGGCGATGTGCGGGTCGGCGAGGGGGGCAGGGCTGTCGCTCATGGCCCCCATTCTTGCCGTATCGGCTGTGCGGAATGACAGGGGCGTCAGTTCTTGGCCGCCTGGAATTTCTTCCACTGGGTGTCGATGACGGCCTGGGGCACTCCCCCGATGTCCTTGGGGAGGACGGTCGAGGCGCGGAAGGAGAGGGTGGTGGAGCCCGAGCGGACGACGGTCAGATAGCGGTGGAGCTCGATCTTTCCCTTGACGTCGAGGACCGTGAAGCGGAAGGCCTTCGCCTCGTCGCCGACGGCCGGGGCCTTGAGGGTCTCGACCTTGAGGTACTTGCCCTTGGCGACGGCCCGGTCCTCGGTGAAGCCGGCCGCGCAGGCCGTGCCGGCCTTGGTCAGTGCCTGCATGACGCGGGCCGCGTTCCCGTCGGCGTACGTGCGCAGCTGCACGTCGATGGTCGCGCCGAGGATCTCGGCGGGTTTGAGCAGGGTGCGGTTGACCTCGGCGCTGGGCGCGCGGTACCGGTCGGTGCCCTCTTTGAGGCTGACGAGCGGCTGGCAGGTGTCCGGCTCGGCGGTGTAGTCGTCGCTGAACGGCCCGTCGAGGCCGGGGTCCAAGGCGGTGTACGGACCGACTGCCTCGCCCTCGGTGAGCGATGCGGCGGTGAGCCGGGCCTTGGTGAGCGCGGCGGGGGCGGGGGCGCTTCTGGTCGCGGACGGCTTGGCGTCGGCCTTGTCGTCGCCGCTGCCGCAGGCCGCCAGGGCTGCCGCTCCGAGGACGGTCACGAGTGCGGCGGCCGCCGTGCGACCTCTCCGTTGGTGCTGCATGGTCTGGCTCCCCGCCCCTGGACTCTGATCAACTGGCGCCTGTCAATGCCCGATTGTAGAGATCGACACGAGGAGGTCCGGTGGAGCACTATCTGCGCCCCGAGGGGACGCCGCCGGTCAACGGCTACAGCCATGCGGTCGCGTTCAGCGGGACCACGGTCGCGGTCTCCGGCCAGGTGCCGGTGGATACGGAGGGGCGGATCGTGGGCGAGGGCGATCCCGAGGGGCAGATACGGCAGGTGTTCGTGAATCTGCGGACCGTGCTGGCTGCGGCGGGCGCGGAGCTCGCCGACGTGGCCAAACTGACCGTGTTCCTGACGGACTTGGCCGACCTGGGTGCGTTTCGCGCCGTGCGGGACGAGTTCATCGACGTCGAACGGCCGCCCGCGTGCTCGCTGGTGCAGGTGGTGGGGCTGGTCCATCCGGCGTTCCGCGTGGAGATCGACGCACTGGCCGTGGTGCCGACGCAGGCGTGACCCGGTTACAAACGTTCCCGTATATCGTGGGTCCATGAGTGAATCCGCCGGTCTGCGCGAACGCAAGAAGGACCGCACCCGACAGCTCCTCTCCGACACCGCGATCGAGATGTTCCTGGCGGAGAGCTTCGATCGGGTCGGGGTGTCCGAGATCGCGGCCGCCGCGGAGGTTTCCAAGCCGACGCTCTTTCGCTACTTCGCCTCCAAGGAGGACCTCGTCCTCCACCGGTTCGCCGATCACCGGGGCGAGTCCGCCGGCGTCGTACGGGACCGCGAGGCCGGACTGTCGCCGCTTCAGGCGCTGCACCGGCATTTCCGTGCGGGGCTCGATGCGCACGACCCGGTGACCGGTCTCTGCGACCACCCTCAGGTACTGGCCTTCCACCGGCTCGTCTTCGACACCCCGAGCCTGGCCGCCCGGGTCGCGGAGTACGCCGCGGCGGACACCGAGGCGCTGGCAGGGGCGCTGGGCGAGGCACTGGGCGAGACGGACACCGCCGCTTCCAGTCGACTGGCCCATGCGCTGGTGGCCTCGCAGTTCATCGTCGTACGGCAGGCGCTCGCCCGGCAGAACTGGGCCGAACTCGCGGGCGGCCGCAGCGCGCAGGAGGTGCACGCCGAGGCCGTCGCCGCCGCCGAGCTGGCGTTCTCGCTGCTCAGCGGCGGGGCATCCAGTCAAGGCTACTGAGAATGTCGAGCCTGGACACCGCCCGGGTCAGGGCGACGTAGAGCCGGTTGAGGCCCCGGGTCTCCGCCGCGATGATGTCGGCCGGTTCGGCGACGATCACGTGGTCGTACTCCAGGCCCTTGACCATCGACACCGGCATCACGGTCAACCGATCGCCTTCCAGGGGCAGTTCCGCGTCCCGCAGCGCTGCCGTCACGCTCCCCTGCAGCGCGTCGGGGACCAGTACGCCGATCGACCCTTCGTGGCCGAGCGCCTCCCGCGCCGCCTCGACCACCGCCTTCTCCAGGTCGGTGACGTCGACGGCGCGCAGTCGGCCGTCGGTGCGGAAGGAGCGGGTCGCGGGTACGTCCACGTCCAGCTCGGTCAGGAGCCTGTTGGACAGCTCCACCACCGCGGCCGGCACCCGGAATCCGGTGGTCAGGGCGATCACCTGCGCCTGCGGCTTGCCCAGGAGGTCCAGTTGGCCGGTCCAGTCGCGGGCCGACCAGGGCGCGGTGCCCTGCGCCAGGTCGCCGAGGACGGTGAGCGAGCCGTGCTCGCTGCGGCGGGCGACCGCCCTGCACTGCATGGGCGACAGGTCCTGCGCCTCGTCGATGATCACGTGTCCGTATCCGGCGGGCCGCTCGATGAGTCCCGACAGTTCGTCGAGGAGCACGGCGTCGGCCGCCGTCCACTTCGCGCTCTTGCAGGACCGCGGCCGCTTCGCCCAGCGGAGGGCGGCCAGCTCCTGCGGCGGATTGCCGAGCAGCTCGAACAGCACCTGTTCCGGTGAGACGGTCGGCCAGACCGCATCGAGGAAGGCCGTGACGCCACGGCCCGTCCGCTGCACCCAGGCGGCGTTGACCGGTCGGCTGCGCCGCTCCGCCTGCAGTTGCATCAGCGCCACGATCCGGGAGCGGACGCGCTCGCGGCCGACGCTGTACGGGATCGCCGCCCGCGCGGTGTCGTCGACGATCCGGCGCAGCTCGTCCTCGTCCACGCGCCAGACGAACGAGCCGTCCCGTACGGCAACGGGCTCGGTCGGCCTGGCGATCCGGCCGTACAGCGCGGTGCGCAGCACCTTGGCCATGCCCGCCCCGTGCTTGATGACGGCGGCCTCTTCGCTGTCGGTGCCCAGGACGGGGCCGCGCGCCAACAGTTCCTCCACCGTGGTCTGCTCGACGTCGACCTCGCCGAGCGCGGGCAGGACGGCCGCGATGTACCCGAGGAAGGCGCGGTTCGGCCCGAGCACCAACACCCTTGCGCGCTGCAGCCGTTGACGGTGGGTGAAGAGGAGGTAGGCCGCCCGATGCAGTCCGACCGCGGTCTTTCCGGTGCCTGGTGCGCCCTGTACGCAGATCGACTCCTCGAGGCGGGCGCGGACCAGGTCGTCCTGCTCGGGCTGGATGGTGGCGACGATGTCGCGCATCGGTCCGACCCTGGGCCGCTCGATCTCGGCCGCCAGGAACGCGCTGCCGGTCTCCGCGCCGCTCGCCAGGCGCTCGTCCTCGAAGCCGGTGAGCTCCGTGCCCGCGCTCGACCAGCCGAAGCGGCGGCGCACCGCGACTCCCTGCGGATCACGCCCGCTCGCCTGGTAGAAGACCTTGGAGACCGGCGCCCGCCAGTCGATGACCACCGGCAGTGCGCCTGTGCTGTCGCCCGAGATGTGCCGCCGGCCGATGTGGTGGCTGCGGCCCTGGTGCTCCCCGGAGTCGAAGTCCAGGCGCCCGAAGAACGGCGGTCCGTCGGGCTCCTCGCTCATCTCCTTGGCCAGGCTCTTCAGATACCGGCCGAGCCGCTCGGCGCCGAAGCGGTCGGCCGACACGGTCTCGCCCGCGATGACGTTCTCGTGGGCCCCGTCCAGCATCCGCTGCAGACCTGCCCTGCACCGCTCGACGTGCGCGCGCTCCTGGTCCAGTTCCTTCACGCAGCCCCCTTGGCTCTCCGTCACTACAAATTTAACCGAGTTACGAATTTAACTTGGTTAGATTAACTCGTGTGAATGGATCGCCGCAACCCCCCGAGGGCGGCAACCGCCCCCAGCGCGGCCAGGGTGGCGAGCAGCACGGCGAAGACCGTCGCCCCCACGGTCAGCCCCACCGCGTCACTGAGGTAGCCGGCCGCCACCGGGAGCACGCCCGCCGGCAGGTAACCGCCCATGTTCATGGCCGAGTTGGCCTCGGCGAGACGGTGGGCGGGGACCTCGGCGTTCAGCAGCGTCAGGCCTCCCAGTTGGCCCGCGCCCTGGCCCGCGCCGGCCAGGATCGCGGCGGCGACCAGCAGGGTGGGCGAGTCGGTGCGTACGGCCGCCGCCAGCGTCAGCATGGCCACGGCGGTGCTCGTCGCGCCGGCGAGCAGGATGGAGTGGATCCGCAGCCCGCGCACCGCGAACTGCACGGCGGTCGCGGCGAGGAACATCACGAAGGCCGTCGCCCCGGCCACCATCCCACTCTCCGTACCGAGCAGGGCGGAGAGGAGCGAGGGGCCGAGCGAGAGGACGAAGGAGGTCGCGGTGATGCCGGGGGCGAACACCGCGATGGCGAGGGCGAGTTGACGGCGGCTGGGGCGCGGGACCGAAGGGAGGCGGATCCAGGAGGCCGGGGCCGGGGCCGGGGCATGGGCGCGGTCCGGCCGGCGTACCGGCATCCGTACGGCGACCAGGAGCGCCGAGACCAGCAGGACCGCCTCCACCGCGAAGACCGTCACCGTCGGGGCCGGGGCGAGTTCGGAGAGGGCGCCCGCGAGCAGCGGTCCGAGGCCCGCACCCAACACCATCGCGCAGGAAGCGAGCAGGGCGGCAAGCCGCTTGCGGTCGGGGCCCGCCACGTCCGTCACGGCCGCCATGCCCGCCGAGACCGCAGCGCCCACAGCGATGCCGGTGAGCAGGCGTGCCGCGATCAGCGCCGCGACCGAGTCCGCGGTGGCGAAGATTCCGCAGGCCAGAAGGGCGAGCGCGAGGGCGGGCAGCAGGACCGGCTTGCGGCCGACGCGGTCGGAGAGGACGCCCGAGACGAGGAGCGAGGCGATCAGGCCCGCGATATAGCAGGCGAAGACGACCGTCAGCGTGCCCCGGGAGAATCCGATCCGGTCCTGCCAGATGCCGTAGAGCGGGGTGGCCGCGTTGGAGAGGACGAAGACCGCGGACACCGGCCAGGCCGCGAGCCAGATCCACCAGCGGGGAGCCGGGGGTGGCGGGCCAAGGCTGGCGGTCCTGGGCGGTATCTGGGCATGCCGGACAGACGTCACGGGGGTCTCCCTCACCGAGCTTCAGTACGAGTTTTCTCGAACCTAGCATGCAGTACGATTCGAGTCGTACTGATGCACTCGACGAGGGAGACCCCCCGTGACATCCGCCGCCCTCCCCGAGCCGCTGCCCGAACCGGCACGCGCCGAACTGCGCCTGGAGACCGTCATGGGCGCGCTCAGCGATCCGCTCCGGCTCGACATCATCCGCAAACTCCTGCTGGAATCACCGGAGTCGGACCGCAGCTGCGGGTGGTTCGGGATCGACCGGCCCAAGTCCACGCTGACCCATCACTTCAAGGCGCTGCGCGAGGCAGGGGTGACGAGGCAGCGGCAGTACGGGCTCGAACGGCGCAGCCAGGTGCGGACCGACGACCTCAACGCCCGTTTCCCCGGGCTGCTCGACCTGGTCGCGGAGTGGACGCCGCCTACGCGGTAGCGGTGAACTCCGCGAAGGCCTCGTGGAATCCGGGGAACGTCTTCCGCACGCAGCCCGGGTCGTCGAAGGTGATGCCCGGGGTGCGCAGGCCCGTCACCGCGAAGGACATCACGATGCGGTGGTCCCCGTGGGTGGCGATCCGGGCCGGGCGGGGCGTGCCGGGGCGGATCTCGATCCAGTCCGGTCCCGTGGCGACCTCGATGCCGAGCGCGCGCAGATTGTCGGCGCAGGCCTCCAGACGGTCGCACTCCTTGACGCGGGTGTTGCCGACGTCCTCGATCCGTACGGGGCCCGTCGCGTACGGAGCGATCGCCGCCAGCGTCGGCATCGTGTCGGAGATGTCGCGCATGTTGACCGTGAGGCCGGAGAGGAGGTCCGGTCCCGTGACGGTGGTGCCGTCGGCGGTCGTTCGGACGTCCGCACCCATGCGGGCGAGGACCTCGACGAAGCCCAGGTCGCCCTGAAGAGCGTCGACTCCGAGGCCCGGGACGGTGACCGAACGGCCGGGCGTGAGGGCCGCCGTCGCGAAGAAGTAGCTCGCCGTGGAGGCGTCGGGCTCGATGGCGTACGTGGTCGCGCGGTAGCCGGTGGGCGGGACCGTGAAGACGTTCCCCTCGCGGGTGGGCCGTGCGCCGAAGGTGCGCATCATCGCGAGCGTGATCTCGATGTACGGGGCCGAGACCAGGTCAGTGACGGTGATGCGCAGGCCCTCGGCGGTGAGCGGGCCGAGGAGGAGCAGCGCGGTCAGGTACTGGGACGACTGGCCCGCGTCCAGGGTGAGTTCGCCGCCCTTGATGCCGTGCGCGGCGATGCGCAGGGGGTGGTGCCCCTCGGCCCCCTCGTGGGTCAGGTCGACGCCGAGCTCCTGGAGCGCGCGGGTGAGCGGGGCCAGCGGGCGGCGGCGCATCTGGGCGGAGGCGTCGAAGCGGTACGTACCGTGGCCGGCGGCGGCAAGGGTCGGCAAGAAGCGGGCGGTGGTGGCACCGTCACGGCAGTACACGTCCGCCTCGGTGGTCGCCGGGCCTGCGGGGCGGCCCTGGATGCGCCAGGCGCCGGGGGCGCGCTCGACGTCGTACCCAAGGCGGATCAGCCCCTCGGCGAACCCCTCCGTGTCGTCGGAGACGAGGGGGCGCAGCAGGGTGGTGGTGCCCTCGGCCGCCGCTGCGAGGAAGAGGGCGCGGGCGGTCACGGACTTGGAGCCGGGGATCTCGATGACGGTCACGGACCGGATTGTGCCGTGCCGGAAGCCGGTGTGCCGGGGCGGTCCGGACCGTGGAACGCCCCGGCGGGAGATCAGCGGATCGGGCGGTGGACGTTGTCCTTCTTCGCCGGGCCCGGGGTCGCGTCCGCGATCCAGGGGCCTTCGCCCGAGGGGTCGACGATGCCCTGTTCCAGCCAGGTGTACGTACCCGACAGGACGCCCGTGACGACCTTGTGGTCCAGGTCGTCGGTGTTCGTCCACAGGCGGGCGAAGAGTTCGTCGGTGCGGATGCGGGACTGGCGGCAGAAAGCGTCGGCCAGTTGGTACGCCTCGCGGCCGTACTCCTCGGTGGTGCGCAGGAGTTCGGCGCGTACGCAGGCGGCGCTCATCGCGAAGAGCTCCGCGCCGATGTCCACGATGCGGCCGAGGAAGCCCTGTTTGGTCTCCATGCGGCCCTGCCAGCGGGACATCGCGTAGAAGGTGGAGCGGGCGAGCTTGCGGGCCGAGCGTTCCACGTAGCGCAGGTGCGGGGAGAGGTCGGGGTGGCCCGGTGGGTTGAATTCGGCGTACGAGCGCGGGAGTTGGCCCGCGCCCGCGACCAGTTTCGGAAGCCAGCGGGCGTAGAAGGCGCCTGCCTGGGCGCCCGCTTTCGCCTTCTCGGAGAGGTTCTTGTCCGGGTCGATCAGGTCACCCGCGACCTTGAGGTGGGCGTCGACCGCCTCGCGGGCGATCAGCAGGTGCATGATCTCCGTCGAGCCCTCGAAGATGCGGTTGATGCGCATGTCGCGCAGCACCTGCTCGGCAGGAACCGCGCGTTCGCCGCGGGCCGCGAGGGAGTCGGCTGTCTCGAAGCCGCGTCCGCCCCGGATCTGGACCAGTTCGTCCGCCATCAGCCAGCCCATCTCCGAGCCGTACAGCTTGGCCAGGGCCGCTTCGATGCGGATGTCGTTGCGGTCCTCGTCCGCCATCTGCGAGGAGAGGTCGAGGACTGCTTCGAGCGCGAAGGTGGTCGCCGCGATGAAGGAGATCTTCGCGCCGACGGCCTCGTGGTGGGCGACCGGCTTGCCCCACTGTTCCCGTACCGACGACCATTCGCGGGCGATCTTCAGGCACCACTTGCCGGCTCCTACGCACATCGCGGGGAGCGAGAGGCGGCCGGTGTTGAGCGTGGTGAGGGCGATCTTGAGGCCCGCACCCTCCGGGCCGATGCGGTTGGCGGCGGGGACGCGCACCTGGTGGAAGCGGGTGACGCCGTTCTCCAGGCCGCGCAGGCCCATGAAGGCGTTGCGGTGCTCGACGGTGACGCCCGGGGAGTCCGCCTCGACGACGAAGGCGGTGATGCCGCCCTTGGACGTCTCGGACCTGGGGACGCGGGCCATGACGACCAGCAGGTCGGCGACGACGCCGTTGGTCGTCCAGAGCTTTACGCCGTCGAGGATGTACGCATCCCCGTCGGGGACCGCCGTCGTCGCCAGACGCGCGGGGTCGGAGCCGACGTCCGGTTCGGTGAGGAGGAAGGCCGAGATGGCCGTACTGGCCAGGCGCGGCAGGAAGGCGTCCTTCTGGGCCTGGGTGCCGAAGAGCTTGAGCGGCTGGGGGACGCCGATCGACTGGTGCGCGGAGAGCAGGGCGCCGATGGAGGGGCTGGCCGAACCGGCAAGCGCGAGCGCCTTGTTGTAGTACACCTGCGTCAGTCCGAGACCGCCGTACTTGGTGTCGATCTTCATGCCGAGCGCGCCGAGCTCCTTGAGCCCGTTGATCGTCTCGTCCGGGATGCGCGCCTCGCGCTCGATCAGCGCACTGTCGACCTTCGTCTCGCAGAAGACGCGCAGCTTCGCGAGGAAGTCCTCGCCGCGCTGTGCGTCGTCGGCGGCCGGGAGCGGATGCGGGTGGATGAGGTCGAGCCGGAAGCGGCCCAGGAAGAGCTCCTTGGCGAAACTCGGCTTGCGCCAGTCCTGTTCGCGGGCGGCCTCGGCGACTTGGCGGGCCTCGCGCTCGGTGACCTTGGGCTGCCTGTCGTGTGGTGCGGTCATGAGGGTGCTCCTCACCGCGGGGTGTCGGGTGGACGCACCTACCCGTTACCGAGCGGTGCTACTCGTCCGTAGTACCCGATTCCCGGCGAACCGACCAGCCCTCGCGCGCCTTTGGGGTACGCGAAGGACGGCCGGAGCCCCCGCACAGTGGACTCCGGCCGTCCTTCGCGTACGTACGTCCTACAGCGCGAGGCCGGTGAAGACCATGACGCGCTCGTACGTGTAGTCCGCCATCGCGAACGCGACGCCCTCGCGGCCCACGCCGGACTGCTTGGCGCCGCCGTAAGGCATCTGGTCCGCGCGGTACGACGGGACGTCGCCGACGATCACGCCGCCGACCTCCAGCGCACTGTGGGCGCGGAACGCCGTCTGCAGGTCGTGGGTGAACACCCCTGCCTGCAGGCCGTACTTGGAGTCGTTGACGGCCGCGAAGGCCTCCGCCTCGCCGTCGACCTTCCGTACGGAGAGGACCGGTCCGAAGACCTCCTCGGTGGCGATCGTGGTGCCCTCAGGGAGGTCCGCGAGAACGGTCGGCGCGTACGCGGCGCCGTCGCGCTTGCCGCCCGTGAGCAGCTGGGCGCCGGCCTTGACCGCCTCGTCGACCCAGGACTCGACACGCACGGCCGCTGCCTCGCTGACGAGGGGGCCGACGTCGGTGGCCGCGTCGGACGGGTCGCCCGTGACCTGGGCCTCGACGGCCGCGACGATCTTCGGGACGAGGCGGTCGTAGACGGTGGCGTCCGCGATCACGCGCTGCACGGAGATGCAGGACTGGCCGCCCTGGTAGTTCGAGAAGGTCGCGATACGGGTCGCGGCCCAGTCGAGGTCCTCCTCGGAGGCCCAGTCGGCCAGGACCACGGCCGCGCCGTTGCCGCCGAGTTCGAGGGTGACGTGCTTGCGCGGGACCGAATCCATGATCGCGAAACCGACGGTCTCGGAGCCGGTGAAGGAGATGACCGGCAGGCGCTCGTCCTGGACGAGGGCGGGCATCTTGTCGTTGGCGACCGGGAGGATCGACCAGGAGCCGGCCGGGAGGTCCGTCTCGGCGAGGAGGTCACCGAGGATGAGGCCCGAAAGGGGCGTCGCCGGGGCCGGCTTGAGGATGATCGGGGCGCCGACGGCGATCGCCGGGGCGATCTTGTGGGCGCAGAGGTTCAGCGGGAAGTTGAAGGGCGCGATGCCCAGGACCGTGCCGCGCGGGAAGCGGCGGGTCAGGGCGAGACGGCCCACGCCGCCGGCGTCGGTGTCCAGGCGCTGGGCGTCGCCGCCGTTGTAGCGGCGGGCCTCCTCGGCGGCGAACCGGAAGACGGAGACCGCGCGGCCGACCTCGCCGCGGGCCCACTTGACCGGCTTGCCGTTCTCGGCGGAGATCAGCTGGGCGATCTCCTCGGTGCGCTCGACCAGGCGGCGCGAGACGTGGTCGAGCGCGGCGGCGCGCACGTGCGCGGGGGTCGCGGCGAACTCGCCCTGTACGGCGTGGGCGGCGGCCACCGCCTCCTCGACCTGGGCGTCGGTCGGCACGGCGACCGTGCCGACGAGCCGGCCGTCCCAGGGGGAGGTGACGTCGAAGGTGTCCTCGCCGGTGGCCTGGCGGCCGGCGAGCCAGAAGGAGGCGTGGGTGGAAGTCATGGTTCCCACCGTAGGGGCGGGGTGCGTGGCGCGCGTTTGTCCGGGGTGGAGTGGTGGCCGTGGCGGACTTGCCGATCCGGCAGGGGGCGTGGGGCGCGCAGGGTGGGGCGGGCCGGGGGCTGCGCCCCCGGGGACGTTCAGCTCGTCGGCGTCGACGTCGCCTTCAGCGCCAGCCACAGCTCCATGCGGACATCCGCATCGTCCAGCGAGCGGCCCAGAATCTCCTCCACCCGCCGCATCCGGTACCGCAGCGTGTGCCGGTGCACCCCCAGGTCCGCGGCGGCCGCGTCCCACTGGCCGTGGTGCGAGAGCCACGCGCGCAGCGATTCGACCAGGTCGCCCCGGCCCTTGGCGTCGTGTTCGTGGAGCGCCCTGAGCATCCCGTCGGCGAAGGCCCGTACCGCGTCGTCGGCGAGGAGCGGGAGGACCGATCCTGCCGCCAGCTCGTCGTGCTCGACCAGGACGCGGCGCCGGCGGCGGGCGACGGAGAGCGCCTGTTCGGCCTGCTTGAACGCCGACGCCGTGGCGATCGGGCCCGCCGGGGCCGACTGCCCTATGACCACCTCGTCCGCTTCCGGGGCGTCGTCGGAGGAACCCCGGCGCCCTTCGAGCACCTCGGCATACGTGGCGACGGCCTCGACGACCGCGCCCTCGTCCGCCGCGAGGATGACCAGACGGTTCCCGTCGGGCACCGCGAGGACCGCCTCGCCGGCCCGTGAGGCCCCCGATTCGAGGGCGTCGGTCAGTTCCGCCAGGACCGCCGGGTCCGCGCACTCGGCGATGAGGATGCGGAAAGGCGCGTCGAGGAGCCCGTTGTAGAGGTCACCTGCCACCCCGCGCGCATGGTCGGGCTGGCCCGCGAGGAGCATCCGCAGGATCGCGGCGCCGAGCCGCTGCTCGGCGTCCTGCAGGGAGCGTGAGCGCTCGGTGGTGAGGGTCAGCAGGGCGATCGCGGAATGTACGGCGTACCGCTCGGCGGTGCCCAGCGGCGCCCCCGTCCCCACGGCCAGCGCGCCGCGCGCCCGGCGCCCGGTGCCCAGCGACTGGAGCTCCACCCGGTCCTCCGAGCCGCCGACCACCGCGCTCGCGGGCGTGGGCCGCTCGCGCAGTCGCTCCACGTCGGCGGTCAGGCGGCCGGCCCGCCGCGCCGCCCAGTCGGGGGCGGCCGCGACGACCGCGCCCGACGCGTCGTACAGCGCCGCCCAGCCGTCGATGTGCGCGGCGAGGCGGGCGAGCAGGTCGCCGGGGCCGTTGCCGCTCAGGGCGGCCCGGGTCAGTTCGCGCTGGGCCTCGAAGCCGGCGGTCACCGAGCGGTACTGGTCGGCGGCGATCGCGGCCGAGACCGCCTTGCTGATCGCCAGAAACGGGGTGCGCCGAGGCACCTCCAGGAGCGGCAGCCCCTCCTCCTCCGCGGCGGTGACCAGGGCCTCGGGGATGTCCTCGTACGTGACGCCGACGGCGAAGCCGAGTCCGACGACCCCGGCTCCGACCAGCCTCTTCACGTACCGCCGCATCGCCTCGGGATCCTCGGCGTTGAGCGTCATCGCCGTGACGAGGAGCAGCTCCCCGCCCTCCATGTACGGCACGGGGTCGGCGAGCTCGCTGACGTGCGCCCAGCGGACCGGGGTCTCCAGCCGCCCCTCCCCCGCGCGCACGGTCAGCTTGAGCGCGGAGTGGTGGACGAGGGAGGCAAGGGTGGGCGGCACGGGGCGGAACCTTCGGGTGGGGGTGCGCCGTTCCGTATGAACTGCACACCTCGATTCTGCCAGGAAGGCAGAATCTCCCCAACCGGTCAGCTGTGAAGATCCACGAGCAGCGGCGGCGCGTGCTCGCCCCGTACGGTCGTCAGCGAGAGCACGGCGTGCCCCGCCGGCACCTCGCGGGCCAGGTCGGAGGCCGACCAGCGCTCGCGCTCGACCTTCCGTACGGTCACCGCGTCCGTCGTGACGGCCTTGCCCGTGACCAGCTTGCGCACCGCGTGCACGGCGCGGGTGAGCGGCTGGTCGGCGAAGACGGTGTGCTTGGCGACCTCCGTCGTCTCCACCCACTCGGTGCCCCAGGACTGTGCGAAGAGCCGCCCGTCCCAGGTGGTGACCCCGGAGAAGGCCATGTGGCAGCCGGCCGATCCGAGCAGCTGCGTGTGCAGGTTCTCGGGTACGTCGCCGAGCGCGCGCAGTGTCAGGAGCACTCCGGCGTTGGCGTTCCGCAGGCGCTGCAGGGCCCGGACCGACTCGGCGGTCACCGCGTGCGTGGCGTCGTCGATCACCAGGAAGGCGAAGAGCGAGCGGTCGCGGCGGGCGGGCGCTCCGGCGGTGAACTGGGCCAGGACCAGACGGGTCAGCAGATGGGCGGCCTCGGGGTGGGCCCGCTCGGGCAGGTCGATCCGGGCCCGCAGCGGGTGTTCCAGGGTGCGCAGCGAGAAGGGGCGGGTGTCCCCGCTCGTGTCGAAGAAGTCCGCGAAGGCGGGCCGGTCGAGGACGGCCACGCGGTCGGCCAGGGCGAGGGCGGGGTCGCCGGGGTTGGCGAACTGCCGGGCACGGGCGTCGAGTTCGCGGAGGTGGGGGCTGTCGGCGGGCAGGTGCCTGCGCAGGTCGTCGAGGGCCGCGGGGGTGGCGTCGAGGAGTTCGCGCAGGACGGGGACGGCCGGGAAGTGGCCGTGGGCGGCGCGGTAGGGGCCGAGCAGCTGGGCCAGCGCGCTCTGGGCCCGGCGCGCGTCGATGTCGGGCAGGTCGCCGACGAGGGCCTCGGCGAGCAGGGCGGCGGCCTCGTCGGGGTCGGTGGTGCCGCCGTACAGGTCGAGGTCGTACGTGGAGGCCGGGTCGCCCGGCTTCACCACCACGTCGTACCCCTCGTCGGGGCCCAGCGGGGTACCCGCCGCGCAGACCGCGACGACGGCGGCCTGTCCGGCGAGGGCCTGGAGGGCGAGCGACTCGACCACGGGGCGTACGAGAAGGCGGGTCTTGCCCGCGCCGGAGGGGCCGACCGCGAGCAGCGAGGCGCCGAGCGTGCCGGGGTCCACGGCGGAGCCCGCGCCGCGGCGGGCGGCCGGATTGCGGTCGAGGTCCGCGTACCGGCCGAGCCGCACCTGGGAGGTGAGCAGGTCGTGCGTGGCGGCGCGGGCGGGCAGGTCCCGGTCGCCGGAGGGGTGGGGGCAGGCCTGGTCGCCCTGGCGCAGCACCGCGTCGGTGAAGGCCGGAAGCCGGGAGGGGTCGGCTTGAACGGAGTCCCAGGCCCGCCGGATCCGTACACAGTCAACGTCGTTCATGTGCCCGGAGTTCCCGTCGGCGACGAGGCGGTCGGCGGCCGCGGGAAGCCCTGCGGCGCGCAACTGGGGCCAGTCCGCGGGGTCTTCGCCGGGTTGCTGCTGGGGGGCGGCGGGGGTTTTGGTTCCTCGGCGGAGGTCCGCTGCGAGCGTCAGCCAGCCGCCTGCCCGGGCGATCGGCCAGAGGATCAGCGCCGAGCCGATGAGGTGGTAGACGGTTCCGAACGTTTCGACGTTGTCCCTGGTCTGCTCGGCGTCGGCGGTGAACAGCCAGGACTTGGGGGTCAGTCCGAGTGCGAGGTTGTCGAAGGGGAGCAGGTCGTCGGCGCGTACGAAGAACCAGACCAGGATCGCGGCCACCAGGGCGGTGCGCAGGGCGCGGGCGGGCTGGGCGTGGTCGACGGCGTACCGGCGGAAGACCTCCCGCCAGTTGCCGAGGCGGGCGAAGCCGACGATCACCAGGGCGGCCACGAGGCTGTTGTAGACGGCGAGCGCGGTGATCGCGGCGGTGGGGCGCTCCAGGCCCCACCAGTCGGTGGGGGTGACGAGCTCCAGGAGGATACGGCTGTGGGGGACGTAGCCGTTGCGCCACAGGGACCAGACCAGGGCCGCGGCCAGGAACGCCACGACCGCTCCGCCGATCAGGGCGCGGGCCGGGACGCGGTCGGGGTCGGCGTCGGGGCGCGGGCGGTGTCCGTACCGCCAGAGTCCGGGCTCCGGCGCGGCCCGGGGGGTCCTGAGCCAGTCGGTCAGGGCGGGGTGGGGCGGGGAGGCCGGGGCGTGAGTGGGGGGCGGTGGGACTGCGGGGGGACCGGCGGGGCGGGGGACGGGGGTGGCCCGGGTCCCGCGTGCGTCGTGGGTGCCCTCGGTGTCCATGCTTCTCGCCCCTCCGTCTGCGTGCGCGACCTCTCAATCTAGTGCCCAGCCTGGCGAGTTCGCCGTCGTGAGGGAAGGTGTGGCGGGTTGCGGCCGGGGTGCCTGCGGCGCCGTTCCCCTACCCGCCCCTTCCCGCTGTGACATTTCGCGGCTTCGCCGCGTGGCGAGGGCAAGCCCCGGCTCGCACGTCCGGGCGTGACCAGACAGGCTGGAATGTGCCGGTGTCGCATCCGAACGGACCGGAAGCGGCCATTGAGCAACCCCCACAACGTCGGCCACCTCCGCGAAAGCGGCGGCGGTTTAGCCGCAAAACCAGCCCCTTTGGACAACGACACGCCCCCACCACTACCAACCGGCGCATGCCCGACCCCCGCTCCCGCCCCTAGCCTGCGAAGAAGAAGCCAGAAGCAGCAAAGCGTCCGATACACCCCCAGGTCCCCCAGGAGTCCCCCATGACCGCTCTCCCGCAGGAGCGACGCGTCGTCACCGCCATCCCCGGCCCGAAGTCGCAGGAGCTGCAGGCCCGTCGTACGGCCGCCGTCGCCAGTGGCGTCGGGTCCGTGCTGCCGGTCTTCACGACCCGCGCGGGCGGCGGCATCGTCGAGGACGTCGACGGCAACCGGCTGATCGACTTCGGGTCCGGCATCGCCGTGACCTCGGTCGGATCCTCCGCCGAGGCCGTCGTGCGCCGGGCGTCCGCGCAGCTCGCGGACTTCACCCACACCTGTTTCATGGTCACGCCGTACGAGGGCTACGTCGAGGTCTGCGAGCTCCTCGCCGAGCTGACCCCCGGCGACCACGCCAAGAAGTCGGCCCTCTTCAACTCGGGCGCCGAGGCCGTCGAGAACGCCGTCAAGATCGCCCGTGCGTACACCAAGCGCCAGGCCGTCGTCGTCTTCGACCACGGCTACCACGGCCGCACCAACCTCACCATGGGCATGACGGCGAAGAACATGCCGTACAAGAACGGCTTCGGCCCGTTCGCCCCCGAGATCTACCGCGTCCCGGTCGCCTACGGCTACCGCTGGCCGACCGGCCCGGACAACGCAGGCGCCGAGGCGTCCGCCCAGGCCATCGACATGATCAACAAGCAGGTCGGCGCGGAGAACGTCGCCGCGATCATCATCGAGCCGGTCCTCGGCGAGGGCGGCTTCATCGAGCCCGCCAAGGGCTTCCTGCCCGCCATCGCGCAGTTCGCCAAGGACAACGGCATCGTCTTCGTCGCGGACGAGATCCAGTCCGGCTTCTGCCGCACCGGCCAGTGGTTCGCCTCCGAGGACGAGGGCATCGTCCCCGACCTCATCACCACCGCCAAGGGCATCGCGGGCGGCCTGCCGCTCGCCGCCGTCACGGGCCGCGCCGAGATCATGGACGCCCCGCACTCCGGCGGCCTCGGCGGTACGTACGGCGGGAACCCGGTGGCCTGCGCCGCCGCGCTGGGCGCGATCGAGACGATGAAGGAGCTCGACCTCAACGCGAAGGCCAAGCGCATCGAGGAGCTCATGAAGGGGCGCCTCGCCGCCATGCAGGAGAAGTTCGACATCATCGGCGACATCCGCGGGCGCGGCGCCATGATCGCCATCGAGCTGGTCCAGTCCGGCACCAAGGACCCCAACCCGGCGGCGACCGCGGCTCTGGCCAAGGCTTGCCACGCCGAGGGTCTGCTGGTCCTGACCTGTGGCACGTACGGAAACGTCCTCCGCTTCCTGCCCCCGCTGGTGATCGGCGAGGACCTTCTCACCGAGGGTCTGGACATTCTCGAGCAGGCTTTCTCGGGCGTCTGAGGCGCGAGCGAAACCGCACTGTGACCTTCAGTAACGGTCAGAGCGTGTGAAGACCCTGTGGGGGGCCGATGGCGGGATCGAGATCCGGCTGTCGGCCCCCCTGCTCTCTGGCGTACGGTTTCTGCAGATGAGAGAAACACCCCGCCCGCAGGGGACTGCGGGCGATTCCAGGCAGGGGCCTCCCCAGTTCCAGCCTGGTCGTGCCTTCGCGCACACCACCGGAGCCTCGCGCTCCGGGGATCCTCACCGATCGGATGGCCGCCCGCCCCACACCCCCCGGGGCGCGCGGCACACCGATCCAGCCCTTCGCTCCGGAACAACCCCCCCTGATCCGGAGCGAAGGGCTCCTCTCGTTCTCCTCCCCGCACTCTGCGTAGCGCTCTTCGCGCTGATCGGCTGGCAGGTCGCCTCCCACGGACCGCTGCGCCGCCTCGACGAGCGCGTCGACGCCTCGGTCGTCGGCCGCGGCCCCTCCTGGCTGACCCAGCTCCTCGCCGACCTCGGCAATGTGCAGGTCGCTCTTCCCGTCCTTCTCGCCGCCATGGCGTACGCGGCCTGGCGCGGAGCGCGCGCCCCTGTCCTTGCCGCCGGGCTGGCGATGGCCGTGACCCCCGCCCTGGTCGTCCCGCTGAAGGACTGGATCGCCCGCCCCGGCCCGCTGACGACCGAGACGGGCTACTTCCCCTCGGGGCACGCCGCGACGGCGATGGTGGCCTTCCTCGGGGCGGCGCTGCTGATCTCCCCGTATCTGCCGGGAAGTTGGCGCGGAGCGGCGATGCCCGCCGCCGGGGTGCTGACCGCGGCGACGGGCCTCGGGCTGGTGCTGCACGGGTATCACTGGCCGCTCGACGTGCTGGGCAGCTGGTGTCTGTGCGGGGCGCTGCTGAGCGTCAGCTCCAGTTGTACGCGTCGAAGTTCTTCGAGAACTCCTGGTTGTTGAAGCGGTCCCAGTTGACGGACCAGGTCATCAGGCCGCGCAGCGCGGGCCAGCTGCCATGGGTCGCGTACGCACCGCAGTCCGTCTTCTTGGTGAGACAGTTCAGGGCCTTGGTGACCTCGGCGGGTGCCGTGTAGCCGTTGCCCGCGTTCGTCGAGGCCGGCAGGCCGATCGCCACCTGGTCGGGGCGCAGCGCCGGGAAGATCTTCGTCTGGTCGCCCGCCACCGGGAAGCCCGTGAGCAGCATGTCGGTCATGGCGATGTGGAAGTCCGCGCCGCCCATGGAGTGGTACTGGTTGTCGAGACCCATGATCGAACCCGAGTTGTAGTCCTGGACGTGCAGCAGGGTGAGGTCGTCGCGCAGGGCGTGGATCACCGGGAGGTAGGCGCCGGCGCGCGGGTCCTGACCGCCCCAGGGGCCCGATCCGTAGTACTGGTAGCCGAGTTGGACGAAGAAGGTCTCGGGCGCCATCGTCAGGACGAACTTCGAGCCGTACTTCGCCTTGAGGGTCTTGACCGCCGAGATCAGGTTCACCACGACCGGCGTCGTCGGGCTGCGGAAGTCCGTGTCCCCGGTGTTCAGGGAGAGCGAGTGGCCCTCGAAGTCGATGTCGAGGCCGTCCAGGCCGTAGTCGTCGATGATCTTCGAGACCGAGGACACGAAGGTGTCCCGGGCCGCCGTCGTGGTCAGCTGGACCTGGCCGTTCTGGCCGCCGATCGAGATCAGCACCTTCTTGCCCGCGGCCTGCTTGGCCTTGATGGCCGCCTTGAACTCGGCCGCGGACTCGACGGTCGGGCACTCCGTGACCGGGCAGAGGGAGAAGCGGATGTCGCCGGAGGTGACGGAGGTCGGCTCGCCGAAGGCCAGGTCGATCACGTCCCAGGAGTCGGGCACGTCCGCCATGCGCGTGTAGCCGGAGCCGTTGGCGAAGCTGGAGTGGAGGTAGCCGACCAGGGCGTGGGCCGGGAGGGCCCCGTTGCCTCCACCACCGCCGCCGCCCGTCGCGCTCGTCGTCGCGGTGACCGCGGCGGACTTCGGGGATTCGCCCGCGGAGTTGGCCGCGGCGACCTGGAAGCTGTACGCCGTGGAGGCCGTCAGGCCGGTCACCGTGGCCGAAGTGCCGCTCGCCGTCGCGACCTTGGTGCCGCCGCGGTAGATCGCGTACGAGGTCGCACCGCTCGCCGCGCCCCAGGAGAGGTCCACGCTCGTGGAGGTGACCGTGCCCGCCTTCAGGCCCGTGGGGGCCGCGGGTATCTGCGCCGGGGTGCCGCCGGGGCCGACCAGGGTGAGGTCGTCGGCGCTGTAGGCGGGGGTTCCGTACCAGCCGTGCGTGTAGATCTGCACGGAGGTCGTGGACGCGCCCGTCGTGAAGCTCGTGGTCAGCTGCTGCCAGCCGGTCGCCGACTGCGTCCAGGTGTTGACGTCCGTGGTCCCGGTGCCGGTGGCGCCGAGGTAGACGTAACTGCCCTGCACCCAGCCGCTGAGGGTGTACTTGGAGTTCGGCTGGACCGCGACGGTCTGCGCGCACTGCGCGTAGTCGCTGCCCGCGGGCGTCGCCCTGAGGGCGGAGGTGCCGCTGCGGACGGGCGAGGTGACCGCGGAGCCGTTCGTACAGCTCCAGCCGTCCAGGCCCGATTCGAACCCTCCGTTACGTAGCTGGTCCGCATCCGCGGCCTGCGAAGCCTGCGCCGTGGCGACGATTCCGCTTGCGGCCAGGGCGGCCGAGGCGAGCAAAGCCAGAAGTCTGGGGCGATCCACAACTGCCTCCGGGCATGGGGGGATTGATGTGGTGAAACGCGCCACAACATGGTCCAGACCAATCCGGTTGTCAAGACCTCTGGCGGATCATCGCCTTCCACCGACCCCGTCTCCCCCGTCATTCCTGGCGATTTGGGACGCCGCCTCGTGCATCGCGAGCTCCAGGAGCGCGGGATCGGTGAGCGTGCCGTTGCCGTCGGGGAGGACCAGCCAGCGCACCCCGCCGGTCGAGCGTCCCGGATACGGGACCACGATCCAGGTGCCGCGGCCCGCTCCCCGCACCCCCGTGCCGACCCACCGCGCGGCCGTTCCCGGCGGCACGAAGAAGCCCATCCGGGCGTCGCCGAAGTCGGCCAGGACCGGGCCCGGCCGGTCGATCAGGCGGGTGAGGACGTCCAGTGTCGGATAGCCGAGCTCGCCGGGGAGGATCAGCACGTCCCAGAGCCTGCCGGCGGGAAGGAGAGCGACCCCCAGAGGGTTGCGCTCCCATTCCCACCGGCAGGCGTCCGGATCCGGTGCCACCGACGCCAGCCACTCCACCGCGGTCTTTGCCTCCGAGCCGCTCATCGCTCGGCCCTCCATCCAGTCCAGGTACGCGAATACGGTGCGTGCACTGGGTGAGAGCAGGGTGGGCGCGGATCATTACGCGGGTTCTGCTACTTGTTGGTAGTGAACTGGGTCACACCATGATCAGCGGTTGTGCGCCGGGGCGTGAACCGGGCGGCACGGCTCAGGAGTCGAAGCCCAGACCGGCCTTGTCCATGGCCTTCAGCCAGAGGTTGCGCCGGCCGCCCTGCGCGTCCGACCTGGCCAGGGACCACTTCGTGAGGCCGATGCCCGCCCAGGCGAACGGCTCCGGCGGGAACGGCAGCGGCTTCGTACGCACCATCTCCAGCGCGGTGCGCTCGGTCGGTACGCCGGAGAGCAGGTCCAGCATCACGTCCGCGCCGAAGCGCGTCGCGCCCACGCCCAGGCCGGTGTATCCGGCCGCGTAGGAGACCTTGCCGCCGTGCGCCGTACCGAAGAAGGCGGAGAAGCGCGAGCAGGTGTCGATCGCACCGCCCCAGGCATGGCTGAAGTCGACCTCCGCGAGCTGCGGGAAGGCGGTGAAGAAGTGCTCCGCCAGCTTCAGATAGGTGGCAGGGCCGTGGTCGAGATCGGCGCTCATCCGGCCGCCGTACGGATAGACCGCGTCGTAGCCGCCCCACAGGATGCGGTGGTCGGCGGTGATGCGGAAATAGTGGAACTGATTCGCGCTGTCGCCCAGGCCCTGACGGTTCTTCCAGCCGATGGAGGCCAGTTGGTCCGCCGTGAGCGGCTCGGTCATCAGCGCGTAGTCGTAGACGGGCACGGTGTACGGACGGACCCGCTTGACCAGCGAAGGGAAGATGTTGGTGCCCAGCGCGACCTGGCGGGCACGGATCCTGCCGTACGGGGTACGGACCGCCATCCCCGCGCCCGCGCCGGCCAGATCCAGGGCGCGGGTGCGCTCGTAGATCCGTACGCCCAAGGACAGGCACGCCTGCTTCAGGCCCCAGGCCAGCTTGGCGGGGTGGAGCATCGCGACGCCCCTGCGGTCGTGGAGCCCGCCGAGGAAGGTCGGGGAGTCGACCTCCGCGCGGACCGCGTCCCGGTCGAGGAGTTCGAGGCCGGTGAAGCCCAGCGCGGAGACCTCGGCGTGGAACTCCCGCAGCTCCTCGACCTGGTGGGGCTGCGTGGCCACGTCGATCTCGCCGGTGCGCTCGAAGTCGCAGTCGATGCCGTAGCGCCTGACCGCCTCCTCGATCGCGTCCAGGTTCTCTTCGCCCAGCGCTTCCAGCTTGTGGATCTCGTCCGGCCAGCGGGCGATGCCGTTGGCCAGGCCGTGGGTGAGCGATGCGGCGCAGAAACCGCCGTTGCGGCCCGAGGCGGCCCAGCCCACCTCGTGGCCCTCGATCAGGACGACGTCCCGCTGCGGGTCGCGTTCCTTGGCCAGGAGCGCGGTCCACAGACCGCTGTAGCCGCCGCCGACGACGAGAAGGTCGCAGCTCTCCTCTCCCGTGAGGGCCGGGAGGGTGTCGGGCTTTCCCGGATCCTCCAGCCAGAAGGAGACCGGGCGGGCCTCGGAAAGGGATCGTGCGGCGGACGTACTGCGCATGGCAACTGGGGCCATGTCTTCCAACTCCCTCAGGGAACTTTAGGGTTTCGCGCTGTTCTTCTGCCGGCTGTTGCTGAGCAGCTGCGCGGCGAGGACCACCAGTACGGCAATGATGAACATCGCCGTGCCGATGACGTTGATCTGCACCGGCGTGCCGCGCTGTGACGATCCCCAGACGAACATGGGGAAGGTCACCGTCGAGCCGGCGTTGAAGTTGGTGATGATGAAGTCGTCGAAGGAGAGCGCGAAGGAGAGCAGCGCGCCTGCGGCGATTCCGGGGGCGGCGATGGGGAGCGTGACCCGTAGGAACGTCTGGACCGGACCCGCGTAGAGGTCACGGGCCGCCTCCTCCAGGCGCGGGTCCATCGACATCACGCGCGCCTTGACCGCCGTCACCACGAAGCTCAGGCAGAACATGATGTGCGCGATGAGGATCGTCCAGAAGCCGAGCTTCGCGCCCATGTTGAGGAAGAGCGTCAGCAGGGACGCCGCCATGACGACCTCGGGCATCGCCATCGGCAGGAAGATCAGCGAGTTGATCGCGCCGCGCGCCTTGAAGCGGTAGCGGACCAGCGCGAAGGCGATCATCGTGCCCAGCACGGTCGCACCCAGCGTCGCCCAGGCCGCGATCTGCAGCGACAGGGAGAGCGAGTCGCACATGTCGGCGACACCGCAGGGGTCCTTCCAGGCGTCCAGGGAGCCTTCCTGCCAGGCGTAGTTGAAGCGCCCTTTGGGTTTGTTGAAGGAGAACACCATCACGACGATGTTCGGCAGGATCAGATACGCGAGCGTGATCAGGCCCGCGATGGTGATCAGGTTGCGTCGGAGCCAGCGCAGAAGCATCGACATCAGACCAGGTCCTCCGTTCCGGCGCGGCGGATGTAGACGGTGACCATGGCCAGCACGATCGCCATGAGGATGAAGGAGAGCGCGGCCGCCGTCGGATAGTCGAGGACGCGCAGGAACTGCGACTGGATGACGTTGCCGACCATCTTGGTGTCGGTGGAGCCGAGCAGTTCGGCATTCACGTAGTCGCCGCTCGCCGGGATGAAGGTCAGCAGCGTTCCGGAGACGACACCCGGCATGGAGAGCGGGAAGGTCACCTTGCGGAAGGTCGTCGCGGGGGTGGCGTAGAGGTCGCCCGCCGCCTCGTGGAGGCGTCCGTCGATGCGCTCCAGCGAGGTGTAGAGCGGCAGGATCATGAAGGGCAGGAAGTTGTACGTCAGCCCGCAGACCACCGCCATGGGGGTGGCGAGGACCCGGCTGCCGTCCGTCCAGCCGATCGCGCTGGTGACGTCCAGAATGTTCAGCGAGTTCAGTACGTGCACGACCGGCCCGCCGTCGGCGAGGATCGTCTTCCAGGCGAGGGTGCGGATCAGGAAGCTCGTGAAGAACGGCGCGATCACCAGGATCAGCACCACATTGCGCCAACGGCCCGCCTTGAAGGCGATCAGATACGCGAGCGGGTAGCCCAGGATCAGGCACAGGACGGTGGCCGTCCCCGCGTACAGCAGGGAGCGGATGAACTGCGGGTAGTACTCCTGGAAGGCGTCCCAGTACGTCTGGAAGTGCCAGGTGACCTGGAAGCCCTTCTCCAGCGAGCCGGTCTGCACGGAGGTCGACGCCTGGTAGACCATCGGCAGCGCGAAAAAGATCAGCAGCCAGACGATACCGGGCAGCAGCAGCCAGTACGGGACGAGCTTGCGGCGCAACAGGGGCTTGCGCACGGGGAGTTCAGGGGTGGGGGCGGCGGCCGGAGACTTCTCCGTGAGCGTGCTCACGCCGCCTCCTCCGTGCCCGCGTCGATGTCCTGGGCGGCGTCGAGACCGAAGGTGTGCTCGGGGTTCCAGTGCAGGATCACCTCGGCACCGGGGGCCAGGCGGCTGTCGCGCTCGACGTTCTGTACGTACACCTCCAGCTCGGGGCAGACCGGGCTGTCGATGACGAACTGCGTGGAGACGCCGATGAAGCTGGAGTCGGCGATGCGCCCCGGGATGCGGTTGCGGCCCTCGGGGATCTGGTCCGCGTCGTCCGCGTGGGCCAGGGAGATCTTCTCGGGGCGTACGCCGACGAGGAGCTTGCCCCCGCTGCTCGGCACGGACGAACATCGCTGCGCGGGCAGGCGCAGCTTGGCGCCGGAGGCCGCCACCGTGATGTCGGAGCCGGTCTCGACGACCTCGGCCTCGATGAGGTTGGAGGTGCCGAGAAAGTTGGCGACGAAGGTGGTGTTCGGGTTCTCGTAGAGGTCGGCGGGCGCGCCCAGTTGCTCGACCCGGCCGCCGTTCATCACCGCGACCGTGTCGGCCATGGTCATGGCCTCCTCCTGGTCGTGGGTGACATGGATGAAGGTGATGCCGACCTCGGTCTGGATGCGCTTGAGCTCCAGCTGCATCTGGCGGCGCAGTTTGAGGTCGAGGGCGCCCAGCGGCTCGTCGAGGAGCAGGACCTGCGGGTGATTGATGAGCGCGCGGGCGACGGCGACGCGCTGCTGCTGGCCGCCGGAGAGCTGGCTCGGCTTGCGGTGGGCGAAGTCACCGAGCTGGACGAGCTCCAGCATGTCGTCGACCTGCTTCTTCACCGACTTGATGCCGCGCCGGCGCAGACCGAAGGCGATGTTCTCGGTGACGTTCAGGTGCGGGAAGAGCGCGTAGGACTGGAAGACGGTGTTGACGGGCCGCTTGTACGGCGGCAGGTCGGTGACGTCCTTGTCGCCGAGGAAGACCGTGCCGGTGGTGGGGTCCTCCAGGCCGGCGATCATCCGCAGCGTGGTGGTCTTGCCGCAGCCCGAAGCGCCGAGGAGCGCGAAGAAGGAGCCCTGCGGGACGGTGAGTTCGAGCGGGTGCACGGCGGTGAAGGAGCCGTAGGTCTTGCTGATGCCGGTGAGGCGGACGTCGCCGCCCTCGGTCGGGTTCTTTTGCATGGGTGCGGTCCCGGATTCGTTGAAGGAAGGGCGGGTCAGGCGCCGATGAGCTTGGCGAACTTCTCTTCGTACGACGTCTCTTCCGTGCTGCTCAGCGAGCGGAAGGAGTGCGACTTCGCGGCCATCGCCTTGTCCGGGAGGATCAGGGTGTTGGAGGCGAGGCTCGGGTCTATCTTGGCGAGCTCGTCGTGGACTCCGTCGACGGGGCAGACGTAGTTGATGTACGCGGCGAGCTGGGCTGCGACCTTGGGCTCGTAGTAGTAGTCGATGAGCCGCTCGGCGTTGCGCTTGTGCCGTGCCTTCGCGGGGACGAGCAGGTTGTCCGAAGAGGTGAGGTAACCGGCCTTCGGGATCGTGAACCTGATGTCCTTGTTGTCGGCCTGCAGCTGGATGAGGTCACCGGCCCAGGCGACGCAGGCGGCGAGGTCGCCCTTGTCGAGGTCGGAGGTGTAGTCGTTGCCCGTGAAGCGGCGTATCTGCTTGGAGTCGACGCCCTTCTGCAGGCGGGCTATCGCTGCGTTGTAGTCGTCGTCGGTGAAGGTGCGGGGGTCCTTGCCCATGTCGAGCAGGGTCATGCCGACCGAGTCGCGCATCTCGGTGAGGAAGCCGACGCGGCCCTTGAGCGCCGGATCGTCGAGCATCTGCGAGATGGAGTCGACCTTCTTCCCGCCGGTCGCCTTGATGTTGTACGCGATGACCGTGGGGATGCCGGTCCAGGGGTAGGAGTAGGTGCGGCCCGGGTCCCAGTCGGGGCTGCGGAACTGGGCCGAGAGGTTGGCGTACGCGTGCGGGAGGTTCGCGGCGTCCAGCTTCTGGACCCAGCCGAGCCGGATCATGCGGGCGGCCAGCCAGTCGGTGAGGACCATCAGGTCGCGGCCGGTGTCCTGGCCTGCCGCGAGCATCGGTTTGACCTTGCCGAAGAACTCGACGTTGTCGTTGATGTCCTCGGTGTATTTGACCTTGATGCCGGTGCGCGCGGTGAAGGCCTCCAGGGTCGGACGGTGCTTTTCGTCCTCGCTCACGTCCATGTACTCGGTCCAGTTGGAGAAGGCGATCACCTTCTCCTTGGCCGAGTGGTCGTCGGAGGCCTTCGCGGTGTCGTTCTCCCGCTGGGCCGCGGGGATGCCGCAGCCGCTGAGAGTCGCCAGCCCGCCGAGGGCGAGGGCGCCCCCGCCCGAGGCGCGCAGCAGCGAACGGCGGGTGAGTGCGCCCCGGCCGCTGCGCAGACTGCGCTGCATGGCGGCCAGTTGGGCCGGGGAGAGGCGCTCGGTCTCGTACTGCTCCATGGGCTGTCTGCCCTTCCTCTATCGGTCCCCGAAGATCGTGCGGTGCCAGTCCTTGCGGGCGACCGCGGTGTTGTCGTACATCACGTGCTTGACCTGCGTGTACTCCTCGAAGGAGTACGCCGACATGTCCTTGCCGAAGCCGCTGGCCTTGTATCCGCCGTGCGGCATCTCGCTGATGATCGGAATGTGGTCGTTGACCCAGACGCAGCCCGCCTTGATCTCGCGGGTGGCGCGGTTGGCGCGGTAGACGCCGGTGGTCCAGGCGGAGGCGGCGAGGCCGTAGGGGGTGTCGTTGGCGAGGGCGATTCCTTCGTCGTCGGTGTCGAAGGGGAGGACCACGAGGACGGGGCCGAAGATCTCGGACTGGACGATCTCGCTGTCCTGGGAGGCGCCGGTGACGAGGGTGGGGAGGTAGTAGGCGCCGTTGTTCTCGGGGGCCTCGCCGCCGGTGACGATCGTCGCGTACGCACGTGCGCGGTCCACGATGGCGGCGACGCGGTCGCGGTGGGTGTGGGAGATCAGCGGGCCGAGGTCGGTGTCCGGGGCGAAGGGGTCGCCGACGCGGACGTCTTCCATCAGCTCGGCGACGCCGCTGACGAAGGCTTCGTAGAGCGGGCGCTGGACGTAGGCGCGGGTGGCGGCGGTGCAGTCCTGGCCGGTGTTGATGAGCGATCCGGCGACGGCGCCGTGGACGGCGGCCTCCAGGTCGGCGTCGTCGAAGACGACGAACGGGGCCTTGCCGCCGAGCTCCAGGTGGATGCGCTTGACGGTCGCGGTGGCGATCTCGGCGACGCGCTTGCCGACGGCCGTCGATCCGGTGAAGGAGGTCATGACGACGTCGGGGTGCGCGACGAGGTGTTCGCCCGCCTCCTTGCCGAGGCCGGTGACGATGTTGATCACACCGTCCGGAATGCCCGCCGCGGTGGCCGCCTCGGCGAAGAGGAGGGAGGTCAGCGGGGTGATCTCGGCCGGCTTCAGGACGATGGTGTTGCCTGCGGCGACCGCCGGGAGGATCTTCCAGGCGGCCATCTGGAGCGGGTAGTTCCAGGGTGCGATGGAGCCGACGACACCGATGGCCTCGCGCCGTACGTACGAGGTGTGGTCGCCGCTGTACTCCCCGGCCGACTGGCCCTGGAGGTGGCGGGCGGCCCCCGCGAAGAAGGCGGCGTTGTCGACGGTGCCCGGCACGTCGAACTCGGTGGAGAGCTTGACGGGCTTCCCGCACTGCAGGGACTCGGCGTACGCGAACTCCTCTGCGCGCTCGGCGAGTACGGCGGCGAACCGGTGCAGGGCGTCTGACCGCTCGCCGGGGGTGGCCCCCGACCAGCCGGGGAACGCGGCGCGGGCGGCGGCGACGGCGGCGTCCACGTCGGCGGGCGAGGCGAGTTCGTAGGTGTAGATGCTCTCGCCGGTCGCCGGGTTCACGACGTCGTGCGTACGGCCCGAAGTGCCGCTCCTCAACTGTCCGTCGATGTACTGTGCGCCGGCCGCGAAGCGGTCCTTCACCTGGAAGCGGTTGCCCATCGTGCTCTCCGTAGCTCCAGCTCGATTTGAGTGCCGATCCTGACAGAGGCACACTTCGCCAACAAGTGATTCCGTTGTTGCCTTTTGGTTACGCGACGGATTCGGTCGACCATGTGTCGCGTCAGCCTCGAAATCCACGACGAAGTGTCAGTGGCGACTGCCAGACTCGCGTGCATGGGGAAGATCGAGGAACTGACGGCGCAGGTCAGCGCGGGCGAGAAGATCAAATATCTGCACTTCTGGGGGCACACGCCGAGGGCGGACGGGGCGCTGAGCGCGAGCTGTCTTAGCCAGTGGTGGCCGTCGCCGTTCACGGTGGACGGGGTGGAGTACGCGACGGCGGAGCACTGGATGATGGCGTCCAAGGCGCGGCTCTTCGGCGACGCGGACGCGGAGCGCAAGGCGCTGGACGCGGCGAACCCGGCGGTGGCGAAGAAGGCCGGGCGGCTGGTGAAGGGCTTCGACGACGCGGTGTGGGTGCGTGAGCGGTACGAGATCGTGGTCGAGGGCAGCGTGCACAAGTTCGGCGCGGACCCGGGTCTGCGGGACTATTTGCTGGCCACGGGCGAGCGCGTGCTGGTGGAGGCGAGCCCGATGGACCGGATATGGGGCATCGGCCTGGCGGCGACGGACGACCGCGCGCAGGACCCCGCGCGGTGGCGGGGGCTGAATCTGCTGGGGTTCGCGCTGATGGATGCGAGGGCGCGGCTGCGGGGTTCCTAGCCTGGGGTGGGCCGCTGGGGCCCCCTCGACTGGCTGGAGGGGGCTGGCGCGGGGTTTGGGCTTGCCGGTGTCGCATCCGGACGCACCGGAGGCGGCCATTGAGCAACCCCCACCCACGCCAGCCACCTCCGCGAGAGCGGCGGCGGATTAGCCGCAAAGGGGCGCGGAGCCCCCGGGACGCCGTTCGCTACCTGGCCACCGTCAGCGAGATCGACGTCTGGTACGAGTTGTCGAACGGATCGTCGTTCGAGTCGTAGTCGTCGTTCGCGACCGCCCAGATGATGAAGCCCAGGACCACCGCGCTGATCACGATGCCGATGCTCCCGGTGATGATCCCGGCCAGCGCCATCCCGCCGTTGTTCGCCTCGCCCCGGTTGGCCCGCTTACGGCCGAGGATCCCGAAGATCAGCGCGAGCACGCCCAGGATGATCCCGATGCCCCAGGCACAGAAGATCACCACGGAGAGGATGCCGAGCACCATCGCGGCGATGCCGTATCCGTTCTGCGGCTGCTGCTGCATCGTGTTCCAGCCGCCCTGGCCCGCATACCCCGGGTATCCGGGGTAGCCGGAGCCCGGGTAGCCGCCCGGCGCCTGGGGGGCACTCGGGTACGACGGGTATCCGTAGGCGGGCGGCTGCGGCTGTCCAGGCCCGTTGGGACCCATCGGCGGCGGCGGTACGGCACCCGGCTGCGGCTGACCGGGCCCGGGGTACCCGGGACCGGGCTGCGCGGGACCCGGCTCGGCGCCGGGCATCGACGAGACCGTCGGCTGGTTGTGCACCGGGTTGCCCGCGGGCGCCTGTGGCTTCTCCAGCGGAACTTTCCGCTCCGGAGGGGCCCAGGGGTCCCTTGGAGGATTCTGATCCCCCGGTGGCTGCTGTGCATTGTCTGACATGGGCCTCCCCCATCCTCGGTTGGTCATGCTAGGTCCTGCGGTCGCAGGCCGAGCCCCCGCCTACGATGATCCCCGACCTACCTGCCCCACCGCATCCCGGAGGACCCGATGACCGACCTCGACCTGCACCCTTTCGTCGCAGGCCTGCCCAAGGCAGAGCTGCATGTGCACCACGTCGGCTCGGCCTCCCCCCGCATCGTCGCCGAGCTGGCCGCGCGCCACCCCGACTCCAAGGTCCCCACCGACCCCGAGGCGCTCGCCGACTACTTCACTTTCACCGACTTCGCGCACTTCATCCAGGTCTATCTCTCCGTCGTGGACCTGATCCGCACCCCCGAGGACGTCCGGCTGTTGACCTACGAGGTCGCCCGTGACATGGCCCGCCAGAACATCAGGTACGCGGAGCTCACCATCACCCCGTACTCCTCGACCCGCCGCGGCATCCCCGAGGACGCCTTCATGGACGCGATCGAGGACGCCCGCAAGGCGGCCGAGGCCGAACTGGGCGTGATATTGCGCTGGTGCTTCGACATCCCCGGCGAGGCCGGCCTGGAAGCCGCCGAGGAGACGGCCCGTCTCGCCGTCGACCTGCACCCTGAGGGCCTGGTCTCCTTCGGTCTCGGCGGGCCCGAGATCGGCGTACCGCGCCCGCAGTTCAAGCCGTACTTCGACCGCGCGATCGCCGCCGGTCTGCACTCCGCCCCGCACGCGGGCGAGACGACGGGCCCCGAGACGATCTGGGACGCCCTCACCCACCTCGGCGCCGAGCGCATCGGCCATGGCACCAGTGCCGCCCAGGACCCCAAGCTCCTCGCGCACCTCGCCGAGAACCGCATCGCGCTCGAGGTCTGCCCGACCTCCAACATCGCGACGCGCGCCGTGGCCACCCTCGACGAACACCCCATCAAGCAGATGGTGGACGCCGGGGTCCTGGTCACCATCAACAGCGACGACCCGCCCATGTTCGGCACCGACCTCAACAACGAGTACCTGGTCGCCGCCCGGCTCCTGGACCTCGACGAGCAGGGTCTCGCCGCCCTCGCCAAGAACGCCGTCGAGGCGTCCTTCCTGGACGAGGCGGGCAAGGCGAAGCTGGCCGCGGAGATCGACACGTACACCGCCGACTGGCTCGCGAAGTAGGGCATCCGCGGCAGGCAGCCCCGACAATGGGCCGCATGCGCACCGTCACTGCCGTAGGCCACCGCGGCGACCCGTACCGCGTCCGTGAGAACACCCTCCCCTCCCTGCGTTCGGCGCTGGGGAGGGGAGCGGGCGCGGTCGAGATCGACGTCCGGCTCACCCGCGACGGCGTCCCCGTCCTGCTCCACGACCGGACCCTGGAGCGCCTCTGGGGGCACGACCGCCCCCTCTCCCAGCTCTCCGCCGCCGAGGTCCGCGGGCTGACGGGCGGCGGGGTCCCCACTCTCCCGGAGGCGCTGGCCGCCACGGACGGCCACCGCCTGATGATCGACCTTCCCGGTGCGGACGAGAAGGCGGTACGCACCGTGGTCGGCGCCGTCCACGAGCACGGGGCGGCGGACCGCGCGTACTACTGCGCGGGCGCCGCCACCATGCTGATGGTCCGCGCCGCCGACCCCGGCGCCGAGATCGCCATGACCTGGACGTCCGTCGCCCCACCGCGCCACGTGCTCGTGGACGCGGTGAAGCCGCGCTGGCTCAACTACCGCTTCGGCCTGGTCACTTCGGACCTCTGCGACCGCGTCCACCACGACGGCCTGCTGGTCTCCGCGTGGACCGCGGACACGAAGCGGACCATGCGCCGGCTGATCGACCGCGGCGTCGACTCGATCACCACCAACCGCGTAGAGGCACTGGCCCGAATCCTCCCCGCCAACTGACCTGCCCCTAGGGGCGGTTCCCCCACATTCCTTCGGGGCGGCACCGGCCATGAGGATGATCACGGGATGCGCCGGCTTCAGCAGGATGACTCATGTCCGTACGACAGCCGTACGAGAGCCGTCCACCTCCGGAGTGAAGCCACCGATGAAGACCCGCAGCCGTACCGCCCTGATCGCCGCCACCGTCGTCCTCGGCCTGGCAGCAGGCACCGCCGCCCCCGCCCTCGCCTTCGCCGACTCCCCCGCCGCGATGTCCGCACGGCACGGCGGCCCCGACGCGGCAGCCCTGCGCGCGGCGATCGCCGGGCTGCCCGCCTCGGACGCGACGGCCGCGCTGGTACGGGTCGGAGGCACCAAGGGGAGCTGGCGCGGGAGTGCAGGGGTGCACGACCTGGCCTCCGGGAGGGCCGCCGACCCGGACGGGCGCGGCCGGGTCGGCTCCGTCACCAAGGTCTTCACGGCCGCGGTGGTCCTCCAGCTCGCCTCCGAGCACAGACTGAGCCTCGACCGGCCCGTCCGCGGCTACCTCCCCGACCTGATCCCGGCCGCGTACGAGCACGTCACCGTACGGCAGTTGCTCAACCACACCAGCGGTCTGCCCTCCTCCGACGGCGCGGGCGACACCCCCGAGGAGTGGTACCAGCACCGCTTCGACGTCTACACCCCGCAGCAGCTCGTGGCCTCGGCGACCGCCAAGCAGCCGCTCTTCGCGCCCGGCACCCAGCAGAAGTACGACAACATCGGCTACACGGTGGCCGGCCTGCTCATCGAGCGGATCACCCATGACACGTACGAGAACCAGGTCACCCGCCGGATCATCAACCCCCTTGGCCTGCACGGCACTTCGCTCCCCGACGGCGACACCCACATCCATGGCCCGCACAACCGCGGCTACCAGGCCTACGAGCGCCCGGACGGCACGAGCGAGCTGCGCGATGTGACGGCCTGGGGCCAGACCTCGGCCTGGGCGGCGGGCGACCTCATCTCCACCACCGCCGATCTGGAGCGTTTCACCCAGGCGCTCTTCCGTGGCCGGGTGGTGCGCGGACCGCTGCTCGAAGAGATGTTCACGCTGCCGAAGCTTCGGTCGGGCACGTCCGAGTACAGCGCGGGGCTCTCCGCGCTGACGCTCGGCGGGCGCCAGGTCTGGGGCAAGACGGGCGGCCGCTACGGCTACAACGCGGCCATCGCGGCGACCCGCGATCTCTCCACGACCCTGGTGTACAGCGTGAATTCGACGGACGCCAAGGGCGACGGCATGAACCCGACCGCGATGAAGATCGTGGTGGCCGCCTTCGGGGCCCCGCCCGCCTCCTGACATGCTGCTTTCATGGACACACCCGCAGCTTTCCTGGAAAGCCAGTTCGGTCTCACCGGCCGTACGGCACTGATCACCGGCGGCAATTCGGGCATCGGCCTGGAGATCGCCCGGGCCCTGGCAGGCGCCGGAGCCCGGGTGATCCTGCTGGCCCGCAACGAGGCCCGCCTCCAGGAGGCCGCGACGGCGCTGAAGCCCGCAGATGTGTCCTGGATCAGCGCGGACCTCGCCTCACGCGCCGAACTGCACGCCGCGGCCGACGAGGTGGAGTCGCGCTTCGGCGCCCCCGACATCCTCGTGACCTCGGCGGGCGTCAACCCCCGCCCGCCGATGGACGAGCTCACCGAGGACGACTGGGACACCACCCTCGCGGTCAACCTCACCGCCCCCTTCCTCCTCGGCCAGCGCTTCGGCCCGGGAATGGCGGCGCGCGGCTGGGGACGGATCATCCACCTCGCCTCGCAGCAGTCCATCCGCGCCTTCGGCAACAGCGGGGCGTACGGGGTCTCCAAGGCCGGCATCTGCGCCCTGACCCGCTCGCAGGCGGAGGCCTGGTCGCGTCACGGCGTCAGCGTCAACGCGATCGGCCCCGGCTTCGTACGCACCCCGCTCACCGAGCCGGTCTTCACCACGCCGGACCGCCCGCAGGCGCTGGCGGACCGCACGATGATCGGCCGCAACGGCGAGGTCACCGACTTCACCGGGCTCGCGGTGTTCCTGGCGAGCGACGCGGCGCGCTTCGTCAACGGTCAGACCGTCTTCGCCGACGGCGGCTTCTCCGTCACCTAGCAGCTCAGGGCGGCCTCGGCCCGGAGTCCCTGGCCGAGGCCGCCGAGCATGTTCTACGCGGCCGGGACCTCGACCCGCGCGGGCCGCCACTCCCCGGCCACCGCTTCGAGCCGCTTGATCTTCCGCCACACCACATACAGCGGCAGGACTCCGAAGATCCCGAAGGACATGTCGATGACGGTCCACCAGAAGGGAATTCCGCGGATCGGCCCGCAGATCAGGGCGAGCGGCACGATGCCGGCGCACGCGATCATCCCGAACTCGATGACCCAGATGTTGCGGACCGGGTCGCGGAAGGGGCCGAGGAAGGCCACCGCGATCACCAGGTGGGCGAAGGCCAGCCAGTCGGTGCCGTAGAGGACGAACGGATACTTCGCGTCGGTCTCGTCGAGCCCCAGGCGCACCCGGTGGATCCACTCCCACAGTCCGGGCAGGTGTTCGGGGACGGAGAGTGCCTTCAACGCGCTTTCGGTCCAGTGGAGTTCATGGACCAGCGGGAAGGCCGTCGCCCCGCTCAGGATCAGACAGACCACGAACAGGATCAACCACGCGCGTATGCCCCTCAGCAGGGCGTTCCCCTCGCTCATGCCCCGCAGCGTACGCCGGGCTTTACCGGTCCTTTACGCCACCCCGCCCCCGCCTCCTCACCGCGCGATCCCGGCCACTCCCAGGTCCGAGAGCCCGTCGAGGACCAGGTCGACACCGACCGCGGCGAGCAGCAGCCCGAGGAGACGGCTGAGGAGTTCGATGGTGGTGTGGTGGGTGTTGCGCAGGACTCGGTCGAGGATCAGTACGCAGACCAGGTCGAGGGCGATCACCGTGACGTACGCCCCCACCACGGTGGACCGCCAGGAGAACGAGCCGCGCGCCGCCGCCTCGATGATCACGGCGGTCATGGCGAGCGGGCTCACGACGTACGGCATGAGCAACTGCCGTACGCCGCTGACGAGATCGGGCCCGTCCTGGCCCTCGACGGCAGGGCCGAAGTGCAGCCCGAGGACCAGCCCGACGGCATAGATGAAGAAGATGACGCCGCCCGCGATCTGCAGGGCCGGGGTGCTGATGTGGAAGAGCTGGAGCAGCCACGGCGCGGTGAGCCCGGTGACGAGGCCGACCACGACGGCCAGGCCCGAGGAGACCAGCGCGATCGTCCGCAACTGGCGCGGCGGGTGGTACTGCGCGAGGTCCGCGAAGGAGAGCAGCACCTTGGGCGGGCCGACGACGGAGAAGAAGGCGATGAATGCGGCGGAATAGGTCAGAGCGGTCACGCATCGCATCCTCACGCAGACCACGGCGGACAACGACGAAGACCGGCGCGACAGGCCCCGCTCATTTGCCTAAACACTTTAGGCAGATGCATAATCGTTTAAGGAACACGACAGGAAGGCGAGGGCATCCATGGCACGCGCAGGACTGACCACGGAGCGCCTGGTCCGGGCCGGGGCGGAGCTGGCCGACGAGATCGGCTTCGACCAGGTGACCGCATCGGAGCTCGCCCGACGGTTCGACGTCAAAGTCGCGAGCCTGTACTCCCACGTGAAGAGCTCAGGGGACCTCAGGACCCGGATCGCCCTGCTCGCACTGGAGGAACTCGCCGACCGGGCGGCCGAAGCCCTGGCCGGACGGGCCGGCAAGGACGCCCTGGCCGCCTTCGCCAACGCCTACCGCGACTACGCCCGCGAGCACCCGGGCCGCTACGCCGCGGCGCAGCTCCGCCTCGACCCGTCGACGGCGGCGGCGAGCGCCGGGGCCCGGCATGCGCAGATGACACGCGCGATCCTGCGCGGCTACGACCTGGCAGGACCCGACGAGACCCATGCGGTCCGGCTCCTCGGCAGCGTCTTCAGCGGCTACATCGGCCTGGAGTCGGCCGGCGGCTTCAGCCACAGCGCCCCCGCATCGCAGGAGACCTGGACCTGGATCGTCGATCACCTCGACTCCATGCTGCGCAGCCTGTCCGCGCCCTGACCCCCACCGCGCACCTCACGGAGACGACACCATGAACACCGAGCCCAACTGGACCGCCACACCCCTCACTTCGGACATCCTGCGCGGCGCCCTGGACCTGGAGCGCACCGCGCACGGCGTCCTGCCGCACCGGCTGCCCGCCCGGGCCCGCGCCCAGTGCACCGACGGGCAGCTCGCGATGGTGGAGGCCCAGCCCTCCGGCGTCCGGCTCTCCTTCCGTACACGGGCCACCGCCGTCGAGTTGGACGCACTGCCCACCAAGCGGTTCTACGTGGGAGCACCGCCGCGCCCGGACGGCGTGTACGACCTGCTCGTCGACGGCCGCCTGGCCGGCCAGTCCTCCGCGAGCGGCGGCAACCTCCTCACCATCGACATGACCGCCGGCACCGCCGAGTTCGAGCAGGGGCAGGCGGGCACCGTACGGTTCACCGATCTGCCCGCCGGCGAGAAGGACGTCGAGATCTGGCTGCCGTACAACGAGACCACCGAACTGCTCGCCCTGCGCACCGACGCCCCCGTCGAGCCGACGCCCGACCGGGGCCGCAAGGTGTGGCTGCACCACGGCAGTTCGATCAGCCACGGCAGCGAGGCCGCGAGCCCCACCACCATCTGGCCCGCGCTCGCCGCCTCCCGCGCCGGTGTGGAGCTGATCAATCTGGGCTTCGGCGGCAGCGCGCTGCTCGACCCGTTCACCGCCCGCGCGATGCGCGACACCCCCGCCGACCTGATCAGCGTCAAGCTCGGCATCAACCTGGTCAACATGGACCTGATGCGGCTGCGCGCCTTCGGCCCCGCCGTCCACGGCTTCCTCGACACGATCCGCGACGGCCACCCGACCACGCCGCTGCTGGTCGTCTCGCCCCTGCTCTGCCCCATCCACGAGGACACCCCGGGACCCAGCGCCCCGGACTTCAGCAGCCTGGGCGAAGGGCAGCTGCGGTTCGTGGCCATGGGCGATCCGGCGGAGACGGCCGCCGGAAAGCTGACGCTCCAGGTCATCAGGGAGGAACTGGCCAGCATCGTGGAACAGCGCTCGGCCGAGGACCCCCACCTGCACTACCTCGACGGCCGCACCCTCTACGGCGAGGCCGACGCCGCCGAACTGCCGCTGCCCGACGCACTCCACCCGGACGCGGCCACCCACCGCCGCATCGGCGAACGGTTCGGCGCGCTGGACTTCCTGGCCGGCTGACGTGTTCTTCGGGGCCCGCCGCTACAGCCCGACGATGGAGTCCCAGCGCTTCGCGAACTCCACCCGCTCATCGGATGTGATGTCCCGCGCGATCGCCAGCCGCTTGCGCATCGCGTCGTCCGGGAAGATCAGCGGGTCCTCGGCGAGCGCGGCGGTGTCCTCGTCCTTCGAGGACGCCAGCACCTCGCGTGCCGCGGGCACCGGGCAGACGTAGTTGACCCAGGCAGCCAGCTCGGCGGCGACCTCGGGCTCGTAGTAGTAGTCGATCAGCTTCTCGGCATTGGACTTGTGGCGTGCGAGGTTGGGGATCATCATCGACTCGGCCCACAGTTCGGCCCCCTCCTGCGGCACCACGAACTCGATGTCCGGGTTGTCCGCCTGGAGCTGGATGACGTCACCCGAGTAGGCCTGGCAGGCCAGCACGTCGCCCGTCGACAGGTCCTTGATGTAGTCGTTGCCCGTGAAGCGGCGTATCTGCTTGTTCTTGACGTACTTCTCCACCTGGTCGCACACCTGGTGGAAGTCGTCCGCCGTCCAGCGCGTCACATCGACGCCGTTGCCCTGCATGAGCAGCGCGAAGGACTCGTCGAGCCCGGAGAGCAGGGTGACCTTGCCCTTGAGTTCCGGGGCCCACAGCTCGCTGGTGTGCCGGATCTCGCGGCCGAGCTTCTTCTTGTTGTACGCGATCCCGGTGATCCCCGACTGCCACGGCACACTGTGCATCCGACCCTTGTCGAAGGCGGGCGAACCGAGTTGCGGGTCAAGGTACTTGGCGACATTGGGCTGCTTGGCGCGGTCCATCTCCTGGACCCAGCCGAGCCGTACGAACCGGGCCGCCATCCAGTCGCTGATGACGATCAGGTCCCGGCCGGCTTCCTGGTGGTTCATCAGGGCGGGGCTTATCTTCCCGAAGAACTCGTCGTTGTCGTTGATCTCCTCGGTGTACTTCACCGAGATCCCCGACCGCTTCTCGAAGGCGTCCAGCGTCGGGCGCTTGGAGGCGTCGTCGTCATCGGTGTCGATGTAGAGCGGCCAGTTGGCGAAGACCAGGCTCTTGTCCCGCGCCGAGCGGTCGGCCCCGGACCTGTCCCCCGGCTTCACGTACGCCGCCGGCACCCCGCACCCGGTGAGCGCGGCCAGGGCCCCCACCGTGCCGAGCCCGGTGACACCGCGGAGGAGGGAGCGACGCGACATACGGAGATCTGCCATACCGCACAGCCTCTCCTCACCCGGGGCCGCCGGGCAATCGACGCTACGTACGGTCGACGGCGTCGGACCCCGACACCTTGTCGGGCCTGCCGGGCGGAAAGGCCACCTCCACGCACAGTCCGCCGCCCGCCCCGGGCCTCGCCTGCACCGATCCGCCGTGGGCGGCGGTGATGGCGGCGACGATGGACAGGCCCAGACCGTGGCCGTCGCGGCGCCTGGCGCGCACCTCGCCGAGGCGGCGGAAGGGCTGGAAGAGGGCGTCGGTCTCCCCGGGCGGGATCTCGGGCCCACTGTTGGCGACCTCGAGTGTGGGGCGGCCCTCACGGAGTCCGGTGCGTACGGTGATCCAGCCGGCGCCGCCGTCGGGCACGTTGTGGCGTACGGCGTTGTCGATGAGGTTGCCCGCGAGCCGCTCGATGAGCTGGCGGTCGCCGAACAGTCCGGCAGGTCCGAGGTCGGCCTCGATGCGGTGGCCGCCTGTCGGGAGCAGCTCCCCCGTGACCGCCGCCAGATCGACGTACTCCCTTTCCTGTAGCCCCCGTTGGCTGCGCGCGAGGGTCAGCAGGGCATCGATCAGCCGCTCCTGTTCCTGCCCTGCGGCCCGTACGCGCAGGCAGGCGGCGCGCAGGGTGTCCACGGTGGCTCCGGGGTCGGCGAGCGCGACGTCGACCAGGGCCTGCTGCAGGGTGAGCGGGGTCCGCAGTTCGTGCGAGGCGTTGGCGACGAACTGCCGCTGGGCCTCGAAGGAAACCTCCAGCCGGGCCAGCATGTCGTCAAAGGTGTCGGAGAGATCGGTGAGTTCGTCCGCCGAGCCCTGCACCGCGAGTCTCCGGTGCAGGTGGTCGGCCGAGATCCGGCGGGCAGTCGCGGCCATGGCCTGCAGCGGGGACAGGGCCCTGCCTGCGAGCATCCAGCCGAGGGACAGCGAAAGCGCCACCATCACGGCCAGCACGATCCCCGATTCGATCAGCAGCAGCTTCAGCTGGTCGCTCCGCTGGTACTTCAGCTGCCGTTCGACGTAGACACCCAGTTCCTCGGTACTCTTGATCACGGTCAGGTCGCCCTCGACGGCGGCCCGCTTGCCGGTCTGCGGGGGCGCCTCCGACTGCTTCCGCGCCTGGGAGATGACCGCCCCCGAGGGCGCGGCGTCGGACTTCGCCATCAGCCCATAGGTGATCGCCAGCAGCACAGCGGCAGCCGTCACGAACAATGCGCTGTACAGCAGAGTGAACCGCCACCGCACGCTCCGCGGGCCGCGCAGGAAGCGCCTCATATCCGGTATCCGGCCTGGGAGACGGTCTCGATCAAGGGTGGTTCCCCGAGTTTGCGCCGCAGCCGGCTGATGGTGACCTTCACGGTCTGGGTGAAGGGGTCGGCCGCCTCGTCCCAGGCCCGTTCCAGGAGCTCTTCGGCGGAGACGACCGCTCCTTGGGCGCCGAGCAGCAGCTCCAGCACAGCGAACTCCTTCGGGCTGAGCGGAAGTTGGACCCCGGCCCGGGTCGCGATCCGGCGCGCCGGATCGAGCCGCAGCTCCCCATGCACATGGACGGGCGGCAGCGCGGGCTGCGCGCGGCGCGCCAGCGCCCGTATCCGCGCGACGAGTTCGGTGAAGGCGAAGGGCTTGGGGAGGTAGTCGTCGGCGCCGAGGCCGAGGCCCGCCACCCGGTCGGCGACCGTGCCGGACGCCGTGAGCATCAGCACACGGGCCCGGCTGCCCCCCTCGGCCAGCGCACGGCAGACCCGGTCGCCGTGGAGCCCCGGCAGGTCGCGGTCGAGCACGACCACGTCGTACCCGTTGACCGTGGCACGCTCCAGCGCCGTATGCCCGTCGAACGCGAGGTCGACAGCCATCCCCTCCCGGCGCAGTCCTGCCGCCACGGTCTCCGCGAGCTCCTCGTGATCCTCGACCACCAACACGCGCATGGGGAAGAGCATGCAGGGCCGGGGGTTACACGGCCATAAGGGCCGCTGTTCCCGTGCCGTAACCAGCCCTGGCATTAGGTGAGTCGCGTACCAGCCACCACCACAGAAGGAGGCACCCATGCGGGTGTTGACCAGCCGCCCGAAGCGCGTGATCGCGGCGACGGCACTGTTCTCGGCGATCACTCTGACCGGCGTCGGCGCGGCACAGGCCACGGCTTCCCCCACACACGGGGGAGGCAGCAGCAAGGGCGTCGGCGAGGCGTTCAGCAGCTGCATGCGCGAGCACGGGCTGAAGAACTTCCCGGACGTGGCAATCAACACATCCTTCCGGGATTCACACGCCAAAGCACAGGTGGCGGTGAAGATCAACGGCGAGAAGGGGCCGTTCGATCCCACCTCGAAGGCGTACAAGCGTGCCTTCAAGAAGTGCGGCCCGATCCTCGAGAAGGCCGGGGTCCCCTTCCCCGCCACGCCGTCGGCCGGCGGCCCCCACTGCAAGGTGATCAAGGGCGGCAAGGGGGAGCCCGGTCTGCCTCAGCTGCCCAAGCCGTCGAAGGGCGGCGGCAAGGGCCCCGTAGTGAAGCACTTCGCAGGCCCCGGCAAGGGCGGATCGGAGAAGGGGTCAGGCAAGCACAGGGAGATCTGCGTGATCCAGGAGAAGCGCAAGTAGCAGCTCCGCGCACAGCGGCCCCGGACGGATCAACTCCCGTCCGGGGCCGCCGCGTTCACCGCGAGCCGCAGGTCAGCCGTCGAGCGACGTCATGACGTGCTTGATGCGGGTGTAGTCCTCGAAGCCGTACGCCGACAGGTCCTTGCCGTAGCCCGACTTCTTGAAGCCGCCGTGCGGCATCTCCGCGACCAGCGGGATGTGGGTGTTGATCCATACGCAGCCGAAGTCGAGGTTCTTCGACATCCGCATGGCGCGCGCGTGGTCCTTGGTCCACACCGAGGAGGCGAGCGCGAACTCGACGCCGTTGGCGTGCGACAGCGCCTGTGCCTCGTCCGTGAAGGACTGGACCGTGATGACGGGGCCGAAGACCTCGTTCTGGATGATCTCGTCGTCCTGGTGGAGGCCGGAGACGACGGTCGGGGCGTAGAAGAAGCCCTTCTCGCCGACCCGGTGGCCGCCCGCCTCGACCTTGGCGTGCGCGGGGAGCCGCTCGACGAAGCCGGACACCTGCGCGAGCTGGTTGGCGTTGTTGAGGGGGCCGTAGAGCACGTCCTCGTCGTCCGGCTGCCCGGTCTTCGTGTCGGCGGCGGCCTTGGCGAGCGCCGTCACGAACTCGTCGTGGATCGACTCGTGCACCAGGACGCGCGTGGCGGCCGTGCAGTCCTGGCCCGCGTTGAAGAAGCCCGCCACCGAGATGTCCTCGACGGCCTTGGCGATGTCGGCGTCCTCGAACACGACGACCGGAGCCTTGCCGCCGAGCTCCAGGTGGACCCGCTTGACGTCCTTGGCCGCGGACTCGGCGACCTGCATGCCCGCCCGCACCGAACCGGTGATGGAGGCCATGGCGGGCGTCTTGTGCTCGACCATCGCGCGCCCGGTGTCCCGGTCGCCGCAGACGACGTTGAAGACGCCCTTGGGCGCGATCGCCCCGATGATCTCCGCCATCAGCACGGTGGACGCGGGGGTCGTGTCGGACGGCTTCAGTACGACGGTGTTGCCCGCCGCCAGAGCCGGTGCGAACTTCCACACGGCCATCATCATCGGGTAGTTCCAGGGCGCGACCTGGGCGCAGACCCCGACCGGCTCGCGCCGGACGATGGAGGTCATCCCCTCCATGTACTCGCCGGCGGAGCGCCCCTCCAGGAGTCGCGCCGCACCCGCGAAGAAGCGGATCTGGTCGACCATCGGCGGGATCTCCTCGGACCGCGTGAGCCCGATCGGCTTGCCGGTGTTCTCGCTCTCGGCGGCGATCAGCTCCTCGGCGCGCTCCTCGAAGGCGTCCGCGATCTTCAGCAGGACGCGCTGGCGCTCGGAGGGGGTGGAGTCGCGCCAGGCGGGGAAGGCGGCCGCGGCGGCCTCCATCGCGGCGTCGACGTCCGCGTCGCCGGAGAGCGGCGAGGTGGCGTACACGTCGCCCGTGGCCGGGTTGACGACCTCGATGGTCCGGCCGTCGGCGGCGTCCCGGAACTCTCCATTGATGTAGTTGCGCAGCCGGCGCAGCTCGGTGGTCACAGCCACCCCTCCTGTCAGAAGTCCGATGGGTGAGACACCCACACTAGTAGGAGGGGCCACGCTTTCGACATACCCGGCCCCCAGGAACTTCGGATTCAGTTCCTGAAACACATCAAGACAACGAATTTCATCGCTTTGGGCTTGCGGGACGGTCGAGACCTCATGCACAGTGAGGGCGTGGCCAGTCGCAGCGCGGAATCCAGAAACGGGAACGGCACCCCTCCGATCGACGCCGTCTCCCTGGCGATCATCGAGCAGCTCCAGCAGGACGGCAGGCGTCCGTACGCAACGATCGGCAAGGCCGTCGGCCTCTCCGAAGCGGCCGTGCGACAGCGCGTGCAGAAGCTGCAGGACCAGGGCGTCATGCAGATCGTCGCCGTCACCGACCCGCTGACCGTCGGCTTCCGGCGCCAGGCGATGGTCGGGATCAGGGTCGAGGGCGACCTCGACCCGGTCGCGGACGCGCTGGCCGCCATGGACGAGGTCGACTACGTGGTGATGACCGCGGGCTCCTTCGACCTGATGGCGGAAGTCGTCTGCGAGGACGACGACCACCTGCTCGACGTGATCAACAAGCAGATCCGCGCGCTCCCCGGAGTGCGCGCCACCGAGAGCTTCGTCTACCTGAAACTCAAGAAGCAGACCTACCAGTGGGGCACCCGATAGTCATGAGCAAGGACCTGAGCCGGACCGCGTACGACCACCTGTGGATGCACTTCACGGACATGTCGTCGTACGAGAACGCGCCCGTTCCCACCATCGTGCGTGGCGAGGGCACCTACATCTACGACGACAAGGGCAAGAAGTACCTCGACGGCCTGTCGGGCCTGTTCGTGGTCAACGCCGGCCACGGCCGCCACGAGCTGGCGGAGGCCGCGTACAAGCAGGCGCAGGAGCTGGCCTTCTTCCCGGTCTGGTCCTACGCGCACCCCAAGGCCGTGGAGCTCGCCGAGCGCCTGGCCAACTACGCGCCGGGTGACCTGAACAAGGTCTTCTTCACCACGGGCGGCGGCGAGGCCGTCGAGACCGCCTGGAAGCTGGCGAAGCAGTACCACAAGCTCACCGGCAACCACCAGAAGTACAAGGTCATCTCGCGTGCGGTCGCCTACCACGGCACCCCGCAGGGCGCCCTGTCCATCACCGGACTGCCTGCTCTCAAGGCCCCGTTCGAGCCGCTCGTCCCCGGCGCGCACAAGGTCCCGAACACCAACATCTACCGCGCCTCGATCCACGCCGACGACCCGGTCGCCTTCGGCCGCTGGGCCGCCGACCAGATCGAGCAGGAGATCCTCTTCGAGGGCCCCGAGACGGTCGCCGCGGTCTTCCTGGAGCCGGTGCAGAACGCGGGCGGCTGCTTCCCGCCCCCGCCCGGCTACTTCCAGCGCGTGCGCGAGATCTGCGACAAGTACGGCGTGCTGCTCGTCTCGGACGAGGTCATCTGCGCCTTCGGCCGCCTGGGCACGATGTTCGCCTGCGACAAGTTCGACTACGTCCCGGACATGATCACCTGCGCCAAGGGCATGACCTCGGGCTACTCCCCGATCGGCGCCTGCATCATCTCCGACAAGCTCGCCGAGCCGTTCTACAAGGACGGCAACACCTTCCTGCACGGCTACACCTTCGGCGGCCACCCGGTCTCCGCGGCGGTCGGCCTCGCCAACCTCGACATCTTCGAGCGCGAGAACCTCAACCAGCACGTCCTCGACAACGAGGGCGCGTTCCACTCCACGCTGCAGAAGCTGCACGACCTGCCGATCGTCGGCGACGTCCGCGGCAACGGCTTCTTCTACGGCATCGAGCTGGTGAAGGACAAGGTCACCAAGGAGTCCTTCAACGAGGACGAGACCGAGCGCATCCTCTACAACGCGGTCTCCAAGGGCCTGTACGAGGCCGGTCTGTACTGCCGCGCCGACGACCGCGGCGACCCGGTCGTCCAGCTCGCGCCGCCGCTGATCTCCGACCAGTCGACGTTCGACGAGATCGAGTCGATCCTGCGCACGGTCCTCACCGACGCCTGGGCCAAGCTGTAGCCGAAGCTGTAACCGAAGTCTCAGCCCCCATTCCGCCCCCGGACGCCGAAGTCGGCGCCGGGGGCGGAATGCTGTGCGTATGAGCACCGAGCCGTACACGATCCCCATCACGGTCCGCGGTTACGAGACCGACTCGCAGGGCCACCTCAACCAGGCGGTCTACCTCCAGTACGCCGAGCACGCCCGCTGGACCTACCTCCAGCACGGCGGCATCCGCCAGGCCGACCTCCTCGACAAGGGCGTCGGCCCCGTCGCCCTGGAGGTCACCGTCCGCTATCTGCGCGAACTGCGCGCCGGCGACGAGACGCTGGTCGACTGCCGCTTCGTCTGGGGCGAGGGGAAGACCTTCCGCATCGAGCAGACGATCCGCCGGACCGACGGCACGGTGTGCGCCGAAGTGACCGGCGTGGGCGGGCTGTTGGACCTGCGGGCCCGCAAACTCATTCCCGACCCGCGCCGGCAGTTCCGCGAGCTCGCCGACGACCCCGCCGCCTTCGGGCTCTGAGCGCCCCGGGCGGCTGCCGCGTACGCCCGTACGAGTGAGAACAGGAGCGGCCGCCCCGCGCGGCTGCCCCACCCGGCCAGGTCAGAGTCCTTACGGTGCCCAGTGACCGATCGGCTCCGCTTTCGTTCCCCCGTACGGGGGACCGCAAATCTGATCTGAACCGAGGTGTTCGCCATGGTGGCCCCGCCCGACAACGACGTGCTCTGGGCACGCGCGGTGCACTACTCCCACAGCGGATCCCCCGCGCTCACCGGTGTCTCCCTCGGTGTCCGCGACGGCGAGATCCTCGCTCTCACCGGACCGCGCGGCAGCGGGAAGACGACTCTCCTCCAGTGCCTCTCCGGGCGGCTCACGCCCTCCCAGGGCGAGGTGTGGTTCAACAGCACGCCCCTCCACACCATGAGCCCCATCGCCCGCGAGCGGCTGCGGATCGACCGCTTCGGGTGGATCGATCCCGAGCCCCACCTGGTCCCCGAGCTCAACGCCTGGGAGAACACCGCGCTGCCGCTGCTGCTCACCGGCACCGCCCACCGCGCCGCGAAGCAGGCGGCGATGGAGTGGCTGGAGCGCCTGGACATCGGTACGTACGCCCGCAAGCGCCCGCACGACCTGCTGCAGTCGCAGCGCCAGCGCGTCGCCATCGCACGGGCGTTGATCACCCAGCCCACCGTGCTCTTCGCGGACGAACCCACCGCATCGCTGCACCGCACGGACCGCGCCCAGATCCTGCGCACGCTCACCGCGGCCGCGCGCTCGCACCGGATCACGGTCGTGCTCGCCACCCACGACCCGGAGGTCGCGTCCCTCGCCGACCGCAGCGTCTCGCTCCTCGACGGGCGCCGCGTCAACTCCCTCCAGCTCTCGGAGACGGAGGGCAGCGCCGAGTGCTCGCTCTCCGTCTAGCCCGCGGCACCCATCCCCTGGTCCTGCTGCGCCGACTGATGGTGGCGGCCGCGTCGGCGGGCGTCGGATTCCTGCTCCTGGGCACCCTCACGTACGCCTCCGCGCACCCCGGGCACTCCTCGCACGCCCTGCTCCGGCTGCTCTGGGCGCTGCTTCCGCTGGCGGCGGCGGTGTACTTCGCGGTCTCGGTCGCCCGTACGGACCCGAGCACGCGCCCCAGCCCCGGCCTCGAGGCGGCGGGCCTGGGACCGGTCTCGCTGACCGCGCTGGCCGCGGTCTCCACCGCCGTGTCCTGCACCCTGGGCAGCGTCCTCGCCCTGCTCTTCTTCCTGCACCTCAGGGGCGACATCACCGGGCTGCCGTTCGACGGCGCCGCCCACCAACTCCTCTCCGCACAAGCCCCGTTGCCCCTCGGCGCGGCGCTCACCCTGCTCGCACTCACCCCCCTCCTCGCGGCGGCGGGCAGCGCCTGGACGATGCGCCCGCGCACGGCGCGGCCCGCCGAACTCACCGCGCCCACCGCGCTTCCCTGGGGCATCGCCCTGATCGCGGCCGGCCTGGCGACCGAGTCGTACACCAGCCATGCCGCCGCCACAGCGGCCTTTCCGCTCCCCGGACACTTCGACGGCAGCCCCCTGGGCGTCCTGACGGGCTGGAGCCTCACGGCGCTCGGTCTGGCGGCGGCGGGTCCCGGGCTGACGTACACCACCGGGCGCGTGCTGCAGTCCCTGCACCCGGGAGCGGTACGGCTGCTGGCCGGCCGGGCGCTCCAGGCCGAGGCCCGGCGCATCGGCCGCCCGCTCGGCGTGGTCTGTGCGGTGGCCTCCGGAGTGATCGCGGCGGCCAGTGTCTACACCCCGGGGCCCGGCGCCTTCGGGCCGCTGACGGGTCTGGGGGCCGCCGTCGTGATGACCTGCGCGGTGGCCACGCTCCTCACCGCGGCGCTGGAGTCCAAGCAGTCCCGCGCCGCCACCACCGCGGCCCTGGTCCAGCTCGGCGCCCCCGCGCAGCTGCTCCGTAAGGCAACCGCATTGCGCGTCACGGCACTTCTCGCCGTGTTCGCCCCGCTGACCTGGGCCGTCGCGGAACTGGCCGCGCTGCCCCTCACGGGCTGACCGCCACACGTCACCGGCAGGGCCCAGGCTTCCGGCCTGGGCCCAAGGTCCCTTCCTCGGCCAGGCCGCGCCCCGCAACCCGGGCGCAACCGACGCACCACCCGCGCGCACCACAACCTGCGGAGAGTTGAGGGTGTCGAAGGGACAGCCTGCCAATGACACTCGTCGCCCTCATCCCCGCTCACAACGAACAGGACCGCATCGTCGCCACGTTGGCGGGCCTGTACCGGCAAAAGGTCCGCCCCGACCGCATCGTGGTGGTCGCGGACAACTGCACCGACCGGACCGCCCGTATCGCCGCCTACTGCGGCGCCGAGGTCTTCGTACCGACGGACAACAGGGACAAGAAGGCCGGCGCGCTCAACCAGGCGCTCGTCACGCTGCTCCCGGACCTGGACGACGACGCACACGTCCTCGTGCAGGACGCCGACACCGTCCTGAACCCGGACTTCGTCCGCAGCGCGCTCGTGGCCATGGAGGACGAGAGCGTCGGAGCGGTGGGCGGCATCTTCTACGGCGAACAGGGCGGCGGCCTCCTCGGCATGCTCCAGCGCATGGAGTACCAGCGCTACGCCCTGGAGATACGCCGCAAGGAGAACGAGGCCGTGGTCCTGACCGGCACCGGCACCCTCTTCCGCGCCTCCGTCCTGCGCGAGGTCCGCGAGGCCCGCCGCGCAGGGACCATAGGCGGCGGCGACGGCCACTACTCGCTGGCGTCGCTCACCGAGGACGACGAGATGACCAAGGCGATCAAGACCCTCGGTCACCGCACCGTCTCGCCCGACGGCTGCTGGCTGGTCACCGAGGTCATGCCGTCCGTCGGCAAGCTGTGGCACCAGCGCCTGCGCTGGCAGCGCGGCGCCCTGGAGAACCTGCGCGACTACGGCTGGACCCCGGTCACCCGGAGCTACTTCGGCCAGCAGATCATGCTCGGCCTCGGCACCGTCGCGCTCGCGCTCTTCGCCCTGTTCGCGGTCCTGAACCTGGTGCTCGTCGGCTGGGGCGGCCTCTCCCTCTTCTGGACGGCGATCACCGTCATCTTCGTCGTCGAGCGCACCCTGACCGTCCGCCGGCTCGGCTGGCGCGCCACCCTGCTGGCGCTGCCGCTGCTCCCGGAACTGCTCTACGACGTGTTCCGGCAGGCCGTGTTCGTCCGCTCCCTCATCGACCTGGTGCTGCGCCGCGAGGCCCGCTGGGTCGCCACCTGATCCGCCTGATCCGCCTGATCCGCTTACCTTGCACAGGAGTTGTCCACCATGTACGGAAATCCCACCAGCACCACGCTGCTCGGCGGCGCGGGCACCGGCGCGCTCGCCATGACGGGAATGAGCCCCCTCGCCATCCTCGGCATGATCGTCGCCGCCCTCACGCTGATAGCGGCGGGCCTCGCCCTGCGCAGCCTCAAGCCGGTCATCGCCGGCAACGACGGCGGACCCGGGCCGCAGCACTGAGCCCCGCGCTCAGGAAGCGTCGCCGATCCAGCCGCGGCGCGCCGCGATCACGCCCGCCTGGAAGCGGTTCGCGGCCCCCAGCTCGCCGGTCAGCCGGCTGATACGGCGGCGCATCGTCCGTACGGACCAGCCCAGTTGACGCGCTATCGCCTCGTCCTTGAGCCCGCTCACCAGCAGCGTGAGCATCTGGCGGTCCTCCGCGTCGAGCGGGTCGTCGGCCGGTGCGTCCAGGGGCGTGGCCTCGCGCCAGCACATCTCCCAGTAGTCGATGAGTCCGTCCAGGAGGGCCGAGGGCCGGATGACCGCGGCCCGCACCTCGTCCGTCGCCCCGAAGTCGAGGGAGAGCGGCATCAGGGCCAGTCTGCGGTCGGCGATGGCGAGTTTGATCCGCAGTCCCGGCAGGACGCGCGCGACCTCACCGTGCGCGACGAGCTCCTTGATGTCGCCCAGCACGCCCGGCCACTCCAGCGCCTCGGGCGCGTACACCGCCCGGTAGCGCACCCCCCGGGACAGCGCCGTCGCCTCGACCGGGTTGGAGGTCGTGAGCGCGTACGGCGGCCGGTCCAGGGTGATGACCTCCTCACGCGCCTCCTGTTGCAGCGTGACGAACCAGCGGCCCAACGCCTCGCTGCCGTGCACCACTTCGATCTGTTCGGAGCCTCCCGTGTGGGCCGCCGTGAAGAGCCGTGACAGGTCGTCCGCGGCCGAGCGGACCGAGTCGAGTTCGGCCGTACGGGAGCGCACGAGGGCGTCGACCGCGGCGCCCGGCTCGATCGCCGCGTAGCGCCGCCGGGAGCCAGACAGCCTCCCCACCAGGCCGTTCTCCCTGAGTCTGTCCAGGGCGCGGGCCGCGCGCTCGACCGAGCAGCCGAGGTCGTCGGCGATCTCCGCGGGGGCGGCGGTGTGGCGGACGAGTATCGCCCGGTAGGCGGTTTCGTCGAACGGGTCGATACCTGCGGCGGTGAGCTGGGACATGGACGGATCTTGGCCCGTCGGTGCCAGCGGCAGCAATGGGCCAGGCCAAATCGTTGTCCGGAACCACCTCCCCCGATTAGTCATCTCTGCATGGCTACCTCTCGAAGACTCCACCGCCGCGGAGCACGCCGCGCACTGACCGCCTCGGTCACCGCGTCCGTGCTCGGCGGTCTCCTTGCCGCCGCTCCCCCATCCGCCTCCTCCGCATCGCAACCCGATCCGGAGCAGCGGGTGATCGTCACGCTCGACGGCGCGGCCGCCGCCGCGGGGCGCGGCGCCCTGAAGACGGCGGACGCCGGTGAGGTCGCCACGGACCGCAAGGCCGTTTCCGTACAGCAGTCGCGGTTCCTCGACCGGGCAAAGGACGCCGGGGTGCGCACCACCTCGCCGCGCCGGCTCGGTCTGCTGCTGAACGCGGTGGCGGTCACGGTCAAGGCCTCGCAGGTCGCCGGCCTGCGCGGGCTGCCGGGGGTCGCGAGCGTCAGCCCCGATACGAAGATGAAGGTGCAGACCGACGAGAGCGTGCCGCTCATCGGCGCTCCCGACGTCTGGAAGCGCAAGGACCCCGCGGGGCAGAACGCCAACGGCAAGGGCGTCACCGTCGCGGTCCTCGACAGCGGCATCGACTACAGCCATCCCGACCTGGGCGGCGGATTCGGCGAGGGCCACAAGGTCGTCGGCGGGTACGACTTCGTCAACGGCGACGCCGACCCGATGGACGACAACGGCCACGGCACGCACGTGTCGGGGATCATCGCGGGCCAGGCCGCCGAGCAGGGCGGCGTCACCGGTGTCGCGCCGGGCGCCCAACTCCTCGCGTACAAGGTCATGAACGCGAACGGCGAGGGCAACACCTCCGACATCATCGCGGGCATCGAGGCCGCGATCGATCCGGCCAATCCGCACCGCGCCGATGTCATCAACATGAGCCTGGGCGGCTCGGGCGACGGCAGCGACCCCCTCGGCCTCGCGGCAACTGCCGCCACCAAGGCGGGAGTCGTGGTCGTCGCCTCGGCGGGCAACGAGGGTCCCGGCAGCGGTACGGTCGGCTCCCCCGCCGCCGCCGACGGTGTTGTCGCGGTCGGCGCATCGGTCAGCGGGCTGCGCATCCCGACCGCCGCGTACAAGGGCGGCGGCAAGATCCAGACGTACCGCGGGATGATCTCCGCGAACCCGCCCGCGAAGCCCGTCACCACCGAGCTCGTCGACGTCGGCCAGGGCACCCCGGAGGACTGGGAGCGCGCGGGCGACGTCAAGGGCAAGGCGATCCGCATCGACATGCTGATCGCGCCCAACGCGGAAAACCTCTACATGAACGAGATCGAGACGGCCCGTGAGGCCGAGCGTCGGGGGGCGCTCGGAATCTTCGGCGGTACGAACTCGGACGGCGGGCCGGTCCTCGCCGGACAGCCGGACACGGCGGGCGCGGCGGGCGCGGCGGGCGCGCTCCCGAAGGCGGACGGCACCATACCGCTCACCCCGCAGACCTCGCTGAAGGCGTCCGGCGACTCGCTGCGCATGGACTCCATGGTGATGCTGGGCATCGACTCGACGCAGTACGCCGAGCTCGGCCGACGCCTCGCGGACGGCAAGGTCGAGGTGACGATCAGCGGCACGGACGTCACCGACAAGATCGCCTCGTTCTCGTCCCGCGGTCCCGACCAGAACTGGAACCTGAAGCCGGACCTGGTCGCACCGGGTTACGACATCCGCTCCACGGTCCCCAAGTCCCTTTACGCACCCGGCTATTACCGTATGTCGGGTACCTCCATGGCAGCCCCGCACGTCGCGGGCGCCGCCGCCCTGCTGCGCCAGCTGCACCCGGGCGAGGCCCCGGCGAAGGTGACCTCCGAACTGGTCGGCAGCTCCAAGAAGCTGTCGGACTACGGGCCCACGAGCGCCGGCGGGGGGCGCCTCGACCTGCCCGCGGCAGCCGACGCCGCCGACGCCGGGATCACCACCACCCCGGCCACGCTCTCGTACGGCCTCGCCGATCTCGCCCACCACACCGTGGGCGGCAGCAAGCGCCTCACCGTCCGCAACGCGGGCTCCAGGGCCCGTACGGTCGCCCTGAAGGTCAGCGGCGAAGCCAACGTCAGCCCGCGCACCCTGCGGATCCCCGCGGGCGGCAGCGCCACGGCCACCGTGACCCTGCGGGCCGACCGCCCGGCGGGCGAGGAGGAGATCAGCGGCACGGTCACCGTCACCCCGGAGCACGGCGGCACGGCACTGCGCGTCCCGTACCTCCTGGTCGTACGGCAGCTGTTCCTGCAGGCCGGTCCCGACCCGAGCGACGGCAAGTCCACCGCCCTCGTCTTCGCCCCCGCAGCGCTGGCGAAGCCGCCGGTCCTGACCGTCACCCCGCCGCACGGCAGGCCGTACACGGTCACCACCAGGCTGCGCGGCGGCAACGTCTACGACGCGGAGATCACCGGCCGCGGCGAAGGCGCCCACCTGGTGGCCGCGAGCGCGCGGACCACCGGCGGCCAGACCCTGACCAGCAACCGCGACGGCTTCGAGGTCACCCCCGTCAGCAGCCGCGGATCGCGCTGGCAGCCCGTAGGCCCGAACTCGGAGAGCGGCAACATCACCACCGCGCCGAGCGACCCCAAGGCCGCGCTCCTCACCCAGCCCAACAAGCTCGGCCCCTGGTCGACCGAGGACAACGGCGCCACCTGGCAGCAGCACACCCGGGTTCCCATGGGCATCGTGGGCGGCCAGGCGTACACGGTCATCGACCCGAAGAACTCCAGGCGCTGGTGGTACGCCGCCAACTCCCCGTCCGGCATTCCCCGTGCGTCGTCGATCCTGCGCACCGAGGACAACGGCCGCACCTGGGAGACCCTGAACACCCCCGACACCTACCTCACCGCGTTCCTCGCCGACGACGCGGCGAAGACGCTCATCGCCCTCACCTCCACCGACCTGCTGATGAGCAGGGACGGCGGCGACACCTGGACGTCGGAGCCCATCGGCATCCCCGCCGACGAGATCTACGACGTGGCGATCGGCGGCGACAGCCTCTACTTCTCGGCGGGCAACGCCGTCTGGAAGCGCGACGGCCTCTCCTCCGGCACACTCGGCGCACCCGTCAAGGTCCGCGAGTCGACCGGCGGCAGGGTCTCCGTCAACGTCATCGCGGACAGCCAGGTCGTGGCGATCTACGAGATCGGTTCGGGTGTCGTCGGCTCCTTCGACGGCGGCAAGACCTGGGCCACGCTGGACAAGTTCGGCTACGGCGGCGGGGGGATGACCCTCACCGGCGGTGACATGTACGTCAGTTACGGCGGCCAGACCCGCGTCGGCCGCGACCACGGCCGCCAGTGGAGCACCATCCCGGGCGTCAACGACTCCTCGGTGGCCTCGGACTTCGACCGCTGGGCGGACGGCTCGCTGACCGTCTCGGCATCCTCCGCCGGTGTCTACCGTGGCACGACGGACGGCAAGGACTACCAGCGTCTCGGCGTCCAGGGCGGGACCGTCAACGCCCTTGCGGTGAGCGGCGATCAGCTGCTCGCGGCAGGCGACCAGGGCACCCACCGTGCGCAGCTGCCGGTGTCGGGTCCCGAATGGGGCACCACGGGCGGCGAGGGCACCATCGGCCTCTCGACCCGGCTGATGCAGGTCTCGCCCAGTGACCCGCGGATCGTCTGGCGGGTGCGCGGCGACGCCTTCGGCGGCTTCCACCTGGACCGCAGCGGCGATTCAGGGGCCACCTGGGAGGAGAAGGGCGAGAGCTACGGCCAGGTCTTCGCGATGGCCGTGCACCCTGCCGACCCCGACCGCGTCTATGTCTCGTACGGCAACCTCCAGAGCATGGGCCTGTTCTCCACCGAGGACGGCGGCGCGCACTGGAAGAACCTCACCAACGACGAGACGTACTTCACCGCGGTCGCGGGTGACCCGAAGAACCCGGAGCGGCTGTGGCTCGGCTCCCCGTATGGGCTCTACCGCTCGGACAACGGGGGTGACGACATCACCAAGGTCACCGACGGCCGGGTCGACACCATCGAGTTCGCGGGCTCGCGCATGCTGACCGGCGGCGACACGATCAAGGTCTCGACGGACGGCGGCAGGACCTTCCGTACCGGCGACACCGGAAAGCTCCCGGTGCGGGTCAGCGACCTGCTCCAGGTGGGCAGCACGCTGTACGCGTCCACCACCAGCGTCTGGGAGACGGCCCTGCCGCGCGGCGGCCGGGGCGTGCTGCGCTCCACCGACGGCGGCCGGAGCTGGCAGAACGTGTCCACCGGACTCCAGAACACCGACGCCACCAGCCTGGCCACGGCCGGCGGCTGGCTGTACGTCGGGACGGTGCAGGGGGGCGTGCACCGCATGAAGCTCTGACGACAGGGCGCCTCGCGCCCTACGCGCAGAGAGCAGGAGGGGAGTGGGGGCCCGGGTGCTATCGCCCGGGCCCCCACCGCCGCCCGTACGATAGTCGCGTGGATCAGAACGAAGATCGTGAGATCGAAACCCTGGACGAGTTCGACCGGGCCGTCGCCCGCGGCCCGCTCGGCGGCCACCGCATTCAGGCCGTCGACCTGACGGGCCGTGACGACGCCCTGGCCGCCGCCGACTCGGCGGGTGCCGTCTTCCTGGGCTGCCCGATGAACCCCGCGGCAGAGGCCAAGGTCCGCGGCGACGGCGCGCTGGTCTTCCCGCCCGTGCCCGGGCTGCCGTTCGCCCCGTACCGCGGGCTGCTCTACTCCGCGGACGAGCTCTTCGGCGGGCTCGCCGAGGGGTACGAGAAGACCCCCGACGCCCGCGCCTACGACTGGTTCCAGCGGACCAAGTCCGACGGCGACGTCTTCGCCTCGATGCTCCGCTCGATCCACGACGACGCGATCTCCGACGCCCTCGACGAACACCTCGTCGGCGCCCAGGTGGTGGGCGTCATGGGCGGCCACGCGATGGCGCGCGGCACCGTCGAGTACGCGGGCGCCGCCCGCCTGGGCCGCACCCTGGCCCGCACGGGACTGACCGTCGCCACGGGCGGTGGCCCCGGCGCGATGGAGGCGGCGAACCTCGGCGCGTACGCCTCGCCCTTCCGCGACGCGATGCTGGACGAGGCGCTCGAACTCCTCGCCAAGGCACCGTCGTTCACGCCCTCCATCTCCGACTGGGCCGGCGCGGCCTTCGACGTACGGACCCGCTGGCCGCGCGGCGGCGACTCGGTCGGCATCCCGACCTGGTTCTACGGCCACGAGCCGCCGAACGCCTTCGCCGGCCACATCGCCAAGTACTTCGCCAACGCGACCCGCGAGGACGGCCTGCTGGCCCGCTCCACGGCGGGCGTCGTCTTCCTGCCGGGCGCGGCCGGGACCGTACAGGAAATCTTCGACAACGCGACGCCGAACTACTACAGCTCGCGCGGCGAACCGACCCCCATGGTCCTGGTGGACCGTGCGCACTGGACACAGAAGCTGCCCGCCTGGCCGCTGCTGCAGGCCCTGGCGAAGGGCCGCCCGATGGAGTCCCGTATCGCGCTCGTCGACACGGTGGCCGAGGCCCCCGAGGCACTGGCCCGCATGCTGGGCTGACTACATCGCGGGCAGCAGGACCACGTCGTCGGCCGCGAAGGCCGCCCCGACCGTCGCCCCCGCCTCGGGGGCCGCGGCCGGCGGGCACTCCGCCTCCAGCCGCGGACCGCTCTCCGGCTGCAGGATGACGGCGACATGGTGACCACGGAAGGTGCGCGCCCGCACCGTGCAGCGCAGCCCCTCGTCCGCCGGTACGAGGCGTACGCCCGCGGGCCTCACCAGCAGCCGGCACTCGCCCTGCGGGGACCCGGCGGCCACCGGGATCTTCCCCCAGGGCGTGTCGGCGGCCTCGCCGCTCACGGTCGCCGACACCACGTTGTCGAAGCCGAGGAAGCGCGCCACGAACTCCGAGGCGGGCCGCTGCCAGACATCGAGCGGCGTACCCACCTGTGCGATCCGTCCGTCCCGCATCACCACGACCCGGTCGGCGAGCGCGAAGGCCTCGCCCTGGTCGTGCGTGACGGCCAGCACGGTGGTCCCCAACTGCTCGAAGAGCTCCCGCAGTTCGACGACGAGCCGCTCGCGCAGCCCTCGGTCCAGCTGCCCCAGCGGCTCGTCCAGCATCAGCAGCTTCGGCTGCGGGGCGAGCGCCCGCGCGAGCGCGACGCGCTGCTGCTCGCCGCCGGAGAGCGCGGCGATCGCCCGCCGCTGCGCCCCCGGAAGGCCGACCAGCTCCAGCAACTCCTCGACACGGCGGGCCTGTTCACTCCGCCCGACGCCCCGCATCCGCAGCCCGAAGGCGACGTTCCCGGCGACATCCCGCTGCGGGAAGAGCTGATGGTCCTGGAACATCAGGCCGACCCCGCGCCGGTGCACGGGCACCGCGCTCTGGTCGGCGCCGTCAAGCAGCACCTTCCCCGACGAGGCCTCCTGCAGCCCCGCCACCACCCGCAGCAGCGTCGACTTGCCGCTGCCACTGGGCCCGAGCACACAGACCGTCTCGTGGTCGGCGACCTCCAGATCCACCGCGTCCAGGGCGGCGCGCGCCCCGAAGCGTACGGACACACCCTCCAGCCTCAGCATCAGAACTCTCCCGAGCGGTCGGTACGGATACGCTCCAGCACCAGCAGCGACACCGCGCACACCAGCATCAGGATCGTCGAAAGGGCCATCGCCTGGCCGTAGTTGAGGTCGCCGGCTCGTCCGAGGAGCCGCGCCACGGCCACCGGCAGGGTCGGGTTGTCGGGCCGTGCGATGAAGACCGTCGCCCCGAACTCCCCCAGTGACACGGCGAAGGCGAACCCGGCGGCCACCAGCAGCGCACGGCGCACCATCGGCAGGTCCACCTCCCGCCAGGCCCGCAGCGGGGACGCCCCGAGGACCCCCGCCGCCTCGCGCAGGCGCCCGTCCACGGCCCGCAGCACAGGCAGCATGGTCCGTACGACAAAGGGCACACCGACCAGCGCCTGGGCGAGCGGCACCAGGATCCAGGAGGACCGCAGGTCCAGCGGCGGCTTGTCCAGCGTGATCAGGAAACCGAAGCCCACGGTCACGGCGGAGACCCCGAGCGGCAGCATCAGCAGCGCGTCGAACCCGCGCACCAGCCTGCCCGCCCTGCGGGTGAGCGCGGCGGCCGCCAGACCCCCGACGGCCAGCGCGATCGCGGTCGCCACCAGCGCGTACTGCACCGAGTTCCAGATGGCGTCGATGGGCGGTACGAGGAAGGTGCCGCCGCCCGCGCCCTGGGACTGCAACGCCCGGTAGTAGCCGAAGCCGAACCCTTCCGGGGTGTCCAGCGAGCGCTGCACCAGCACCCCGAGCGGCACCAGGATGAGCGCGGCCACCGACACGAGGACCCCGCCGAGCAGCGCCCACTGCCCCGCCCCACGGGGACGGCGTGCCGTCTGCGCGGGGTCGACGAGCTTCAGCGCGCTCTCCCGTCTGCGTACGGTCCAGGCGTGCAGGGCGAGAATCGCCCCGACGGCGGCGAACTGCACCAGGGTCAGCACGGCGGCCGTCGGAAGATCGAGCAGCTGCGCGGTCTGCCGGAAGATCTCGACTTCCAGCGTCGAGAACGCGGGCCCGCCCAGGATCTGCACGACCCCGAAAGACGTGAATGTGAAGAGAAAGACCATGAGCGAGGCGGCGGCGACAGCAGGCCCGAGAGCGGGCAGGGTGACCTTGCGCCAGGCGGCGAACCGCGAAGCGCCCAGCACCCGCGCGGCCTCCTCCTGCCGGGGGTCGAGCTGGGACCAGAGGCCGCCCACGGTCCGTACGACGACCGCGTAGTTGAAGAAGACATGGGCGAGCAGGATGGCCCAGACCGTGGTGTCGAGCCGTACGCCCCACAGCTGGTCGAGCATCCCGCCGCGCCCGAGGACCGCCAGAAAGGCGGTCCCGACGACCACGGTCGGCAGCACGAACGGCACGGTCACGATGGCCCGCAGCAGCTGCTTCCCCCGGAAGTCGAAGCGCGCGAAGACATACGCACCGGGCAGCGCGATCAGCAGCGTCAGAGCGGTCGACGCGAGCGCCTGCCACAGGGTGAACCAGAGCACCCGTAGAATGTCCGGCTCGCTCAGCACCTCCCCGATCCGCCCGAACTGCCAGTCGCCGCCCACGTCGAGCCCCCGCCCGACGATCGCGACGACCGGATAGGCGAAGAAGAGCGCGAAGAACGCGACGGGACCGGCCATGAGCCCGATCCGCACCGCGTTCCCGCGCACAGCGGCCTTTACTTCAGGACGAGCGAGGACCACGACTTGACCCACTGGTCACGGTTCTTGGCGATGGTGTCGGGTGCCACGGTCTTCGGATCGGTGACCTTGGCCCCGAACTGGGTGAAGAGCGCGGGCACCTTCGCGTCCTTCGCGACCGGGTCGACGAACATATTGAGCGGCATGTCCTCCTGGAACGCCTTGCTCACCAGGAAGTCGATCAGCGCCTTGCCCCCTGCCGTGTTCTTCGCCCCGTCGAGCAGCCCCGCGAACTCGATCTGCCGGAAGCAGGTCCCGGTGGCGACACCGGTCGGCGCGGTCTTGGGCTGCGGCTTGGCGTACAGCACCTCGACGGGCGGGCTGGAGGCGTACGAGACGACGAGCGGCCTCTCGCCCTTGGCCTTCTTGCCGCCGGCCGATCCGGAGAACTCCTCGTTGTAGGCCTGCTCCCAGCCGTCGACGACCTTCACGCCGTTGGCCTTGAGCTTCTTCCAGTACGTCTCCCAGCCGCCGTCGCCGTACTGGGCGGTGGTGCCGAGCAGGAAGCCGAGGCCGGGGGACGAGGTGGCCGCGTTCTCGGTGACCAGCAGGTTCTTGTACTCCGGCTTCACCAGATCGTCGAAGGACTGCGGCACCGCGATCTTGTGGTCCGCGAAGTACTTCTTGTCGTAGTTGACGCAGATGTCACCGCTGTCGATCGGCGTGACCCGGTGCTTCTCCGCGTCCAGCTGCACGTCCGCCGACACCTGGTCGAGTCCCTTGGCCGTGTACGACTGGAACAGCCCGTTGTCGAGGGCGCGCGAGAGGAGCGTGTTGTCGACGCCGAAGAAGACGTCACCGCGCGGGGACCCCTTGGTGAGGATCTCCTGGTTGAGGGCGGCGCCCGCGTCCCCGCTCTTGAGGACCTTGACCGTGTACCCGGTCTGCTTCGTGAACTCCTTCAGCACGGCCGGGGAGGCGGCGAAGGAGTCGTGACTGACGAGGGTGACGGTCTTGGACGGCGTACCACTGGATGATGTGTCGTCCGAACTCCCGCACGCGGCAAGGGTGGTGACACCCAGCGCGGCGGCGACGGCGGTGACCGTGATTCTGGTGGTGGTGGTGCTCACTGATTTTCCTCCTGGGAGATCCAGGAAGAGACGCGGCCCTGCCCGTGGGAAAGCGGGCAGGGCGCAACAGCTCGAGTGATGACCGAACTTCCTACCCAGAATGACCTGGGCAAGGTTCTGAGGGTCTGCGGTGTGGACCGCACTCTCAGCGCTGTGGCGCTCCCCTGTCGGAATATGAAAATGTGCCGCCAGGCTACACGCCCCTGGTCAGCCCCTACCGCTCGGAGGCGGCCAGCTGACCGCAGGCCCCGTCGATCTCCTGGCCACGCGTGTCCCGTACGGTCACGGGCACACCATGGGCCGCGATCGCCGCGACGAAGGCCTTCTCGTCCTCCGGCCGCGATGCGGTCCACTTCGACCCGGGCGTCGGGTTCAGCGGAATCAGGTTCACATGGACCGGCTTCCCCTTCAGCAGCCGCCCGAGCCGGTCACCGCGCCAGGCCTGGTCGTTGATGTCGCGGATCAGCGCGTACTCGATGGAGACACGGCGCCCGGACTTCTCGGCGTACTCCCATGCCGCGTCCAGCACCTCGCGCACCTTCCACCGCGTGTTCACGGGGACGAGGGTGTCCCGGAGCTCGTCGTCGGGGGCGTGCAGCGAAACGGCCAGCCGGCACTTGAAGCCCTCGTCGGCGAACCGCAGCATCGCCGGGACGAGCCCGACGGTCGAGACGGTGATCCCACGCTGCGAAAGCCCGAGCCCGTCCGGCTCCGGGTCCGTCAGCCGCCGGATCGACCCGACGACGCGCTTGTAGTTGGCGAGCGGCTCGCCCATGCCCATGAAGACGATGTTGGAGAGCCGCGCGGGACCGCCCGGCACCTCCCCGTCGCGCAGGGCACGCATGCCGTCGACGATCTGGTGGACGATCTCGGCGGTGGAGAGATTACGGTCCAGACCCGCCTGCCCCGTGGCACAGAACGGGCAGTTCATGCCGCATCCGGCCTGCGAGGAGATGCACATCGTCACGCGGTCCGGGTAGCGCATCAGCACGGACTCGACGAGCGTCCCGTCGTGCAGCTTCCACAGCGTCTTGCGGGTGGTGTCGTCGTCACAGCTGATGTGACGGATCACGCTCATCAGATCGGGCAGCAGCGCTTCCCGGAGCTTCTCCCGCGAGCCGGCAGGGATGTCGGTCCACTGCTCGGGATCGTGCGCGTACCGCGCGAAGTAGTGCTGCGACAGCTGCTTGGCGCGGAACGGCTTCTCACCGATCGCGGCCACGGCGTCCTTGCGCTCGGCGGGCGTCAGGTCGGCGAGGTGGGTCGGCGGCAGCTTCGCCCCGCGGGGCGCGACAAAAGTGAGTTCTCCGGGCTTAGGCATGGTCCTTCAAGTGTCGCAGACATACGAAGGAGGGCCCGCCGCCCTGTGGACAACGAGCCCTCCCTCAACAAAACCGCAGGTCAGGACCCGACAAACAGCACGAGCAGCAGCCAGACCACCGGCGCGGTCGGCAACAGCGAGTCCAGTCGGTCCATGATGCCGCCGTGGCCCGGAAGCAGCGTGCCCATGTCCTTGATCCCAAGGTCACGCTTGATCATGGATTCGCCCAGGTCGCCCAGGGTCGCACTGGCCGCGACCGCGAGGCCGAGCAGCAGACCCTGCCACCACTGACCGTCGTCGATCAGGAACTGCATGCACAGCGCGCCCGCCGCCATCGCGAAGGTCACCGCCCCGACCAGACCCTCACGGGTCTTTCCGGGGCTGATGCGCGGTGCCAGCTTGGTCTTGCCGAAGCGCCAGCCGATCGCGTACGCACCCGTGTCGCTGACCACGGTGAGCAGCAGGAAGGTGAGCACCCGCTGCGGACCGTCGTCCGAGGTGAGCATCATCGCGACGAAGGTGGCCAGGAACGGTACGTAGAAGGCCGCGAAGACCCCTGCGGTGACGTCCTTGAGGTAGCCCTCGGGCGGCTCGGTCATCCGCCACACCAGGACGGCGAGAGCGGTGAGCGCCATCGCCACCCAGGCGCCCTCGGCACCGCGTACGTAACCGGCGACGACCATCGCCGCACCGCCCACAGCGAGCGGCACGAGCGGCGCCTTGATGCCCTTGCGCTCCTCGAGGCGGGAGGTGAGCTCCCACAGGCCGACGACCACGGCGACCGCTATCACGCCGACGAACAGCGCCTTCACGATGAACAGCGAGGCGATGATCACCACACCGAGACCGACACCGACCCCTATGGCCGCCCGCAGATCGCGGCCCGCCTTCTTCTTCTCAGGAGGCGGCGGTTCGGGGGCGGACATGGGCTCCTGCGGAATCTCGTCGCGGAACAGGGGCCCGCTCAGCCGAGCGGCCCCCTGGTCACGGTGATCGCGGTCGTCGTTCTGTGCTGAGTCTCCGGCGTATTCGCCGTCTCTGCCTGCGTCGGGCACGATGGGCATGGGCCGAGTCTGCTCAACTTCATGCTCACCGTATGCGGGACCCGCCGGGAAAGGCCCCTGGTCGGGGGCCTGACCCCAGTATTCCGCTCTCGGCGGGGCGCCCCAGGAAGAGTCGTTCATCAGACCTCGAGCAGCTCGGCTTCCTTGTGCTTGAGCAGCTCGTCCACCTGTGCGACGTACTTCGCGGTGGTGTCGTCGAGCTCCTTCTCGGCACGGCGGACCTCGTCCTCGCCGGACTCCTTGTCCTTGACGAGCTTGTCGAGGGTCTCCTTCGCCTTGCGGCGGATGGAGCGCATCGAGATCTTGGAGTCCTCGGCCTTGGTCTTGGCGACCTTGATGTACTCCTTGCGGCGGTCCTGGGTCAGCTCAGGGAACGTCACACGGATGATGTTGCCGTCGTTGCTCGGGTTGACGCCGAGGTCCGAGTCCCGGATCGCCTGCTCGATGTTGCGCAGCGCGCTCTTGTCGAACGGGGTCACCACGGCCATCCGCGGCTCGGGAACCGAGAACGAGGCCAGCTGGTTGATCGGGGTGAGGGCACCGTAGTAGTCCGCCACGATCTTGTTGAACATCGCCGGGTGCGCACGGCCGGTGCGGATCGCGGCGAAGTCCTCCTTGGCGACCAGGACGGCCTTCTCCATCTTCTCCTCTGCCTCGAGGAGGGTCTCTTCGATCACCACTTGCTCCTGCATGTCTTGAGAGGGCTAAATCCGCGTCTTACCTGCACGGTGTCCGACCGGACAGGCTTTGTCCATGCCCCGGTCAGGCCCGGGTTCCCCGGCCGTTCACAAGCGTCCCGATCTTCTCACCCTTGACCGCGCGGGCGATATTGCCGGAGGTGAGCAGCTCGAAGACGAGGATGGGGAGGTCGTTGTCCCGGCACAGGGTGATGGCGGTCATGTCGGCCACCTTCAGGTCCCGGGTGATGACCTCGTTGTAGTCGAGCGCGTCGTACTTCACCGCGTCCGGGTTGGTCCTGGGGTCGGAGTCGTAGACCCCGTCGACACCGTTCTTGCCCATGAGCATGACTTCGGCGTCGATCTCCAGCGCGCGCTGGGCGGCGGTGGTGTCGGTGGAGAAGTACGGCATGCCCATGCCCGCGCCGAAGATGACGACGCGGCCCTTCTCCAGGTGGCGCACGGCACGCAGCGGGATGTACGGCTCCGCGACCTGGCCCATGGTGATGGCGGTCTGGACGCGGGAGTCGATGCCTTCCTTCTCCAGGAAGTCCTGGAGGGCGAGGCAGTTCATGACCGTACCGAGCATGCCCATGTAGTCGGAGCGTGCCCGGTCCATGCCGCGCTGCTGGAGCTCGGCACCGCGGAAGAAGTTGCCGCCGCCGATGACGACCGCGATTTCGGCGCCGTCGCGTACGACAGCGGCGATCTCGCGGGCGATGGCGTGGACGACGTCGGGGTCGACGCCGAGGCCGCCGCCGCCGGCGAACGCCTCGCCGGACAGCTTCAGCATGAAGCGGCCGCGCTTCTTGCCGTCGCTCGTGATGTCGGCTTTATCGGCCTGTTCCATGGGGATCTCCTCGTACACATACGAAGAAGGCCATTGCCCGGGGTCCTTGCGGTTCCCTGTGCGGCAATGGCCTCCTCGTCAGATCTGCGGTCGCCCTGCGCGTACGCGGCCGACTGCTTCAGACCCTATCGGGGTCCTGGGCCGGTCGAGAGACGGACTCAGATGCCGACCTTGATGCGCGAGAAGCGCTTCAGGGTGACACCGGCCTCCTGCAGTACCTTCTCGACGGACTTCTTGTTGTCGAGGGCGTACGGCTGACCGAGGAGCGTGGCGTCCTTGAAGAAGCCGTTCACGCGACCCTCGACGATCTTCGGGAGCGCGGCCTCGGGCTTGCCCTCGGCGCGGGTGGTCTCCTCGGCGACGCGACGCTCGGTCTCGACGACCTCGGCCGGAACGTCCTCACGGGTGAGGTACTTCGGCGCGAAGGCGGCGATGTGCTGCGCGATGCCCTTGGCGACCTCGGCGTTCTCCTTGTCCAGCTCGACCAGAACACCGATCTGCGGGGGCAGGTCGGGCATGGTGCGGTGCATGTACGCGGAGACGTAACCGCCGGTGAACTGCGCGAAGCGGTCCAGGACGATCTTCTCGCCGAGGTTGGCGTTGGCCTCGTCGACGAACGCCTGAACGGTCTTGCCGGCCTCGATCTCGGAGGCGAGCAGCGTGGCGATGTCGGCCGGGTTGGTCGCGGCGACGTGCGCGGCCAGGGTGTTGGCGACGGCCTGGAACTTGTCGCCCTTGGCGACGAAGTCCGTCTCGCACTTCAGCTCGACGAGAACACCAGTGGTGTGGTCGTCGGCGATGAGGGAGACGACGGCGCCGTTCTCGGCAGAACGGCCTTCGCGCTTGGCGACGCCCTTCTGACCCTTGATACGGAGGGCCTCGACGGCCTTGTCGACGCTGCCGTCGGCCTCGTCGAGCGCCTTCTTGCAGTCCATCATGCCGGCGCCGGTGAGCTCGCGGAGCTTCTTGACGTCAGCGGCGGTGTAGTTCGCCATGATCCTGAAATTCTCTTTCGAAGTCTGGAAGATCTACGGGTGAACGGCGGGGGCCCGTGGGGCCCCCGCCGTCAACTACCGAACCGGTGAAGGTCAGGCCTTCTCAGCGGCGTCCGCGGCGGGGGCCTCGGCGACCGGGGCCTCGGCCTCGGCGGCGGGGGCCTCGACGACCTCGGCGGCGGCGTCGGCGGCAGGCGCCTCAGCGGCCGGAGCCTCGGCGGCGGGGGCCTCGGCAGCAGCCGGAGCCTCCTCAGCCTTGTCGTCGGCCTTCTTCTCGCCCTCGAGCAGGTCGCGCTCCCACTCGGCGAGCGGCTCGGCGGCGGCCTTCTCGCCCGGCTTCTGGTCGCCGGTCGCAGCGCCGGAGCGGGCGATGAGGCCCTCGGCGACGGCGTCGGCGATCACGCGGGTGAGCAGGGTGACGGAGCGGATCGCGTCGTCGTTGCCCGGGATCTTGTAGTCGACCTCGTCGGGGTCACAGTTGGTGTCGAGGATCGCGACGACCGGGATCTTCAGCTTGCGAGCCTCGCCGACGGCGATGTGCTCCTTCTTGGTGTCGACGATCCAGACGGCGCTGGGAACCTTCGACATCTCACGGATACCACCGAGGGTCTTCTCCAGCTTGGCCTTCTCGCGCGAGAGGACCAGGAGCTCCTTCTTGGTGAGACCCGAGGCTGCGACGTCGTCGAAGTCGATGACCTCGAGCTCCTTCAGACGCTGAAGGCGCTTGTAGACGGTGGAGAAGTTGGTCAGCATGCCGCCGAGCCAGCGCTGGTTGACGTAGGGCATGCCCACGCGCGTCGCCTGCTCGGCGATCGCTTCCTGCGCCTGCTTCTTGGTGCCGACGAACATGACCGAGCCGCCGTGGGCGACGGTCTCCTTGACGAACTCGTAGGCGCGGTCGATGTACGACAGCGACTGGAGAAGGTCGATGATGTAGATGCCGTTGCGCTCCGTGAAGATGAAGCGCTTCATCTTCGGGTTCCAACGACGGGTCTGGTGACCGAAGTGGACGCCGCTTTCCAGCAGCTCCCGCATCGTGACGACGGCCATGGCCGTACTCCTTGAGGTGCTCGGTTGTCGCGACCGCAGGATTGCTGTCGCGCCTGACGCCCCTACGCGCCTGCCACAAGGGACCGAGAGGCGCGTCCACCAACCGCTCAGAAAGGGATGGTGGGGGGCGTGCGAAGTCGACCCGGTGACCCGGATCGCCACAAGAAGTGTACGGGACCCGCCGGGTGCCGGGTGACGGCGATGTCCACAACCGTCCGGCCGTCCACAGGGCCGCACGCGCGGGGGCGTTCCGCGGGACGGTTTCCGTATGCGCCTGATCCTGCTGAGCCTGTTGTTCCTGCTGACCGCCGCCGCTCCTGCCGGGGCCACCGACCTGTCCGGAGACCGGAGCTGGCCGGTGGGCTACCACCCCGCCGTCGTCCGGGCCTGGGATCCGCCGTCCTCCGCGTACGGCCCGGGCCACCGGGGCGTGGACCTGGCGGCGCGGGCCGGTGTTCCGGTGCGGGCCGCGGCGGCGGGGACGGTGTTCTTCGCGGGCCGGGTGGCGGGGCGCGGGGTGGTGTCGATCACGGTGGCGGGCACCGGGCTGCGTACGACATACGAACCGGTGGAGCCGACGGTGGAGAAGGGCGACGACGTCGCGGCGGGCGCAGAGGTCGCCACGCTCTCGCCGGGCGCCTTCCACTGCGCGGCGCCCTGTCTGCACTGGGGCCTGCTGCGCGGGGACACCTATCTGGACCCGCTGTCCCTGCTGCCCCCGGAGCTCCTGCGCAGACCGCCGTCCCGGCTGCTCCCGGTCCTCGGCGTACCGGAGAGCGCCCCAGCCCCCATGGGCCCGGAACGTCCGGCGGTCGCGGGTGCCCCGGACGCCATGCACGCCCTGCTCCTGGCCACGGCGGCAGCGGCTGCCCGCGCGGTGCTGCTCAGCCCCGGACGCCCCGCAGCGCCATCGACACCGCGGCGTCGGCGATCGCGCCGGGATTCTCCGCGCCGGCCTCGATCCTTCGTACCGCCGCGTCCACCACACCCTGCAGCAGCATCGCCGCCAGCCGGGGCTGTTCCTGCCCGAGAGCCTGCAGCGCCTCGACGATCATGGCGATCAGCCCGCCGTGCGCATCGCGGATCTTCTCCCTTGCCCCTGCGTCGAGTTCACTGGCCGAGATGGTGACGACGGCCCGGTGCCGCTGGTCCCCGACCAGCGCCAGCTGCTGCCGTACGTAGGCCTCGACCTTGCCCTCGGCCGAAGCGGCCCCCTCCATCGCGGCCTCGATCTCCGAGGCCCACACCGGGAAGTCCACGGCACAGAGCTCTTCGACGACAGCGGCGCGCGAGCGGAAGTACTCGTACACGGAGGACCGGGCGAGGCCCGTGCGCTCCGCGAGTGCGGGGAAGGTCAGCGCCTCCGTACCGCCCTCGGACAGCAGGGAGCGTGCGGCGTCGAGGAGGGCGCTGCGCTGCATGGTCCGGTGCTCGGCCACGGAGGCCGCTCGAATCCTGGGCACGTTTCCACTCTACGGACAGAGAACGGGCAGGGACGATTCAGCTCCGCCTCAACGACCGACGTCGGCCAGCTTGGCCCGCAGCTGGAGCACCGACTTCGTGTGGATCTGGCTCACGCGGCTCTCCGTCACACCGAGCACGTTGCCGATCTCGGCCAGCGTCAGGCCTTCGTAGTAGTAGAGCGTGACGACGGTCTTCTCCCGGTCGGGGAGGGTGTTGATGGCCCGGGCGAGCAGCCGCCGCAGTTCGCGGTCCTCGGCCACCTCCACCGGGTCGTCCGCGTGGTGGTCCTCCAGCGTGTCCATCAGGCTCAGCCGGTCGCCGCCCTCGCCGCCGACGTGCAGCAGCTCGTCGAGGGCCACCACGTTCGCCAGCGACAACTGGCTGAAAACAGCGTGCAGTTCCTCGACCTTGATGCCCATCTCCGCGGCGACTTCGCCCTCGGACGGGGTGCGCCGCAGCTGCGCCTCCAGCGTGGCGTACGCACGCTCGACGGCCCGCGCCTTCTGCCGCACCGAGCGCGGGATCCAGTCCAGCGCCCGCAGTTCGTCGATCATCGCGCCCCGGATACGGGTGATCGCGTAGGTCTCGAACTTGATGGACCGTTCGATGTCGAACTTCTCGATGGCGTCGATGAGCCCGAAGACCCCCGACGAGACGAAGTCGGCCTGCTCGACGTTGGGCGGCAATCCCACGCTGACGCGTCCCGCGACGTACTTCACCAGGGGCGAGTAGTGCAGGATCAGCTGATCCCGCAGCCGGCCGTCGCCCGAGGTCTTGTACGACCGCCACAGCTCATCGAGGGTCGATGGCGCGGCGGGTCGGTCGTGACCCCGGGCAGCTGGGGGCGCTGCCGCGCGGTCGGACCCGGACGTGTGCTGGGGCATGCGTTGCCTTGAGCCGTTCTGCTGTGACGTGCGTGGGGACTTGTGTCTGAGCCGGATTCCTTGTGAGCGTAGCGTGACTGAGGAGTCGCAGTGCGCGAAGGATAGGGGATCGCGACTGCTCACTTCCGTACCGTCGGCAACACCCGGGAGGCGATGCCGAGAGGACCGTGCAGGTCATCGGCATCACCTTTTCACCCGATTGCCCCAGGTCAAGCACCGCCTCGCCGCGCGTTGCCCGTCCGCATGGCATGCGCCGCCAACTTCCAGCTGTCGCCGTGGCGTTCGACGAACCCCAACGAGTGGAGTTCGTACAGCCTGCCGAGCACCTCGTCGCCCGAGGTCCCCGACTCCCGCGCGATGTCCCGCCCCTGCAGAGCCCCATGGGCCGGCAGGGCCTCCAACACCCGCGCGGCGACGGGATCGAGCAGGTCCCTGGGCAGTACGGGGCCACGCCGCTCCGGGGCGAGATCACCGATCTCGCCGACCAGCTCGGCCACTTCATCGGCGTCCGTCACCAGCACGCCCTCGCCGCGGAGGAGTTCGTGCACTCCGGCCGAGAGTCCGCTCGTCGCCGGTCCTGGTACCCCCATGGTGAACCGGCCGAGTTTCTGCGCGCTCCGTGCGGTGACCAGCGAACCACTGCGGTATTTGGCCTCGACGACCACGGTGCCGCGGGTGAGCGCGGCGATCACCCGGTTCCTCATGATGAATCGGCTGGGCGTCGGATGGTCGCCCGGTGGCAACTCGCCGACCAGCAGACCTTGTTCGGCGATCCGGCCGATCAACTCGCCGTGCCCGCGTGGATAGACCTGGTCGACCCCACAGGCGAGGACCGCGACGGTGGCCCCGTTCGCTGCCAGCGCCCCTCGGTGTGCGGCCCCGTCGACCCCGAAGGCGGCCCCGGAGACCACGACCCACCCCCGCTCGGCGAGCCCCGACCCGAGGGAGGCCGCCATGTGCGCTCCGTACGACGTGCACGCCCTGGCCCCGACCACCGCGACGGACCGCAGTGCCCAGATCCGCAGATGGGGCCGCCCCCGCACCCAGAGCCCCACCGGCCTGGCATCCCCCAGATCATCGAGCTGCCGGGGCCACTCCTGGTCTCCGGGGCAGACGAACCGTCCGCCGACAGCCGCCACCGCCGCCAGATCCCGCTCCGGCACGGCGGCCGCGGCCCGCAGCCGGTACCCCCCGAGCCGGTTCGCGCTCGCCCCGGCCAGCGGCTCGCCCTTCCCCTCCTCACAGGTGAGCCGGCGTATGACCTCCACGGCCCCCAGTTCCCGCAGCCATCGCCCGCCGATCTCCTCCCCCGGCTCCAGGACGCGGGTCAGAGCCGCCCGCGCCATCCGCTCCTGTTCGTCCGCTCCCCCGCTCATGACGCACTCACGGCGTCCTGCGCGACGCCCCGCGCAATGCCTGTCCGCAGCTGCAGCGCCAGATCGATGTCCCCCGGTCCTGGCCGGTCGTTGCCTGCCAGGTCCGCCACCGTCCAGGCGACCCGCAGCACCCGGTCCAGGCCACGAGCCGTCAGGAGCCCGCGCTCCATGTCCCGTTCTGCCGCTGCGAGTGCTCCCGGCGAGACAGCCCAGCGGGTGCGCAGTTCATGGCCGGGCACTTCGCTGTTGGTGGTCCACGGAGTCCCCTCCAGCCGCGTCACAGCCCGCTCCCGCGCCTCACGCACCCGAGCCGCGACCACCGCGGTCGATTCTCCGCGGCCGCCCTGCCCCATCAGGTCCGCCCGCTGGACCGGCTCGACCCGCACCCTCAGATCCACACGGTCCAGCAGCGGCCCGGAGAGCCGCGCCTGGTACCTGCGGATCACAGACGCCGGGCATTCACAGTCCGAGTCGCGCTGGCCGTGCCGCCCACAAGGGCACGGATTCGCCGCGAGAACCATCAGGAAGCGTGCCGGCAACCGCACCACTCCGGCACTGCGCGCGATCACCACATGCCCCGATTCGAGCGGCTGCCGCAGAGCATCCAGCGCCCGTCCGGAGAATTCCGGCGCCTCGTCCAGGAACAGAACTCCGCGGTGCGCCAGGGACACGGCTCCCGGTCGCGGCAGCCCGTTCCCCCCGCCGACCAGCGCCTGCATCGTCGCCGAGTGGTGCGGTGCGCAGTACGGGACCACGCTCACCAGCGGCTCCCCCGGCGGCAGCAGACCCGCCACCGAGTGCACCGCGGTCACCTCCAGCGACTCCCTTCTCGTCAGCGGAGGCAGGATCGCGGGCAGCCGCTCGGCCAGCATCGTCTTGCCGGCCCCGGGCGGACCGTGCAGCAGGAGGTGATGGCCGCCGGCCGCCGCCACCTCCAGCGCCTGGCGCGCTCCGCTCTGCCCCGCGACATCGGCCAGGTCCGGGCGGATCCCGCCGGGGTCCGCCGTCAGCCCCGTGCCCACCCCCGCGCCGGGCACCAGAAGCCCTGCCAGGCCCGCGTCCGGGCGGCCTGGTTCCGTGGGCGCCTCGTCCGGCACCTGCTCACCGGTCAGTACGGCGATGAGCTGGCGCAGGCTCCGCACACCGAGGACCGAGATGCCCGGCACCAACGCGGCTTCGCCTGCTGTCTGTTCGGGGACCACCACATGGTGGTAGCCCGCCTCCGCCGCGGCCAGTACCGCCGGCAGGATGCCCCTCACCGGCCGGACCCCGCCGTCCAGGCCCAGCTCGCCGATCAGGACCAGGTCGGCGATCTCTTTGGGGTCGATTCGCTCGGCCGCACCCAGGACCGCGCAGGCCACGGCCAGATCGAAGCCGCTGCCGCCCTTGGGTACGGATGCCGGGCTCAGGCCCACCGTCAGTTTCTTCTGGGGCCACTCCGCGCCGGAGTTCACCACCGCCGCCCTGACCCGGTCCTTGCTCTCCACCAGGCTCTTGTCCGGCAGACCCACCAGCGCGAAGGCCGCGACGCCCGGTTCGAGATCGGCCTGGACCTCGACCACCACACCCTCGACGCCCACCAGCGCCACCGCACACGCACGCGCGAAGCCCATCTCAGGCCACCCCCCGCGCGTGCTCGACCACGGGCGCCCCACGCCTGGGCACCAGCACCCCGACGAGGTCGATGCGCACTCCGCCCGGGGGCGGGCCGCCGTGGAGCGAGAGCCAGTGCTCCGCCAGGCGTCTCAGGCGGTCCGCCTTGACCGGTGTGACACCGGCCATGGGGTGTTCGAAGGACCCTTCTCTACGGGTCTTGACCTCGCAGACGACCAGCGCGTCGCCGTCCTCGGCGACGATGTCGATCTCCCCTGCCCTGCATCGCCAGTTCCGCTCGACGACCGTCATCCCGGCCCCGGCCAGCGTCCGAACCGCCAGCTCCTCGCCGTACCGCCCGAGTGCCCCCCGTGCGTTCATGTCGGCACCACCTCCGGCACCGACTCTGGGGCAAGCACGCCCAACGAGTGGATCTTGGTGGATTACTCGCCGGTTGTGGACAACTCCGTCACCCGGATCAGCTACCCGGAAGTTCGAGATCGCTCTTGTTGAGCTCCTCGATGTTCACGTCCTTGAAGGTGAGCACCCTCACCTGCTTCACGAACCTGGCCGGCCTGTACATGTCCCAGACCCAGGCATCCGCCATCGAGACTTCGAAAAAGACCTCACCCTGGACCGAGTGCACCTGCATCTCGTAATCGTTGGTGAGGTAGAAACGCCGCTCGGTCTCGATCACGTACTTGAACAGCCCGACGACATCCCTGTACTCCCGGTAGAGCTTCAGCTCCATCTCGGTCTCGTACTTCTCGAGGTCCTCGGCGCTCATGGCATGTTCCCCTTCAGCCGTACGTCCCCCTATTGTGCGCCGGTCCCCTGAGCCCCTAGACGACTTCCGGGGCCAGAACCACCGGCGCCGCCGGAGGACCCTCGTCGAGCAGCGTCTTCAGCAGCCCGGCGAGCCTGGTCGGATACACCGTCTCACGCGTCGCGGACAGTTCGGCGGAGGTCCACCACCTCAACCCCTCGACACTGCGCCGCTCCAGCGCCGTGAAACCGTCCATCACGGTCTCGGTCTGCGCCGTACGCACCAGGAAATACGATTCGTCCTGGTCCCAGCGGCGCCCGTCGAAGGGGAACGAACAGATCCGCGTCCAGAGCACGGGGCCGATCTCGACCTCCGTGATCCCGGTCTCCTCCTGCAGCTCGCGCAGCGCCGCCTGTTCCCGCGTCTCGGCGCCCTCGACCCCGCCGCCCGGCGTGAACCACCAGGTGCGCTCCGGGTCGTCGGGTTCGTACCCATGCATCAGCAGGATCCGGTCCTGCGGGTCGAGCAGAACGACCCGTGCGACCTTCCGCAGTCCGCCGCCGCCCTCAGCCGGCACGAGGCGCAGGCTTCTTGCGGCCGAAGAGCCGGCTGAGCGGCCCGTACAGCGATCCGCCGACGATCAGCACCACACCGGCCACCAGCGCCCACACCACCAGCCTCAGCGGCCCCGGCTGCGAGATCCCGCCCGACATGGAGGCGAAGCCCGCCGGCCGCTCCAGCATCCCGCCCATCGGCCAGGCGATGGCGTCCACCCGCGCGCTCACCGCCGAGCGCGGTACGGAACCGTGGTCGGCGTCGGTCAGATGCACCCGGGAGTCCATCGAGTTGGTGCGCTCGTCGCCCAGGAGGAACAGCTGCCCCTGGGGCACCGTGGAGCTGAAGGCGACCGGCGATGCACGCTTGGTGTCCTGCAGATACGGTTCCTCGACCGGCTTGCCGTTGACCGTCAGCCTGCCCTGCGCATCGCAGCAGGCGACCTTGTCGCCGCCGATCCCGATCACACGCTTGACCATGGGCGAATCGCCCCACAGCGCGTCCTTGAAGACCACCACGTCACCGCGGTGCACCTCGCCGCCGTCGATGCGCTGCGCCAGCACCCGCTCGCCCGCCTTGATCGTCGGCGTCATCGAGTCGGTCGGCACGGTGTACGGCTTGTACTGCACCGCCCCCCACGCGAACCCCCCGAGGAAGAGCACACAGCCGACGGCCACGGCCAGCCCCGACAGCACACTGCCGAGGCGACCGCGGCCGCCGCTCGTACCCGTATCTATGGATCCGCCTGACCCGCTCATCCCAGCGCTCCCGCACATCGGAGATCGACAACCTGGGACGGCACCCTACCCGGCGGTAGGCCCGCCGGTCAGCCTCCGCCTGCGCCAGAGCACGATGGGCAGCGCACCGGCGAGCCCGAGACCCGCGGGCCCGACGGCCGCCGCGGCGTTGATGCCGGGCTGGTCGAAGGTGGAGGGGACGGAGAGCCAGTCCCAGTGGTTGACCGGCCAGGCGACCGTGAAGGCGCGGCCGACGACCTGCTTGTTCTCGACCGTGCCACCGCCCTTCAGCTCCTGGTGGTACCGGGAGTCGAGAGAGTTCTGCCGGTGGTCGCCCATGACCCAGATACTGCCCTTGGGCACATGGATCGGCCCGAACGGCTCGTCGTCGCAGGGAGTGTCACCGGGGTAGATGTACGACTTCTCGTCCAGCGGCTTGCCGTTGACGACGACCGGGCCGCCCTTCTTGCACGACACCGTGTCCCCGCCCACCGCGATGACCCGCTTGATCAGGTCCTTCTCCTCGGCGGACGGCATCAGACCGACCAGGCTCAGGAACTTCTGCACCGCGTTCGGATTGGGCGTCGGCTCGCCCTCGAGCCAGCCGCCCGGGTCGTGGAAGACCACGACCTCGCCGCGCGAGGGCTCGGAGCCGAACCACGGCGTCAGCTTGTCGACCAGCACCCTGTCACCGCGCTGCAGGGTGTCCTGCATCGAGTCGGAGGGGATCGAGAAAGCCTGCACCAGAAACGTCTTGATCAGCAGAGCGAGAATCAGCGCGATACCGATGAGCAGCGGCAGCTCCTTCCAGAAGGAGCGCTGCTTCTTCGGCGCCGGATCGGTGTCCTGCGACCCGTCCTCGCCCTCGCCCCCGTCCCCGCCGTCGTCGCCGGCTCCACCCACAGGCGGTGCTGATGCCGGTGCTCCGGAGTCCACGACCTCAGCGTCGTCGGCCGAACCGGGTCGGTCCTCCGGCTCGCCGTGTCCGGATCGTGCGCCGACCGCCACGTCCCCCACATCCACTCCTCACTCCGTGCGACCGCCTGCCCCAAAGTCGACGCAGGCCCACCACTCCCATAACGAGCGGGAGTTCCGCAGGGGTCGGGAGTCGGATCGGTCCGTCAGGGTCCGGATCCGGACCCCGAGGAGACACACTATTCGACGCGAACGGTGCCGCCGTCGACACGCCCGCCGCATCGGGCACCGTTGCGAAGGTGGCCGGTTCCTCCAGTTTTCGCCAGTGTTTGAAGGGCCAGGCGATCAGGACAGCCCGTCCCACAACGTCGTCCTCCGAGACCGTCCCGTGGTACGCCTCCGTCAGATGGAAGCGCGAATCGGCCGAATTCGACCGATGATCGCCCATGACGAAGATTCGCCCGGCCGGGACCTTTACCTCGAATTTGAGTTGCGACGGCGGATTCCCGGGGAAAAGGTACGGCTCGCTCAGCGCTTTGCCGTTCACCGTGACCTGGCCGTTCTTGTCGCAGCACTTGACGGTGTCCCCGCCGACCGCGATGACGCGCTTGATCAGATCCTGCTCGTCGTTGGACGGCAGCAGCCCGATGAAGGTCAGGCCTTCCTTGATCTGCTTGATCACCACCGGGGAGTCCTTGGCGGTGCTCTGTGTCTCCTGCTGCAGCCAGTGACCGGGGTCCTTGAAGACCACCACATCACCGCGCCGGGGCTTCGAGCCGAACCACGGAGTCAGTTTGTCGACCAGCACCCGGTCGCCGATCCGGATCGTCTGCTCCATCGATCCCGAGGGGATGACGAAGGCCTGCACCAGGAACGTCTTCAGTACGAGGGCGATGAGCAGCGCCACGGTTATCAGGAGGGGTATCTCCTTCACCGCCGACCTGCGCCGCCGCCGCTTCACCTTGCGCGCGAGCCTGCGCCGCTCCGCGCGGGTCGGCAGCGACCGCGGCCGGGCCGCAGGCTCCGGTCCCACGGGCCGCGACCCTGTCGGCAGCGGGTCCTCGGCCACCGGGGCCCCGCGGCCACCACGGCCGCGCCCCCGGTTACCCATGACCGCCGCCCGCAGCTGGTACGCCGGAGAAGGCACTCGTACGCCCCACCGAGCTCCAGCGCCCCAGCGGCCAGCCGATCCACTGCGCCCGCCCGATCACCTGGCCGACGGGCACCATCCCGCCGCCCGCCTCACCGAGGTGGTCCCGGGAGTCGCTGGACTTGGCACGGTGGTCGCCCATGACCCACAGGGTTCCGGCGGGCACCACGATGTCGAAGTCGACCGACGACGGGGCATCGCCCGGGTACAGATACGGCTCGTCCACCGGCTTCCCGTTCACTTCGATCCGTCCCCGCTTGTCGCAGCAGACCACATGGTCGCCGCCCACTCCCACCACACGCTTGACGTAGTCGGTCTCGGAGGGCTCCGCCAGGCCGAGCGCCGCGGCCGCGCCGTGCAACAGGCCGGTCACCGGGTTCCCCGCGGGCTTCTCGCTCACGAAGGAGCCCGTTCCGTCGAAAACGACGACGTCCCCCCGGGCCGGCTCACCGCCGAAACGGTACGCCAGCTTGTTGACGAGCACCCGGTCCCCGACCCGGAGCGTGGGCTCCATGGAGCCGCTGGGGATCAGGAAGGGCTGCATCACATACGTACTGAACAACAGCAGGAAGACGGCGCACGCGACGACCAGCAGCCACCCCCTACGCACAAAGCGCGGCCTCTCCCCCTCACCGGTGTCCGGTGCGGAGGAGCGGTCGCGCTCCGTGTCGTGCAGTGCTTCGGTGTCCATCGCGGCCAGAGCTTATCCGGCCGCACTGTGGACTCAGCGGTCGCGCTTCTCCTTGATCTTCGCGGCCTTGCCGCGCAGCTCACGGAGGTAGTACAGCTTCGCGCGGCGGACGTCACCGCGGGTGACGACCTCGATCTTCTCGAAGATCGGGCTGTTCACCGGGAAGGTGCGCTCGACGCCGACGGAGAAGGAGACCTTGCGGACCGTGAAGGTCTCGCTGACGCCGGCACCCTGGCGGCGGACGACTACGCCCTTGAACTGCTGGATACGCGAGCGGCTGCCCTCGATCACGCGGACGTGAACGTTGACCGTGTCACCCGGGCGGAACGCGGGGAGGTCGCTGCGCAGGGAGGCGGCGTTGACGCCATCGAGCAGGCTGGCCATGATTATCTGCTTTCTTCGCCGATGCCACAGGTCATCAGCGGGATCATCGAGATGATTTCGGGAGCTGTTCGCGTCGGGCCTGACGTCGTTCCCCCTGTGGCAGGGGCGCCGGCTGGACGTACAGCAGCGGCCTATTGTTCCACGGCCTCGGGGTTGCGCCCAAATCGGCCGTCAGGGCCGGGCTTCCAGCCCAGCACGGAGAGCATCTCGCGGTCCTTCTTGTTCAGGGTCGCGGGGTCGCAACCCTCGATCAGATCAGGCCTGTTGAGCGTCGTACGTCGGAAGGCCTCGTCCCGCCGCCAGCGCGCGATCTTTCCGTGGTGGCCGCTGAGCAGCACGTCGGGGATGCCCCGGCCGCGCCACTCGGGCGGCTTGGTGAAGACCGGGCCCTCCAGGAGGTCTGCCATCGCGCCGGGGGCGAAGGAGTCGTCGCGGTGCGATTCGGCGTTGCCGAGGACACCGGGCAGCAGCCGGGCGACGGCCTCCGTGATCACCAGTACGGCAGCCTCGCCGCCGGCCAGGACGTAGTCCCCGATGGAGACCTCGTAGACCGGCATACGGGTCGCGTACTCGTCGATGACCCGGCGGTCGATGCCCTCGTAGCGCGCGGGCGCGAAGACCAGCCAGGGCCGCTCCGAGAGCTCGACGGCGAGCTCCTGGGTGAAGGGTCGGCCGCTGGGCGTGGGGACGACCAGGACCGGGCCGCCGACACCCGCCTCGTATCCGTCCGCCAGGGCGTCGTCCAGGCAGGCACCCCAGGGCTCGGTCTTCATGACCATGCCGGGGCCGCCGCCGTAGGGGGTGTCGTCGACCGTGTTGTGCCGGTCGTACGTCCACTCCCGCAGGTCGTGCACGTGTACGTCGAGCTGCCCGCGGGCCCGCGCCTTGCCGACGAGCGAGACGTTCAGGGGTTCCAGGTACTCGGGAAAGATCGTGACGACGTCGAGCCGCATCAGCCGTCGTCCCTCTCGGAAGCGACCTCGGCCTGGCTGTCGTCGATCAGGCCGGGCGGCGGGTCGATGACGGCCCGCTGCTCCTCCAGGTCGATCTCGGTGACGATCTGCTCCACGAAGGGGATCATCAGCTCGCTGCCGTCGGGGCGCTCCACGATGAACAGGTCCTGCGAGGGCAGGTGGGTGATCTCGGTGATCCGCCCGATCTCGGTGCCGTCGGCCAGCACGACATCGAGGTCCATCAGCTGGTGGTCGTAGTACTCGTCGGGCTCCTCGGGGAGCTCCTCGGGGTCGACGTCCGCGATGAGCAGCGTGTTGCGCAGGGCTTCGGCAGCCGTACGGTCGTCGACGCCCTCGAAGCGGACCAGCAGCCTGCCGCTGTGCACCCGCCCCGTCGCGATGGTCAGCGGACCCACGGATGCGGGGTCGGTGGTGAGCACGGCGCCGGGACCGAGCCGCAGCTCGGGCTCGTCCGTACGCACCTCTACGGTGACGTCGCCCTTGATGCCGTGGGCGCGGCCGATGCGCGCAACAACCAGCTGCACTTGATTTGACTCCTGTCTCACGACTACGGGCCGGGGACGGCTACTGGAGCCCTCCCCGGCCCGAGCCGGTGTTCAACGTGTGTCTCAGCGAACCTGGTCCACGTCGACGAGGTCGACGCGAATACCGCGGCCGCCGATGGCGCCCACGACGGTACGCAGAGCGCGTGCGGTGCGGCCGTTGCGGCCGATCACCTTACCGAGGTCATCGGGGTGAACCCTGACCTCGAGAACGCGCCCGCGACGCAAGGTGCGCGAGGCGACCTGTACATCATCGGGGTTGTCCACGATGCCCTTGACGAGGTGCTCGAGAGCCTCCTCGAGCATGATCAGGCCTCGGTCGACTCAGAGGCGGACTCGGCCGGAGCCTCGTCCGACTTCTTGTCAGCCTTCTTCGCCTTCGGGGTGATGGCCTCACCCTTCGGCTCGCCCTCTTCGATCGAGGCGGCGAACGCCTCGAACGCGGCGCGCTTGTCTTCCTTCGGCGCGGCGACGAGCAGCGGCGCGGGGGCCGGGAGGCCCTTGTGCTTCTGCCAGTCGCCCGTGAGCTTCAGGATCGCCATGACCGGCTCGGTCGGCTGAGCGCCGACGGAGAGCCAGTACTGCGCACGCTCCGAGTTGACCTCGATGCGCGAGGGGTTCTGCACCGGGTGGTACAGACCGATCTCCTCGATGGCCCGGCCATCACGGCGGGTACGGGAGTCGGCGACGACGATGCGGTAGTGAGGCGAACGGATCTTGCCCAGACGCTTCAGCTTGATCTTGACTGCCACTGGAGTGGTGTCTCCTGGTCTTGTACGTGGTTGGGCACAACGAGATGCCGCGTGGGGTTGCGGTACTCGGGTGCCCGGAGGACGCGTCAGCCGGAGGCGAGAGGGTCCTGCACGGCTGTCGAGTACAGCTGTCCATTGTGCCACACGCCCGCGGCGGGCATATACCAGTCCCCCTACCACCAGGAAGGGGTCAACTCGCCACGGCCACCACTTCCGGGATGCGGAAAGGTTTGCCGCATCCGCCGCAGACGATCGGCGCCTGCGCCAGTACGGACGGGACGACCCGGACATTACGGCCGCAGTCGCAGACCGCCTTCACCCGCACCCCTCCGCCCGACGAACCGTGCCGGGCGGCAGGTCCACGGAAGGAACGCTTGGTGTCTGCGGCAGTCGCTACGGTGTGCGCCTTCAGCGCACGCTGCAACCGCTCGATCGTTGGCCGATACCTGCGCTTGGCCTCGGGATTGAGTGCGACCAGGGAGAAGCCACTGCTGGCATGTGGCTCCTCGGGATGGTCGAGACCCATTTCCTCGGCAATCGCCAGGAATCGTCGGTTGTGGTACCGGCCGGCGCGGGAGGTGTCGCGGACACCTCGGGCGGCGGCGATGCCGTGGACTGCCTCATGGAGCAGTCGCTCGAAGGAGAGCTCAGCGCCGCAGGCGGACGAGGACTCTCCGATCAGGGACTCGGGCGCGGCAAGATCTGGCAGCTCGGGGTGGTACCGCTGAATGTCGGCCCACGCCTGCGCCAGTTCTGCGGCAAGTACAGGTGGTGTCGTGCTCACGTCGTGACAACGAGCCGGGGTGCCCCTGTGTTCCTATTCCGGGGCATCCCAAATAATTTGCACGTACCCGTCAGTTGCCATTGATGCGTCCTGACGAGGGCGGGTGCGCTGATCTGCGGAGAAGCCTCACAGCTCATACCAAGGTGGTGCGTAGGGGCGCGTACGCCCCGGCGCGTAGACACCCTCCAGGCGCCGGGTCGCGGGACACCCGCTGAGGCGCAAGAGGCCTTTCGGCCGTAATGGTGCGGTCCGCATGCGAACGGCACGACGGCGACGCTACCCGCACCGGCGTCCATCTCACACACCGCCCTTGCCGTACGGGGGCATCCGGGGCGCACACAAGCATTGCCCTTCTCCCTCTGGACGCGGGCACGGATGCGGAGTTGTCTGGCATACGGGGAGAGTGCGCGCACGCATATCCGGGGGGCTGTCAACCAGGGCAAAGGGCACAGCCGACCTGTCGGCGGATTGGGGCGCTTTCGATGACACCTACGCTCGTCCGGCACCACACTGCCTCTCCGGAAGCGGCCGCACGCGCCCGCGACTGGGCCGAGATACAGGAACGGATGCTGGTGCCGCTCTACGAAGCGGTGTACGAGCGGCTGGAGGTGGGCCCTGCCACCCGGCTGCTCGGCCTCGGCTGCGGTTCGGGCCTCGCGCTGCTCGTCGCGGCTTCACGGGGCGCGGCGGTCACGGGCACGGACAGCCACGCGGAACGCATCGCACTGGCCCGCCAACGGCTGCTCCCGGTGGACGGCAGGCCCGCAGACGAGCCGGCGTCCACTCCGTACAACCTGATCACGGCCTTCGAACCGATCGGCTGCGCGGCGGGCGACGCGGAGGATCTCGCGCCCGCGCTCCAGGATGCGATCAGCCATGCCGAGCGGGGCAGTGCCGTGGTCCTGACCGGCTGGGGCCCTCCCGAGCGCTGCGCCACCTCGACGGTGCTGCGGGTGGCCGCCCGGCTGGCGGACACGGCAGGGCGGCCGGTGCGGGACGACCTGGAGGAGATGGCGGCGTGCACCGGGCTGCGGCCCGACGGATCGGGCCGGGTGGCCTGCCCCTTCGGCTACGCGGACATGGACAGCGCCGTACGCGGACTGCTCTCGACCGGGCTCTTCGACGCGGCCGCCCGGGCCACCGATCCCTCTCAGGTGGAGAAGGAGCTGGCGGAGTCGCTCCATCCGCATCTGCGCCGGGACGGCACGGTCTGGATGCCGAACGTCTTCAGGTACCTGATCGCGCGCATCCCCTAGCTCCGGGGAGGTCAGGCATCGTCCTTGGTCATCCTGGTGATGCCCGCGGCCCGGTACGCCTCCGCCTCCTCCAGCGTCTCGTTCTCCAGGAGCGCCTGGGCCAGTGCGTCCAGCTGGCCCCGGTGCTCGCGCAGCAGCCGGCACGCGTCCTCGTAGCAGCCGTCCACGATGCGCCGCATCTCCGCGTCCACCGCGTCCAGCGTCGCCGGGGCGGCCGAGAGCCCGTAGGCGCCCTGGGCATCGCTGGGGATGGCGGTCAGCCGGCCGACCTTCTCGCTCATGCCCCAGCGGGCGACCATGCCGCGGGCCATGTTGGTGACCTGCTCCAGGTCGTTCTCGGCGCCCGTGGTGATGACGTCGAAGACGACCTTCTCGGCCGCCATCCCGCCGAGCGCGCTGACGATGCGGGCGCGCAGATAGTCCTCTGTGTACGCGTACTTGTCGGAGTCCGGCGTGGAGAGCGTGACGCCCAGGGCCCGGCCGCGCGGCACGATCGTGATCTTGCGGACCGGGTCGCTGCCCGGGTACAGCATGCCGAGCAGGGCGTGACCGCTCTCGTGGTACGCGGTCCGGCGGCGCTCCTCCTCCGGCATCACCAGCGGCCGCTCCGCGCCGAGCTGGACCTTCTCCAGGGCGTCGGAGAGCTCCGACTGCCCGACGGTCTTGTGCTTGCGCTTCACCGCGAGCAGCGCCGCCTCGTTGGCCAGGTTGGCCAGGTCCGCACCGGTCATCCCCGGTGTCGTACGGGCGACTTGGGCCAGGTCCACGTCCTCGGAGAGCGGGATCTGCCGGGTGTGGATCTTCAGGATCGACTCACGGCCTCCCCGGTCCGGCGGGCTGACCTGGACGACCCGGTCGAACCGGCCGGGCCTGGTCAGGGCCGGGTCCAGGACGTCGGCCCGGTTGGTGGCCGCGATGACGACCACGCCTTCCGAGCCGGAGAAGCCGTCCATCTCGGTGAGGATCTGGTTCAGGGTCTGCTCGCGCTCGTCGTGGCCACCCATGCCGGCGCCGCCGCCACGCGCCCGCCCGATGGTGTCGATCTCGTCGATGAAGATGATCGCCGGGGCCACCTTCCGCGCCTCTGCGAAGAGTTCACGTACCCGCGAGGCACCCACGCCGACGATCATCTCGATGAACTCCGAGGCCGAGGCGGAGAAGAACGGCACATCCGCCTCGCCCGCGACGGCCCGCGCCAGCAGGGTCTTTCCGGTGCCGGGAGGGCCGGCGAGGAGCACGCCGCCCGGCATCCTGGCGCCCATCTCGTGGTACTGCTCGGGGTTCTTGAGGAAGTCGACGACCTCCGACAGTTCGCCCTCCACCTCGTCGATGCCCGCGACGTCCTCGAAGGTGGTCCGCTTCCCCGACTCCGGCTCGACCGGCTTGGGCGGCGCCTTGCGGCCGAGGCCGCCCATGCCGCCTCCCATCGCCGCACCCATCCGCCTGGCGATGAAGATCCACAGCACCACGAGGAGCAGCATCGGTGCGAGCGAGATCAGCAGGTTGGAGAGGAAGCTGCGCTCCTGGACGACGGGCGTTGCGGTGACCGTTGCGCCGTCCTTGGCCAGGGCTGCCCAGAGGTCGTCGTCGGCGAAGGACGGCCGCTGGGTGGTGAACTTGGTGTAGCTGTCGCCGCCGTCGGGGTTGTCGGCCGCCTTCTTGAGCTGCCCCTGGATCGCATCGCCCTTGGAGTAGATCTTCTCGACGTTGTTCGCCTGGACCTGCTTGTTGAACTCCGTGTACGAGACGGTGGGCTCATTGCCCGAGTCGAAAAGCGACAGCACGAGGTTGGCGATCAGGTACACGATGAGCGCCGTCAGGATCAGCCCGCCCCACCCTCCGGGCATCTTCTTCTTCGGCGGCGGGGGCGGCGGCGCGCCCTCCGATCGCCAGGGCTGGTCCGGGCGGTCGCGAGGCGGTACGGGGGTCGGAGTGCTCACGTCGCGACCGTAACGGAGATCCGACACACCGGCATGAAATGGGTCATTTAGGTATGAAAGCGGCCCGTATCCCTGGTCGGGACACGGGCCGCCGTTTCTCCTCGTACGCCTAGCCCATGAACTTCTTGAACTCGTCCGGGAGCTCGAAGTTCTGCGGGGCCTCGGCGGCCGGCTGACCGGCCATGCCACCCTGCTCGCGCCGCTCGGCCGCGGCCTGCTCGTCGGCCTTGCGCTTCATCGGGTTGCCGCTCTTGCGCTTGCCCTTGGCCTGCTTGACCTGCTTCTTCTGCCGGCCGGGCCCGCCGCCCATGCCCGGCATCCCGGGCATTCCCGGCATGCCGCCGCCCTGGGCCATGCGCGACATCATCTTGCGCGCCTCGAAGAACCGCTCGACGAGGTTCTTCACCGCGCTGACCTCGACACCCGAACCACGGGCGACGCGCGCCCGGCGCGAGCCGTTGATGATCGTGGGGTCATGGCGCTCGGCCGGGGTCATCGACTTGATGATCGCGGCGGTACGGTCCACCTCGCGCTCGTCGATGTTGGCGATCTGCTCCTTCATCTGCCCCATGCCGGGCAGCATGCCGAGCAGCTTGGAGATGGAGCCCATCTTCCTGACCTGCTCCATCTGAGCCAGGAAGTCGTCGAGCGTGAAGTCCTTGCCGCCCTTGCTGCCCTGCAGCTTGGCGGCCATCTTCTCGGCCTCATCCTGGCTGAAGGTCTGTTCGGCCTTCTCGATGAGGCTGAGCATGTCGCCCATGCCGAGGATGCGGGACGCCATGCGGTCCGGGTGGAACGTGTCGAACTCGTCCAGCTTCTCGCCATTGGACGCGAACATGATCTGGCGGCCGGTGACGTGCGCGATGGACAGGGCCGCACCACCACGGGCGTCGCCGTCCAGCTTGGAGAGGACGACTCCGTCGAAGCCGACTCCGTCACGGAAGGCCTCCGCGGTGTTGACCGCGTCCTGGCCGACCATCGCGTCGACGACGAAGAGGATCTCGTCGGGGCTGACGGCGTCGCGGATGTCCGCGGCCTGCTGCATCAGCTCCTGGTCGATGCCGAGGCGTCCTGCGGTGTCGACCACGACCACGTCGTACTGCTTGGTCTTGGCGTACGCGATGGAGTCCTTGGCGACCTTGACCGGGTCGCCGACGCCGTTGCCCGCCTCGGGGGCGTAGACGGCGACGCCCGCGCGCTCCGCGACGACCGAAAGCTGGTTGACGGCGTTGGGGCGCTGGAGGTCACACGCGACGAGCAGGGGCGCGTGGCCCTGGCTCTTCAGCCAGAGGCCGAGCTTTCCCGCGAGGGTCGTCTTACCCGCACCCTGCAGACCCGCGAGCATGATCACGGTCGGCGGGTTCTTGGCGAACCGCAGGCGGCGGGTCTCGCCGCCGAGGATGCCGATGAGCTCCTCGTTGACGATCTTGATGACCTGCTGGGCGGGGTTCAGCGCCTGGGAGACCTCGACTCCGGCGGCGCGTTCCTTGATCTGCTTGATGAAGGCGCGGACGACGGGCAGCGCGACGTCGGCTTCGAGGAGCGCGATACGGATCTCGCGCGCGGTGGCGTCGATGTCCGCCTCGGACAGGCGGCCCTTGCCCCGGAGGTTCTTGAATGTCGCGGCAAGGCGGTCGGAGAGGGTATCGAACACGGCGGTCGCGGATCCTCGGGCTCGGGGTCAGGTGGGTGTTGCCGTCCAGGGTATCTGGCCGCCGCGCGGAGCCAATCCCCCCTGTGCGGCTAAACCGCCGCCGCTCTCGCGGAAGTGGCTGGCGCCGGTGGGGGTTGCTCAATGGCCACTCGCGGTCCGTTCGGATGCGACACCGGGGAAAATTCAGCCCCTGCGGCGTTTGAGCAGCGGGGGTCCGGGGGCGGAGCCCCCGAGGGGGCTGGGGCGAAGCCCCAGGTTCGGGAAGGGGCGGGCAGGGGACAGCGCCGCAGGCACCCCCGCCCCGCCCCCGTCAGCCCCGCAGCTCCGCCTCCAGGCTCCGCGCCAGCCCTACCGCCGCCTCCCCCGAGAGCGGCGCCCCCTCCGTCCCCGTCGTCACATAGAACGCGTCCACCGCGTTCGCCCCCAGCGTCGACACATGCGCACTGCGCACCCGCACCCCCGCACCCTCCAGCGCCCGTCCGATCCGGTGCAGCAGTCCGGGCGCATCCTGGGCCCGGACCTCGATCACCGTCGCCAGGCGCGAGCCCGCCGCCGCGACCTTGACCCTCGGCGGGGGCGCCTGCGCGCCCCTCCGGCGCGGGTACGCCGCCTCGCGCTCCGCCAGCTTCGCCCGGATGTCCAGGGATCCGTCCAGCGCCCGTACGAGATCCGCCCGCAGCCGTGCCGCCTGCGGCAGCGATCCGTACTCCGCGGCCACCCGCCAGCTCAGCAGCAGTACGTCGCCCGGGACGCCCAGCTCCTTCGGCAGTTCCAGAGCCCGGAGGTCCGCCGCACGCACGGTCAGCCGGTGCAGCGCGAGGACCCCGGCCACCGCCGGCAGCACCCCGGGCTGGTCGGGCAGCGCGATCAGCAGTTCCACGCCCACCGGCTCGGGACGCCCGTCCTCCTGCGGCTCCTCCGTCTGCGCGTGCAGCGCCAGCACCGGCTCCCCGGTCCGCAGCGCCTCGATCGCGAGCCGCTCCTGCTCCGCGCTGGGTGCGGCCGGTTCCGGCTCCTCGGGGGCATCTCCCGCCAGCACCGCCCCGACCCGCTTCACCAGGTCCGTCACCAGCGAACCGCGCCAGGCCGACCACGCCGCGGGTCCGGTCGCCAGCGCGTCGGCCTCCGTCAGGGCGTGCAGCAGCTCCAGCGTCGAGACCGAACCCACCTCGTCGGCCACCGACCGTACGGTCGCCGGGTCGTCGAGGTCCCGCCGCGTCGCCGTCTCGATCAGCAGCAGATGGTGGCGGACCAGCGTCGCGAGGACCGCGACCTCGGCGGCGTCGAAGCCGATCCGCGCCGCCACGTCGCGTGCGATGACCTCCCCGGCCACCGAGTGGTCACCGGGCCAGCCCTTGCCGATGTCGTGCAGCAGGGCCGCGACCAGGAGCAGGTCAGGACGGCCCACCCGCCGCGTCAGCGACGAGGCCCGCACCGCCGCCTCCACCAGATGGCGGTCAACTGTCCATGTGTGTACGGGATTGCGCTGCGGCCTGCACCGCACCCGCTCCCAGTCGGGCAGCAGCTGGGTGATCAGTCCCTCCGCCTCCAGGGCCTCCCACACCGGGATCGTCGACTCCCCCGCGCCCAGCAGCGTCACCAGCTGCTCGCGCGCCTCGGCCGGCCACGGCACGGGCAGCGGCTTCACCGCTCCCGCCAGGCGGCGTACCGCGTGCAGCGAGATCGGCAGCCCGGCCTGCGCCGCCGCCGCCGCCGCGCGCAGCGGCAGCACCGGGTCCTTCTCGGGCTTCGCGGTCCGCGCGAGGACCACCTCGCCCTCCAGCTCCACGACGCCTTCGGCCAGCGGGGTCCGCTCGGCCACCGGGGGTTTGCCGCCGAGCATCGTGCGCAGCCTGGGCCGCGCCGACCTCGCCTTCAGTACGCGATTGACCTCGCGCCAGGTGACATCGCTGGCGTACGACACCGTGCGTGCGGCCTCGTAGACCTGGCGGAGCAGCACATCGGCGTCCAACAGGCCCAGTTCCGCGGCCACTTGGTCCTGCTCCTGCAGCGCCAGCCGGTCCGTCGCCCGGCCGGTCACCAGATGCAGCGCGTCGCGCGCGTCCATCAGCCGCCGCCGCGCCCCGTCGAGCCCCTCCCTCGGCGCGTCCGCCAGCCAGGAGGCGGCGACCGCCCGCAGGGCCGTCGCGTCGCGCAGCCCGCCGCGCGCCTCCTTCAGGTCGGGCTCCAGCAGGAACTGGAGCTCGCCCTGGCGCTCGGCGCGCTCCGTGCACAGCTCGTACAGCTCCGGCAGCCGCTTGGGCGCCGCGTTGCGCCAGTCCGCGAGCACGGCGGTCCGCAGCCCGGTGGTCAGACCCAGGTCGCCCGCCACATGACGGGCGTCGAGCAGCCCCAGCTGCACCTTCAGGTCGGTGCCCGCGGTCTTGCGGGCCTCCCCGGGAGTCCGTACGGAATGATCCAGCGCGAGCCCCAGGTCCCACACCGGGTACCAGACCCGGTCGGCGAGCGAGGCGATCGCGCCCGCGTCCGCGCTCCCGTCGTGCAGGAGCAGCAGGTCCAGGTCGCTGCGCGGTGAGAGCTCCCCGCGCCCGTATCCGCCCACGGCCACCAGCGCCGCGCCCCGTACGCCCGCCGCCTCGGCGGCCGACGTGAAGAGCGCCCCCACCCAGTCGTCAGTCAGCCGGCTCAGGGCAGAACGGCGCGGCGGCCCGGACCGCGTCTTCTCATTGAGAAGACGCAGCCGGGCCGCCGCGTAACCGCTGGGTGCCGACTCGGATTCCTCGGGCTTTTCAGTCATCGGATCGACGCTCGTCACCCAGCAGTTCCTGTCTCTTGTCCTGCGCTCAGAGGGCGTCCGGGCCGCGCTCGCCGGTCCGTACCCGGACCGCCGTCTCGACCGGCACGCTCCATACCTTGCCGTCACCGATCTTGCCGGTTCGGGCCGCCTTCACCACGACATCGATGAGCTCTTCCGCGTCCGCGTCCTCGACGAGGACCTCGATGCGGATCTTCGGTACGAGGTCGACGGTGTACTCGGCGCCACGGTAGACCTCCGTGTGTCCGCGCTGACGCCCGTACCCGCTGGCCTCGGTGACGGTGAGCCCCTGGACGCCGAAGGCCTGCAGGGCCTCCTTGATCTCGTCCAGCCGGTGCGGCTTCACCACTGCGGTGATGAGCTTCATGCGTCCACCTTCTTCGTCTGCCCGGCGGTACCGGCCGCGGGCACTGCTGCCGTACGGGGTGCGGCGCCGCCGCCGGCCCCGCTGAAGTCGTATGCGGTCTCGGCGTGTTCGGTCTGGTCGATGCCCGAGACCTCTTCGTCCTCGGTGACCCGCATCCCCATCGTCTTGTCGAGGAGGAAGGCGAGGACCGCGGAGACCACCAGGGAGTAGCCGAGGACCGAGAAGACCCCGATGGCCTGGATGCCGAGCTGGTGGAAGCCACCGCCGTAGAAGACACCGGCCACGTCCGACTGCACTCCGCCGGTGGCGAAGAAGCCGATCAGCAGGGAGCCGACGACACCGCCGACGAGGTGGACGCCGACGACGTCGAGCGAGTCGTCGAAGCCGAAGCGGTACTTGAGGCCGACAGCCATGGCGCAGAGGACACCGGCGATGGCGCCGACCGCGATCGCGCCGAGCGGGGAGACCGCGCCGCCGGAAGGCGTGATGGCGACGAGGCCTGCGACCGCGCCGGATGCGGCACCGAGCGTGGTGAAGGAGCCGTGGCGGATCTTCTCGTAACCGAGCCAGGCGAGCATCGCGGCGGCGGTGGCGACCTGGGTGTTGACGAACATCACCGCGCCGACGCCGTCGTCGTTGCCCAGCCAGGAACCGGCGTTGAAGCCGAACCAGCCGAACCACAGGAGCGCTGCGCCCAGCATCACCAGCGGGAGGCTGTGCGGGCGCATCGGGTCCTTCTTGAAGCCGACGCGCTTTCCGATGACCAGGATCACGCCGAGGGCCGCGGCACCGGCGTTGATGTGGACCGCGGTGCCACCGGCGAAGTCGATGACACCCTTCTTGAAGAGCCAGCCGTCGGAGGCCCAGACCCAGTGGGCCACGGGGAAGTAGACGACCGAGACCCACAGCGCGATGAACAGCGCCCAGGCGCTGAACTTGACGCGGTCGGCGAGCGCGCCGCTTATGAGTGCGGGCGTGATGATCGCGAACATCAGCTGGAAGACGGCGAAGACGTAGACCGGGATGGTGTATCCGGGCCACAGCTCGGTCAGGCCGATGCCGCTGAGGCCGAAGTAGCCCTTGGTCCAGCCGAAGAAGCCGTTGCTGGCGCCGAAGGCGAGGCTGAATCCGTAGAGCACCCAGAGGATCGTGACGATCCCCAGGCTGATGAAGCTCATCATCAGCATGTTGAGGGTGGACTTGACCCGGACCATGCCTCCGTAGAAGAAGGCGAGGCCCGGTGTCATGACCATCACCAGGGCGGAGCAGATGAGCATGAAGCCGGTGTTGGCCGAAGACAGCGTCGGGGCGTCTGCAGCAAGCGTCGTGATGCCTGGGGGCATCGGCGTCTCCTCGTCGTAGGTACGGCCTGTGCGGGCGAGCAGGTGCGAAAAGGGGTGGCCGGTTATGGACGATGAGGTTGGCGCAGCGCGGTTTCCGACGATGCCGCACGATGTTTCGCCGCAGTGACGAAGGGGCGGAGCGTGTTACGCCCCGGTGAATTGCCGGATCGCCCCGGCGGCCCGCCGATACCCTGCGCACATCAGAAACCGGCCGCGGCGCTCACCCGTTGACCTGGCGTGGGGGAGCCGAGTCGGGCTTTACGGGGTGAGTGCCGCGGCCGGGGACTGTGGGGCCGGACGGGGCCTGGTGGGGTCAGAACCGTACTCAGACGGCTTCTGCGGTCTCCGGCAGCTGTTCGGCCATGAGCTCGGTCAGATCGATCACTTCAGGCACGTCACCGAAGTCTCGGACAGCGGTGTCGACCGTCTTGCGCAGCCGGGTGTTGACCCTCTCGGACCGCACCCGCCTGGCGATATGGAGGGCCTGTCCGGCGAGCACCGTGGACTGCTCCGGTTCGCGCTTGAGCAGGTGGACCGTGGCCATCCCGATCAGGTTCAGCGCGTACGAACGCTGGTGCTCGTCGTCCTTGCCGAAGAGCTCGACGGCGCGCTCCATCACCGGTTCGGCGAGCGAGGCGTACGTCGGGGAGCGGCCGGCGACGTAGGCGAGGTCCCTGTAGGAGTGGGAGTTCTCGCCGTTGAGCTCGGCCTCGGAGAAGAAGCGGATCCAGTCGGGCTCGGGCTCGCCGTCGAACCCGGCGTCGGTGAAGGTGTCCTCGGCCATCCGCACGGCCCGCTTGCACTTGCTGGGCTGGCCCATGTTCGCGTACGCCCGCGCCTCCATCGCATACAGCATCGCCTGGGTGCGCGGGGTGGCGCAGTCGCGGCTGCCGTACTGCGCGAGGTGGATGAGCTCCAGGGCGTCCTCGGGGCGTCCGAGGTGGATCATCTGGCGGCTCATGGAGGACAGGACGTACGAACCGAGCGACTTGTCCCCGGCCTCCTTGGAGGCGTGCAGGGCCAGCACGAAGTACTTCTGCGCGGTGGGCTGCAGCCCGACGTCGTAACTCATCCAGCCGGCCAGCTCGGCCAGTTCGGCCGCGCACTTGAAGAGCCGCTGGGCGGTGGCCTCGGGCTGCGGCTCCTGCAACAGGTCGGTCACTTCGTGGAGTTGGCCGACGACGGCTTTACGGCGCAGACCGCCGCCGCACTGCGCGTCCCACTGGCGGAACATCGCGGTGGTGGACTCCAGGAGGTCGAGCTCGGGCCTGGAGAGCCGGGAGGGCCGGCGCGAGAGTGCCTGGGTGTCCAGGGAGGCGGGCTCGGCGACGGGCGAGGGCACCAGCCAGCGCTGCATCGGCTCGATGAGGGCGGGGCCTGCGGCGAGTGCGAGCGAGGTGCCGAGGAAACCCCGGCGCGCCAGCATCAGGTCGCTGCGGGAGAACTCGCTGAGCAGCGCCACGGTCTGCGGGCCCGCCCAGGGCATGTCGACGCCGGACACCGACGGCGACTGATGGGCGGTGCGCAGCCCGAGGTCCTCGATGGCGACGACGGATCCGAAACGCTCGGAGAAGAGCTCGGAGAGGATGCGCGGAATCGGCTCGCGCGGCTGCTCGCCGTCGAGCCAGCGCCGCACCCGGGAGGTGTCGGTGGAGATGTGATGGGCGCCCATCTGCCGCGCCCGCCGGTTCACCTGCCGCGCCAGCTCGCCCTTCGACCAGCCGCTGCGCACGAACCACGAGCCCAACTGCTCGTTCGGGCGCTTGCCGGCCGGTGTGCCGCTCTCGCCGCCTTCGCCGCTGCCGCCCACTCGAATGCCCCCATCCCGCTGAAGCCTCTTTGTGTCAGGCCCTCTGCCCGAGCCTTTCAAACCTGAACCCCTATCAGAATGCCGTGAGTTGGGGCCTCTGTCTGGAGCTTGCGCCCCTTCGAACAGGAAACCGGGTTGCCTCCGGCATACCCACGCGTGCACAACAACCCAGGGTTCGTGTACTGAAAGTAATCCTACGATCACCCCTCCCGCGAGGGCGATCCCGGAAACGCCACCATTCGCCACCCCTCCGAGTGAACTCGCCTGCCGTCAGGCGCGATTCACTTGACACAGGACGATCAGGAGCAGGCGGAACGATGTGCGCCGGGGCGCGCACCTCGATCCACACCACCCCACGCGTCACTCCACGCCGCCGAGGCAGGGCAATTGGCGACGGAGCGTCACCGTGGCACTCCAAGTCGTAACCACCGGCGCGTTCACCCGTTGGAGGGGGCATGGGCTTCACGATCGGCGGAATCCGGGGCACCAAAGAGACCAGGCCCGGCGTACGGCGCCGGGGCCGCAGCACATCGGACTGCACCGCCGTGGCGGAGTACACCGGGCTGTGGGGCTGGGACGTGGCACCGGGAGCGAGGGCCGCGGCGGGCAACTGCTCCTGCGGAAGCGCCCGGTGTACGTCGCCGGGCGCCCACCCCCTGGGCTTCGCACCTGGAGTCCCCGCAGGCGCCACCCTCGACGAGGTGACGGCCGCCTGGTCGCAGACGCCCGGCGCGGCGGTCCTCCTCGCGGTCGGCCGCAGCTTCGACGTCATCGACATCGCGGAGGCGGCGGGCCGGCTGGCCCTGGTCCGCCTGGAGCGCATGGGGATCCCGCTCGGCCCGGTGACCGTGACCCCGAAGGGCCGCGCCCAGTTCTTCGTGGCCCCCGGCGCCGCGGCCGAACTCCCCGAGCTGCTCTACCGGATGGGCTGGGACGACGCGGGCCTCGACCTGCGCGGCCTGGGCCCCGGCACCCACATCACAGCCCCGCCCTCCGACCTGGCGGGCCTCGGCCCGGTCCAGTGGCTGCGCCCCCCGACCCTGGAGACGGCGGCAGGCCCTCCGCAGGCCCGCCTGCTCCTGGGCACCCTGGCGTACACCAGCCACCGGGCCGCTTCCTGACCCGCGCAGAGCAAGCCCGCGCCCAAGACGAAGGGTCCGCCACACCTGCACCGTGTAGCGGACCCTTCCCTCCCTCTTGACGCGCACCTCGCACCGCTCCGCGCACCTCGCACCGCTCCGCGGGCATCGCCCCGCTGCGCCGGCCTCCGACCGGCGACCCACGCACCGCAACCCGCGCCCAAAACGAAAGGCCCGCCACACCTGCACCGTGTGGCGGACCCTTCCTCGTGCACCTACCGGACCTCAGTCCCCGATCAGCGCGTCCACGAACGCCTCCGGCTCGAACGGGGCCAGGTCGTCCGCGCCCTCGCCCAGGCCCACCAGCTTCACCGGCACGCCCAGTTCACGCTGCACCGCGATCACGATGCCGCCCTTGGCCGTGCCGTCCAGCTTCGTCAGCACGATGCCGGTGATGTCCACGACCTCCGCGAACACCCGCGCCTGCACCAGACCGTTCTGCCCCGTCGTGGCGTCCAGCACCAGCAGCACCTCGTCCAGCGGACCGTGCTTCTCCACGACCCGCTTCACCTTGCCGAGCTCGTCCATCAGCCCGGTCTTGGTGTGCAGCCGGCCCGCGGTGTCGATCAGTACGACGTCCGCGCCCTCGGCGATGCCCTCCTTGACCGCGTCGAAGGCGATCGACGCGGGGTCGCCGCCCTCGGGGCCTCGTACCGTACGAGCGCCGACCCGGTCGCCCCAGGTCTGCAGCTGATCGGCGGCGGCGGCGCGGAAGGTGTCGGCCGCGCCGAGCACCACGCTGCGGCCGTCGGCGACCAGCACCCGCGCCAGCTTGCCGGTGGTGGTGGTCTTGCCGGTGCCGTTGACGCCGACGACCATGACGACGCCGGGAGTGTCCACGCCGCTCTCGGTCTTGACCGCGCGGTCGAAGTCCGTGCCGAGCAGCTTCAGCAGCTCCTCGCGGAGCAGCGCGCGCAGATCCTCGGGCGTACGCGTACCGAGCACCCGGACCCGCTCGCGCAGCGCATCGACCAGCTCCTGGGTCGGGGCGACGCCGACGTCCGCGGTGAGCAGGGTCTCCTCGATCTCCTCCCAGGTGTCCTCGTCGAGGTTGTCGCGGGACAGGAGCGTGAGCAGCCCCTTGCCGAGCGAGTTCTGCGAGCGGGCGAGCCGGGCGCGCAGCCGCACCAGGCGGCCCGCCGTCGGCTCGGGGACCTCGATCTCGGGGGTGGGCGGCGCCGCGACGACGGGGTCCTCGACGGCGGCGGGTTCTGCGACGGCCTCGTCGGCCGAGCCGGGAAGTTCGACTTCCTCGATCGTCCGGCGCGGCTCGTCGCGCGGGGGTGCCGCGTCGTCGCCGACCTGAGGTTCGGCGGGCGGAGCGGTGATGGTCGGTGCGGAGGGCGGGGCCGGGGGCAGCTGCTTCTTCTTGCGGCTGGTGACCACGAGCCCGCTGATCGCGCCGACGGCGACCAGGGCGATGACTACAACAAGGATGAGGATTTCCATAACCCGACCAGTATCGACCATGCCCCGCCAGGACCGGGTCGTTGTAGCTTCCACCAAAGGACATAGCCGCATCTAGGCCATATGACGTATTAAACTACGATGGAGCTGGCCCTATCAACGCGCGTAGAGTCCGAAGCGATCACCCCCCACCGGCTCAACGCCGAGCCGAGCGAGAGGCATGGACCCCCACACCATGAGCACCACCACCGCCGAATCCGAAGGCGCACTCGAGACGCGCGGTCTCGAGCCCGTGCCGGACAACGAGCGCACCGGTCGCGTCCGTGACCTCTTCCCCACCTGGGTCGCGGCGAACATCAGTGTGCTGCTGCTCACCATGGGCGCGAGCCTCGTGGCGCTCAACGGGCTGAACTTCTGGCAGGCGCTCGTCGTGGCGATCGCAGCCCCGATCGTCAGTTACGGCCTGGTCGGGCTGGTCAGCATCGCGGGCAAGCGCGGCGGCGCCCCCGGCATGGCACTGTCCCGCGCGGTCTTCGGCCAGCGCGGCAACCTGCTCCCCGGCTCGCTGATCTGGGTCGCCCGCTGGGGCTGGGAGACCATCAACGCGGTGACCGGTGCGTACGCCCTGCTCAGCGTGCTGGACATCCTCTTCGGCATCCAGAGCAACGACTTCCTGATCATCGTCACGCTGCTGCTCTTCGTGGTCGTCACCTTCGCCATCTCCGGTCTGGGCATCAACGCGGTCCACAAGTGCAACAAGATCGCGACGTACTTCTTCGGCGCCTTCTCGCTCCTGGTCCTCGGCTACCTCATCGCCGACACCGACTGGTCCGCCGTCTTCGACCGGCCCGCGGGCAAGACCGCCCTGGTCGTCGCCGGAATCGGCACGATCGCCGCCGGCGGCGTCAGCTGGATCCCCGCCGCCCCGGACTTCACCCGCTATCTCCCGCGTACCGCCTCGGCCAAGGCGATGGTCGGCAACTCCATCGGCGGCGCCGGCATCGTCGTCGTGCCGATGGTCCTGATGGGCGCGGTCATGGCGGTCTCCACCCCGGACCTGGCCAAGGCATCCGACCCGGTCGCCTTCCTCGGTGACCTGCTGCCGATGTGGATCGCCGTGCCGTATCTGCTGATCGCCCTGGTCGGCATGCTGCTGATCAACGCGATGTCGATGTACTCGGCCGGCTTCACCGCGCAGACCCTCGGCTTCAAGGTCCCCCGCCACTGGGCGGTCTCCATCAATGCCGCGATCTCGCTGATCTTCGGCGGCATCCTGATGCTGGCCGCGACCGGCTTCATGGGCCAGTTCATCTCCTTCCTCTCGCTGCTCGCGGTCGCCTTCTCCGCCTGGGTGGGTGTCTTCGGCGCGGACATGCTGAGCCGCAAGGAGTACGACGGCGAGGCGCTGCTCGACACCACGCGCACCAGCGCCTACTGGTACAAGGCCGGCTTCAACCCGCCCGCGGTCATCGCCTGGGCCGTCGGCCTCGTCGGCGGTCTGCTCTTCACCACCAGCCAGTGGTTCACCGGACCGCTCGCCTCCAACAACCCCATCGGCGAGTACGGCCTGGGCTGGGTGGCGACCATCGTCATCTCCGGCCTGCTCTACCTGGCCCTCCCCAAGCCGAAGCCCGTCCCCGCCAAGGGCGCTCCCGAGGCCGAGGAGCCCAAGACCCTGGCTGTCTGACGCCGCGTCAGCTACTGTCCCCCCTCGCCAACTCCCACCCGGCGAAGGGGGACTTTCCCGTCATGGCCTTCTCAGTGGTCCGCTTCAACCTGGTCGATCCGGACGCAACCCCCGAGACCCTCTCCGCCCGATATCGCGCCGCCCTGGACATGGCCTCGTACGCGGACACCCACGCGGTCGACACCCTGCAGACCGAGGAGCACCACGGAGCCACCAACAACTGGCTGCCGTCGCCCCTCGCCTTCGCGGGCGCCATCTTCGGCGCGACGAAGCGCATAGCCGTCACCGTGTCCGCCGTCATCGGCCCGCTCTACGACCCGCTGCGGCTGGCCGAGGAGATCGCGGTCCTCGACCTGCTCAGCGCCGGCCGCCTGGTCACGGTCGCCGGCATCGGCTACCGGCCCGCCGAGTACGAGCAGTTGGGCGTCGAGTGGGGCCGCCGCGGCAAGCTGCAGGACGAGCTCCTGGAGACGATCCTGCAGGCCTGGACGGGCGAGCCCTTCGAGTTCCGCGGCCGTACGGTACAGGTCACCCCGCGCCCGTTCACCCAGCCGCACCCGCTCCTGCTCGTCGGCGGCTCCTCCAAGGCCGCGGCCCGCCGCGCCGCCCGCCTCGGCCTGCCGTTCTTCCCCAGCGCGCACCTGCCCGACCTCGAGGCGTACTACAACGAACAGCTCGCGGCCCACGGCACCGAGGGCTTCTGCATGATGCCGACGGCCGAGGTCCCGCTGCTGCACATCGCCGAGGACCCGGACAGCGCGTGGGCGGCGTACGGAAAACACTTCCTGCACGAGGCGCGGACCTACGCGTCCTGGCAGAACAAGGACATCCACTCGGCGGTGAAGTCGTCGGCGACGACGGTCGAGGAACTGCGCGACGAGGGCGTCTACCGGATCCTGACGCCCGACGCGTGCGTGGCGCTGGGTCTGGACAACTATGTGCTGCACCCGCTGGCCGGGGGGATGCCCCTGGACGAGGGATGGCGCAGCCTGCGGCTGTTCTGCGACAACGTACTGCCCCGGCTCGAGTAGGTACTCGAACCGGGGCAGTTCCGTGGGTGAGGAGAGGGGCAGCGGGGATTAGCCCATCTCCTCCAACGCCTTGCCCTTGGTCTCCTTCACGAACTTCAGCACGAAGGGGATCGAGAGCGCGGCGAAGGCTGCGTAGATGATGTAGGAACCGGTCAGGCTCCAGTCGGAGAGGCTCGGGAAGCTCGCGGTGATGGCCCAGTTGGCGATCCACTGCGCGGCTGCGGCGACACCGAGTGCTGCGGCGCGGATCTTGTTCGGGAACATCTCGCCGAGGAAGACCCAGACCACGACACCCCACGACAGGGCGAAGAAGAGCACGAAGGTGTGGGCCGCGATGAGCGCGACGACGCCCTGGGCGTTCGGGAGCTTGCCGTCCACCAGGTCGTAGCTGAAGGCCCAGGCGGTGACGGCCAGGGCGACGGCCATACCGACCGAACCCACGAGCGCGAGCGGCTTCCGGCCGACCCGGTCCACCAGGTACATCGCGATCACGGTACCGATGATGTTCACGATCGATGTGGTGAACGAGTAGAAGAACGAGTCGGACGGGTCGATACCGACGGACTGCCACAGCGTCGAGGAGTAGTAGAACGCGACGTTGATACCCACGAACTGCTGGAAGACCGAGAGGCCGATACCGATCCAGACGATCGGCAGGAAGAGGAAGCTGCCGCCGAGCAGGTCCTTGAAGGTGGACTTGTGCTCGCTGCGCATCGCGTGCTCGATCTCGCCTACGCGGGCGTCCAGGTCGGCGTCCTTGCCCTCGACCTGGACGAGGATCTCCTTGGCCTCGGCGGTCTTGCCGACCGAGATCAGGTAGCGCGGGGACTCGGGGATCACGAAGGAGAACAGTCCGTAGACCGCCGCCGGGATGATCATGATCCCGAGCATGACCTGCCAGGCCTCCAGGCCCATGAGCTTGCCGCGGTCGTCGCCGCCCGCCCAGTTGAGCAGGCCCCAGTTGACCAGCTGCGAGATGGCGATGCCGATGACGATGCCGGCCTGCTGGAAGGATCCGAGGCGTCCGCGGTACTCCTTCGGTGCGACCTCGGCGATGTACGCCGGGCCGATCACCGAGGCCATGCCGATGCCGATGCCGCCGAACACGCGCCACATGGCGAGATCCCAGAGGGCGAAGGGCAGCGCCGAGCCGATCGCGCTGATGAAGAACAGTACGGCGGCGATCTGCATGACGCGGATACGGCCGATGCGGTCGGCGATACGGCCTGCGATGGCTGCACCGATCGCCGCACCGATCAGGCCGATGGCGATGACCTGGCCGAGCGCACCGGAACCGATGTCGTACCTGTCCGCGATCGCACCGACGGCGCCGTTGATCACGGCACTGTCGTAGCCGAAGAGGAATCCGCCCATCGCGGCGGCGGCCGTAATGAAGATGACGCGTCCGAGATGCTCCGGACGGCCCTGACTGCTTCCGGGCGACGACGCCTGCGCTGTGGTGGTCACGTTGACTCCTGGGGCCCGACAACGGTGAGGGGCATGGGGGGACGAGCCCTTCCAGTGGCGCATAACTCAGCGTCAGCCACCACTTGAAGGTAAAAGCAACGTTGCAGAGACTATGCCTTCATGTTTCGAAGTCAAGAGTTGGGTAACTGTGAGTTTCAGGGCGCAGAGAGGCCTAGTGTGTTCAACTCTTGAAGTTGGTCAACGGAGACGCTGGCTGATCACCTTGGAGACGCCGTCCCCCTGCATGGAGACGCCGTAGAGCGCGTCCGCGACCTCCATCGTCCGCTTCTGATGCGTGATCACGATCAGCTGCGAGCTCTCCTGGAGCTCCTCCATGATCCGGATCAACCGCTGCAGATTGGTGTCGTCGAGCGCCGCCTCGACCTCGTCCATCACATAGAACGGGCTTGGCCTGGCCTTGAAGATCGCCACCAGCATGCCAACGGCCGTAAGGGATCGCTCACCTCCGGACAGGAGCGAGAGCCTTTTCACCTTCTTGCCCGGGGGCCGGGCCTCGACGTCCACACCCGTGGTGAGCATGTTGTCGGGATCGGTGAGGATCAGTCGTCCCTCGCCGCCCGGGAAGAGCCGTGAGAAGACCCCTTCGAACTCCCGCGCCGTGTCCCGGAACGCCTCGGTGAAAACCTGCTCGACACGCTCGTCGACCTCCTTCACAACCTGAAGCAGGTCGGTCCGGGTCTTCTTCAGGTCTTCAAGCTGCTCGGAGAGGAACTTGTGCCGTTCCTCCAGCGCCGAGAACTCCTCGAGCGCCAGCGGATTCACCTTCCCGAGCTGCTGATACGCCCGTTCGGCCGCCCTCAGCCGCTTCTCCTGCTCGCCTCGCAGGAACGGCACCGGCTGGTTCCTCGGGTGCTCCGGGTCATCCGGCAGCTCCTCTCCCTCCGCCGGAAGGGAGGGCGGCACCAGCTGGTCGGGGCCGTAGTCGGCCACGAGTCCCGCGGGCTCCACACCCAGTTCCTCCAGCGCCTTGGTCTCCAGCTGCTCGATGCGCAGCCGCTTCTCGGCACCGAGTACCTCGCCGCGGTGAACTGAATCAGTGAGTTTGTCGAGCTCCCCCTTGAGGTCGCGCCCATGGCCGCGTTCCGTCACCAGGTCCTGCTCGCGCTCCGCCTTGGCCGCCTCGGCCGCCGCCCGCTCGGCCTCGGCCCGTACCAGCGACACCTCTACGTGGGCGAGCAGCTGGCGCGCACCGTCCGCGACGGCACGCGCGACCTCTGCCTCGTGGACCATCCGGGCCCGCCGCTGCTCGGCCCGCGACCGCGCCTCGCGCTCGGCCCGTGCCCCGCGGTCCAGCGCCTCGGCCCGCCCGGCGAGCCCCTTCACCCGCTCCTCGTGCGTACGGGCCTGAAGGCGGGCCTCCATCTCGGTCTGTCGCGCATTGGCTCCATCGGCCGCAAGCCGGTCCCGTACGGAAGTGTCCGGCTCCTCCTCGGCCGGCATCTCCTCGGCGACCAGCAGCCGCTCGGCCAGCACCTCGGCCTCCTCGGTCGCCCGCTCCAGCGCGTCCTGCGCCTTGGCCGCGGCGGCGGCCGACCGCTCGGCCTCACCTGCGGCCCCGCGCGCCTGGCCCGCGAGAGCGCCCAGCTGCTGGGCCACACCGGACTTCTCGCGCTCGGCGGCCCTGCGCCGCTCCCCCAGCTCCTCGACGAGAGCGGCGCACTCCGCGCGCCGCTCGCCCGCCGCCTGCTGGGCGCCGGCCAGTTCCTCGCACTTCAGGTCCAGCGCGGCCAGCTCGGTCGCGGCCTCGTCGACGGAGGCCTGTACCTCCAGGAGGCTGGGCGCCCCTGCGGACCCGCCCTGCGCGAAGTGGGCGCCCAGGACGTCGCCCTCCGCGGTGACGGCGATCAGTCCGGGGCTGGCTCCCACCAGTTCCTCGGCGTCCTCCAGCGTTCCGACGACCACCATGTCCCTCAGCAGTTGGCGTACTCCGGGCATCAACTCGGCCGGGCCGCTCACCAGTTCGGCCACGTACGACGGTCCCGGCGCCCCGTCGACGGCGGTACGCACCAGGCCCGAAGCAGCGGTCCCATCGGCCTGGCCGTCCGTGCGGCTCGCGGGCACAGCCGTACCGCCGGACCACGCGGGGAGACCGTCGTGCCGCTCCCCGGCCTGGTCGGGTACGGCCGCACGGCCACCGCCGGCGGCGGGCGCTGCAAGCAGCAGTGCCGCACGGCCCGCGTCCTGCTTGCGCAGCAGGCGGATCGCGTCCGCCGCGGTCGCCGGGTCGCTCACCGCGATCGCGTCCGCCGCCGCCCCCAGCGCCGCCGCCACGGCGACCTCGTGACCGCCGGCCACCGTGAGCAGTTCCGCCGCCGGGCCGAGCAGTCCGGTCAGCCGGTCCCTGGCGCCGAGCAGAGCTCCCGTGCCGTCCTTGCGCCGCAGGCCGAGAGCGAGGGCCTCGCGCCGTGCCGCCGTCGCGGCCCGCTTGCGCTCGGCGGCCGTCGCGGCCTCCCGGGCCGCGCTCAGCGCCGCCTCGGCCTGCGCCAGGCCCTGCTTCGCGGCGTCGTGTGCCGCTGAGAGCTCCGCGTCGCCCGCTGCCAGGCCGTCCACCTCGGCCTTGAGCAGTTCGTACTCCTCCTGGGCAAGCACCGCGCGCTCCTGCGCTCCGTCCCGCGCCTCCGCCAGCCGGTCGATCTCCGCCTGCGCCGAACCGGCCCGCGATCGTGCCGCGTTGACCTGCCCGGTCAGCCGGGCGAGCCCCTCACGGCGGTCGGCGATGGCCCGTGCCACATCCTTCAGCCGACGCTCCTCGGCCACCAACTCCCGCTCCAGGTCGGCCCGGTGGGCGACGGTGTCCTCCAGCGCGTGCTCCGCCGCCTCCAGCGCGGCCTCCAGCTCCGCCTCCTGCTCGCGGATACGGGCGGCCTCGCGCTCCATGTCCTCCGGATCGCGCCCGCGCCGCTCATCGACCGGGGCCGAGGTCGCACTCTTGACGCGTGCGTCGGCCAGCGACACCGTGCCGCGTACGCGCTCGGCGAGCTGGGAGAGGTCGTACCAGGTCTGCTGGGCCCGCTGGAGGCGCGGCGCGAGACGCCGTACCTCGTCCTCCAGTTCCGCCTCGCGCGCGAGGGCCCCCTTCAGCGCCGCCTCCGCCGCCTCCTTGCGCTGCTTCAGCGCCGCCTCGTCCTCGACCTCGGTGCGCAGCGCGTTCCGCATGGTCACCAGGTCGTCCGCGAGCAGCCGCAGCCGTGCGTCGCGCAGATCGGCCTGGATGACGGCGGCCCGCCGAGCTACGGCCGCCTGCCGGCCCAACGGCTTCAGCTGGCGGCGCAGTTCGTCGGTCAGGTCCTGTACGCGCGCCAGATTGGCCTGCATCGCGTCCAGCTTCCGCAGCGCCTTCTCCTTGCGCTTGCGGTGCTTGAGTACCCCTGCCGCCTCCTCGATGAAGGCGCGCCGTCCCATCGGATCGGCATGCAGTACGGAATCGAGCTGCCCCTGCCCGACGATCACGTGCATCTCGCGCCCGATGCCCGAGTCGGACAGCAGGTCCTGGATGTCGAGCAGCCGGCAGGTGTCCCCGTTGATCTGGTACTCGCTGCCGCCGTTGCGGAACATGATCCGGGTGATGGTGACTTCGGCGTACTCGATCGGCAGCGCGCCGTCGGAGTTGTCGATGGTCAGCGAGACCTCGGCCCGGCCCAGCGGTGGGCGGCCGGTCGTCCCGGCGAAGATGACGTCCTCCATCTTCCCGCCGCGCAGTGACTTCGCGCCCTGCTCGCCCATGACCCAGGAGAGCGCGTCCACCACATTGGACTTGCCGGAGCCGTTGGGGCCCACGACACAGGTGATGCCCGGCTCGAAGCGGAGCGTCGTGGCGGAGGCGAAGGATTTGAATCCGCGGAGGGTCATGGACTTGAGGTGCACGCCGCCGGACTCTACCTTTCGGGGCGAAAGAAAGAAGGGACGCCGAAGCGTCCCTTGCATATCTTGTGCGGTGGTGCGGTGATTCTGTGGTTCCTAGCGGGGTGGCTGCTGTCAGGTGAGCGCAGGCTCCGCCTGGGGTACATCAATGTCGATGCCGTCAAGCAGCGACTCTCCGTGCTGGGCGGCGGCATTCAGCGCGTCGTTCTCGGACTGGATCCGAGTGAGCTCGGACTCGAGGTCCTGGACGCGCTGCTGAAGCCGTCGCATCTCGGAGAGAAGTCGCGGGTCGGAACCGCCGACGTAACCGAGAAGCGCCTTTGCCATGATGGATGGTCCTCCACACTGAGTGACCGACCGAAGCGGTGGTGGGTCGTAGGGGGAATCGCACCCGCGGTGCTCAGCAGTGCTGGTTCTCGCTGCGTTCCTACTGCCAAACAGCTAAGGTGCGCGGGGTTTTAAGCGTCTCACCAAAAAGTTTGACGGTCAACACGATCACGCCCTGTATTCACGGGCAACCCGGGGGCGCGCGGCCTCGCAACCGGCGGCGCGACTCTCCTTCGGGGCCCTGCGGGCAGGAGATCATCCTCTACGCCGCAGCGTGGCACGGTCGGCGCCACTTGGCAACCACCAGGGCATTTCTGCCGAACGCACATGCCAGGGGCGCCTTGCCAGTTCACGATCCGTGGTCGTTCCGGGGTCGGCTCAGCGGATCGCGAAGCTCTCGTAGCCGCCGCGAGGAGTGTCCCAGATCTCAGTCACACCATCGACGCGACCGGGTGTGTCGTCGGAGCGGAGCCAGGCGAGGAGAAGATCGCACCCCGCACGCGGCCCTTCGGCCACGACTTGCACCCTGCCGTCCTCCAGATTGAGGGCGAAGCCTTTGAGTCCGCCGATCTGCAGGGCATTGGCCCTGGTGAACCAGCGAAAGCCCACGCCCTGGACTTTTCCACGCACCCAGGCGGTGAGCCGTACATCTTCGTTCATGTCTGCACGCTAACCGGCCAATTGCTCACGGGACACTTCGGCCCCGTGCGGCATGGACTACAGTCCGGACCCAATGAGCCTCACCCGTATGGGTGAGTCGTCGTGACGTAGGCCGTCGACCATGAGGAAGGCACTGCAGATGGGACGCCATCGACGCTCCGCCGCCGTACCGGCCGCAGTTGACTATGGCGAGGCCGGCCGACACCGGGGCCGCGGGCGCCGCAAGAACAGGATCGCCCCTGTACGCACCGGACTGCTCGGCGTCTCCGCCGCGGCTGCCGTGGGCGCGGTGGCGATGGCCTCGGGCCTGCTGCCGGGCGGCGGCAACGCCTACACGGTGGGCGGCGGCGGTTCGACGGGCGACCGCGTCCGCGCGGACGGCGTGCCGGACCTGCAGACCCAGGGCGGCGAGTCGGGGACCCCCTCGGTCAGCGCCTCGCCCTCGCCGAGCTCCGGTGCCACCCGCGCCCACGCACCGTCGACGAGCCCCTCCCCCGTCGCGCCGAAGACCTCCGCGCCGCCCTCCAAGGCATCGAGCGCACCGGCCTCCGGCACGAAGAGCGCGACCGCCACACCTTCTCCCTCCCGGACCGTGGCCAGGACCGCGGCCCCCGTCAGCAAGGAAGCCGCGGTTCAGGCGGCGGTCCTCGCGCTGGTCAACAAGGAGCGGGCCACGGCCGGCTGCAAGCCGGTGACGGCCAACGGCCCGCTGGCCGCACTGGCCACGGCCTTCAGCGAGGACATGGCCGCCCGCGACTTCTTCGACCACACCGACCCGGACGGCAAATCCCCCTGGGACCGGGCCGACGCGGCAGGCGTGGACGGCCTGGGCGGCGAGAACATCGCCCGCGGCCAGGCGGACGCCGACGCGGTGATGGACGCCTGGATGAACAGCCCCGGCCACCGGGCGAACATCCTCAACTGCGACTACAAGACGCTGGGCGTCGGCGTCCACTTCGGCTCGGGCGGCCCCTGGTGGACCCAGGACTTCGGCTTCTGAGCACGTCGAGCACTAACTCCAGGTGAGCGCTGTGCGCAGTACAGTGGAGGCATGGACGACGCTCTCGCCTTCGACGTATTCGCGAAGTCGTGCCCCTCGCGCACCACGCTGGAGCACGTCACGGGACGCTGGGGCAGCCTGACGCTGGGCGCCCTCGCCGAGGGGTCGCTGCGCTTCAACGAGCTGCGGCGGCGGGTCGACGGCGTCAGCGAGAAGATGCTCTCCCAGACGCTGCAGGCGCTGGAGCGGGACGGCCTCGTCCACCGGGAGGCGCAGCCGACCAATCCGCCTCGCGTGGACTATGAACTCACCCCGCTGGGACGGGAGATCGCAGATCGGCTGCTCGGCCTGATCCACCTCGTGGAGGGCCGGATGGACCAGGTCCTCACCTCGCGCGAGCGCTACGAGACGGCGCGCGGCGGCCTCTGACAGCGCGGGCAGAAGTAGCTGGAGCGGTTCATCCAGGCGCGCCTGCTGATGGCGTTGCCGCAGCGCTTGCACGGCTCGCCCTCGCGGCCGTAGGCGTCCAGCGACCGGTCGAAGTACCCCGACTCCCCGTTCACATTGACGTAGAGGCTGTCGAAGCTGGTGCCGCCGACAGCGAGCGCGGCGTTCATGACGTCCCGCACATGGCCGAGGAGCTCCGCGGTCCTGGGCCGGGTGAAGCCCGCGGTGGGGCGTTCGTAGTGGACGCGGGAGCGCCACAGCGCCTCGTCCGCGTAGATGTTGCCGACCCCGCTGATGAGCGACTGGTCGAGCAGGGCCCGCTTGATCGTCGTACGCCGCAGCCGCAGCGCCGTGTGAAAGGCCTCGTCGTCGAAGGCCTCGTCCAGCGGGTCGCGGGCGATATGCGCGATGACGTCCGGGAGTCCCTCAGGGGTGTTCGGGTGGAGCGAGAGCCCGCCGAAGGTGCGCTGGTCGACGAAGCGCAGCTCCGTGTCGAGGGCATCGTCGAAGCGGACGCGGATCCGCAAGTGCTTCTCGTCCAGGGCCTCTTGGGGCTGTACGAGCAGCTGTCCGCTCATCCCCAGATGCCCGAGCACCGACGCATCGGTGTCGTCGAGCGGAATCCACAGATACTTGCCCCTGCGCCGCGCCACCCCGAAGCGATGCCCCTTGAGCGCGTCCGCGAAGTCCTCGCCGCCGGCGAGATGGCGGCGTACCGCACGAGGGTGCAGGACCTCCACCCCGGCCACGGTGCGGCCGGCCACCCAGCGCTCGAGTCCGCGGCGTACGACTTCGACCTCGGGCAGCTCAGGCATCGCGGTTCCCCTCGGGTACGGAAAAACCGCCCGCCCCCGAAGAGGGGGCGGGCGGGAAAAGAACCGGCGTCAGGCCGTGGTGGCCTGGTCGGTCGCGGCAGCCGCGGCCGAAGAGGTGTCGGCGGCCTCTTCTGCCACTGCGGGCTCGACCGGCGCTTCCACCGGTGGCGCTTCCGCGGCGGCCTTGGCCTCCGCGGCACGCTTCTCGGCGTCGGCGCTGATCTCGCACCAGGCGGACTCCGCCGCCTGCTGTTCCGCTTCCTTCTTGCTGCGGCCGGTGCCGGTGCCGTACGAGACACCACCGACGCGGGCAGCAGCGGTGAAGGTCTTCTCGTGGTCCGGACCTGTCTCGCTGACCAGGTACTCCGGAACGCCGAGACCTTCGCTCGCGGTGAGTTCCTGGAGACTGGTCTTCCAGTCCAGGCCCGCACCGAGGTTGGAGGACTTCTCGATCAGCGGGTCGAAGAGCCGGTGCACCAGCTCCGAGGCCGCGTCGAGACCCTGATCCAGATAGACCGCGCCGATCACCGCTTCAAGGGTGTCGGCGAGGATGGAAGCCTTGTCCCGGCCACCCGTGCCTTCTTCGCCCCGGCCGAGCCGGATGAAGAGACCGAGTTCCAGCCCGCGGCTCACCGATGCGAGCGCACGCGAGTTGACCACCGCGGCCCGGAGTTTGGCCAGCTGGCCTTCCGGGAGATCGGGGTGGGTGCGGTACAGCGTGTCCGTGACCACCAGGCCGAGCACGGAGTCCCCGAGGAACTCCAGACGCTCGTTGGTGGGCAGGCCGCCGTTCTCGTATGCGTACGAACGGTGCGTCAGCGCACGCACCAGAAGGGCGGACTCGAGTTGATACCCGAGCCGCCCTTCCAGAAGCGTGTGGGACGAGGCATTGTCCGTCTTGTGTGACTCAGACATGGTGCCTCTCACCAGCCGCTCAGACCTCGAGGACCTGGCGCTTGTTGTACGTGCCACAGCTGGGGCACGCGATGTGCTGCAGCTTCGGCTCCTGGCAGCGCTCGCACGAAACCAGAGTGGGGACCGCAGCCTTCCACTGCGACCGGCGGTGGCGCGTGTTGCTGCGCGACATCTTCCGCTTCGGAACAGCCACGGCTACTTCTCCTGCTTCTCGTCGACGCCATCTTCAGCGTCGTTAACGTTGTCCTTCTCGCCGACCTGGCCGGTCCCGACGAGTCCCTGCAACGCCGCCCAACGAATGTCGGGGACGTCATGGTGGTGACCGGGTTCGTCGTCCAGCCTGATTCCGCAATCGGAACACAGGCCGGCACAGTCCTCCCGGCAGACCGGCTGCAGCGGCAGTGCGAGCACCACCGCGTCACGCAGCACGGGTTCGAGGTCGAACAAGCCGTCCTCGAGGGGGGTGATTTCCTCGTCCTCGGCGTCGTCGGCCGGCTCCGCGGTCTTGCCGCGGCCCCGGTCATCGGCGTCAGGGTACGAGAACATCTCCTGGTAGTCCGCTTCGAGCTCAAGCTCGAGCGGCTCCAGACACCTTACGCACTCCCCCTTGGCCGATGCACGGGCGGTGCCTGTGACAAGCACCCCGTCCATGACCGACTCGAGGCGGAGGTCGATCTCCACCGGTGCGCCTTCCGGCACTCCGATGACCCCTTCGACGCCGAGGTCCTTCGGAGCCTCGGCCGTGCGGGAGAGCCGCTTGAGGGCACCAGGACGCCGACCCAGCTCATGTGTGTCGAACACAAGAGGGTTGCGGTGGTCGAGGCGCGTGTTCAGGGCTTTTCCTGCTTTCGAAAATCTCTGGGGATGGCTGCCGAGCGGGCAGCTGGGATCGCGGACATACGCGCGACCGAAGAGCCAGGATACCGGTCAGGTCGCCATAGACCCAATCGGCCCCTAGCGACCCTGTTCGTACTGCCGCAGCTGATCGAGATTGATCATGCTCGTGTCGAAGAGGCTGGTCTCGTCGAGGGCGCCCTGCTGCTGCTCGTACGACTGCTGCTGGGGCTGCTGGGGCTGCTGCTGGTAGCCGTGCTGGTCGTAGCCCTGCTGCTGCGGCTGGTACGCGTAGGGGTCCTGCTGGTACGCGTACTGCTCCTGGGGCTGCTGGTACGCGTAGGGATCCTGCTGCTGAGGCTGCTGCTGGTACGCGTACGGGTCGTAGCTCTGCTGCGCCGGTACGGGGACCGCCTGCTGCGCCTCGGGCTGCTGGACCTGCTGCGGTTCCGCCAGGTCCGCCAGGAAGTCCGCGTCGCTGCCGCGCTGCTGCGGGTCCATGCCGTCCTGCGCCGCCATGTGTTCACCGAGATCGTCGATGGCGATACGGCCGTGCAGCTTCTGCCGGCCCCGTCCCACCGCCACGAGGGTCTTGGCGAGCACGGCCTCGAAGGCGCCCATCTTGGTGTCGACATACGCGTCGGCGCGCTCGATGAGCGTCGCGGGGTCCGGGCTGTACTCCGGGGCGTCCTCGTCGGCGTAACCCTGCTCGTCGAGGCCGGGGCCGCGGCCGAGCAGCTTCTCGCGGCCTCGATCGACGGAGCCGATCGTCTTGGTGAGGACGACCTCGAAGTTGGCCAGCTTGGAGTCGACGTAGTCGTCGGCCTCCGCACGGATCTCCTCGGCCTCGCGGCGGGCCTCGGCGAGGATGCGGTCCGCCTCGTCCTGGGACTGGCGGGCCACCTCGGTGTCGGAGATCAGCGAGCCGCGGTGGGCGTGGGCGGACTCGATGATCCGCTCGGCCTCCTGACGGGCCTGCTCGACCATCTGCTCCCGGCCGCCGATCAGCTCCTGCGCCTGGGCCAGGGAGCCGGGCAGGGCCTCCCGTACCTCTTCGAGCAGGGCGAGCAGCTCGGCGCGGTTGACCACGCACGAAGCCGACATGGGCATGGACCGGGCGCCCATGACCGATTCGACGATGTCGTCGAGCTTCTTCTGCACGTCCACCGTGTGCTCGCCACTCTCTACGCCGGGTTGGAGACGGACGGGGACGACTGTACGTCCAGTCGGCGCCCGCCCGACACCTGCTGACGGACTGTCAGGATTTCACTTCTCGCCGAGCCGGGTCGTCAGGGCCTCGTGGACCAGCGGCGGCAGCAGGTGCGCGACGTCTCCGCCCCAGGTCGCGACCTCCTTGACCAGACTGGAGGAGAGGAAGCTGTAGGTGGGGTTGGTCGGGACGAATAGGGTCTCGACGCCCGAGAGACCGTTGTTCATCTGGGCCATCTGCAGCTCGTAGTCGAAGTCGCTGACCGCGCGCAGGCCCTTCACGATGGCCGGGATGTCGCGCTGCTTGCAGAAGTCGACGAGCAGGCCGTGGAAGGACTCGACCTCGACGTTCCCGAAGTCGGCGGTCACCTGGCGGATCATCTCGATCCGCTCGTCGACGGTGAAGAGACCGTGCTTCGACTGATTGATCATCACGGCCACGTGTACGACGTCGTACAGCTTGGAGGCGCGGGCAATGATGTCGAGATGTCCATTGGTGATGGGGTCGAAGGACCCCGGACAGACGGCGCGGCGCAACTGAATTCCCTCGCTCTCCGGTCCGGTCATCGTGCGTCTTCGCACGTAGCGGCGGCGCGACCGTACCAAAGCGTGCCCTCGCCGTAGCGACGGGCCCGCAAAGGCTCAAAACCCTTGGGCCACTTGAATTCCCCGCCTCTGGTGCTGCGCTCCACGGTGGCCACGGCATCCTCTGTGAGCCAGCCCTGGGCGCGGAGTGTGAGGAGGATCTCCCGAAGATCGTCGTCGCCGACGGCGTACGGAGGATCGAGGAAGACCAGGTCGTACGGGGCCTGGGGGGCCGGACCCGTCACGATCTGTTCCGCTTTGCCGGTGCGCACCTCGGCGCCCGGGAGCCCGAGCGTGCGCACATTGGCACGGACCGTGGCCGCGGCGCGGGTGTCGGCCTCCACGAGGAGGGCGTGGGCAGCGCCGCGCGAGAGCGCCTCCAGGCCGACGGCTCCGGAGCCGGCGTACAGATCGGCGATACGGACGCCCTGCAGCGTGCCCAGGAGCGCCTCCCAGGTGGAGAAGAGGCCTTCTCGCGCACGGTCGGAGGTGGGGCGGGTGCCGTTGCCCGGCGGGACGGCGAGCAGGCGCCCGCCGGCCGTACCGGCGATCACGCGGGTCATCTGAGTCCTTCGGGTGGGCTGCTTGGGGCTGGCGAGGTGCTGCCGCTCCAGTCTCTCAGCCCTTGTCGAGGTACTGCTCGCGCTCCTGGTCGAGCAGGGCGTCCAGGGCGATCCGCAGCTCCGGCAGCCGCTCCAGGTCGGGGTCGGCGGCCACGACCGCCACCGCCTCCTCACGGGCGGCCGCGATGACCTCCTCGTCCTCGATGACGGCGAGCATCCGCAGGGAGGAGCGGACCCCGGACTGGGCCTGGCCCAGGACGTCGCCCTCTCTGCGCTGTTCGAGGTCGATACGGGAGAGCTCGAAGCCGTCCAGTGTCGCGGCGACGGCGCTCAGCCTGGCCCGGGCAGGGCTGGCCTCGTGCGCCTCGCTGACCAGCAGGCAGAGCCCGGGCGCCGATCCCCGGCCCACCCGGCCGCGCAGCTGGTGCAGCTGCGAGACCCCGAACCGGTCCGCGTCCATGATCACCATCGCGGTGGCGTTCGGGACGTTCACCCCGACCTCGATCACGGTGGTCGCCACGAGCACGTCCACGTCACCGGCGGCGAAGCGCCGCATCACGTCGTCCTTGTCGTCGGGCTGCATCCGGCCGTGCAGGATCTCGACCCGCAGCCCGTTCAACGGCCCCTTGGCGAGCTGCTCGGCGATCTCGACCACGGCGAGCGGCGGCCGCTTCGACCCCTCCTCAGAAAATGCAGTCTCCTCTGCCGCCTTCGCCTTCTTCTTGGGCTCGTCGTCGCCGTCGCCGATGCGCGGGCACACCACGTACGCCTGGTGCCCGTTCTCCACCTCTTCGCGGACGCGCTCCCAGGCGCGCGCCAGGAAGTGGGGCTTGTCCTTGGCCGGTACGACATGGGTGGCGATCGGCGAGCGGCCCGCCGGGAGCTGGTCGAGGACCGAGGTCTCCAGGTCCCCGAAGACCGTCATCGCGACCGTACGGGGAATGGGCGTCGCGGTCATGACCAGCAGATGCGGCGGCTGCTTGCCCTTGCCGCGCAGGGCGTCGCGCTGCTCCACACCGAAGCGGTGCTGCTCGTCCACGACGACGAGGCCCAGGTCGTGGAACTGCACCTTGTCCTCGATGAGCGCATGCGTACCGATGACGAGCCCGGCCTCGCCGGTGACCAGGTCGAGCAGCGCCTGGCGGCGGGCGGGCATCCCCATCGAACCGGTGAGCAGGACGACCTTGGTGCCCGCGTCCGAGCCGCCGAGCATGCCGCCCTCGGCGAGCTCGCCCATCATCTCGGTGATGGAACGGTGGTGCTGCTGGGCGAGGACCTCGGTGGGCGCGAGCATGGCGGCCTGGCCGCCCGCGTCCACGACGGTGAGCATCGCGCGCAGCGCGACCATGGTCTTGCCGGAGCCGACTTCTCCCTGGAGCAGCCGGTGCATCGGATGCTCGGTGGCGAGGTCGTCGAAGATCTCCTTGGTGACCTTCTGCTGGCCTTCGGTGAGCGTGAAGGGGAGTTTGGCGTCGAAGGCGTCGAGGAGGCCGTCGGAGGTGGGCTTCCTTGCCACGGCGGGGAGTTGGGCGTCGGCGTACCGGCGGCGGGCGAGCGCGACCTGCAGGACGAACGCCTCGTCCCACTTGAGGCGGTCGCGGGCCGTCGCGATGTCGGCCTTCGTCTGCGGGCGGTGGATCTTCAGCAGCGCCTCGGGGAGCGTGATCAGGCCGCGGCCCTCGCGCAGGGCGGGGGTGAGCGGGTCGACGGCCTCCTGGGCGCTGGGGAGGACCATGTCGACCGCTTTGGAGATCTTCCAGGACTCCAGCTGTTTGCAGGCCGGATAGAGCGGGATCAGCTGGTTCGCCCAGGCGGCGACGGAACCGGCATCGGTGTCGGCGTCGAGCAACTCGTAGGCAGGATGGGCGAGCTGAAAGGTCTGGCGGAACTTGGACACCTTGCCCGCGAACATCGCGCGGCGGCCGGGGAGCAGTTCCTTGTGGGGCTTGTGGAGGCCGTTGCCGAAGAAGACGAGCTGGAGGCGCCCGCTGCCGTCGGTGATGTTCACCTCCAGCCGCTTGCCGCTGCCGCCGCCGAAGCTCAGGACGCGGGCGTCCGCGACCTGGGCGAAGACGGTGACGTGCTCGTCCAGGGGGAGCTCGGCGAGGGGGGTGAGCTCGCCGCGTTCTGCGTAACGGCGGGGGTAGTGGTGGAGCAGGTCGCCGACCGTGTGCAGGTCGAGGTGCTCGGCCATCACCTTGGCGGTGGGGGCGCCGAGTGTCTTCTTGAGGGGTTCGTCTAGCGCGGGCACGCGATCTATTGCACACCATGGGTCTGACAGCGGGTGGATTTCCCCCACCCCGCCCCTTCCCGAATCCGGGGGCCGCGCCCGCGGGCCCGCCTATTCGACGCCGATCAGCAGCGGTGCTGCCTGGCGGCCGCCCTCGTAGACCACCGTGTCCACCGCCAGGTGGCGCTCTCGTACGTACGCCTCCAGACGCGGTGCCACCGTTTCCGGTACGCCCTCCCCCACCACCAGCGTGACCAGTTCCCCGCCCGCCGCCAGCATCCTCTGCAGCACCGTCTCCGCCGTCGAGGCGACATCCGCGCCGATCACCGCCACATCGCCGTCGATCAGGCCGAGGACGTCGCCCGCCTGGCAGATGCCCGCCGAAGTCCACGACTGCCGCTCCGCGACCGCCAGTTCGGCATAGCGCGTCGTGCGCGCCGCCGCCGTCATCGCCACCACGTCCTCGTCGAAGCGGCGCTCCGGCTCGTGCACGGCGAGGGCCGCGAGGCCCTGGACGGCGGCCCGGGTCGGGATGAGGGCGACCCGTACGCCCTCCGTGCGCATCTGCTCGGCGGCTGCCGCGGCCGTGTGCCGCAGGTCGGCGTCGTTGGGGAGGAGGATCACCTCGCGGGCGTGCGCCCTGCGGATCGCGTCGACCAGCTCCCCGCTGGCGGGCGGCTCCCCGGGGCGGCCGAGCACCGTCGTCGCGCCGGCCCCCGCGCACAGGTCCGCCAGGCCCTCTCCGGGGACGACCGCCACCACCGCGCGCTGGATCTGCTCGCGCGCCTCGACGGCCGCGGCGGCGAAGTGCGTGATGCGGATCCGGTACGGACGGCCCGCCTCGACCCCGGCCTCGACCGCGGCCCCGGCATCGTCCACATGGACGTGTACGTTCCACAGCCCGTCGCCGCCGACCACGACCAGGGAGTCGCCGAGCGCGTCCAGCCGCGTACGGAGCCGGGCCACCGCCTCGTCGGCCGCCTCCAGGAGGTAGATCACCTCGAAGGCCGGACCGGCGTCGTCCGGGTCCACCGCGCAGTCCGCGGCCGCCGCGAGCGTCCCGTGTCCGCGCTCCTGCGCCGCCGGCATCTCCCCCGACAGCGCTCCGAGCAGCGCGGCCAGCACGTCCACCAGGCCCCGCCCGCCCGCGTCCACCACTCCCGCGCGCCCCAGGACGGCCAGTTGCCCCGGGGTCTCCCGCAGCGCCGTACGGGCGCCCTCGTACGCCGCCCGCGCCACCTCCGGGCAGCCGCCGCCCGGTGCCTGCGCCTCCGCCGCGTCGGCGGCCGCGGTCGCCACGGTCAGCATCGTGCCTTCGACGGGGTGCGCGACGGCCTGGTACGCCGAGGAGGCCGCCCGTCGCAGCGCCCGCCGCAGCAGAGCCGCGTGATCCTGCTCACCCTCCGGACCGGCGTCCGGCTCGGCCAGCACTTCGGACATCCCCCGCAGCAGCTGCGCCAGGATCGTCCCGGAGTTGCCGCGGGCCCCGATCAGCGCCCCGTGGGCCATCGCGCGGATCACGTCCGCCCTGTCGGGGGTCTCGGTGCCGTACCCGGTGAAGACCGCCTCCACAGCCTGGGAAGCGGACTCCAGCGTCATGTAGAGGTTGGTTCCGGTGTCCCCGTCGGCGATCGGATAGACGTTGATCGCGTCGATCTCCTCGCGGTCACTGCCCAGCGCGTCCAGTGCGAGCGAGCACCAGGTGCGTACCGCGACGGCATCGAGATCGTCGGGGATCTGCGGCACCTGGCGTCCTCCTTGGAGTCCTTGAGCAGCGGGGTTGCACCGCAGGGTAGACCCCGTGCAGGACAAGGGGCCGGGGCAGGGGGCGTCCCCGACATGGTAGTTTCGTATCTCCGAAGCGGCCGTTGTATGCTGCTTCGGTTGCCCGGCGAGAGTCGGGCCAATCCCCCCGGCAAGCCACTTCAGTCTTCTGATTCCGGTGCGCCGGAATTCATCGTAATTCTGAAGTCTTTGGAGTGACCCGTGGCTGCCAACTGCGACGTCTGTGGCAAGGGCCCCGGCTTCGGCAACAGCATTTCCCACTCGCACCGCCGTACGTCCCGTCGCTGGAATCCCAACATCCAGCGCGTGCGTGCAGTGGTCGGTCGGACGCCGAAGCGGCTCAACGTCTGCACCTCGTGCATCAAGGCCGGCAAGGTCTCGCGCTAACGCGACGTTCCGTCGTAGCGCAGCCCCTTGCGGTTGCCTTGAAAAGCCGGTCCACCTCGGTGGACCGGCTTTTTCGTGCGCTCATACGCCCCTGAACCGCCAGCCGTGGTCCACCGGGCCAATTCCCTCGCCGAGCGGGAAGCCCGCCGCGATCGCGCCGGTGACGTAGGTCTTCGCGGCCTGTGCCGCCTCGGGCACGGACAGTCCGAGCGCCAGGTACGAGGCGATGGCCGAGGCCAGCGTGCAGCCCGTCCCGTGTGTATGGCGGTTGTCGAGCCTCGGCGCCCGCAGCCAGTGCTCCTCGCTGCCGTCCGTCAGCAGGTCCACCGCTTCTCCGGCCAGGTGCCCGCCCTTGATGAGCGCCCACCGCGGCCCCAGCTCAAGGACGGCTCCGGCCGCCCGCACCAGATCCGCCTCGGACTCCACGCGCACCCCGGTCAGCTGGGCCACCTCGTCCAGGTTCGGGGTGGCCACGGTCGCCGTCGGCAGCAGTTTCTTGCGTACGGAATCGAGCGCCGATGCGGCGAGCAGCGGATCCCCGTGCTTGGAGACCCCGACGGGATCCACCACGATGGGGGCGTCCGTCGCGGCCAGCAGCTCGGCGACGGTCTCGACCAGCTCCGCCGACGCCAGCATCCCGGTCTTCACCGCGTGGACGCCGATGTCGTCGACGACCGCCCGGTACTGGGCGCGTACCGCATCGGCCGGCAGCTCCCACGCTCCCTGCACGCCCAGCGAGTTCTGTGCGGTGACCGCGGTCAGCACGCTCATCCCGTGGACGCCGAGCGCGAGCATCGTCTTGAGGTCGGCCTGGATGCCCGCGCCGCCGCCGGAGTCGGATCCGGCGACCGTCAGTACGAGAGGGGGGTGGTTCATGACGCGTCTCCTCCGAAGTGGTCCCAGCCGCCCTTGCTCGTCCAGGGGGCGCCGTCGACCGTCACCTGGGGCAGCGCGGAGGGGTTGAGGACCTCGCCGATGACCTTCCAGCGGGCAGGCAGCTTCACGTCCGGCGGGAAGGTCGCCACGATGGCGTGGTCCTCTCCTCCGGTGAGCACCCACTGCAGCGGGTCGACGCCGACCGCCTGGCCGATGTCGTTCATCTGCGAGGGGATGTCGATGAGGCCGGCCCGCAGGTCGATACGGACCTTGCTGGCGTCCGCGATGTGGCCGAGGTCGGCGACCAGGCCGTCGCTCACGTCGGTCATCGCAGTGGCACCGAGCCCGGCCGCCGCGGGGCCCGCGTGGTACGGCGGTTCGGGCCTGCGGTGTGCCTCGACGAAGGCGCGCGGCGAGCGGAACCCCCGTGACAGGACGGCGAATCCGGCCGCCGACCAGCCCAACCACCCGGTGACGGCGACGACATCGCCCGGCTGCGCGCCGGAGCGGGTCACCGGCTCGTGGTTGCGCAGATCGCCAAGTGCCGTGATGGAGACGGTGATCGTCTCCCCGCGCACCACGTCGCCGCCGACCACGGCCGCACCCGCGACCTGGCACTCGTCGCGGATCCCGTCCATCAGCTCGACGGGCCAGGCGGCGGGCAGTTCGGCGGGTACGACGAGGCCGAGCAGGATGGCCGTCGGCACCGCGCCCATGGCCGCGATGTCGGCGAGGTTCTGCGCGGCCGCCTTGCGCCCGACGTCGTACGCCGTCGACCAGTCACGACGGAAATGCCGCCCCTCCAGCAGGATGTCCGTGCTCGCCACGACCCTCCGGTCCGGTGCCGCCACGACCGCGGCGTCGTCGCCGGGTCCCAGCTTGACCGCCGGAGTGGTGGTGAGCCGGGAGGTGAGCTCTCTGATCAGCCCGAACTCCCCGAGCTCCCCCACGGTGCCCTTCATCTACGTACTCCTTCTGCCCCAGTGCGCTTGCGGTCGCGAGCGGTGCCTGCTGTCGGTACCGTCGAGGAGAAGACGTCAACCGTGACGTCAACTCTGTTCTGCGTACGCCCCGATGTGTGCGACAACCGGGCGCGCGGGTCTCCCCGTGGCCCGGAACGACGCGATACCTTGGCGTCCCTTTCCCTCTCCCCACAAGATCCTCGTGGCCGCCCTGGAGGTTCCGTGGTACAGGCGTACATCCTCATCCAGACCGAAGTGGGCAAGGCGTCGACCGTCGCCGATCTCATCGGGAAGATCCCCGGTGTCATACAGGCCGAGGACGTGACAGGACCGTACGACGTGATCGTGCGCGCCCAGGCCGACACCGTCGACGAACTCGGTCGCATGGTGGTCGCCAGAGTCCAGCAGGTGGACGGCATCACCCGCACCCTGACCTGCCCGGTGGTGCACCTGTAGCCCCGTCTACGCTGGGCCGGTGACTTCATCGCGCCGCCGGCTCCTCTCTCTTCCCGCCATAGCGCTGCTGCTTGCCGCGGCGGGCTGCTCGTCGGCGGGCGACTCCGCACAGGTTGCCGTCCCCCGGCCGGCCGCCGACGAGGCCGCGTACTGCAAGGCCCTCGCCAAGGTGCTGCCGAAGACCGTCGCGGGACTGAAGCGGAGCGATGTCGAGCCGAAGTCCGAACTGACCGCCGGCTGGGGGAACAACGCCGCGATCGTACTGCGCTGCGGTGTCCCCCGGCCCGAGAAGATGGACGACCCGAACGCGCTGGGCGTCGAGGCTGACGGCGTGAAGTGGATGCTGGAGCAGCTGAACAGCGGGCCGCGGTTCACCACGACCTATCGCAAGGTCTACATCGAGGTCGCACTGGAGAAGAAGTACGACCACGACGTGACTCCTCTGTCGGACTTCGCGGCGGCGGTCAGCAAGACCGTCCCGCTCACCGTCGACGCGTGAGGCTGCGCGTCAGCGCAGTCCTGTCGAGCGGTTCAGTGCCGCCTGGATGAGCCGGTCCACCAGTTCCTGGTAGCCGACCCCGCTCTCCTGCCACATCCGCGGGTACATCGAGATCGGGGTGAAGCCCGGCATCGTGTTGATCTCGTTGATGACGAACTCGCCGTCCTCGGTGAGGAAGAAGTCCGCGCGGACCAGGCCCTCGCAGGAGACCGCGTCGAAGGCCTCGACCGCGAGCCGCTGGACTTCCGCCGTCTGCTCGGGGGGCAGCGGGGCGGGCACGAGCCCGGTGGCCGAGTCGATGTACTTCGCCTCGAAGTCGTAGAAGTCGTGCGCGGTGACCGGCGGGATCTCGGCGGGCACGCTGGCGCGCGGTCCGTCCTCGAACTCCAGCACCCCGCACTCGATCTCGCGGCCGCGCAGCAGCGACTCGACGAGGATCTTGGGGTCGTGGCGCTGGGCTTCCTCGACCGCGTCGTCGAGGCCTTCGAGGGAGTCGACCTTGGTGATGCCCATGGAGGAGCCGCCGCGGGCGGGCTTGATGAAGAGCGGCCAGCCGTGCTCGCCGGCGAAGTCCACGATCTTCTTGCGTGCGGCGGCGGGGTCGAGCTTCCACTCGCGGGGCCGGATCACTTCGTACGGACCGACCTTCAGCCCGTACGAGATGAAGACCCGCTTCATGTACTCCTTGTCCTGGCCGACGGCCGAGGCGAGAACGCCCGCGCCGACGTACGGGATCCCGGAGAGCTCAAGGAGCCCCTGGAGGGTGCCGTCCTCGCCGTACGGGCCGTGCAGCATCGGGAAGACGACGTCGACCTCGCCCAGCGCCTTGGGGACCGAACCCTGCTCGCTGTAGACCACTTCGCGGTTGGCCGGGTCCACAGGGAGCACCACGGAACCCTCCGTGGACTCCGCGATCTCCGCGATGGTCGGCATCCTGCGGTCGGTGACGGCCATCCGCTCCGGCTCATCGGCGGTGAGCGCCCAGCGGCCGTCCGTCGTGATGCCGATGGGCAGCACGTCGTACTTGGTCCGGTCGATGGCGCGCAGGATCGCGCCCGCTGTGACGATCGATACGCCGTGTTCGGAGCTGCGTCCGCCGAAGACGACCGCCACACGCGGCTTGCGACGCTGCTGCTCAGGGCTCTGGGGGAGGTTCTCGCTGCTCATATCGGGTCGAGGGTACCGTGCGCACTCCGGGCCGGGCAGCCCCGGCACCGCGGCTGGTGACGGGTCGGCGGTCGAAGGCCGCCGCATGGTCTCGAAGCCCGCGCAGCGGTGCGAGAGGCACGTCAAAAAAGGGAAGTTCAGGCACAGGAGATCGGAGCCCCTGCCTCAGCGGCGCTCCGCCTTGGCGCTGCGGCCCATCAGCTCCTTGAGCGCGACGAGCGGCGGCTTGCCGTTGTGGACGATGTCGACCACGGTGTCGGCGATCGGCATCTCGACGCCGTGCCGCCGGGCCAGATCGGCCACCGACTCACAGGACTTGACGCCCTCGGCGGTCTGCTTGGTGACCGCGATGGTCTCCTGGAGCGTCATCCCACGGCCGAGGTTGAGGCCGAAGGTGTGGTTGCGCGAGAGCGGCGAGGAGCAGGTGGCGACGAGGTCGCCGAGGCCTGCGAGGCCGGAGAAGGTCAGCGGGTCCGCGCCCATCGCGAGGCCCAGGCGCGTGGTCTCGGCCAGTCCGCGGGTGATCAGCGAACCCTTGGCGTTGTCGCCCAGACCCATGCCGTCCGCGATGCCGACGGCGAGGCCGATCACGTTCTTCACGGCGCCGCCGAGCTCGCAGCCGATGACGTCGGTGATCGTGTACGGGCGGAAGTACGGGGTGTGGCAGGCGGCCTGGAGCCGCTGGGCCACCGCTTCGTCGGTGCAGGCGACCACGGCCGCGGCCGGCATCCGGCTGGCGATCTCCTTGGCCAGATTGGGCCCGGAGACGACGGCGACGCGCTCGGAGGGGACCTTGGCGACCTCCTCGATCACCTCGCTCATGCGCTTGGCGGTGCCGAGTTCGATGCCCTTCATCAGCGAGACGAGGACGGTGTCGGCGGGCAGCAGTCCGGCCCAGGAGGCGAGGTTGCCGCGCAGCGTCTGCGAGGGCACGGCGAGGACCGTGAACTCGGCGCCTTCCGCGGCCTCGGCGGGATCCGTGGTGGCGCGCAGGGCTGCGGGCAGTTCGAGCCCGGGGAAGTAGTCGGGGTTGGTGCGGGTGGTGTTGATGGCGTCGACGAGTTCGCGGCGGCGGCCCACGAGGGTCACGTCGCAGCCGGCGTCGGCGAGCACCGTGCCGAAGGCCGTACCCCACGATCCGGTTCCGAATACGGCTACTCGGGTCACTTGGAGCCCTCCCCCGCGGCCTTGCGCCGCTCCTCTGCGCGGACCTTGCGGTGGTCGTACGGCTCTGCGGGCGCCTTCTCGCCGCGCAACTCCTCCAGCAGGACGGTGATCGCGGCCATGATGGCCTCCGTCGTCTCCTTGAGGACCTCGGGCGTCGGCTCCTTGTCGTAGAAGCGCGCGAGGTCGACCGGCGGACCGGCCTTCACCTCAAGGGTCTTGCGCGGGAAGAAGCGGACCTTGTTCTCCTTGGCGTACGGCGGCATCGCCAAGTTGGCACCCCACTGGGCCACCGGGATGACGGGGGCGCGGGTGAGCAGCGCGGCGCGCGCGACGCCGGACTTGGCGGTCATCGGCCACTGGTCGGGGTCCCGGGTGAGGGTGCCTTCGGGGTAGAAGGCGACGCATTCCCCGCCCTCGATGGCCTCCACGGCGGCGCGGAAGGCGCCGGACGCGCTGGAGGAATCGCGGTAGACGGGAATCTGCCGGGTGCCGCGGAGCAGGGTGCCGACGACGGGTGCCTTGAAGAGGCCGGCCTTGGCGAGGAATCGGGGAACCCGGCCGCTGTTGTACTGGAAGTGGCCGTAGGAGAACATGTCGAGATACGAGTTGTGATTGACGGCCGTGATAAATCCGCCGTCGGCCGGAATGTTCTCCATTCCGGTCCAGTCCCGCTTGAACAGAACAATCAGCGGCGGTTTGGAGATGGCCGCCGCCAGGCGGTACCAGAAGCCGATTCTGCGGCGGGACACTCGGACACCTTCCTGTAGGACCAGGCCTTGGCCATGACCTCTGCCTGACCACTGTCTGACCTCTGCCTGGCTACCGACCGTCAAGTCTCGCCCCAGGCCCCTGCTCTGTCGAGAACACCGTACGCCCGGGCCGCCCGGCCGGGCAGCGGGGGCTCGGGCGACAATGGGGCCGATGCCGAACTCGGATCGGACCGCGGCCTGGTCCCTGGTCGTACCCCTGAAGCCCTTGGCGCTGGCGAAAAGCAGGCTCGCGGCGGCAGCGGGCGATGCCCTGCGCCCGGGGCTCGCGCTGGCCTTCGCGCAGGACACCGTGGCCGCCGCGCTCGCGTGTTCGGCCGTGACCGATGTGGCGGTCGTCACGGACGATCCGCTGGCCGCCGCGGAACTCGCCGCACTGGGTGCCCGAATAGTGCCGGATGCCCTTTCAGCGGGTCTCAACGCCGCTCTGGCGCACGGAGCACGCTCCGTAAGGGATCTGAACCCCTCGGCCGCCGTCGCGGCCCTGAACGCCGATCTGCCGGCGCTGCGGCCCAGGGAATTGCAACGCGTGCTCGATATGGCGGCCACATTTCCGCGCGCTTTTCTGGCCGATGCGGCAGGAATCGGTACGACATTGCTGACGGCGGCCCCCGGTACGGAATTGAACCCTGCTTTCGGCGGCCCGTCCCGGCGGCGGCATTCGGCGACGGGCGCCGCGGAAATCCTGCTGGACGGGGTGGATTCGGTGCGCCGGGACGTGGACACCGGCGACGACCTGCGGGCGGCGGCGGCCCTGGGGCTCGGCCCGTACACGGCTCTGCGCTACGCCCCCCTCGCGGGTAAGTAAGCTGCGCTGCATGCAGGCGACCGCGTACACGTACGACTCAGAGACCCGCAGCGGCAGCGTGCTGCTCGACGACGGCACCCCGGTGGACTTCGGCGCCCCGGCCTTCGACGCGGGCGGCCTGCGGCTGCTGAGGCCCGGTCAGCGGGTGCGGATCGAGACCGAAGGGGACGGCGGGGCCCGCCGGATCACTCTGGTCACGCTGCAGACCTTCTGACACTCCCCCTGAACGCGCCGCGGGCCGGGCTCCCCCAGAGGGGAGCCCGGCCCGGTGCGTGACCGGCCTGCGCCGCTTACTTCTTGCGAGCGGTGGCCTTCTTGGCGGTGGTCTTGCGCGCCGTGGCCTTCTTCGCCGGAGCCTTCTTCGCCACAGCCTTCTTGGCGGGAGCGGTCTTCTTGGCGGTGGCCTTCTTCGCAGTGGCCTTCTTCGCCGGAGCAGCCTTCTTGGCCGTCGTCTTCTTGGCTGCAGCAGCCTTCTTGACGGCGGTCGCCTTCTTGGCCGGGGTGGCCTTCTTGGCGGCTACTGCCTTCTTCGCCGGCGTGGCCTTCTTCGCGACCGTCTTCTTCGCGGCGACCTTCTTGGCCGCAGCCTTCTTCACGGTCGTACGAGCGGAAGAACCGCCCGAGAGGCTGCCCTTGGGGGCCTTCTTGACGGCCACGTCGTTCTTCGGGAGCTTCTTCGAGCCGCTGACCAGGTCCTTGAAGCCCTGACCCGCGCGGAAGCGGGGCACCGAGGTCTTCTTGACCCGGACGCGCTCACCCGTCTGCGGGTTGCGGGCGTAGCGGGCCGGACGGTCGACCTTCTCGAACGAGCCGAAGCCCGTCACGGAGACACGGTCGCCGTTGACCACCGCACGGACGATCGCGTCGAGTACCGCGTCGACAGCGTCTGCGGCCTGCTGGCGGCCACCGACCTTGTCGGCAATCGCTTCTACGAGCTGCGCCTTGTTCACGTCTTCCCCTTCGGAGACATTGCCAGAACGAAAGTGTTCCGGCTTTTTCGCACGTTAGGCAGATATATACCGCAAATCAAACACGAAACGGTCTAATCACCCTTGTGCCGCAACGTTCTGAGCTGTCACGGAGTTCCTTCAAGGGAGTTGCCATCGGGGAATCGACCCTCGTCGAGGTCCTTCATCAACCGATCCAGGCGCGTTGCTGCATCGGTGAGATCGTGCTTCGCCGCGGCCGTGACGACCAGCAGCTTCCGGGACAGCGCCATCCGTACGCCCTCCGGGACTTGCAGTTCGCGCACCCTGATGTGCGCTTCCTTCAATTGGTCGGCGACTTGTGCGTAGAGCTTGAGTTGGTTGTCGCCTTCCATGCACCGATTGTGCCATCTGGGGCGAGTTGTCGCGCAACGGGGACTCAACAAGCCACTGCGCCCCCTACCTGACGGCAGGGGGCGCAGTACTGGAAAAGCGCTGCTCAGACCTCAATTGTACGGGGCTTGTGGGCGGGTCGTGACGCCTCATAAGCCGCGATGTCCGCTTCGTTCTGAAGGGTGAGGCTGATGTCGTCCAGGCCGTTCAGCAGCCGCCAGCGGGCGTTCTCGTCGAGTTCGAAGTCAGCGGTGACGCCTTCCGCGAGGACCTGGCGCGTCTCCAAGTCCACGGTGATCTCGGCCGTCGGGTCGGCCTCGGTGAGGTCCCAGAGCGCGTCCACGACCTTCTGGTCGAGAACTACCGTCAGGAGACCGTTCTTCAGCGAGTTTCCGCGGAAGATGTCCGCGAACCGCGCGGAGATGACGGTCTGGAAGCCGTAGTTCTGCAGAGCCCAAACCGCGTGCTCACGGGAGGATCCGGTGCCGAAGTCGGGACCGGCCACCAGGACCGTGGCGCCCTTGCGCTCGGGCTTGTTCAGTACGAACTCGGAGTCCTTGCGCCAGGCCTCGAAGAGCCCGTCCTCGAAGCCGTCGCGGGTGACCTTCTTCAGCCAGTGGGCCGGGATGATCTGGTCGGTGTCGACGTTGGAGCGGCGCAGCGGGACGGCGCGTCCGGTGTGCTTGGTGAAAGCTTCCATGGTTCTCAGGCCTCCACGAGGGTCGGAGCGTCGGACAGATCGGCCGGAGAGGCCAGATGGCCCAGCACCGCGGTGGCGGCGGCGACCTGCGGGGACACCAGGTGCGTGCGGCCGCCCTTGCCCTGCCTGCCCTCGAAGTTGCGGTTGGAGGTGGACGCGGAGCGCTCACCGGGCGCGAGTTGGTCGGGGTTCATGCCCAGACACATCGAGCAGCCCGCGTGCCGCCATTCGGCGCCCGCGGCGGTGAAGACCTTGTCCAGGCCCTCCGCGACGGCTTCCAGGGCGACACGGACGGATCCCGGGACGACCAGCATGCGTACGCCGTCGGCGACTTTGCGGCCCTTGAGCAGATCTGCGGCGTTGCGCAGGTCCTCGATCCGGCCGTTGGTGCACGAACCTACGAAGACGGTGTCGACCTTGATGTCGCGCAGCGGCTGTCCGGCCGTCAACCCCATGTATTCCAGGGCCTTTTCGGCGGCCAGGCGCTCCGAAGCGTCTTCGTACGAAGCCGGATCGGGGACGTTGGCCGAAAGCGGCGCGCCCTGGCCCGGGTTGGTGCCCCAGGTGACGAACGGGGCCAGTTCGGCCGCCTTGATGAAGACCTCGGCGTCGAAGACCGCGTCCTCGTCCGTCTTCAGGGTCTTCCAGTACGCGACCGCCTCGTCCCACTCCGCGCCCTTGGGTGCGTGGTCGCGGCCCTCGAGGTAGTCGAAGGTGGTCTGGTCGGGGGCGATCATGCCCGCCCGCGCGCCTGCCTCGATCGACATGTTGCAGATGGTCATGCGGGCTTCCATCGAGAGCTTCTCGATGGCGGAGCCGCGGTACTCCAGGATGTAACCCTGGCCGCCGCCGGTGCCGATCTTCGTGATGACGGCGAGGATCAGGTCCTTGGCCGTGACGTCCTCGGGCAGTTCGCCGTCGACGGTGATCGCCATGGTCTTGGGGCGGGCCAGCGGCAGCGTCTGGGTGGCCAGCACATGCTCGACCTGCGAGGTGCCGATGCCGAACGCCAGCGCGCCGAAGGCGCCGTGGGTGGAGGTGTGCGAGTCGCCGCAGACCACGGTGGTACCGGGCTGGGTCAGGCCCAGCTGCGGTCCCACGACGTGGACGACGCCCTGCTCGACATCGCCCAGCGAGTGCAGCCGTACGCCGAACTCCGCGGCGTTCTTGCGCAGCGTCTCCAGCTGGATCCGCGACACCGGGTCGGCGATCGGCTTGTCGATGTCGAGGGTCGGGGTGTTGTGGTCCTCGGTCGCGATGGTGAGGTCGAGGCGCCGGACCTGACGGCCGTTCTGCCGCAGACCGTCGAAGGCCTGCGGGCTGGTCACCTCGTGCAGCAGGTGCAGATCGATGAAGAGAAGGTCGGGCTCGCCCTCCGCGCGCCTGACGACATGGTCGTCCCAGACCTTCTCCGCGAGTGTCCTACCCATCGCTTTCCCTCCGGCCGGCGTCTTCGCCGGCCCAACTAGAGATCGGTGCGCTCCGTCCGTTCCCCCGAACCGGGCGGTGGCGTCAGGCCGTTGTGCGGCCGCCCTCACAGGGTGACAAGTTCCCCAGGAAATTGAACTTGCGTTTCACAGAGTGAGACGCGAATATCGTTGCATGGACAACTCTAGCGGCGTCGGCGTTCTCGACAAGGCGGCTCTCGTCTTGAGCGCCCTGGAGTCCGGTCCGGCCACCCTCGCGGGGTTGGTCGCGGCCACCGGACTCGCACGACCCACGGCACACCGGCTCGCCGTGGCACTGGAACACCACCGGATGGTGGCGCGGGACATGCAGGGCCGCTTCATTCTCGGCCCCCGGCTCTCGGAGCTCTCGGCCGCGGCCGGCGAGGACCGGCTGCTGGCCACGGCAGGCCCCGTACTGACACATCTGCGCGATGTGACCGGCGAGAGCGCGCAGCTCTATCGCCGCCAGGGCGACATGCGGATCTGCGTGGCCGCCGCCGAGCGGCTGTCGGGTCTGCGGGACACCGTCCCTGTGGGCTCCACGCTGACGATGAAGGCCGGCTCGTCGGCCCAGATCCTGATGGCCTGGGAAGAGCCCGAGCGGCTGCACAGGGGCCTGCAGGGGGCCCGCTTCACGGCGACGGCGCTCTCGGGCGTACGCCGCCGGGGCTGGGCCCAGTCGATCGGCGAGCGCGAGCCCGGCGTCGCCTCCGTCTCCGCGCCCGTGCGCGGCCCCTCCAACCGCGTGGTCGCCGCCGTCTCGGTCTCCGGACCGATCGAGCGCCTGACCCGCCACCCGGGCCGTATGCACGCCCAGGCGGTCATCGACGCGGCGGGCCGCCTCTCCGAGGCGCTGCGCCGCACCGGCTGAACACACCTTTGTCCACGTCCAGTTACGGCCCATCCGCTTCAACGCCGCAGCGGTTGGGCCGTAGTTGTGTCCGGACCTGCCGGGCACAACGAAGAAGCCCTCCCCCGACTACCTCTGGGGAAGGGCTTGTTCTGTGCGTACCCCCGACCGGATTCGAACCGGCGCTACTGCCGTGAGAGGGCAGCGTGCTAGGCCGCTACACAACGGGGGCTTGCTTTGTACTGCTTGTCCTGCGCTGGGCTACCAGGACTCGAACCTAGAACAACGGAACCAGAAACCGTCGTGTTGCCAATTACACCATAGCCCAAAATGGTCTATACCAGACCAGTACCCCCGACCGGATTCGAACCGGCGCTACTGCCGTGAGAGGGCAGCGTGCTAGGCCGCTACACAACGGGGGCCCTAGCGATCCTGCGTCTCGAGTCCATCGGGTGCGACCCAGATGATCTCGCGGGAAGGATCTGTACCCCCGACCGGATTCGAACCGGCGCTACTGCCGTGAGAGGGCAGCGTGCTAGGCCGCTACACAACGGGGGCTTGTCATGCTCTGTACTGCTTGTTTCGCGCTGGGCTACCAGGACTCGAACCTAGAATAACGGAACCAGAAACCGTCGTGTTGCCAATTACACCATAGCCCACCAAAACTCAACCCCCTGATGGGGGTCTGTTTGGCTTGCGCTGTCCGCTCCGGCCTTTCGGCCCGCTCGGGCGGCGCAGGAAGAACATTACCCGAAGGTGGACGGCGCTCCAAAACGGGTATTGCCCCGCAGCAGGTCAGGAAGCTGGTCGAGTCCGGTGATCCGGATCAGCTCGGGCCGTCCGCCCACGTCCGGACGGTCGAGCCAGACCGCTGCGAGCCCTGCCGCGGCCGCTCCCGTGGCGTCGATGTCCGGGTGGTCGCCGACGTACAGAACCTCGTGCGGCTCCAGGGAGAGGGCCTCACAGGCGGCGTGGAAAGCCCCGGGCTCGGGCTTGGAGACGCCCAGTTCGGCGGCGCACAGGATGCTGCTGAAGCGGTCGTGGACGCCGAGGATGCGCAGCTTCCGGTCCTGGTTGTGGATCGAGGAGTTGGAGAGCACCGCGTGGTCGTACGCGGGCGAGAGCGCGTCCAGGACCGGGACCACGTCCGGGAAGAGCGACCAGGCGGCCTCGTAGTGGGCGACGTACCGCAGGAACCAGGCCTCGGCGTCGGCATCGCTCAGCCGCTCCTCCAGGAACTCGCGCACGCGCTCGATGCGCTGCTCCTCGAAGGTGGCCTCGCGGTTGGCGAAGCGCAGCCACTGCCGGTCGGTGATCTCACGCCAGAGGCCGAGGGCCTGCTCCGCCGTTCCGTAACGGTGGAGCAGGCCCTCGGCCTCGAGGTGGACGCGCATTCCGGCGCGGTCGGCGCTGGTGTAATCGAAGATCGTGTCGTCTACGTCCCAGAGGACCGCTCGGATCGCCATGGGGTCAGGCTAGGCGGCGAGCTTCTGCAGTGCGGTGTCGATGCGCGACAGGGTCTTCTCCTTGCCCAGGATCTCCAGGGACTCGAAGAGCGGGAGGCCGACCGTGCGGCCGGTGACGGCCACGCGGACCGGGGCCTGGGCCTTGCCGAGCTTCAGGCCGTGCTCCTCGCCGGCCTTCAGTACGGCCTCCTTGAGGGAGTCCGGGCTGGTCCAGTCCGCGGCTTCCAGGTGGGCGCGGGCCGTGGTGAGGAGTGCGACCGGGTCGCCCTTCATCGCCTTGGTCCAGGACGCCTCGTCCTCGACCGGCTGGTCCAGGAAGAGGAAGTCGACGTTCTGCGTGATGTCCGAGAGGACCTGCAGACGGGTCTGGGCGTGCGGGGCGATCGCCTCCCACGCCGCCTGGTCGAAGGCCTCGGGCGCCCAGTTCGCGTGCGGCGCCTGGAGCCAGGGGCTGCAGGCCTCCGTGAAGGCCTTCACGTCCAGCATGCGGATGTGGTCGGCGTTGATCGCCTCGGCCTTCTTCAGGTCGAAGCGGGCCGGGTTGGCGTTGACGTCCGCGATGTCGAACTTCTCCACCAGCTGCTCGACGGTGAAGATGTCCTGGTCCTTGGAGAAGGACCAGCCCAGCAGGGAGAGGTAGTTGAGCAGGCCCTCGGGGAGGAAGCCGCGCTCGCGGTAGAGGTTGAGGGAGGCCTCGGGGTCGCGCTTGGAGAGCTTCTTGTTGCCCTCGCCCATGACGTACGGGAGGTGCCCGAAGGCCGGGATCTGCTGGGCGATGCCGAGCTCGATCAGGGCCTTGTAGAGCGCCACCTGGCGAGGGGTGGAGGAGAGCAGGTCCTCGCCGCGCAGGACGTGGGTGATCTCCATCAGGGCGTCGTCAACCGGGTTGACGAGCGTGTAGAGCGGGGCGCCGTTGGCGCGGACGATGCCGTAGTCCGGGACGTTGTCCGGGGTGAAGGTCAGTTCGCCGCGGACCAGGTCCGTGAAGGTGATCGTCTCGTCGGGCATACGGAAGCGGACGATCGAGGTGCGGCCCTCGGCCTTGTACGCCTCGATCTGCTCGGCGCTCAGGTCGCGGCAGTGGCCGTCGTAGCCCGAGGGCTTTCCGGCCTTGCGGGCGGCGTCGCGGCGCTCGTCCAGCTCGGGGGCGGTGCAGTAGCAGTGGTACGCATACCCGCCGGCGAGGAGCTTCTCGGCGACATCCTTGTAGATGTCCATGCGCTGCGACTGGCGGTAGGGCGCGTGCGGGCCGCCGACCTCGTCGGGCCCTTCGTCCCAGTTGAGGCCGAGCCAGCGCAGCGAGTCGAGCAGCTGGTCGTACGACTCCTCGGAGTCGCGGGCCGCATCGGTGTCCTCGATGCGGAAAACCAGGGCGCCTTCGTTGTGCCGGGCGAACGCCCAGTTGAACAGGGCGGTGCGGACCAGACCCACGTGCGGGTTGCCGGTCGGCGAGGGACAGAAACGTACGCGGACGTTCGTCGCGTTAGCCACGCTTGATCACCTTGTTGGTGAGAGTGCCGATGCCTTCGATGGTGACGGCGACCTCGTCGCCGACGTTCAGGGGTCCGACTCCGGCCGGGGTGCCCGTGAGGATGACGTCGCCCGGGAGCAGTGTCATGGCCTCGGAGATGTTGACGATCAGGTCCTCGATGGAGTGGATCATCTCGCTGGTACGGCCCAGCTGACGCTGTTCGCCGTTGACCGTCGCCTGGATCGTGAGGTCCGAGGGGTCGAGGTCCGTCTCCACCCAGGGGCCGAGCGGGCAGGAGGTGTCGAAGCCCTTGGCCCGGGCCCACTGCTTCTCGCGCTTCTGCACGTCGCGGGCGGTGACGTCGTTGGCGCAGGTGTAGCCGAAGATGACGTCCTTGACGCGCTCTCGGGGGACCTCGCGGCACATACGGCCGATGACCACGGCCAGTTCGGCCTCGTGGTGCAGTTCGGAGGAGAAGGAGGGGTAGGCGATCTCGTCGCCGGAGCCGATCACCGAGGTGGTGGGCTTCAGGAACGCGAACGGCACGTCCGGGACCTCGTTGCCGAGCTCCGCCGCGTGCTGCGCGTAGTTGCGGCCGAAGGCCACGACCTTGTTGGGGAGCACGGGCGGCAGGAGGCGGACCTTGTTCAGGGGCACCTTCGTACCGGAGAGCTCGAAGTCCGCGTACGGGATGCCCTTGATGATGTCGAGGACGAGACCGTCTGGGGTCTCGCCCTCGACCGCGCCGAAGGCGACATTGCCGTCGATGGAGAACCTGGCGATGCGCACGAGTGCTGTCGCCCCTCACTTCACTGTTGTTGCCTGTTACCGGTGCTGGTCACCGGCCGGAGTCTGATGGCTCCAGGCTAACGCGCGGAGGGGAGGGGCGGCCGCGCGTTAAGCGGCCGCCGTGACCGGGGCCACCATCAGGATGGTGCGGCGGGGATTGGCCGTCTGGGTGGGCAGCTCGAGCGCGTGCTCCGGCTGGTCGGGACGGTGGAGACCGTCCGCGTCCTCCAGGTGCATCAGGGTCGTGCGCCGGGGGTTGGCGGTGGAGCGGAGGATCATCGTCGTCTTCATCTGCTGCTCAGGCCTTGTCGGTACGGGCACCCCGCCGGGGTGCCGGTTGTCGGATTCGCCATCCCTGTAAAGCGTCAGGCTAAACATCGCATTCCCCGCCAAAGCCCGGTTCAGGTAACGATCTCTATGTGAGTTTGCTCACTGGAGGACCGGCATTTCAGACATAACGACCAGTCAGCTCCCGTACGCGAAACGGACATTGTGTGCGTGAAGGAGTCATTCCGCTCCTGATCGCCGCGACTGGGACACCCCCTGCCCGTAAGCGACTCGTAAGCAAAAGTCCGATTCCTCCGAGAACACTTTCTACGACTTGTGACACGACGATTACACCGTGTCACGCAGGTCACAGGCCGGTACGCGGCCCTTGTTGGAGATCCGCCACTGTGCTGGAATTCCACGCACCGCCGCGCCCTCTCCGGAGACACGGAACAGTTCAGGCCACCGGTGCGGTGCAGGGGGAAGACAGCAGGTCACTCAAGACCACCATGGGGCGCGCCGCGCCCCACGACTCGACACCGTTCCGCCGTCTACGCGGGGGGACGCCTGGTCCAGAGGTTGCGACGCTAGTGCAGGGACGTTTCAAGAGGGATGGCAGCGCTGCGGCGGAGCAGGAGCCGCAGGGCGGGACCGACCGCGGGTCCTCGCCCCAGCACGCCCAGATGCCCCAGGGCGGCGAGGCGAAAGCTTCGGCTCCGGCCCCGGCTGTTGCTTCGGTGACGCCGAGAGGCCCGGTCAACACCGGCTCACGCGTAGCCCTGCGCAACTGGCGCATCAGTACCCGCCTGGTCGCGCTGCTGACCCTGCCTGTGGTCGCCGCGACCACCCTGGGCGGGATGCGGATCAACGAGTCGCTGAACAACATGCAGCAGCTCGATCACATGCAGCTGCTGACCGAGATGACCGCGCAGGCGACCAAGCTGGCCTCCGCGCTCCAGGAGGAGCGGGACAAGTCCGCGGGTCCGCTCAGCCACGGTGACTCGGCTGCCGGCAACCTGACGATGGTCCAGCAGCCGCGCAAGGTGACCGACCTTGCCGTGAAGTCGTTCATGAACGGCACCAATGACTTCGGGGACACGGAACGCGACGACACGATCGCGTCGATCCGCAGCAGTGCGCTCGCGATTGCCAAGCAGGTCAACCTCCTGGCGGACATCCGGAAGGATGCGTACCAGAACGGCACGACGACCCTGCAGACGGTCAACCAGTACAGCCAGTTGATCAACTCGCTGCTGAGCCTCTCGCAGGACATGGCCCAGGCGACCGCCAACCCGGACATGATCAAGCGCACCCGCGCCCTGGCGGCCTTCTCCTCCGCCAAGGAGTACGCCTCGATCCAGCGTGCCGTCATCGCGACCGCCCTGCCGAAAACCAAGGGCGGTCCTGTCAAGCTCGAGGACAGCGACCGGCTGTACGCCAACTCCGCGCGTCTGAGCGAGACAAACGCGACCACGGCGTTCAGTAAGGTCTACGGCACCATCGGCAATGCCGAGGAACTGCTGACGACCCTCAACTCCGGCAACACCGAGATCACCGCCGCCGAGACCTTCGCGGACCGGGTTCTGGGCACCAAGACCGGCCTCGCCGAGCAGGCCGGACGCTACAGCTCGTACCTCGACTGGTACGACGCGGACACCAACAGGATCCGCGCCATGGACACCATCGAGGCGACGCTGCTCGGTGAGATGGACCAGAAGGCCCGTGAGCTGCGTACCGAATCCGAGCGCGAAGCGATCATCAGCGGTGCGCTGATCCTGCTCGTCCTCGGCGTCTCGCTCGCCGGAGCCTTCGTCGTCGCCCGGTCCATGATCCGCTCGCTGCGCCGGCTCCAGGACACCGCAACCAAGGTCGCCCAGGACCGTCTGCCCGAGCTCGTCAAGCAGCTCTCCGAGTCCGACCCGCAGGACGTCGACACCTCGGTCGAGTCCGTCGGTGTCCACTCCCGCGACGAGATCGGCAAGGTGGCCGCGGCCTTCGACGACGTGCACCGCGAGGCGGTACGACTCGCCGCCGAGCAGGCCCTGCTGCGAGGCAACGTCAACGCGATGTTCACCAACCTCTCGCGCCGCTCGCAGGGCCTCATCCAGCGTCAGCTCTCGCTCATCTCCGAGCTGGAGTCCCGCGAGGCGGACCCGGACCAGCTCTCCTCGCTCTTCAAGCTCGACCACCTCGCGACGCGTATGCGCCGTAACGGTGAGAACCTTCTCGTCCTCGCAGGTGAGGAGCCGGGACGCCGGTGGACGCGGCCCGTGCCGCTCGTCGACGTGCTCCGTGCCGCCGCCTCCGAGGTGGAGCAGTACGAGCGCATCGAACTGGCCGCCGTGCCCGCGACCGAGGTCGCCGGACGCGTGGTCAACGACCTCGTGCACCTGCTCGCGGAGCTGCTGGAGAACGCCACCTCGTTCTCCTCCCCGCAGACCAAGGTCCGCGTCACCGGTCACGCGCTGCCCGACGGGCGTGTGCTGGTCGAGATCCACGACACCGGTATCGGTCTGTCGCCCGAGGACCTCGCGGCGATCAACGAGCGGCTCGCGGCACCGCCCACCGTGGATGTCTCGGTCTCGCGCCGCATGGGTCTGTTCGTGGTCGGCCGCCTGTCCCTGCGACACGGCATCCGTATCCAGCTGCGGCCCTCCGACTCCGGTGGTACGACCGCGCTGGTCATGCTTCCCGTCGATGTCGCCCAGGGCGGCAAGAAGCCCGTTCCCGGCAAGCCGGGCGCGCCTTCCATACCCTCCGGCCCGAACGGCGTCGCCGGTCAGCAGCAGCCCCCGGCCGGCAACGGCGGGCGGCTCGGTGCGGGTGCGCCGCGTGGACAGGTCACCGGGGCGGGGCCGCGTGCCGCGCTCCCCTCGCGTGGTGAAGGCCAGCAGCCGGGCGGTCAGCAGGACATGCCGGCCGCGGCGGTCAACGCCTTCGGCGCCGGTGCCCCGATGCCCCGCCGTGGCGGTCAGGGCCAGCAGAACCCCCAGCAGCCTCCGCAGCGTGGCCAACAGCCGCAGCGCTCCCCGCAGTTGCCGCCTCCCGGCGGCCCGCGTGCCGAGCTGCCCGGTGGCAACCCGCAGTCCCAGGCACCTCAGCGGCCGCAGGCTCCGCAGCGTCCGCAGACCACCAGCTGGGGCAGCGAGCAGCCGCCGGCGCCCCGCCCGGTGCAGCAGCCGCAGGCGCAGGACATGCCGCGCGGTCACGAGGAAGCCGATTCCGGTCAGTTCGCCAGGCCGCCGATGGGCAACAACCGTCCGGCCAACGGCCGTCAGGGTCCCGGCTCCACCGCCGAGTTCGCCCGCCCCGACTTCGACGCGCCCCCGCCGCAGCCTCAGCCGCAGCAGGACGGCAACTGGTCCAACGGGCAGTACGAGCGCTCCGACGTACGCGGTCCTGTGCGCCCGCAGCCGCCCCAGCGCCAGCAGCCCCAGGCGCCGCAGCTGCCCCAGCAGCCGCAGGCCCCCCAGTACCAGCAGCAGCAGTACCAGGACCCGGCATCCACCTCGGCCTTCCAGCGGCCGGACTTCGACGCGCCGCGTCCCCAGGCTCCCCAGGAGCCCCAGCACCAGCCCCAGCCCCAGCCCCAGGAATTCAGGGGAGCCAGGGCTCCCGGCGCCCCCGTACAGCGCGGCCGCGACAACGCCGACTTCGGCGCACCGCGTCCGCCCGCCCCCGGCGCCCTGCCGGCCCAGCCCCAGCACGAGGCGCTGCCGCCGGCCACCCAGCCCGGTGACGGCCGTACGCCGCTGTACGACACCCTTGAGACGAACTGGTTCCGTTCCCAGCCCCAGAGCGGCCAGGCAGCACCGGAGCCGCAGGCTCCGTCCGTACCGCAGCAGACCGCTCCGGTCACTCCCCCGATGCCCCGGCGCGATGCGGCCCCGGCCGGCGCTCCGGTCAACCAGGGCCATGGGGCCGCCACGTGGCGCCCCTCGCCCAACGACGAGCTCGTACGGCAGGCCGAGCGGGCGAAGAAGCCCGCGGCCGGTGGTGTCACCACCTCCGGTCTGCCCCGCCGCGTCCCGCGGGCCAATCTGGTCGCGGGCACCGCACAGCAGCAGGCCAACCAGGCCGGTCCGCAGGTCTCGCGTGCGCCTGATGACGTACGCGGCCGGCTGACCAATCTCCGGCGCGGCATCCAGCAGGGTCGCAACGCCGGGAACGGCCCCTCTCACCAGCAGGAGCGATAGTTGAGTCCGATGAGCCAGGCGGCGCAGAATCTGAACTGGTTGATCACCAACTTCGTGGACAACACCCCTGGGGTGTCCCACACGGTGGTGGTCTCCGCCGACGGACTGCTCCTCGCCATGTCCGAAGGTTTCCCGCGCGACCGCGCCGACCAGCTGGCGGCCGTCGCCTCCGGTCTGACGTCGCTGACCGCGGGTGCCTCCCGCATCTTCGAGGGCGGCGCCGTCGCCCAGACCGTCGTGGAGATGGAGCGCGGCTTCCTCTTCCTCATGTCCGTGTCGGACGGCTCCTCGCTGGCCGTGCTCTCCCACCCGGACTGTGACATCGGCCTGGTCGGTTACGAGATGGCGCTGCTGGTCGACCGTGCGGGCAGCGTCCTCACCCCGGACCTGCGCGCCGAGCTCCAGGGCAGCCTCCTGCACTAGGAGCCCAGGCTCCCCTGAACCCACAGGATTTGCCCGTACGTTCGCACCAACCCGTCCGGCCGCAACCCGCTCCCCCCACCGGCCAAGTCAGACGGCAAGCCGACCCCCTGCTGTCCCGCCCGGAGGATCAATGACCCCGCCACCCGCCTCACACGATCCGTACGGCGCGTTGCACCACGCGTCGTACGAAAGTGAGGGCGACCAGCCGCTGGTACGTCCGTACGCGATGACCGGCGGCCGGACCCGGCCGCGCTACCAGCTCGCCATCGAGGCGCTGGTCAGCACCACGGCCGACCCGGTGCACCTCGCGGGGCTGCTCCCCGAGCACCAGCGGATCTGTCACCTGTGCCGTGAGGTGAAGTCGGTGGCCGAGGTCTCGGCGCTGCTGTCGATGCCGCTCGGTGTGGCCCGGATCCTCGTGGCCGACCTGGCCGAGGCCGGCATGGTGGCCATCCACCAGCCGGGCAACGGAGAGGCCGGCGGCACGCCGGATGTGACACTGCTCGAAAGGGTGCTCAGTGGACTTCGCAAGCTCTAGCGGCAGCGCGGCTCCCGCCCGGTCGACCACCTCCGCGAAGATCGTGGTGGCGGGCGGCTTCGGCGTGGGCAAGACGACCTTCGTCGGCGCCGTCTCGGAGATCAATCCGCTGCGTACGGAAGCCGTCATGACGTCCGCGTCCGCGGGCATCGACGACTTGACCCACACCGGGGACAAGACCACCACGACGGTGGCCATGGACTTCGGCCGCATCACCCTCGACCAGGACCTGATCCTGTACCTCTTCGGTACGCCCGGACAGGACCGCTTCTGGTTCATGTGGGACGACCTCGTACGCGGCGCCATCGGTGCGATCGTGCTGGTCGACACCCGCCGTCTCGCGGACTGCTTCCCCGCGGTGGACTACTTCGAGAACTCGGGCCTCCCGTTCGTCATCGCCCTCAACGGCTTCGACGGGCACCAGCCCTACACCCCCGACGAGGTGCGCGAGGCGCTCCAGATCGGGCCCGACGCACCGATCATCACCACCGACGCGCGGCACCGCGGTGATGCAAAGAGCGGACTCATCACTCTGGTGGAACACGCACTGATGGCACGACTCAAGTAGCTTTTCGAGTACGGCAGTTGTCGTAGACGACCAGGGGCGGGCTGTGTCCTTTGACACGATCCGCCCCTGTGTTCATAACGTTTCGAGAGAGAATTCCCCCCTCCCGAACACCCGTTGCGGTCACTCGGTGTCGCTGTGCTCACAACTGAACCGCTTTTTGCCGTGCCTCGCTCTTTATGACCGTTTTATCTGAGGCGTACACCACTCGGAATGGCTGGTTCCGGCTGTTTGGAACGACACCCTCTGACGTGCTGCAATGCCACGAACTGAGCAGTAGTACGGTGCCGAGAGGTTGTTGGTCGAGTGAGGCGAAGCAAGAACGGCTCCGCTACGCAGCAGGCGCGGGGGAACTTCACCCCGCCGCCGCGCGAAGCGGCGTCGCCTGCGGAGATACCCGCGCCCGTGGCAGGCGGCTCCACCAGCCGGCTGGCACCGCGCAACTGGCGGGTGCCCACCAAGCTGAACGCCATCCTGTTGATCCCGGTGCTGGTCGGCCTCGTCATGGGCGGATTCCAGGTCAAGTCGTCGGTTGACACGTGGAACGAGGCGCAGGAAGCCGAGAAGACGGCGCTCATCGTGCGCGCCGCCGCGGAGTACGGCCAGGCGCTCCTCAACGAGCGTGACCTGACCGCGGGGCCGCTGCTCTCCTCGAAGCGCACCAGCCCCGTGGTCACCAAGGCGTACGCCGCCACCGATGCCGCCGCGTCGGACTTCAACACCGCTGTGGCGTCCATGCCGGGCAAGCAGGGCCTGGAGCGCCGTCTGAGCCTCTTCCGCGCCGAGGAGCCCAAGCTCGCCGCGCTGCGCAAGGCCGCGTACGCCGAGGCCCTCGATCCGGTGAAGACCGAAGAGGGTTACCTCAAGGTCCAGCACTCACTGATGGAGTTCTCCAACGAACTCGGCTTCGGCACCAGCAACGTCACCAGCTTCGGCCGCACCCTGTACGCCATCCAGCTGGCCAAGGCCGCCGAGTCGCTGCAGCGCTCCATCGGTCTGCACCTGTTGCTCCGCCCCAGCCAGGAGCAGGACAAGTTCCGCGCCCAGGCCGTCGCGTTCAACTCGTACAACTACCTGGAGCAGATCGCCCTCGGCGAGTACACCTCGGGCGGCACCCAGGCCGACACCGACAAGCTCATCAAGATCATGAAGGGCAAGGCCGCCGACGGGGCGAAGCAGCTCGCGGCGGCCAAGCAGCAGGCGGACGCCGCCGGTGTCCCCTTCGTCGCCCCGCCGTCCAAGGCCGGTTCGGTCTTCGACGGCATGGCAGCGGAGATCGGCAAGGGCCAGACGCCGAAGCAGCTGAAGGCCAAGGGCATCACGCCCGAGACCTGGATGGCGGCTTCCACCGCCAAGTTCGACGGCTACTCCGAGATCGAGGACGGCCTGGTCACCAAGGCCGTCGACGAGGCCGCCGCGATCTCCGACTCCGCGAAGACCGACGCCATCACCAACGGCGCCATCGTCGTGGTCGCACTCCTCGCCGCGTTCGTCCTGGCCGGGATGATGGCGCGCCAGATGAGCCGCTCCATGCGCCAGCTGCGTACGGCCGCCTTCGGCATCGCCGAGCAGCGGCTGCCCTCGCTGGTCGACCAGCTCTCGCGTACGGACCCGGGCCGGGTCGACACCCGGGTCGAGCCCATCCCGATCAACACGCAGGACGAGATCGGCGAAGTCGCCCGCGCCTTCGACCAGGTTCACCAGGAAGCGGTCCGTCTCGCCGCCGAGCAGGCCATGCTGCGGGGCAACGTCAACGCGATCTTCACCAACCTCTCGCGGCGCAACCAGTCGCTCATCGAGGGCCAGTTGACGCTGATCACCGACCTCGAGAACAACGAGGCCGACCCGGACCAGCTGGAGAGCCTCTTCAAGCTGGACCACCTGGCGACCCGTATGCGCCGTAACGGCGAGAACCTCCTGGTCCTCGCCGGCGAGGAGCCGGGCCGCCGCTGGAACCAGCCGGTCCCGCTCGTCGACGTGCTCCGCGCCGCCTCCTCAGAGGTGGAGTCCTACGAGCGCATCGAGCTCTCCGGCGTACCCGAGACCGAGATCCACGGCCAGGCCGTGACCGACCTCGTGCACCTGCTCGCCGAGCTCCTGGAGAACGCCACCACGTTCTCCTCGCCGCAGACCAAGGTCCGCGTCACCGCGACCCGGCTGCCGGACGGCCGCGTGATGGTCGAGATCCACGACAAGGGAATCGGCCTCACCGCCGAGGACTTCGCGGACATCAACCACAAGCTGGCCAACCCGCCGACCGTGGACGCCGCGATCTCCCAGCGCATGGGCCTGTTCGTGGTCGGCCGCCTGGCCGACCGGCACGGCGTACGCGTCCAGCTCCGCCCCTCGGGCGAGCAGGCGGGCACCACGTCGCTGGTCATGCTCCCCGACGCCATCACCCACGGTGGCGGCGGCGAGGCACTGCCCGTGGACGACTTCACGGTCTCCTCGATCATCCCCGAGCAGCAGCAGCCCCAGCAGCCCGCCATCCAGACGGCTCCGCTGCGTACGGCCGCCGAACTCGGCTTCGACGACTCGCGTTACGGCGACGAGACGAACGGCGAGCAGCCGCGCGAACTCGACCCGGTCAACCGGTCGTTGATGCGCGGCGAGCGGCGGGCGGCGCTGGAGGCGCAGGCGCAGGTCGGCGACCGGCCGCTGTACCGCGACGAGGTGCAGGAGCCCGCGCAGTACGCGGAGCCGCAGTACGGCGACCAGGGCTACGCCCAGGACCCGTACCAGCAGCCCCAGTACGAGCAGCAGGCGTACCAGGAGCAGCCGTACGACCAGGGCCAGGCGCCCGTGTACGACCAGAACGGCTACGCCTATGCGGAGGCTGCCTACGAGGCTCCCGCAGCGCAGCAGCCGCAGTACGACGGCTCGTTCGATCCCCATGCCCACCAGGGTGAGTGGCCTGCTCAGGGCACGTTCGAAGGGTCGTACGACACCGGTTTCCAGACGGAAACGGAATCTGCTCCCAGCGCTCCCGCAAGCGCCTCCGAGCGCGTAGGCTTCGACCGTCCGGGACCGTCTCCGAGCACCTCCCACGAAGTGACCGAAGCCGGTCTCCCCCGCCGCGGCAGCCAGTCGCAGCAGCCCGCGGCTCCTGGTCCCCAGGATGAGAGCGGCACCGGCACCGGTGACGGTGCGGGTGATGACGATTGGCGTTCATCGAACGACGATCGCTGGCAGCGTGCGGAGAAGCTCCGTGAGCCGAAGGCCGGCGGGATCACCCCGTCCGGTCTCCCCCGGCGGGTGCCCAAGGCCAACCTGGTCGAGGGCACGGCGGAGCAGACCCCGCAGGGCGGCCCTCAGGTCTCCCGCGCTCCCGAGGACATCCGGGGCAGGTTGAGCAACCTGCGCCGCGGTGTCGAGCAGGGACGCAGTGCAGGTAGTGACACGAACGGCCAGGGCTTCAGCCCTGACAGCACCTACAACCAGGAGCGTTAGTGTGAGCCCGATGAGCCAGGCGGCGCAGAACCTGAACTGGTTGATCACCAACTTCGTGGACAACACCCCTGGGGTGTCCCACACGGTGGTGGTCTCCGCCGACGGACTCCTTCTGGCGATGTCCGAAGGTTTCCCGCGCGACCGCGCCGACCAGCTGGCGGCCGTCGCCTCCGGCCTGACGTCGCTGACCGCGGGTGCCTCCCGCATCTTCGAGGGCGGTCATGTCAACCAGACCGTCGTGGAGATGGAGCGCGGCTTCCTCTTCCTCATGTCCGTATCGGACGGATCCTCGCTCGCGGTGCTCGCGCACCCCGAGGCGGACATCGGTCTGGTCGGTTACGAGATGGCACTTCTGGTAGAGCGCGCGGGCAGCGTCCTCACCCCGGACCTGCGTGCGGAACTTCAGGGAAGTCTTCTCAACTAACAGACACACAGTGCGTTTCGCGCCACCGCGCCATAGGGTGCGGTGGCGCGGCTCCACAGGGAACAGCGACCGGCAGTCGGAGGAGGAAACGTGGCAACGCCCCCAGGCGGTCACCCTTACAACGGTGGACAACAGTCTCCGGGTGATCACGACCGTAACCGCTTCAACTTCCCCTCCACGCCCAGCAGCAGACAGGGTCAGCCGCCTTACGGGCAGCCCTATCAGCCGCAGCAGCCGCAGCAGCCCTCGCCGTACGCGCAGCCGCCGCAGCCGCCGCGCATCCAGCCTGTGCAGCCGCGTCGCGCCCCCGAGCCCGCTCCGGTCGCGCACAACCCTCTCGTACGCCCCTATGCCATGACCGGCGGCCGTACCCGGCCGCGCTACCAGCTCGCCATCGAGGCGCTGGTGCACACCACGGCCGAACCCGCGCGCCTGCAAGGGCAGTTGCCCGAGCACCAGCGGATTTGCCGGCTCTGTGTCGAGATCAAGTCGGTCGCCGAGATCTCGGCTCTTCTTTCCATTCCTCTCGGCGTCGCCCGCATTCTCGTAGCAGACTTGGCGGAGGCCGGCCTTGTCGCCATCCATCAGCCCGGTGGCGACGAGAACGCAGGCGGCACGCCGGACGTGACACTGCTCGAAAGGGTGCTCAGTGGACTTCGCAAGCTCTAGCGGCGGTGCAGCCCGCTCCACTACCTCCGCGAAGATCGTGGTGGCAGGGGGCTTCGGCGTGGGCAAGACCACGTTCGTCGGCGCCGTCTCGGAGATCAATCCGCTGCGTACGGAAGCCGTCATGACGTCCGCGTCCGCGGGCATCGACGACTTGACCCACACCGGGGACAAGACCACCACGACGGTGGCCATGGACTTCGGCCGCATCACCCTGGACCAGGACCTGATCCTGTACCTCTTCGGTACGCCCGGACAGGACCGCTTCTGGTTCATGTGGGACGACCTGGTACGCGGCGCCATCGGGGCCGTGGTCCTGGTCGACACCCGCCGTCTCGCGGACTGCTTCCCCGCGGTGGACTACTTCGAGAACTCGGGTCTGCCGTTCGTCGTCGCCCTCAACGGCTTCGACGGACACCAGGCCTACACCCCCGACGAGGTGCGCGAGGCGCTCCAGATCGGGCCCGACACCCCCATCCTGACGACGGACGCCCGGCACCGGGCGGACGCCAAGAGCGCGCTCATCACGCTCGTCGAGCACGCCCTCATGGCGCGGCTGCGGTAGCGCTCGTACGCACGCCAAAGGCCCCGGCTCCTTTCGGAGCACGGGGCCTTTGCGTTGTGCGGTGTGGTGCGCTGCGGTGTGGTCAGCCCTGCCAGGAGTGCGGGGCGCGGAAGCCGGGGGTGCGCTCCAGGCGGCGCCAGCCGGCCGTCGTGGTGGGCTTGTGGGCCGGGGCCTCCGGCTGGGACGCGGCGCGCGCCAGGAGGATCGCGGTGATGGCCGCGAGCTCTTCGGGGCCGGCGTTGCCCTTCTCCACGCGGAGGAGGGAGGAATCGGAAGGGGCGGGGGTACTCAAGGCAGGAGTCTCCTCTTACTGAGGCGGGTTGCCGTGCTTGCGGGACGGCAGGTCGGCGTGCTTGGTGCGGAGCATGGCGAGCGAGGCGATCAGGACTTCGCGGGTCTCGGCGGGGTCGATGACGTCGTCGACCAGGCCGCGCTCGGCCGCGTAGTACGGGTGCATCAGCTCGGCCTTGTACTCCTTGACCATGCGGGCGCGCATGGCCTCGGGATCGGCGGCCTCGGCGATCTGCTTGCGGAAGATGACGTTGGCGGCACCTTCGGCGCCCATCACCGCGATCTCGTTGGTCGGCCAGGCGTAGGTCAGGTCGGCACCGATGGACTGCGAGTCCATGACGATGTACGCGCCTCCGTAGGCCTTGCGGAGAATCAGCGAGATCCGGGGCACCGTCGCGTTGCAGTACGCGTAGAGCAGCTTCGCGCCGTGCCGGATGATCCCGCCGTGCTCCTGGTCGACGCCGGGCAGGAAGCCCGGGACGTCGAGCAGCGTCACGATAGGGATATTGAAAGCATCGCACATTTGGACAAAGCGGGCAGCTTTTTCACTGGCCTCGATGTCCAGGACACCTGCGAGGGACTGCGGCTGGTTGGCGACGATGCCGACCACCTGTCCGTCGAGGCGGGCCAGGGCGCAGATGATGTTGCGCGCCCAGCGCTCGTGGATCTCCAGGAAGTCGCCGTCGTCGACGAGCTCCTCGATGACCTTGTGCATGTCGTAGGGGCGGTTGCCGTCGGCCGGCACCAGGTCCAGGAGGACCTCGGAGCGGCGGTCGGCGGGGTCCTCGGAGGGGTGCGAGGGCGGGTTCTCGCGGTTGTTGGAGGGCAGCATCGAGATGAGGTAGCGGACCTCGGCGATGCAGGTCTCCTCGTCGTCGTACGCGAAGTGCGCGACGCCCGAGGTCTCGGCGTGCACGTCAGCGCCGCCGAGGCCGTTCTGGGTGATCTCCTCGCCGGTCACCGCGCGGACCACGTCGGGTCCGGTGATGAACATCTGCGAGGTCTCGCGGACCATGAAGACGAAGTCCGTGAGGGCCGGGCTGTAGGCCGCGCCGCCCGCGCACGGGCCGAGCATCACGCTGATCTGCGGGATGACGCCGGAGGCGCGGGTGTTGCGCTGGAAGATGCCGCCGTAGCCGGCGAGCGCGGAGACGCCCTCCTGGATACGGGCGCCGGCGCCGTCGTTCAGGGAGACCAGCGGGGCACCGGCCGAGATGGCCATGTCCATGATCTTGTGGATCTTCGTGGCGTGGGCCTCGCCCAGCGCGCCGCCGAAGATCCGGAAGTCGTGTGCGTAGACGAAGACCGTGCGGCCCTCGACCGTGCCCCAGCCGGTGATGACACCGTCGGTGTACGGCTTCTTCGCCTCCAGGCCGAAGCCGGTCGCCCGGTGGCGGCGCAGCTGCTCGACCTCCTTGAACGAACCCGCGTCCAGGAGCAGCTCGATGCGCTCGCGGGCGGTCAGCTTGCCCTTGGCGTGCTGGGCCTCGGTGGCGCGCTCGCTCGGGCCGCGGCGGGCCTGCTCACGGAGGGCAAGGAGCTCGGCCACGCGCCCGCGGGCGTCCGTGGGCTCGCCAGGGGTTTCGTCGACAACGGTCATGTATCGACCCTACGAAGCCCGCCAAGAAAACGCGCAGTGGGCTTCGTACAGTCTCCGGGCCGTTTTCCTGGTAGCCCTGAACAGAAGCCCCCGGCAGTGCAGCCGAAGTACCAGCTCAGGGAGGTGCGGCCTTGTGGGATCCCCACAAGGCCGCCGGTGAGACACCGGTCACAGTGCGTGTCCGGCTCAGGTGAGGGTCACCACGGCCTTGTGTGTGGCGCCGAGCGTACCCGGGGTGATCCTCAGGGTGAGTGCGGTTCCGGTGGAGATCGTCTGGACCGTGGAGTCCTTGGAGGTGACCGCCGAGACCGGGCGGTTCCAGGTGACGTCGATGGTCGCCGACTGGCGCATGGGGTCCGAGACGCAGATCGTCGCCGTACCGGCGGATTCTCGGATCATGACGGCTGCGGGGGCCGTGGTGGTGAGGGTGCCGACCGTACCGGCGAACCAGAAGTTGACGCCGGTGAAGCCGAGCGAGGGGACCGCGACGCCCTGCTGGTTGTCGGTGTTGGCCAGGGTCGTCAGATAGGTGGTGTCGGCCGCGCGGGCCGCGGTGGCCGTGGTCGTCGCGCCCGGCATCAGCAGGTAGGAGTACGTGGCGTCCGTCGGATCGGTGCCGTGGTCGAACCAGAGGGTGAGGTAGCGGCGGGTGATCGGGTCCGTCGTACCGCCCGCGTTGATGTCCGACCAGGCTCCGGTGCGGGTGGCGCGCAGGGCCTTTACGGTGGCTCCGCCGGGGAAGACGTAGCCGGCGTGGCCCGCGAGCTGGGCCCACTTGGCGCCGGTGAGCGTGGCGTTCCAGCCGAGCGCCGTGGACTGGGCGGTGCCGTCGACGGTGAAGGCGTGGACGCCTGCCGCGCCGAGGTTGCGGTTCTCGACCACGCTCTCCACGCCGGTGGCGTCCCGGCCTCGGATCCCGGCGCCCAGACAGACGATCGCGTCGTCGAGGAAGAACCAGGACTTCTTGGCGACGAGGGTGGAGGACAGGCCCTTGAGGTACTGGCCGACGGTGGCGTACGTACCGTCGCTCGCACCGCCCACCCACTTCACGTCGGGGCGTGAAGCACCCCAGGTGCCTCCTGCGCCGTCCGCGAGGACCTTCTTGGACGCGGTGGTCCCGGGGAGGCGGTAGGGGTCCACGGTGGGCCAGAAGCTGTCGCTGTACTGGCCGTTGGCGAAGTCCTTGCCCCACCAATAGAGCATTCCCGAACCGCTGTGCCAGCCGCGGACGTTCTCGCCGTTGCCGTTCTCGTAGTACGTGATCCGGCCGGAGGCCATCGAGACGTTGGCGGCCCAGGCGGTGCGGCGGTGCACGGCCCGGTCCATGCCGGGGAACAGGCGGTGGCCGGTCGGTTCGGCGGCGGCGGTCGCCGTGCCGTTCCGGACCGCGGCGAGGCGGGCCGCCGCGGCGACTCCGAGGGTGGGGTCGGTGAGGATCGGTGCGTAGGAGGCGCGGGCGATCCAGCCCTTGACCATCGACTGCCAGCGGGCGGATTCGGCGCTGGACGCGCTCTGGGCGAGCAGGGCGATGCAGGCGATGATCGCGTGGCCGCGGCCGTGGTCGTCCTGGAGGATCCTGCGGGTGTCCGTCGTCTGCACGCCTCGGCTGACCGCCCGGCCGGAAACGCTGTCCATGGCCAGGCCGTTGAAGAGGAAGGGCGCGTACGCCTTCTCGACCGAATCGAAGATCACCTGGCGGCCGGAGTCGGTGACCTCCCAGGTGGAGCCCTTGAGCAGGGCGAAGAGGAGGGAGAGGCCGCCGAGCATCACCGAACCGTAGGAACCCGCGTAGGGGACGACCGTGTGCTGGACGAAGGAGCCGTCGGCGTAGAGGCCGTCTCCGGCCGTCACGTACGGGAAGACGGGCGAGAGCGCGTTGCGGGCGGTGGCGATCTTGGCGGGGGTCTTGGCGACCACGCCGCGCAGGGCAATGACGCGGCAGAGGTCGACGCGGTTCGCGCCGGTGGAGGTGCCCGAGTAGGTGGCGACCGCGCTGTCGGGGACGAAGTGGTCGATCGCGGCGGCGTAGTCGGCGATGCGGGTGGCGCCCAGGCTGTCGTACAGGAAGACGCAGATGTCCAGGAGCGCCTGGGGTATGCCGATCTGCCAGTTGTACCAATTGCCGTAGGTGGCCTGGGTGTTGTTGTAGCGCTCGGTGTGGAGGTGGTCGAGACCTGCGAGGATCTCCGTCAGCAGGGCGGCGTTGCCGGTGACTCCGGTGCCGGGCTGGGAGTATGCCTCGGCGAGGGTGCGCAGACGGGAGAAGCTGGTGCCGAGTGCGGCGGAGTAGCCGTAGGAGGCGGTGTCGGTGTTCGGGTCGGGATCCGCGTAGTCGAGGTCCGGCCAGAGGGAGCCGCTCGCGACCGCCATGGTGGAGCGCAGGGTGGCGGCCGTGGTGCCGAGGGCGGAGAGCTTGCTCTTGTACGGCTCCGCGGTGGCGTCGAATCCGGTGCCGAGCATCAGGTCGCGCCACTTGAGGCGGAGGGTGTCGTACGCGTCGGCGGCTGTCGCGCGGCCTGCCGCGACCCCGAGAACGGGGACGGCGACGGCGGTGGCGGCGACCGCGCGCAGGAAGCCGCGGCGCGAGAGGAACATGGGGGGAACTGCGGAGGACATGGGGGGCGAAACCTCCGGGGAGACGGGTGCGTCATCGCACTCGGGGCCACTCGCAGCGCGAGTGAGCGGTTTCTAACACGTACGAACAGACACCAGCAATGGCCTGAACACTTCCTGCCGAAAATGATTGTTCAGACAGAAACGTTCACTAACGATCGCTGGAGTACTACACTCCAGCTCAGCCCGGTGACGGAAGAGGGGACCGGATCACGTGCATGCCGAAGAGAGGCACCAGGCGATACTGCGTCGCTTGCGCGAGCAGGGCTCGCTGCGAGTGACCGATTTCGCCGATGAGTTGGGGGTTTCGCCCGTCACGGTCCGCCGTGACGTCGAGACCCTCGCCGAGCGCGGTCTGGTCGCCCGCGTCCACGGTGGGGCCGTGCGCCCCGAGACCCGTGCGGAGACGGCGGGACCGGGTGCGGACACCGCGCCGGCCCGTCTCGTGCCCGCACCGCGCACCGCTGCCACGGAGCGGGTGTTCGGCATGATCGTGCCGGCCGCCGACTACTACTACCCGGAAGTGATCAAGGGCGCCCGCGAGGCGGCCGGTTCACGCGGTATCCGGCTGGTGCTCGGCATCTCGCAGTACTCCCCCGCCGAGGAGCAGGTGCAGGCCCGGCAGATGCTGGCCGACGGCATCGACGGACTCCTGATCACCCCGTGCGGGAGCGCGGACGACCAGCACTGGCTGGCCGAACTCCCCATCCCCTTCGCCCTGGTGGAGCGGCGCCCGGAGAACGACATCTCGGGTGCGGAGCGGGCCGTCACCGACCATGTCTACGGCGCCCGGCTCGCCGTGCGCCATCTCGCGGAGTCCGGGCGGTCGAAGATCGCCCTGCTGCTGCGCGACGACAGCCCGCACGGACCGCTGGTCGCCGAGGGGTACGCGGGCGGGCTCCGGGCGGCGGGTCTCACCGCGCCCACCGCCATCAGCTTCCGCATCCCCTCCCCCTCGGCGATGGCCGAACGCGACCGGACGATCGACGAGTTCATCGATGCGGTCACCGAGGGCCGGGTCGACGCCGCGCTCGTCCACAACGATCACGATGCGATCGTGCTGCTGCAGCGGCTGCGCTCGCGCGGTCTCACGGTCCCCGGGGATCTGGCGATCGTCGCGTACGACGACGAGGTGGCCGCACTCGCGGACATCCCGCTGACAGCCGTGGCCCCGCCCAAACACGCGGTGGGCGCGGCGGCCGTGGACCTCCTGAACCTGCGGGTGACCGACCCGGGCCGCCCCAGGCACCGTCTCGCCATACTGCCCGAACTGCACATTCGGGACTCCAGCGGCTGACACCGCAGACCCGTACCTTCCTGCTCCGGAGAAGCCCTCATGTTCCAGATATCCCCCGAGGGTTTCTCCCTCGACGGTCGCCCCCTGCACCTGCTGTCGGGGGCGATGCACTACTTCAGGACCCTGCCCGAGCAGTGGCCGCACCGGCTGCACCAGCTGCGGGCGATGGGGCTCAACACCGTGGAGACGTACGTCCCCTGGAATCTCCACGAGCCGCGGCCCGGGAGCTACGACTTCGAGGGTCTCGCCGACCTCGACGCGTTCCTGCACGCCACCGCGGACGCCGGGCTGCACGCGATCGTCCGCCCCTCGCCGTACATCTGCGCCGAGTGGGAGAACGGCGGGCTGCCCTGGTGGCTGGGCGCCGACCGGGACGTGCGGGCGGTGCGCTGCCAGGACCCGGCCTATCTGGCCCATGTGGAGCGCTGGTACGACCGGTTGATGCCGGTGATCGCACCGCATCAGGTCAGCCGCGGCGGCAATGTGCTGATGGTCCAGATCGAGAACGAATATGGGTCGTACGGCACCGACACCGGCTATCTGCGCCATCTCGCCGAGGCCATGCGCTCGCGCGGGATCGACGTCCCGCTCTTCACCTCGGACGGCCCCGAGGACTTCTTCCTCACCGGCGGCACCGTCCCCGGGCATCTGGCGACCGTCAACTTCGGCAGCCGCGCCACGGAGGCCTTCACCGAACTCAGGCGCTTCCGGCCGGAGGATCCGGCGATGTGCATGGAGTTCTGGTGCGGCTGGTTCGACCACTGGGGCGACGGCCACACCGTCCGCGACCCGAAGGACGCGGCCGCCACCCTCGCCGAGATGACGGACGCCGGCGCCTCGGTGAACATCTACATGGCGCACGGCGGCACCAACTTCGGGACCTGGGCAGGCGCCAACACCAAGGACCCGGCCACCGGCGAGACCTATCTCCCCGATGTGACGTCGTACGACTACGACGCCCCCGTCGACGAACGCGGCGGGACGACCGAGAAGTTCTGGGCGTTCCGCGAAGTCCTGGGGAAGCTCGCCGAAGGACCGCTGCCCGATCCGGCGCCGATGCCGGCCCTGCTGCCCGCGGGGAGGGTCGAACTGTCCGAGTCCGTCCGGCTTTTCGACGTACTGAACGAGCTGGCGGCGCCCACCGTCGCCTCGGCCGTCCCGCTCACCTTCGAGGAGCTGGGGATCGAACACGGCCTGGTCCTCTACGGGACGGACATCCCCGGGCCGCGCAAGGCCTACCCGCTCTCCGTGCAGGGGCTGGCCGACCGGGCGCACGTCTTCGTGGACGGTGAGCCCAGGGGCGTGCTGGAGCGCGACTCCGACGCCCCCTGGCCCGAGATCGCGGTCGAGGGTGCGAGTACCCGCGTCGAGCTCCTGGTCGAGTCCATGGGCCGGGTCAACTACGGCACGGGGGTCGGCGAGCACAAGGGCGTGAGCCGGGTCCTGCACACCCAGCAGCTGCTGCACAACTGGACGGCGCGGCCCGTCCCGCTGGGCAACGGGACACCCGACGGCCTGCCCTGGGGAACGGCCGCCGAGGGTCCCGGACCGGTCTTCCACCGGGGCTTCCTGGACGTCTCGGAGCCCGCTGACGGGTATCTCGCACTGCCCGGCTGGACCAAGGGCTACGTCTGGGTCAACGGCTTCTGCCTGGGCCGCTACTGGGAGCAGGGCCCGCAGCGGACGCTGTACGTCCCGTGGCCGCTGCTGCGCGCGGGACGCAACGAGATCGTGGTCCTGGAGCTCGACGGATGCGACGCGGAAACGGTCGTCGAGGTGCGCGAGTTGCCCGACTTGGGCTGATTCGGCGGGCGTTGGCCGCCCACCGGATGAGCGGGGTTGTGCGTTTCGCTTGAAACGCACAACCAGACGGATCGAAACCGTTCCGAGACGATCGATTGTCTCTTTCCTATTGACTCTGATCGTTCTTGGTCGAAAGATGTCGTCAACTCGCCTCGTCAGCAGGTCTTCTCGTAGGAGTCAGAGCAATGAAGCCCACCTCCCGTAAGTCCTCCATAGCCCTTGCGGCCGCTGTGGCCTCTCTGGCCGTTCTCGCCACTGCCTGTGGCGGCGACGACTCCAGCAGCAAGAGCGCCGGGACCGGCACCGCCGCCGAGCCGGTCAAGATCTCCTACTGGTCCTGGATGCCCGGGACGAAGGACATGACCGCGGAGTTCAACAAGACCCACAAGAACATCCAGGTCACGTACTCCGAGATCCCGGCCGGTCTGGCCGGCGGCTACGACAAGCTCGGCAAGGCCGTCAAGGCGGGCAACGCCCCCGACGTCGTCAACGCCGAGTACCAGGCGCTCCCCGACCTCGTCACCCAGGGCCTCCTGAAGGACTCCTCCGCAGAGCTCGGCGACACCGTCAAGAGCTACTCCCCCGAGTCGGTCCAGTCCCTGGTGACGCTCGGCGGCAAGACCTGGGCGGCCCCCTACGACGTCGGCCCGCAGACGTTCTACTACCGCACCGACCTCTTCAAGAAGTACGGCGTCGAGGTCCCCAAGACCTGGGCCGAGTTCAAGACCGCCGCCGAGAAGATCAAGACGGCGTCCAAGGGCAAGTCCCGGATGCTCTCCTTCTGGGGCGACGACACCGCCACCTGGGCCGGTCTCGTCCAGCAGGCCGGCGGCAAGTGGTACGCCTCCGAGGGCGACTCCTGGAAGGTGAACATCGCCAGCCCCGAGACCCAGAAGGTCGCGGACTACTGGAAGGACCTGGTCAAGAGCGACCTGGTCTACAACGACGTCTCCTGGAGCCCGGAGTCGACCAAGAAGGTCACCGACGGCTCGGCCATCGCCTACCTGGGCGCGGCCTGGAGCGCGGGCGGCGTGAAGACCTCGTACCCCAAGCAGGCAGGCAACTGGGCCGAGGCCCCGCTGCCCAACTGGGGCACCGCCGCCACCGGCTCCGTCGGCGGCTCGTCCTTCGCCATCTCCAAGGACTCCAAGAAGGCCGCCGCTGCCGCCGAGTTCATCAAGTGGGCGACCACCGACAAGACCGCCGTCAAGGCCCGCCTCGCGGCCGGCACCTCCAGCGGCCTGCCCGCCAACGAGGACCTGCGCTCCACCGCGAAGGACACCTTCGACGCCAAGTTCTTCGGCGGCCAGGACATCTACGCCCTCGCGGGCGACCAGGTGAAGACCATCCCGACGGGCTGGGTCTGGAGCCCGACCCACAACTCCACTTCGGTGTCGCTGACCGCCGCCCTCGGCAAGGTCAAGGCCTCCGGCGACTTCTGGTCCGCCTTCCAGGCCGGGCAGAAGGCCGCCGAGAAGGGCATCACCGACCGCGGTCTGAAGCTCGCGAAGTAGCCCTTCGCCGCTGCAGCTCTCCGGCCGGGGCGGCCTGATCCCGCCCCGGCCGGAGTGGTCCGGCATCCTCCCGACCCCCCGCACCCTCTTCACGTACGGACCAAAGGAGCCTTTGGTGTCATCACGGCTCGGCCGCGGTCAGCGCAGCACCCCCGCTCTGTTCATCGCCCCCTTCTTCCTGCTCTTCATCGCCGTGATGATCGTTCCGATCGGTTACGCGATCTGGATGAGCCTCTTCCGCGAGGAGTCCTCCGGTCTCGGCTTCGGCGGCTCCCACACGGTCTTCGCCGGACTCGGCAACTACACGCGCGCCCTGGGCGACTCGGTCTTCCGCGACAGCTTCCTGCACGTCGCCCTCTACTGCCTGATCTACATCCCGCTGATGGTCGGCGGCGCCCTCGCGCTGGCCCTGCTCGTGGACTCCGCGATGGCCCGGGCGAAGAAGTTCTTCCAGCTGGCGTACTTCCTGCCGCACGCGGTGCCGGGAATGATCGCCGCGATCATCTGGGTCTACCTCTACACCCCGAGCCTCAGCCCGATCACCCAGTTCCTGAAGAGCTTCGGCGCGAGCTGGGACTTCCTCGGCAACGACGCCGTCCTGTTCTCCATGGCCAACGCCGCCGCCTGGCAGTGGATCGGCTACAACATGGTGATCTTCTACGCCGCCCTGCAGGCCGTCCCGCGCGAGACGCTGGAGGCCGCCCTGGTGGACGGCGCCGGTCATTTCCGCACAGCGGTCGCCGTGAAGCTCCCGATGATCCGCTCCTCGGTCGTCCTCACCATGCTCTTCACCGCCGTCGGCGCCATCCAGCTCTTCACCGAGCCCGAGATCCTGCGCGCCAAGGCGCCGTCACTGGCCCCCGAGTGGTCCCCGACCATGTACATCTACCAGGCCGCCTTCTCCAAGCACGACTACGGAACGGCCGCCGCGGCCTCCCTGATGCTCGCCGTGCTCGGAGCGCTGCTCTCCTTTGTGATCACCAAGTTCGGCAACCGCTGGAAGGAGGCGTAGAGCATGAGCGTCGACACCAAGGTCCCGAACGCAGCGTCCCCCGCCGCCACTTCGGACCGTCCCGTGCGGCCCAGCCGCTCCCGCACCACCCGCCCGCGCGGCGGTGCGACCGCGTCGTCCTTCTCGTCGAAGGCCGCCGTCAACACCGTCCTCGTCATCATGGCGTTCTACACGCTGATGCCGCTGACCTGGCTGCTCTTCGCCGCCACCAAGGACAACAGCGACCTCTTCGCCCACCCCGGCTTCGAGCTCGGAGACTTCAACCTCTTCTCCAACCTCAGCCGTCTCTTCTCCTACGACGACGGCATCTTCGCCACCTGGCTCGGCAACAGCATGCTGTACTCGGTCGTCGGCGCCGCGGCATCGGCCTTCATCAGCCTCCTCGCCGGCTATGCCTTCGACAAATACAGCTTCCCGCTCAAGAACAAGATGTACGCGGTCGTCCTGCTCGGCATCCTCGTGCCCTCGACCGTCGTCTCGCTGCCGATGTACCTGATGGCGTCCAAGGTCGGCCTGGTCAACACCTACTGGGCCGTCCTGATCCCCGGCCTCGTCAACCCCTTCGGCGTCTACCTCGCCCGGGTCTTCTCCGAGGGCTACGTCCCCGGCGAGACCCTGGAGGCCGCCCGCATGGACGGCGCGAGCGAGATCCGGCTCTTCCGGTCGGTCTCGCTGCCGATGATGGCCCCGGCCTTCATGACGATCTTCCTGTTCTCCTTCACCGGCAGCTGGAACAACTTCTTCCTGCCACTGGTGATGCTGAACGACAGCTCGAAATACCCGGTCACCCTCGGCATCTACAACTGGAACCAGACGGTCTCCCAGTACCCCGAGTTCTACCAACTGGTCATCACGGGCTCGCTGATCTCGGTGATCCCGCTCGCCATCGCCTTCCTCGGCCTGCAGCGCTACTGGCGCTCCGGCCTCACCGCCGGAGCCGTCAAGTGACCCGTCGCCCCCACACCGTCCTGGCGATGGAGGAATCGGTGCGGGACGCGCTCTTCGACGAGGAGGCGTACGCCCGGCTCGCCCAGGTCGCGGACACCGACCCCTCGGTGGTCGTACGCGACTTCGCCGACCCCGCGCACACCGCCCGCCTCGCCGAGGCCGAGGTCCTGTTCAGCGGCTGGGGCTGCCCGCCGCTGACCGCCGAAGTGCTGGAGCGGATGCCGAAGCTGCGCGCGGTCGTGCACGCGGCGGGCTCGGTCAAGCACCACATCACCGACGCCTGCTGGGAACGCGGCATCACGGTCTCGTCGGCCGCCGGGGTCAACGCGCTCCCCGTTGCCGAGTACACCGTCGCCGCGATCCTCTTCGCCGGGAAGCGGGTGCTGCCGGCCGCAGCCGCGTACCGCACCGCGCGCACCTGGATCAGCCCGATCGACGTCATCGGGACGGGCGGCAACTTCCGCCGTACGGTCGGCGTCGTCGGCGCCTCCCGGATCGGGCGGCGCGTGATCGAGCTGCTGCGCCCCTTCGATCTGCGGGTCCTCGTACACGACCCGTTCCTCGACCCGGCGGAGGCGCGGGCGCTCGGCGCGGAGCCGGTGTCGCTCGACACGCTGGCCCTGTCGAGCGATGTAGTCACCGTGCACGCGCCCGAACTCCCCGAGACCCACCACCTGTTCGACCGGGCACGGCTGTCCTTGCTGCGGGACGGAGCGACGCTCGTCAACACGGCGCGCGGCTCGCTCGTGGACACGCAGGCGCTGACCGACGAGCTCGTCTCGGGGCGGTTGCAGGCCGTTCTCGACGTGACCGACCCGGAGATCCTGCCCGCCGACTCTCCGCTGTTCGATCTGGAGAACTGCCTGCTCACGCCGCACATCGCGGGCTCGCTCGGCAATGAGCTGGGCCGTATGACGCACCACGCGATGGACGAGCTGGAGCAGTACGCCGCAGGTCTTCCCTTCGCCGATCCGGTACGGGCCGAAGCGCTCGCCCACTCGGCCTGACTGGAGTCACGTACCCCCGATGATCATCCCCCGCCCTGCTCAATTCACCCTTGGGGAGGGCGGGTTCACGCTCACCTCCGCCACTCCGGTCCTCGCCGACGCGCCGCTGGAACGGGCCGCCCGGCAGCTGCGGGGCGCGCTCGCGCCGTCGCTGGGGGCGCTGCCGCCGGAGGGCGGGGAGGGGGCCGCGGTCCAGTTCCGTACGGACTCCACACTCGGTGAGGAGGCATACCGTCTCGCGGTCGTACGCGACGGTGTGCTCATCGAGGCGTCGGCGCACGCCGGGGCCTTCTATGCCGTGCAGACGCTGCTCCAGCTGCTGCCCGCGCGGGTGCTCCGGACCGCCCTGGCCGTGCCGGGGCCGCTGGAGGTGCCGTGCGTGAGCGTGGCCGACGAACCGCGGTTCGGGTGGCGGGGGACGCTGATCGATGTGGCGCGGCGGTTCCTGCCCAAGCGCGAACTGCTCAGGTACATCGACCTGTTGGCGCTGCACAAGCTGAACGTGCTGCATCTGCATCTCACGGACGACCAGGGCTGGCGCATCGAGATCAAGCGCTATCCGCGGCTGACGGAGACCGGGTCGTGGCGGCGCGAGTCGACGGTCGGCTCGTCGAAGCACGGGCGGCTCGACGGGCGTCCGCACGGTGGGTTCTACACCCAGGAGGACATCCGCGAGATCGTCGCGTACGCGGCGGAGCGGGCGATCACCGTCGTACCGGAAATCGACCTTCCCGGGCACACGCAGGCGGCGATCGCGGCCTATCCCGAGCTGGGGAACACGGGGGGTGGGGTGGAGGTCGGCACGGCGTGGGGGCCTGCGCGGCATGTCCTGAACGCCGAGGACACGACCGTGGAGTTCTTCAAGGGTGTGTACGAGGAGGTGCTCGATCTCTTCCCCTCGCCGTATGTGTGCGTGGGCGGGGACGAATGCGTACAGGCGGAGTGGCGGGAGAGCCCTCGGGTCCAGGAGCGGATGCGGGAGCTGGGGCTCGCGGACGAGGACGCGCTGCAGAGCTGGTACATCCGGCAGTTCGACGCGTTCCTGACCGAGCGCGGCCGGAAGCTGCTGGGCTGGGACGAGATCCTGGCGGGCGGGCTCGCGGAGGGCGCGACGGTGATGTCGTGGCGGGGGACGCGGGGAGCGGTCGCGGCGGCGCGGGCGGGGCACGATGTGGTGGCGTGTCCGCTGACCGATGTGTACTTCGACTTCCGGCAGTCGGAGTCGGCCGACGAGCCGATCGGGGTGGGGTGCGTGACGACGGTCGAGGACGCGTACGCCTTCGAGCCCGTGCCGGCCGGGCTGACGCCCGAGGAGGCGGTGCATGTGCTGGGCGGGCAGGCGCAGTTGTGGACCGAGGTGGTGGACGGGGCGCGGGGGCTCGACTACCTGGCGTTTCCCCGGGTGTCCGCCTTCGCGGAGGCGGTGTGGTCGGGCGGGGAGCGCGACTTCAAGGAGTTCGGGGGGCGGTTGGTGCGGCATCTGGAGCGGTTGGACGCGCTGGGGGTGGAGTACCGGCCGCTGGGCGGGCCGCTGCCTTGGCAGACGCGGCCCGATGCGGTGGGGTGGGGGCGGGATCGGGCGGCGATGCTTCTGGATGTGCTGGGTGGGCCCGAACACTAGGCGCGGTCCGCGTCGGGCGGGGAGGGGGTCACCCCACCCCGCCCCTTCCCGCTGTGACACTTTGCGGCTCCGCCGCGTGGCCGGGCTGCGCCCCGGCCCCCGCCTTTGCAGGGGCTTCGCCCCCGGCACCCCCGTACGCGACCTTCGGCCGCGTGTCCTCAATCGCCGGACGGGCTTGATTTTGCTGATGCCGGGGCTACGTCCCCGGTATCGGGTACGCGAGCGGACAGCCGGGCAGGGGGCTCGCGGCCAGCGGCGTGGTGCCGGCCGTGTCGTCAGGCGGCGAAGTTCGCCTTGATCCGCTGCTGGATGTAGTCCGCTGCCGTGATCGGGGGATAGCGGCCGGCTGGGCTTTCGATCACGACATCCCGGTCGGCCTGTGCGAAGAACGCGATGCTGTAGCGCGCTGACCGGTCGTCGTCCGGGCCGGGGGACTTCACGCGGTGGAAGTTCGACGGCAGTCGGTCGTCGCTCCAGCGCATCAGCATGTCGCCGATGTTGCAGGTGATCACGGAGTCGGCCGGTTCGACCGGCGTCCACTCCTGTGCCTCGGCCTCCTTGCCCGGACACACCTGCAGGCCGCCTTGCCCCGCCCGCTGGAACAGCAGGGTCAGGCAGTCGAAGTCCGTGTGCGCTCCCGCCCGCCACACATTGGCCGGGATCTCGGTGTCCTCGGGCACGGCGAAGTAGTGCAGCATGCGCAGCGTCGACTGGTACTGGGGGCTCGCCGGGTCGTGGGCCCGGGCAAAGAATCCGTCGGGCAGGCCGAGCTTGTCGGCGAAGCAGGACAGCACCCGCATCGCCAGCTCTCGGCAGCTCGCCTCGAAGGCGAGCACGCGCTCGCGGAAGCCGGGCAGCGCGTCGTCCGGCCACAGCCCGTCCATATGCGGGCGGGTCAGCTGGTACGACTCCTTCTGGTCCGGCGTCCCGGTGGACGGGCGGACCTGAGTCATGGACTCCCAGCCCGAGTTGAGCCCCTTCTTCAGGCCATGGCGCGCCTTGGTCTCCTCCGTGAGCGCGAAGAAGCGCTCGGCGTCGGCGAACGCCCCGTCGACCATGTCCTGTTCGAGGCCGTGGTTCACCAGCTGGAAGAAGCCGATGTCGGTGGCGGCGGCCCACAGCTCCTCGGTGATCTCGGCCTTGCGGGCGTCGAAGTCACTCAGGTCGATCCGGTGGATCTTCCGCGCGGAGGTCTCGGTTCCGGCCCCGCCCATGCGGGTTTCCTTGGCCAGTTCGGCAAGGTGATACGTCGTATCGTTCATCGCGTCTGTCGCTCCTCGAAGCGATCGTGGGGTACGGAACGCAGTCACCGCCCCTGCTGTCCCCACCGCGGCACTCAGAGGTCCGCGGGCACGGTCGCGGCGGTTGCCCCTTCGCGGGCCCGGCGCCGTGGACTGGCACGGGCCCCGGAACGCAGGTGCGGCGGGACCCGTACGCGATGTGCTCAGCCTGCCCGGCGGGTGTTTCCGCCAGGGATCACGGTGTTACGCGGCCGTAAAGGCGAGCCTGGCACCCAACTCCGCCGAAGGCAGGCGGACATGCTCGCCGTCACGTACCAGAATCTCGCCCCCGACCATGACGGCCGCCACGGTCCTGCCGCTCGCGCACGTCAGCAGGGTGGCCCCCGGGTCACGTACCGGAAGGCAGGCGTAGTCCCGGTCGAAGCGGTACAGGACGAGGTCCGCCTGCATACCGGCCCGCACCCCGTCCGGGCGCTCCTCCAGACCGAGGACCTGGTTCGCGCCGTTCGAGGCCAGCGCGAACATCTCCGGGAAGCCGAGCAGATCGGCCCGGCGCTGCGCGGCGCGCTGAAGGTACGCCCCGATGCGCAGCGCCTCCAGCATGTCCTGGGTGTCGTTGCTGGCCGCGCCGTCGACCCCGAGCCCGACCCGCAGGCCGTCGGCCAGCATGTCCGGCACCGGGGCGATCCCGCTGCCGAGCCGCATGTTGCTGAGCGGGTTGTACGAGACGCCGACCCCGTGCCGCGCGAGCGTCGCGCGGCCGGCCGCGTCCAGCTCCACGCAGTGCACGGCGAGCAGCCGGTCCCACAGGAAACCGGCCTGCTCCAGATAGGCGACGGCGCCGAGTCCGGTGTGCTCACGGCACATCGAGTCGTCCGTCGCCGTCTCCAGCAGGTGCAGCGAGACGGGGAGCGCGCGCTCATCGGCGTACGCGCGCACGGCCGCCATCCCCTCCCGCGTCAGGCACCGCGGGTTGGGTACCGCGATGCCGATGTCGACCCTGCTGCCGCGCGCTGCGGCGATCAGCTCGTCCGTGTGCGCCAGCGCCTCGTCGACCGGCTGCATCAGGCGCGGGTCGAAGCCCCACTTCCGGCTCTGGTCGGCGCGGTCGGCGACGCCCCGGCACAGCACGGCTCGTATACCGCTGTCGCGCAGCGCCCGGAGGATGGCGTCGTGCACCTCGGGGGAAGGGTGCGGCCACATGTGCTCGACGAGCGTGGTCGTTCCGCTGCGCAGGGCCTCCGCGGCGGCGGCCGTCGCGGTCGCGTACGCCCGGTCGGGAGTCAGCAGCGCCGCTTCCTCTCCGACGGCGCTGAGCCAGGCGAGCAGCGGCAGGCCCTCGCCGATGCCGCGCAGACCCGCCTGGAAGAGATGCGTGTGCGTATTGACGAATCCGGGTGCGAGGTGGCCGCCGGATCCGTCCAGGACCCGCTGTCCGTACGGGAGTTCACCTGCCGGTACGAGCGCCTGGATCCTTCCGTCTGCCAAGTGGACGTCCATGCCCGTGTGCCAGCTGCCCCCGCTGTAGACGGTGACGTCGGTGATCGTGTCGAGAGTCATCCGACGGGGTCCTTACGGGAGCGGGGGGTGTGATGGAAGAGCAGGTTCAGCGCGAAGGCGACGATCCCGGTGACGGCGATGCCGCTCTCCATGATCGTGCGCGCGTACGAAGGGAGGGGGGCGTAGAAGTCCGGCGCGCCCACCGGCACCATGCCGAGCCCGAAGGCGAGCGCGGCGGTCAGCAGATTCCGGGAGTCGGTGAGATCGGCCCGTGCCAGGATGCGCAGACCCACCGCGCCGACCATGCCGAACATGACGAGCGAGACCCCGCCGAGTACGGGTCCCGGTACGGCGGCGACGGCCGCGCCCAGGACGGGCACGAACGCCAGGACCACCATCAACAGGCCTGACAGCGCCACGACATGACGGCTCCGTACGCGCGTCACGCTCACCAGGCCCACCGACTGACCGAACGTCACGATGGGGAAGGATGCGAGCGCCCCGGACACCACGGTCGCGGCGCCGTCCGCGCGCAACGCCCTCACCACGGTGGCCGCGTCGTCGCCGCGTTCGACGATCTGACCGACGGCGAGCGTGTCGCCGACCGACTCGACCATGTTCACGAGCTGCACGACCAGCATCGCCGCGATCGCGGGAACGATGAAGGTGGGCGCTCCGAATGCGGTCGGGTCCGGCGCCGACACCACGCCCGCGTCCCTCACGGCCGAGCCGTCGAACAGGCCGAGCGGTACGGCGAGCAGGGCCCCCACGGACATCGCGACCAGCACCGAGAACCGGGCGAGCGCGGGCGGCGCGAGCCGCTCCACGAGGACGACGAGCAGCACGGTCACCGCCGCCAGGGCGAGCCCGCGTCCGCCGCCCGCACCGTTCCCGCCGGTGATGAGGCCTGCCGCGGACGGCACGAGCGAGAAGCCGATCACGGCGATGACGGTGCCGGTGACCAGCGGCGGGAAGAGATGCAGCCAGCGCCCGAACCACGGTGCGACGGCCACGGTCACCAGACCGGACACGATCGTGGCCCCGAACACGGCGGCGAGCCCGTGCTCCTTGCCGATGAGGACGGCGGGCGTGATGGCGGTGAACGTCGACCCCATCACGATCGGCAGTCGCGCGCCGAACCACTTCACCCCCAGCGACTGCAGCAGCGTGGCGAGTCCGCTCACCAGCAGATTGGCGCTGATGAGGAGCCGTATGCGGTCCTCGGGAAGGTGGAGCGCGGTGCCCACGAGCAGCGGCATCGTGGACATGCCCGCGTACGCGACGAGCAGATGCTGGAGACTCAGCGGCACCAGGCGGCGCAGGGGCGGCCGGACGTCGACGGGGTGCGGGACCGGCACGGGCGCGAGGTCATGCGTGACCACAGCCATCGTTCCTCCCTGAAAACTCGGTGGAAGATGGCTGGTTAGCGCCACCGCCGCCGAGCCGCGGTGCGCACACCGGCCGTTGCAGCCATGACCGGTGTACGGGCGACCGTAGGGACAGTGTGTTTCGCACGCGTTGCCGTGAGAAATCGATGGAGCGGGGGTTCGGGAGCGGCGCCCCCGAACCCCCGCCGACCGCGTCTACGACCCGCAGTGGAACTTCGCGTTGCCCCAGTCCGCGTGGTCGTTTCCGTTGCCGTCGCCGCCGTCGCCGACCACCAGGTCCACGTACTTGGCCCCCGTGACGTCCGCCGTCAGCGACCACGCCGGGTCGACCGCCTTCAGCACCGGTGACTGCACCTTCTGCGTGCCGTCCGACAGGACGCTGTACTGCACGCTCCCCCGCGTCGGCTGGGCGTCGTCGACCCCCACCTCCGCCGTGAAGCTCGTGCACTTGCCGCCCAGGAAGTAGCGGATCCTGGCGGGGGCGTGCGTGCCGAGGCCCTTCTCGTACGAGATGCCGCCGATCTTCAGCGGTGTCCCGTCGCCCGCCGCCTGGTCTCCGTTCTCCATGTCCTTCTCGGCCGGGCCCCAGCCGTTCTCCATCGACGTCCAGTCCATGTCACTGGCCCAGGTGTCGACGGTGGGCGGCGGCGGGAGGGTGCGTACCGATGTCGTCGCCGACAGGGCCCTCGGAGAACCTTCGACCTTGTACTCCGCCGCCGAACTCAGCTCGTACGCCTGGTACTTGGCATCCACCGGCGGTGTCACCTGCCACGTCCCCGTCACCTGTGCACCCGGTGCCACCGAGTCGAAGGCGACCGGGCCCGACGGCTCGGCCGTCCAGCCTGCGGGGAGCGTCAGGGAGACGGACACGTGCGTCGCCGCCGTCGCCTCGTCGTTGCTGAACGTCGCCGTCACCTTGTTCTTCGCGCCGGGCTCCAGCGTCTGCTCGGCCGGGTCGACGGTGAGCGTGCCGCACGCCGCCTTCTCGGCGGCCGGACCCAGGTCCGTCACCGTGAAGCCGTCCAGGACGAAGTCCGCACCCTCGGGGGCGTCGTCGCGCTTGCGCAGGCCGGTGAAGGTGTCGCCGCAGCCCGCCGTGACGGTCTCGGCGAAGTGGGCCGTGGTGCGCTGCCGGCCGAGCGGGGTCTGCCGGGTCTCGACGGAGCCGCCTGCCGCGTTCGTACGGTCGTAGCCGGTGACCCACTCATAGGCGGCGGCGTGGCTCGACTGGTAGTCGAATTCGACCTTGTACGTGTGGCCGTCCGTCATCGGGACCGTCGAGGGCGCCGTGCGGTAGACCAGGCCTGCGTTCTCCTCATGGGACTTGAGGGACTCGCCGCCGCCGATGACGTCGTCGATGAGCTTCCCGTTCCAGCCGGCCTGCGTGTAGGGGGCGTGGAGCTGGGCGATGTGGGTGCGCGGGTCGTTGGAGCCGCCCGAGTCGCCCTTGATGAACGGGCCCCAGCCCTGGTCGACGGCTTCGAAGTCCTCGTAGGAGACGGTTCCTGGCTTGGTGGCCGGGGCGTTCTCGATCAGGCGGATGTCGTCGAGGCGGACCGACGCGGCCGAACTACCCTTTGTTGCCTCGATCTTGAGGGTCGCGCGGCCGTTCCTGGGCGCCGTGAAGTTCACCTTGGCCCGCTGGAAGTACGTCCCGTGCCAGTCCGATGCCGCCAGGTTGTTCTCGACCGTAGAGCGCTCGACCGTCACCTGCTGCCCACCGGCGGAGAGCGTCGTACGGCGCGCCTTGCCCGGCTCGACCTCCACCCACGCGGAGGCCGTGTAGCGCTTGCTGGGGGTCAGGCCGTCGATGCGCTGGGAGACCGCGGCGGCGGCGTCGCCGGAGAGCTTCGCGCTGTTGCGGCCCTGGCTGTCCGTGTCGCGTACGACGGTGCCTGTCGCGTCCCAGTCACCGAGCCGGGCGTCGTTGAAGCCCGGGTCCTGGACCTTGGTGCCCTCGCCCCACTGGGGGGCGGCGGCCTTCGGGGCGTGGTCCGGGTAGAGGACGTACGCCTGGCCCGCGGCCGCGGTCAGCGTGATCTTTCCGCCCACGGGGCGGACCGTCGCAACCTTCTGACGGCCGTTGTCCGTGAGCTTATAGACGGTGTACGAGCCGTTCGGGACGGTCCAACTGCTCGTACCACCAGCCTTGTTGTAGTGGTAGAGCTTCTTGCCGCCGTCCCACGGGAGGAGGTAGATCGTACCGTCGAGGACCTTGCGGCCGTCGTCGTAGAACGTGCGCTTGCCGTTCTCGACCGTGCCGGTCACACCGCCCGTGAACGTGATGTCGTTGCCGTCCCAGCGGGTGATCTTCTGGTGCTGGAGGTACTTGGCGGGCAGGTCGCGCTGCCAGACGTTGTCCGTGAACTTCGTCCAGTCCGTCTCGCCCGTCCAGCCCTCGAACTCGTCGATGGCGGTCTGGCCGAGGACCGGGTCGTTGTTCCAGACGTCCTTCTCGTCGTTGCGGATGAACCGGATGATCTTGGAGTTGAGGCCCTTGTCGGTGGGGCCGCCGTAGTCCAGGTCATTGGCCCAGTGCGACCAGAGCGAGCCGCGCTCGAACTTGTCGGCCCACTCGGAGGCGACGTTCCAGCCCTGGCCCTGGATGGACTGCATCGTCTTGTCGGCGATCCAGCCGTGCGTGTAGTACACGTCGACGTACAGCATCGAGAGGTTGGAGTCCGTCTCGTCGCGCAGCTTCTTCAGGCGCGCGGTGAGGTTCCCGCTGTTCACGTCGCGGCGCTGGTCGATGTAGTAGCTCTGGTCGAGCCAGTTCCAGCCGGGCGAGTTCTTGTTGACGAGAGCGTCGTCGAAGGTCGTCGCGACCGGGTACGCCTCGGTGGCGTTGATGTGCGCGCCGAACGTGGCGCCCCACTTCTTGCCGTCCTTGAGCAGGGTGTTGAGGTCCTTGAGGCCGCCCGCCCGCTTGTTGATGTCGAAGTAGTCGGGGTGGGCGGAGTCGTGGCCCTCGGACGCGTACCCCTTGAGCAGCGCCATCTGCCCGAGCCCGTCCGTCGAGAGCGAGATCCGCTTGACGTCGTCGAGAGTGCGCAGGAAGGGGTGCGTGGCCTGGCTGGCGAAGTTGAACGGGATGTGGGTGATGACCCGGTCGGGCGTCTGATCGCCGCCCTTGGGCTTGATGCCGATGGTGCGGAAGGCCACCGCGCCGTCCTGCCAGTCGACCGCGCCGTCGCCGTTGGCGTCAGGGGTGACGACGACCTTGGCCCAGGGGAGGTTGTTGCCGGTCTCGGGGGCCGGTGCGCCGCTCCCCCGGTACGTCCACTGCCCCGACCAGACGCCGACGCGCACGGAGCCGTCCGCGTCCTTGCGGGCCTGGTGCCAGAAGCGGGCCTCGTCGCCGCCGGTCGCGCCGCTGGGCTTGTCGTAGCTGGAGTTGGACTCGACGGCCGCGGCGAGCCCGCCCGTGTTGACGATCGCGTACGTCGCGCCGACGGGAGCGGCGTCGGGCGCCGTCCCGCCCGTGACCTTGCCGAACACGTCGGCGGTCCGCGTGGAGTCGTTGTCGAGCCGGGTGAAGGCGGTGGCCGCGCCCGTGTCCGTACTGGAGACGGAGACCAGGTCGTGGCCGGGGATGTCGATGGTGCCGACCCGGAACGCCTCGGTGTCGCGTACGGCGGTGACCTTGAAGGTGGTGGCACGCCCCGCGACCGAGAGCGTCGCGTCGATCTCGACTCCGTCGAGGCCGGTGAAAGTGAGGCTGTAGCGGGCGCTCGCGGCGGTGACGACGGGGTCGCCCTTGAGCTGTACCGGGTAGGCCTTGCCGTTGAGGGTGACCTCGGTGACCGGCTTCGTACTGCCGAGGAGGGTCGCGCCTGTTCCCCTGTCGGTGTACGAGACGACGCGTGGGAAGTCCTTGGCGACGGCCACCGACAGCTGCGGCGAGCCGATGACGGCCTCCCCGGCGGCGGCAGCGGACACGGGGGCCGCTGCCGCCGCCGGGAGGGCGGGTCCGACCAGGGCGAATACGGCGGATGAGGCGGCGGCGAGGGCACACGCCGCACGGAATCTTCGAGGCATGAGCACTGATCTAGCCGCGCCGCCGCACCCCGGTCAACGGCCAACCGCCTTCCCGGCAGCGGCAGTCCAACAACCGCCGTACGGAAGTCCAAGTGGCCTCCGGCCCGTCCCGGCTAGTTCTCCTGGGTCCCTTCGAAGAATCCGGCGGCGACGACATGGCCCTCGATGGCCGGGAGCAGTGCCTCCACGCTGCGGAGTTCGACGTCGGCGGGGATCGCCTTGTCGAGTGCGTACAGGTGGAAGCCGTAGCGGTGCACGCCGTGTCCCGGCAGGGCGCCCGGACCTTGGTAGCCGGTGCGGCGGAAGGCCGCGGGGACGTATCTGACCTGGGTGCTGTCGCGCGTCAGCGCGCCCTCGTCGATCTCCGTCGTCTCCACCGGGACCAGTGCGGCGAAGTGGATGATCGGCCGGCTCATCGGGACGTCGACGTCCTCCATCACGATGAGGAGTTGGCGGGTCGACGCGGGCACCTGGCCCCAGCGCAGGGCCGGGGAGAGGTTCGGGCCGTGTCCCTTGCCGGCGTGCCGGACGGGGATCGGCTGTCCGTGCGCGAAGGCGGGGCTGGAGAAGTCGATCGGGGTGCCGCTCGCGAGGGCGGGGGCGTTGCGGATGCTGTGCGCCTCGTCGGCCCGGTGGTTCCTGAGGAGGCGGCCCAGCGGGGTGAGGACCTTCGTCAGGGCGCTCATACGGTGGCCTTGGCCAGCAGGTCGAGCACCTCGGCGGTGGTGCCGGTCTCGCCGAGCCGGGGGAAGATCCGTTCGGTGGTGTGGCGGTGGGCGTCGGCGTCCCGGTCGGTCATGGCGTCGGTGACCAGGGTGAGGTGGTAGCCGTGTTCGTGGGCGGCACGGGCGGTGGACTCCACGCCGGCGGTGGTGGCGATGCCGGCCAGGACGATCTGGGTGATGCCCCGGCGGCGCAGCTGCAGGTCGAGGTCGGTGCCGTAGAACGCGCCCCAGTTGCGCTTGGTCACGGTGATGTCGCCGGGGTGTCCGGCGAGGGCGTCCACGATGACGTCCCAGCCCTCGGGCAGGGTGGCCGCCAGGTGGGAGGGGGTGGCGGTGCGGCCGGGGACGCGGTCGGCCCGGTCGGGCGCGAAGGAGGCCCGTACGAGAACGACCGGCAGGTCACGGGCGCGGAAGGCGTCGGCCAGCTCGACCGATCGGGCCAGGACGTCGGTGGTGGAGTACGGGGCTCCGGTGGCGGCGAGTACACCGTTCTGCAGGTCGATGAGGACGAGCGCGGTGGTGGGGTCGAGCGCGGTGGGTGACATGGCTGTGCTCTCTCCGGGGGCGTGGTGGGTGCTACTGGGCGTGGCCGATGCGGCGCAGCGAGCGGTCCGCCGCGCTCACGGCGAGGAAGAGGCAGGCGACGACCAGCAGGAACACGCTGAGGTCGTGGAGTCCTGCGGTGTCCGCGCCGCCCTTGAAGAACAGGGCGTTGGCGGCGGAGGCCAGCAGCGCGCCGACGTACATGAAGGTGCGCAGCAGGCCGGCGGACGAGCCCATGCGGGCCGGGTCGGCCTGGGCGTAGAGGGCGTTCTGGTTGGCGAGCCCGTTGAGTCCCTGCGGGACGCCGACGAGCGCACCGATCACGATCAGCAGCCACAGCGGGCTGCCGGAGCCGACGAGCAGCAGGGCCGCACAGGCGGCGATCTGCACGATGCCGCCGATGAGGAGCTTGTGGCGCACCTCCGCGCGCCGGCCGGTGAGCGCGGTGACGGCCATCGCGGCCAGCGACATCGGCAGCAGGAGGAGCCCGGCGGTCGACGCGCTCAGCGAGCGGCCCTCCTCGAGCCACTGGGTGAAGCCGTAGAGGAAGGCGTACGAGGTGACGTAGGCCAGGAGCTGACGGATGTAGGTGGCGAGCAGCGGGGCGTTGCCGCTCAGCACCCGCAGGTCTATGAAGGGCCGCGGGACGCGCAGTTCACGCATCGCGAAGCCCGCACCCAGGACGGCGCCGAGCGCCACCAGATACCAGTGGGAGAGCTCCAGGTCCATCAGGAAGAGCATGAAAGCGGTGAGCATCCCCGCGAACAGCGCCATGCCGGGCACATCGACGCTCTCGGCCTTCTGCGCACCGGACGTGGCCGTCCGCCGGGGCAGTCGCCGTACGCCCAGGACCAGACAGGCCGCCGACAAGGGGATGTTGATGCCGAAGATCAGGTGCCAGCCACCCGCCCCGATGAGCAGTCCGCCCAGCGTCGGGCCGATCACCGCGACCACCTGGTTGGAGATCGACAGGGCGGCCAGGATGCCGGCGGGGCTCTTCATTCCGGTGCGGTCGGATTCGCTGCGCAGCAGGAACATCGAGGCCGGGTACGCGGCCGAGGTGCCGAATCCGAGCAGCACCCGGGAGAGCACCAGCACCCAGAGGCTGGGGGCGAGAACCCCGAGCAGGCCCGCGACGCCGACCAGTGAGGTGCCCACGAGGTAGAGCAGGCGAGGCCCGTACGTGTCGACGAGCCGGCCGATGACCGGCTGGCCGACGGCGGTGGCGAGATAGAGCCCCGAGACCAGCCAGGCCGTCTGCGACGGCGGGACGCCGAACGCCTGGCCGATGGGGATCAACGCCACTGCGAGCATGGAGGAGTTGATGGGGTTCAGCACGGAGCCGAGCATCATCGGGGCGAGCAGCTTGCGGTTGAAGCCGCCCGGTTCCTGGGCGCCGGTGCGGCGCAGGGCGCGTATCCGGCCGGTGATGGCCGTCATGACTGCGCGACGTCGTCGAGCAGCGCCATCACCTCGACGACCGTACGCAGCTGGTCCTCGCTGCAGTGTTCCTCCAGCGCGCGCACCAGCCACTCCTGGCGGGCCTTGCGGTCGCCCTGGAACTGTTCGCGGCCCGCGTCGGTGAGGTCGACGAGCTGGCGCCGACCGTCGTCGGGGTCCGGGCTGCGCTCCACCAGACCGGCGGCCTCCAGCGCCGCCACGATCTTTGCCGCCGACTGGGGGCGGATGCGCTCCGCCGCCGCCAGGTCGCTGGCCGAGGCCGGGCCCTTCTTGCCCAGTCGCATGAGGACGGATGCCTGTGAAGGGGTGAGGGCCCCGTCGCCCGACAGCTCCCTGAGCCGGCGGACCAGACGGCCGACCACCACCCACACATCGCCTGCCGCACGGACCGCCAGTTCGGAGGGGGCCGCAGAAGGGGTGACGGCGGGGGCGGCGCTGCGACTGTCAACGCTCTCGTTCATGGTTCCCACCGTAAAACCTTCAGCCTGGACTGTCCAGTTTCAGGTGCACAGTCCAGGCTGCACGTCGCGTCCACTCGCGAAACACGCACAACCCGATCGGGTGACGTTGTTGAACTTTGAACCAAAGAGGTCTATAGTCGATCTCGTTGAAGGTTAAACGACCTTGAACCCCGTCCCCACCGAGGAGGAGCCATGGCTCTGTTCAACCGCAAGAACCAGCCCGCTGCCGAGGCCGCGACCGCCGCCCTCCCCGTGGACCCCGCACTGGCCGCCCTGACCGGCGACTACACGATCGACCCGGCCCACAGCTCCATCGGCTTCACCGTGCGCCACGCGATGGTCACCAACGTCCGTGGCTCCTTCGGCGGCCACGAGGGCACGCTGCACCTCGACGGCGCCGACCCGTCCCGCTCGACCGCCTCCATCGACGTCTCGATCGAGACCATCGATACGGGCATCGCGGACCGCGACGGCCACCTGCGCAGCGCGGACTTCTTCGACGCGGAGAAGTTCCCGCAGATGACCTTCCGCTCGACGCAGGCCGAGCAGCTCGGCGGCGACGCGTACCGGATCACCGGCGACCTCACCATCAAGGACGTCACCAAGCCGCTCGCGATCGACCTCGAGTTCAACGGCACCGCGACCGACCCGTACGGCAACGAGCGCGTCGGCTTCGAGGGCAGCGCGACGATCCTGCGCTCCGACTGGGGCCTGACCTGGAACGCGGCGCTGGAGACCGGTGGCGTCATGGTCAGCGACAAGGTCAAGCTGACCTTCGACATCTCGGCGATCAAGGCCGCGGCCCCGCAGGCCTGACCCGCCGGCGTACGCACGAAGGCCCCGGACTCCGCGAGGAGTCCGGGGCCTTCTCATGTCCATGTCCGCTAGCAGCCACCGCAGTTGTAGTAGAGGACGTCCCAGTGGTTGCCCTCGTCGGTGTAGATGTTCCCTGAGCCCGACTTGTACATCGGGTAACCGTCACCGCGCAGGCCCGCGTAGGTGAAGGCGCTGTGGATGTAGTTGTTGAGGCAGGTGTTCTTGCCGATGTCGAGCTTGTAGCCGTTCCAGTGCGAGTACGTGCCGCTGGCGTGGCCCGTCTCGGTGCCGCCGGTGATGTTCATCGCGCAGCCGGTCGCCCGCTTCAGGGTCTGCGCGCCCTGGGCGGTGGCGAGGTTGAGCTGGTCGAACGACGTACAGGTGGAGTTGTTGCGGTTGGTGCAGCCGCCCGACGACGACCAGGTGATGCCGACCGAGCGGAACATGGACTCGCCGGTGGCCTGGCTGATCTTCGTGGCGGCGTAGGCGTCGGACGCGCCGCCGAGGACGCCGACACCGGGTGCGAAGAGCACGCCGAGGACGAGGGCGAGAGTGCTGAGGACCGAGCGGAGCTTCATGGGGGAACCCTCCTGCTGTTGACCGTGCTGCCTGTGGGGCTGCTGTGCAGGTGGTGCAAGGAGAGATGGTGCCCGAGATCTACGCGCGTTGGCCAGAGGGCGTACGTTGGCGGTGTGACTGTGCCGAACGGTGGGTGTTACAGCTGTGAACACGAGGCCGCTTTCGGGGTGTTGCCGCCCCGCGAGCTCATCGGGTCCGATGCGCACTGGCGGGTCGCCCACGCCACGGGGACCTCGCTGCCCGGGTGGCTGGTGCTCGTACCGCGACGGCATGTCACGGCCGTACACGAACTGACCGATGCGGAAGCCGGCTCGCTCGGGCTGTGGCAGGTGCGGCTCTCGCGGGCGCTGCGGGCGGTGACCGGGTGCGCGAAGACGTATGTGGTGCAGTTCGCCGAGCAGGAGGGGTACGCGCACGTGCACTTTCATGTCGTGCCGCGCGCTGCCGATCTCGGACCTGGGCTGCGGGGCGGAGGCATCTTCCAGTTGCTGGGGAAGTCCGGCGCGGAGGCTCTGACGGACGAGGCCGCCGACCGGGTCGCACTGGATCTGCGGGCTCAGCTGAAAAGCGCTGTTCGTGGCTGAACCGGGCTGCTAGAAAACGGAGATGGATCCGGTTGAGCGTCTTCTCGCCGAGCGCGCCTGCGAGCGGCTGATCGTCGAATTCCTGCACCGGCTCGATCTGGGGAATCCGAGCACCGTGGCGGAGCTCTTCACCTCCGACGGTGTCTGGGAGTGGCCGCACGGCGACCGGTTCGTCAAGGGGCGCGAGGAGCTGCGGAGTTACTTCGGGTCCCGGCCCGACGACCGGCTCTCGCGGCGGATGTGCAGCAATGTGCTGGTGACGGTGGAGTCCGCGACGGTCGCGAGCGCGGTCTCGTACTTCGCCACGTACCGGGTCGACGGGTACAGCGGCGGCATGCTGCCGCCCCGGCTGCCCGCGAACGTCGGGCACTACGAGGACACGTTCCGGTGCGTCGACGGGGTGTGGCTGCTGGCGTCGCGGTCCACGTATCTGCCCTTCGGGGGGCCGACCGAGCGGATCGGGCCGAGCGGGCGCAACGCCGGGGGCTGAGGCGGATACGCGCGGATACTCCCGGGGGCGTACGGGAATCGCCTCCGGCGGGGCGACGCCGGGGGTGGCAGGTCCTCGCCATGCTGGCCCGTATGAATCGTCCGAGCGAACGTCTCTGCTACGCCGTGGCCGCCGCCCTCGTCGCCTCCGGCCTCTTTCATCTGGGCGTCTTCTTCGTCGACGGCGGGCCGTGGAACGGGCCCGTCTCCTGGCGCAAGCCCTTCACCTTCGGGGTCTCCTTCGGGCTGACGCTGGCGGCGATCACCTGGGTCACGTCGTACGTGAGGATGAGCGAGCGGGTGCGGGCCGTGCTGCTCGTCGTCTTCGCCGCCGACTGTGTGCTGGAGGTCGGGGGCATCACCCTGCAGGCGTGGCGGCATGTGCCCTCGCACCTGGACATGGAGACCTCGTTCAACTCGGTGGTCTCGATGGCGCTGGCGGTGGGCGGCGGGGTGCTCGTGGTGGTGCTGACCGCCTTCGCTGTCGCCTCGTTCCGCCGCGAGCCGGGTGGGCCCGTGGGGATGGCGGTGGCCGTACGGGCCGGATTCGCCATCCTGCTGGTGGCGCTCGCCTCGGGTGCGGTGATGATCGGGCACGGGGTGTATCTGACGCGGACGGGGCATCAGCTCGCCGCGTACGACTCGACCGCCCCCTTCAAGCCATTGCACGGGGTGAGCCTGCATGCGGTGCTCGTACTGCCGGTGCTGGCCTGGGTGTTGAGCCGTACGCGGTGGAGCGGGGCGGCGCGGCTGCGGGCCGTGCGCGCTGCGGTGGGGTGTTACGCGGCGGCTGTCGCGGGGGCCGTGGTGTGGGCCGCCGTGACGTTCTGATCTTCTGGCCTACTGAGACTTCCTGCGGTGGGCGGCCACCCGCTCGCGGGTGGCGCAGCGGCGGGAGCAGAAGCGGCGGGGCGGGCCGCTGCCCAGGGTGAGGTAGACGTTCGCACAGGTCGGCGAGGCGCAGATGCCGCCGGGTGGGCGCTGGCCGTCCCAGATGAGGACGGCGAGGGCCAGGCAGGAGGAGGCGAGGAGCCACTCGCCCCAGGGGGCGTCGTCGTCGCGGTCCAGGTGGGGATGCCAGGGGGTCGTGCCGTGGTGAGCGGTGAGGCGGAGGCGGCCGGGGCTCTTGCGGAGGAGGCGGTTGAGGGCCTCGGCTGCGGCGTCCGTGGTGGGAGCCGCGAAGACCTCACGCAAGGCCTCGGCAGCCTTGCGCATCGCGGTGATGTCGTCCGGTGAGAGGTCGAGGGGGCCGCTCTCGCCGTGCTCGCGCAGGACGTCGGCGACTGTGTCAGGGGTGGCAGGCTCCTGACTCAGGACGTTGACCAGGTCGGCAGTACGCCGGGCTGTGGAGTTCGAGGTCAGCACCCGGTCAATGTAACGCATCTTGATGATGTTTGAGTTACCTGCGTAACGTCAGCGGAATGAGTAAGCGTTACGGAATGTGGTCGTACGCCGCCGGTGCCGCCCTCGCCCGCACCGGCGACGAGATGTCGGGCCCCGCCCTGCTCCTCGCCGGTCTCGCCGCCACGGGCTCGGCCTCGGCGGCGTCCACGCTCCTGGCCGGGCTGATGGTGTCGGCGGCCGTCGGCGGGCCGGTCTTCGGGATGCTGCTCGACCGCGCCGAGCGGCCCGGGCGGCTGCTGGCCGGAGCGCTGGGCGGGTACGCGGGGGCGCTCGTCGTCATCCTGGCCATGCTGGGCCGTGCGCCCGTCGCAGCCACCGTCCTCGTCGCGGCGGGCGCGGGGCTGCTCGGGCCCGCACTGTCGGGAGGCTGGACCGCCCAACTCCCGGGCGCCGTAAGCCCGGAGAGACTGCCGCGCGCGAACGCGGTCGACGCGATGACCTTCAACGTGGCCGGGCTGCTGGGCCCGGCCGCCGCCGGTCTCGTAGCGAGCCTCGCCGGGGCACCGGCCGGGGTGGCCGTCGCCGCCGCCCTCATCTGCTGTGCACTGCCCGCCGCTTGGGGCCTCCCCCGCACCCGTACACGCGAGTCACGCGCACCGCGCGCCTCCCCCACCGCCGGATTCCGCGCCGTCCTGCACTCGCGCCCGCTGGCGCGGGCGACCGTGACCTCGGTGCTCTCCTGCCTGAGCGAAGGCATGCTGGTCGCGTGCTGCCCACTGCTGGGCGCGCAGGTGCTGGGTGGTGCGGGTCGCGGGGCGCTGCTCCTGTCGCTCGTCGCCGTCGCCGCGCTGGCGGCGAATGCGGCCATCACCCGCTCGCCCCGGGTGATGGCATCCCCGGACCAGGTGATCCGAGTGAGCGCACTGGCGCTCGGCACCGCCCTGACCGTGGCCGCCACCCTCCAGCCGGTGCTGCTCATCGCGGCGGTGACGCTCGCGGGCGCGGCCCAAGGCCCGCAGCTCACGGCCCTGTTCGCGGTACGCCACCGGGAGTCGCCGGACCATCTGCGCGGGCAGATCTTCACGACGGGTGCGAGCCTGAAGATCACCGGGTTCGCCATCGGTGCGGGCGTCGCGGGCCCCCTTGCCACCTGGTCGCTGCCGGGCGCACTGCTGGCCGCCGCAGGAATGCAACTGCTGCCCATGGCAGTGGCTCTGTGCATACGAGGCAGACGACCGGTTCCGCACACGGATGGCGGCCGCCCGCCCGGCATCGTCAACGCTCCGGCGGCTGAACCCATGGAGCGAACCGTTGACCAGGAGCAGCATCCTCTCGCGAATACCTGAGGACGGACTCCTGCACCATGTCGAGCCGCTCGGCGGCGACAAGGCACGAGACGGGTTCCGACCCGCCCGCGTCCGCTTCGAAGGCGACCAGCACAGGCGGTCTTTCACCCAGCTGACGCGTGACCTTCAACAACTCGTCTGCCGTGGGCGGGCGAAAGACGGGATCGCGAAAGGCCGCCGGGCAGCTGACGAAGACCGGTGCGGCAAAGGCCATCTCCAGCCCGTGGTGATAGGTGAGATCACTGCCGGCGGCAAGCAAGAAGCGACCACTGTCCCAAGCGAGAACATCCCAGTCCCACCAGGACCCTTCGGGGAGCTCGATCGCGGCATGGGGCCGTTCGATGTCCACCTCAGCTGCCTTCCACTGCGGGGACCGGGAAGTCGTACACGGCCCACTCTGCGATCGGAACGTACCCGATGCGGCGGTAGAGAGTGTTGCTGGTGGGATTGGCCGGGTCGGCGTAGAGCACGACGTCCGTGGCGCCCGCCGCCAGTGCGGCCCGGCTCGCCTCGGCCGTCACCGCGCCCGCGTAGCCGTGACCTCGGAGGTGCGGCGGGGTGTAGACGGGGTCCACCCGGACCATGCCCGCGATCATTGTCGTCACGGCCGCCATGGAAACGGGGGCACCGTCCGGGGTCTCCCAGAAGGTGAAATGCCGGTCGGCGAAGCGTGAGCGGGGCCAGGAGGCCGTGTCCACTGTGGGGAGTTCACCGACCGTCTCACAGAACGCACCGCACCAGGCCACGAGTTGACCGAGGTCGTGCTCACCGACGACGCGGCCCCGGCCCTCCGGGACCGGCTCTGGCGGGGTGAGCGTACCGAGACGGTAGAGGCGAATCCGGGTGCCGAGAGTCGGGGTTGCTCCGGTGTGACGCTGCCACGCCTCGGCGAAGGCAGCGGCTGTGCTGTGACTCGCACTGATGCCTGGGAGCTGGGACCCGAGTGCGGCCAGGCGGGCGGCGAGGGTGTCGGCGTGTTCCGGGGTGAGGGGGGTGAGGCTCAGGCCGCCGGAAGGCAGCGGTAGAAAATGGCGCGGACCTCGCCCTCAGACTCCAGGTGTCCGAAGAGGGGGGCTCCGGCGCCTGGTCCGTCCGTCCCGCTCGTGCGTAGTTTCTCGAGCGCCGTGAGCGGTGTGTTGTGCAGGGCGGGCCGCGAGCGGAGGAAGTCTCCGGCGCGGGCGAGAAAGTCGTCGAGGTCCTCGGTGAGGTGCCAGTCGTCCGGGCGCATGCTGGGTGATTCTTCCTGTGCCCGCGGCCGAGCGCATGACGAACGGGCGGTACCCCCAGGAGGAGTGCCGCCCGTCGGTGGAGCGTCAGGCCGCCCGGTAGGCCGCCGTGAGTTGGGTGATCGCTCCCTTCAGGTCGCCCGTCAGGAGCAGGTGGTCCGCGTTCGCGAAGGGCTTGGACGTTGCCTGGGTGAGGTGGTCCGCGATCTTTTGCTGGACGATCTGGCGGGCCGCCGTCGCGATCTCCTTGCCTGCCGGGGAGTCCGCCTTCACGAAGTTCGCCGCGAGTGCGAGGGCCCGCAGGGTCACCTCACCGCCGGGCGGGGTCTTCTTGAGGGTGGTCAGGCCCCAGCCGTACGGGAACTGGGGGTCGTACGTGGTGTCGCCGACGTTGATCGGGAGCTGGGCCTCCGACTTGGGCCAGGTGAGCGGGAGTTGGCCGGTGAAGGCCTTCTTGCCGTAGAGGACGTCCGCCACTCCGTCGCCCTCCGTGCCCGGCAGCCAGGAGGCCACCAGTGCGTCGGCCTTCGGGAGCTGGTCGCCGATCAGTTGCGGGCGGCCCGAGACGATCAGGACCGCGCACTTCATCGCCGCGCAGACCTTGTCGATCGCCGCCTGGTCGGCGGCGGTGAGGCTGAGCGTGTGGCCGTTGCCGACGTCGCCGATGCCTTCCGCGTAGGGCTTCTCGCCCACGACCACCACACCTACGTCGTAACCCTCGGTGGGGGCCGATGCGTCCTTGGAGTAGGTCGGCGCGGTCGTCGTGTCCTTCTTGATGCCGTCCAGGATCGTCGTGCCGGTTGTCGTCTTGCCCGAGCCGCCCTGCCAGGTCACCGTCCAGCCGCCCGCCTGGTTGCCCAGGTCGTCGGCATTGCTGCCGGCCACGTAGACCTTCTGGGAAGGCTTCAGCGGGAGGATGTTGCCGGTGTTCTTGAGGAGGACCTGGGATTCGGCCGCTGCTGTGCGGGCCACCGCGCGGTGGGCCGCCGAGCCCACGTCGGCGAGGTTCGTCGTGTCCGCGTACGGCTTCTCGAAGAGGCCCAGCTGGAACTTCTGGGTGAGGATGCGGGTCACCGCGTCGTCGATCCGGGACTGGGCGATCCGGCCTTCCTTCACCTCGTTCTGGAGGGTCGCGGTGAAGGTCGGGTAGTCCGTCGGGACCATGATCATGTCGAGGCCCGCGTTGATGGACGTTCGGACGTCGCTCGGGTAGTCGCCGGGGATCTGGTCGATGGCCTGCCAGTCGCTGATGACGAAGCCCTTGAAGCCCATCCGGTCCTTCAACACCCCATTGATCATTGCAGCGTTGGCGTGCATCTTCACCGGGCCCTCGTCGTCGCCGAGGATGTCGAGCGAGGAGTAGGACGGCATGACCGTACCGATGCCGCGCTTGACCGCGTCGGCGAAGGGGGCGAGGTGCACCGCCTCCAGTTCCTGGCGGGTGACCTTGGTGACGCCCTGGTCGATCGGGTACGAGCCTGTCGTCGACGAGCCGTACTCCGTACCGCCGTCACCCACGAAGTGCTTCGCCGTCGCCAGGACCTTGTCGTTGCGGGAGAGGTCCTTGCCGTCGGCGCGGCCCTGCATGCCCTGGATCACCGTTTCGAGGGAGGAGACCAGCGCCGGGTCCTCGCCGTACGACTCGTACGTGCGGCCCCAGCGCTCGTCGCGCGCGACGCACAGGCAGGGGGCGAAGTCCCACGGGATGCCGGTGGCGCGCACCTCGCCCGCCGTCACCGCGCCGGTCTTCTCGGCGAGCGCCGGGTCGCGGGTCGCTCCGAGACCGATGTTGTGCGGCATGATCGTCGAGCCGATGACGTTGTTGTGGCCGTGCACCGCGTCCACGCCGTAGATCAGCGGGATCTGGAAGCGGGTCGCCTGCGCGCGCAGCTGGTACGAGTCGACCATCTTCGCCCAGGCTTCGGGCGTGTTCGGGGTCGGGACCGAGCCGCCGCCGGAGAGCAGCGAGCCGAGGTCGTAACTCGCTATGTCCCCCTGGGACTTGAGGGCGTTGCGCTCGGCCTGCGTCATCTGGCCGGCCTTTTCGGCCGGGGACATGCGGGCGAGGAGGTCCGCCACGCGCTTCTTGATGGGGAGACGCGGATTGAGGTACGGGAGGTCGTGTGCGTCGATCACTGCCTGCGGGGTCTCCAGCGGGGGCTTCGCGCCGGTGACCGTGAGCTTCAGCGGGATCGTCTCGGCTTCCTCGGCCGTCCTGTCCTTGGTGGTGGCCACCGTGATCGACTGGGATGCGCCGGAGGGCGATCCGGCCGGGAAGGTGACCGTGCCCGAGGTCGGCGTGTAGTCCTTGGCCGGGTCCGCCGTGCCGCCTTCGGTCGTGTACGCGACCGTGACCGGCTCCTCGGTGGGGGCCGATGCGGTGGTGGCCAGGGAGATCTTGATGTGCGCGGAGGCACCCTCCTTCACCGGGTAGACCGCCGCGTCCGTGACGACGCCGACCTTCAGGGACGGGTCGGCCTTTCCGTACAACTCGACGTTGTCCAGCGCGAATTGGCCGGGCGCGCCGGTGGGCAGCGTGAGCGCGTAGCCCCACATCTTGTCGAGGTTCAGGATGTGGTCGATGCCGCCGACCGGCTGGTAGTCGGTGCGGTAGACGAAGTCCGCGAACGGGATCTCGACCTGGTGCCAGCCCTCCCAGTCGTCCGTGAAGGACGTGGTCCAGAGCTCGGAGGCCTCGCCGTTGGCGCCGCCGTCCTTGATCTCGAAGTTGATCTTCTTGCCGGATCCGGGCGGGAGAGGTGCGGTGTTCTGGCCGTACCACCAGAAGCGAATGCCCTTGGAGGCCGTCCAGTCGTGGGCGGGCTGGTCGAAGGCGAAGTCGTGCGAGAAGCCGCCGTAGGCCGAGATGTTGTACGTGCCTTCGAGGGCCTTGGCGCCCTCGGGGGCGTCCGCGCGGTCCTTGAGGGCGAGGGTGGGGTTGTCCGTGGAGCTGCCTCCCCAGGTGAAGACGCCTTCGGCGGGCGGGCTCGCGAAGGGGACCTCGCCCTCGAAACGGTCCACCGGGACGGGGGCCGGGTCGTCCGCGGCGGCACTGCTTCCCGTAAAGGGGAGAAAGGCCGCCAGGAGGGCGGCTGTTGCGAGCGCCGCCGTCCTGGATCTGGATCTCGTACGTGTGCGAGGCATGTGCGGCTCCTCAGTTGTCACGAGTGAGACGAATGGTGTCGCGGTACCACTTGGCACTGTCCTTGAGAGTGCGCTCCTGCGTCTCGTAGTCGACACGGACGATGCCGAAGCGCTTGTCGTAGCCGTAGGACCACTCGAAGTTGTCGAGCAGCGACCAGGCGAAGTAGCCGCGTACGTCGGCCCCTTGGGTACGGGCGTCGGCGACGGCGGCGATGTGGTCGGCGAGGTAGGTGGTGCGGTCCGCGTCGTGGACCGAGCCGTCGGGGGCGACCTCGTCGTCGAAGGCGGCGCCGTTCTCGGTGATCACGGTGGGCAGGCCGTAGTCCTTCTGCAGGCGCAGGAGGAGGTCGGTGAGGGCGGTGGGCGTGATCTCCCAGTCCATGGCGGTACGGGGGAGGTCGCGCTCGATGCCTCGGGTGACGGGGAAGCCTTCGGCGTCGAGGGGTGAGCCGTCTTCGGTGACGCCGGAGAAGAGCGTGCCGCGGTAGAAGTTGACGCCGAGGACGTCCAGGGGGGTGGAGATGATCTCCAAGTCGCCCTGCTGGACGGGGAGTTCGATATCGCGGAGAGCGAGGTCGGCGAGGACGTCCGCGGGGTAGGCGCCCTTCGTGACCGGGTCCAGGTAGAGGCGGCGGCCCATGCCGTCGGCGCGGCGGCAGGCCTCGGCGTCCTCGGGGCTGTCGGTCTCGGGGGTGGCGGTGCCGAGGTTGAGGGTGATGCCGAGTTCGAGGTCCTGGTTCTTGGTGGCGGCGCTCTCGCGGAGGTGCTGGGCGGCGAGGCCGTGGCCCAGGAGGAGGTGGTGGACCGCGCCCATCGCGTCGCCGAGGTTCTTGCGGCCGGGGGCCTGGGCGCCGTACGCGTAACCCAGCATCGCCGAGCACCAGGGCTCGTTGAGGGTGGTCCAGTGCTTTACGCGGTCGCCGAGGGCGTCGTAGGCGAGGGCGGCGTACTCGGCGAAACGGTAGGCCGTGTCGCGGGCCGGCCAGCCGCCCGCGTCCTCCAGTTCCTGGGGGAGGTCCCAGTGGTAGAGGGTGATCCAGGGGGTGATCGAGCGGGACTCGAGCTCGTCGAGAAGGCGCTTGTAGAAGTCGAGGCCCTTGAGGTTGGCGGGGCCGCGGCCGCCGGGCTGGATGCGGGGCCAGGCGAGCGAGAAGCGGTAGGTGTCGACGGAGAGGTCGGAGATGAGCTGCACGTCGTCGGGCATGCGGTGGTAGTGGTCGCAGGCCGTGTCGCCGTTCTCGCCGCGGACGACCATGCCGGGGGTGCGGCAGTAGGTGTCCCAGATGGAGGGGGTGCGGCCGTCTTCGGCGGCCGCACCCTCGATCTGGTACGCGGCGGTGGCCACGCCCCAGCGGAAGTCGGCCGGGAGGCCGAGGACGGGGGCGGGGGTGATGGCGCGGGCGTAGGGGCGGGGGGTGACGGCTTGGTCGGTCATGGTTCTGGTTTCTCCTGGGAGGTGGGGTGGGCGAAGGCGGGGGTGAGGGCGGTGGAGGCGGGGGCCGGCGGGGGCGCCGCTGCGCGGGCCTTCCCCCACCCCGCCCCTCAGCCCTGCCACGTGACACTCTGCGGCTCCGCCGCGTGGGGGGGGCTGCGCCCCAGACCCCCTGACGGAAGCGGCAGTTGACGGGGGTCGCCCCGGTGTGCGGGGCTTCGCCCCCTGCGCCCCCGCACGCGACCTCCGGCCGCGTGTCCTCAAACGCCGGACGGGCTCGATTTGCTGAACAGGGCTCACAGGTGCAGGGGGCCGGCCGGCCCCCGCGTCACGGGCCGGCCGCAGCCCCCACCGCCGCATCCTGATGCAACCAGCACGCCACCGTCCGCGACCCGTCCCCCGGCGGAGCCGCCAGCACCGGCACCTGTGTCCCGCACGGCTCGAACGCCTTCCCGCACCGCGGATGAAACGCACAGCCCGCCGGCATCGCGGCCAGATGCGGCGGCGACCCCGGAATCCCCGACAGCTCGCGCCGCGGCCCGTGCAGCGCCGGGAAGGAGTGCAACAGGCCGTCGCTGTACGGGTGGTGCGCATCGCGGTAGATCTCCGCCGACGCCGCCTCCTCCACGATCCGGCCCCCGTACATGATCGCGATCCGGTCCGAGAACTCGATCAGCAGCGAGATGTCATGCGTGATGAAGATGACCGAGAAGGACAACTCGGCCTTCAGCTTCACCAGTTGGCGCAGGATCTGCCGCTGCATCACCACGTCCAGCGCCGTCGTCGGCTCGTCCATGATGACGATCTCCGGGTCCAGCGCGAGCGCCATCGCGATCATCACGCGCTGCCGCATCCCCCCGGACAGCTGGTGCGGATACGCGCCCAGCCGGTCCGCCGAGATCCCCACCAGAGCGAGCAGCTCGGTCGCCCGCGCCGTGCGCTCGGCGCGCTTGGTCTCCGGGCGGTGTGCCTTCAGGACGTCCGTCAGCTGACTGTGCACCGTGTGCACCGGATTCAGGGAGTTCATCGCGCCCTGGAAGACGATCGACAGCTCCTGCCAGCGGAACGCCCGCAGCTCCCGTGCCGACAGCGCCAGGATGTCCACCGGGTCGGGGTCCGTCACACGGTGGTACCGGACCTCGCCGCCCGTGATGACACCCGGCGGGGAGAGCAGCCGGGTGACCGCGTACGCCAGGGTCGACTTCCCCGAGCCCGACTCGCCTGCCAGGCCCAGGACTTCGCCCCGGTGCAGTGTGAGGTCGATGTCGCGCAGGGCGTGCACCGCGTCCTGCCCGGTGCCGTAGTCGACGTTGAGGCCACGGATGCTGAGAATGGGCTCGCTGGTCATGCCCTGGGCTCCTTCGTGGTGCGGTTCACCGGCGTGAAGCCGACTCGCATACGTACCTTCTTCGACGCGCCCGTCTCCGTACGCAGCCGCGGATTGACGAATTCGTCGATCCCGAAGTTGATGAGGGCGAGGGACATCCCGAGCAGCGCGATGCACAGCCCTGCCGGCACGAACCACCACCAGGCGCCCTGCGCCAGCGCCTGGTTGGACTGCGCCCAGAAGAGCACCGTCCCCCAGTTCCAGTCGGAGATGTCGGCGACCCCGATGAAGGCGAGGGTGATCTCGGAGAGGATCGCGAAGATGACCGTGCCGACGAATCCCGACGCGATCACCGCCGTCAGGTTCGGCAGGATCTCGAAGAGGATGATCCGCCACGTCGACTCCCCGGTGGCGCGCGCCGCCTCGACGTAGTCCCGTCTGCGCAGCGACAGCGTCTGGGCGCGCAGCACCCGCGCCCCCCACGCCCAGGACGTGACCGCGATGACCGTCGCGATCAGCAGATTGCTCGTGTCCTCGACGAAGCTCGCGACGATGATGATCAGCGGCAGTCCGGGGATGACCAGGAAGATGTTGGAGAGCGCGGAGAGGATTTCGTCCGCGACTCCGCCCAGGAAGCCCGCGCTCACCCCGACCAGCACGGACATCACGGTGGCGAAGGCCCCGGCGACGAAGCCGACGATCAGCACACCCCGCGTCCCGACGAGGATCTGCGACAGGACGTCCTGGCCGGTCTGTGTCGTACCGAACCAGTGGGAAGCGGAAGGCGCCTGGAGCAGTTCGGGGCCCATCTTGTCCGGGTCGTACGGCGCCAGCCACGGGCCGGCGATCGCGATGAGCACGAAGAATCCGAGGATCGCGAAGCCGACGACGGTCTTGCGGCCGCGCAGGAAACGGAATCTGCGCTTGGCGGACGGCGGGGTCTCGACCGCATCCAGTACGGCGACCTCGGCAGCGGTGACGGCCATGTCCTCAGGCCTCCCTTCGGGTACGGGGGTCGAGGAGCATGTAGACGATGTCGGCGAGGAGATTCGCGGCGAGGACCGAGAGCGTGATGATCAGGAAGATGCCCTGCATCAGCGGATAGTCCTTGCCTCCGACGGCCTCGAAGAGCTTGAAGCCGATGCCGGGGTACGAGAAGACCATCTCGACCAGCAGCGTGCCGCCGACGATGAAGCCCAGCGAGAGCGCGAAGCCGGAGATGTTGGGCAGGACCGCGTTGCGGGCCGCGTAGCTGAACATCACGCGGCGCTCGGAGAGGCCCTTGGCCTGGGCGACCATGACGTAGTCCTCGGAGGACACCGTCACCATCATGTTGCGCATGCCGAGGATCCAGCCGGCCATCGCGCTGAGCACGATCGTCAGGCCAGGCAGCGCTCCGTGGTAGAGCGCGCTGGAGATGAACGGCCAGTCGAAGGCGGGTACGAGGGAGTTGTCGAAGCCGCCCGACTCGGGGAACAGCGGCCACTTCACCGCGAAGAGCGCGATGGCGATGAGGCCGAGCCAGAAGTAGGGGATGGCGGAGATGAACGTGGTGACGGGCAGCAGGCTGTCCATCCACGAGCCGCGGCGCCAGCCGGTGAAGACGCCGATGCCGGTGCCGAGCAGGAAGCTGATCAGCGTCGTGACTCCGACGAGCGCCAGGGTCCAGGGCAGCGACTGGGCGATGATCTCGCTGACCGGGGTGGGGAAGTTGGTGAAGGACAGGCCGAGGTCGCCGTCGAGGAGATGCGACCAGTAGTCGGTGTACTGCTGCCAGAGCGACTGGTGCTTGTCGAGGCCGAAGAGTGCCTGGAGCGAGGCGATCGCGCTGGTGTCCAACTGGCCCTGGAATCGGGCGAGGAGGGCCTGGATGGGGTCGCCCGGCATGATGCGCGGGATGAAGAAGTTGATGGTGATCGCGGCCCACGCGGTGACGGCGTAGAAGGCGATGCGCTGCAGGAGGTACTTCACTTCGCGGACACCTCCTCCTGCTCGGTCGCGGTCGAGCCGGAGTTCTCGTACAGCCAGCAGGCCGCCCACTGGCCGTCCGCCAGGTCGAAGCGCGGCGGGAGTTCGGTGGTGCAGCGCTCCATGGCCTTGGGACAGCGGGGGTGGAAGCGGCAGCCCGCCGGCGGGGCGATCAGCGACGGGGGCTCGCCGCTTCCGGTCTCCTCCTGTTCCTCCTCGGCGACGACCCGGTCGGGGTCGGGCGCCGAGGCGATGAGGAGCTGGGTGTAGGGGTGGGCGGGGTGCTGGGTGACCGTCTCGCTGTCGCCGCCCTCGACGATCCGGCCCGCGTACATCACCAGCGTCGTGTCCGCGAAGTAGCGGGCCGATGCGATGTCGTGGGTGATGTAGAGGATGGCGAGGTGGAGGCGGTCCTTGAGGTCCTTGAGGAGGTTGAGGACCCCGAGACGGATGGAGACGTCGAGCATCGAGACGGGCTCGTCGGCGAGGAGGACCTTCGGGTCGGCGCCGAGCGCGCGGGCGATGGCCACGCGCTGGCGCTGACCGCCGGACAGCTCGTGCGGGAACTTGTCCAGGAACCGCTGGGGAGGCGTGAGTTGGACCCGTTCCAGCAGGGCTGCCAGGTTCTGCTCCAGCTCCTCCTCGCCGCTGCCCGCCCTGCCGTGGATCTTCAGGGCGCGGGTGAGGTGGTAGCGCACGGTGTGCACCGGGTTCAGGGAGGCGAAGGGGTCCTGGAAGATGAGCTGGACCTGGCGTACGTAGCGACGGAAGGACCGGCCGCGGCCTGCCTTCACCGCGGTGCCCTCCAGCCGTATCTCGCCCTTGGTGAGCGGATACAGCTGGGCGAGCAGCCGGGCGACGGTGGATTTTCCGGAGCCCGACTCCCCCACCAGTGCCGTCACCGTGCCGCGCCGCAGCTGCAGCGAGACGTCGTCGACGGCGTGGACGCTGCGGCGGCTGCGCTTCGCGACGTCGCGGCCCGTCCTGCGTACGGTGAAGTGCTTGGTGACTCCGCGTGCTTCGAGCACGATCGTCTCTTGCTGTGGTTGGTCGGTCATGGCCGGTCGCCCCGCCCTCCGTAACTCCGTGCTCTGTGCTTACTTGGCGGGCTTGAGGTTCAGCACGATCTCCAGCGCGGTCGGCTGGGTGTGCTGCGGCGGGGCGTAGGGGTCGGCCTCGGTCGGCCAGCCCACCCAGTTCTTGGTGGAGTACTCGGCTCCGATGGGGGCCGCGGCCGTCGGGATCATCGGCGCCTGCTCGACCATGATCTTCTGGAGGGTGTTCATGGCGGTGGTGCGCGCCGCGTCCTCCGTCGCGTTGGCGTAGTCCTTCAGCGCCTTGGTGGCTTCGGGGCTGTTGAAGCGGCCGAAGTTGCCCGTCTGGGACGGCTTCCCGATGGGCTGGAGCAGCACGCCGTCCATGATGTTCTGGTACATGTCGTACGGCGTCGCACCGCTGTTGGTCCAGTGCAGGGTGGCGTCGAAGTTGCCGTTGGCGACGTCCACGCCCCACGCGTCAGCGGTCTGCGTCTTGACCTTGGCGTCGATGCCGAGCTGCTTGATGTTGTCCTTGATGATCGACAGACCGGTGATGTAGTCGTTCCAGCCGGCCGGGTCGGTGAAGGTGAGGCTGACCGCCTTGCCGCTCGGGTCCTTCAGCTTTCCGCCGTCGAGCTTGAAGCCTGCCTCTTCGAGGATCTTCTTGGCGCCGGCCACATCGGGCTTGGTGGTGGCGCTCTTGTATTCGGGCGCGAGGAAGGGGTCACCGGCGGGCAGCGGGATGCCGGTCGGGTTGGTGATCTCCGGGTAGAGGGTCGACTCGGCCTGGACGTAGATGGCGTTGCGGTCGACGACCATCGCCATGGCCTTGCGCAGCGCCGGATTGTCGAAGGGCTTGCGGGCGGTGTTGAACCACAGGCCGTGGATGCCGAGGCCGGAGGGGAACCAGAGCTTGTGGTTCTTGGGGTCCTTGGCGATGTAGAGCTGCTTGTAGTTCGGCATGAAGACGAACGACCACTCGACCTTGCCGCTGGCCAGCGCCGTCGTCGCCGCGCTGTTGTCGTTGTACGCGGTGTAGCGCAGCTCCTTGACCTTGGTCGCACCCTTCCAGTAGTTGGGGGTGGCGGTGAGGGTCGTGGTCTGCGGGGTGAAGGACTTCAGCTGGTACGGGCCCGAGCCGACCGGTGTGCGGTTGGGGAAGGTCTCCGGGTTCTTGATGGAGGCCCAGATGTGCTTGGGCACGATGTACTGCTGAATGATCTTGTTCTGGTTGACGAACTGCGAGTCCTTGAAGGTCAGCACGACCTGCTTGCCCTGGACGGCCACTCCGTCATAGGGCACGCCGTCGGCGTTGAGCGCCTTGTGCTCCTTGAGGAAGTTGAAGGTGAAGGCGACGTCCTCGGCGGTCAGCGGCTTGCCGTCGGCCCACTTGGCCTTGGGGTCGAGGGTGAAGGTGACCTTGGTGAAGTTCGACTCCCACTTCCAGTCGGTCGCCAGCCACGGCTTGGCCTTGTCGGCCGGCTTGATGCGGTTGGTCATGGCGAGGGGCTCGTAGACCATGACGCGGTAGCCGAGGGTGGCGGCGGCCGAGGTGGCGAGGAAGGGGTTGCTGTTGTTGGTCTGCGGCCCGTCGGGCTTGCCGAGGGTCAGTACGCCGCTCGCGCCGGCCCCGCCCTTGGAGGAGTTGTTCTTGCTGTTGGCGTCGGAGCATCCGGCGGCGAGGGCCACCATGATGGCGGCGGCGGCTACCGCCCGGACTCTCCGGGACTGCGGGAATGCGGACATGGCGACTCCATGAAGGGGCTGGGGCGTGACGTGCTCGGGCAGGGCGAAGCGGACCTGCGGTGACAGGTGCGGTGCGCGGGTGCGGTGCGCGGGTGCGGTCAAGTGCGGTGCGTGGGGCGGGGGTGGCGGGCGCGCGGCCGGGTGCCGCGCTGTCCGGCCGCGGGTTACGGGGCCGAGCTGCGGACGACCAGCTCGGTGGGCAGTACGACCGGGTCGTCCGGCGCGGGCGTACCGCCGAGGTGTCCGAGCAGAATCCGCGCCGCCGTCTCGCCCATCTCCCGGGTGGGCTGGCGGACGGTGGTGAGCGGGGGCTCGGTGTGCCGGGCCATCGGGATGTCGTCGAAGCCGACCACGGCGACGTCGTCGGGGACGCTGCGGCCGGCCGCGCGCAGCGCACGCAGCGCACCTGACGCGCTGACGTCGTTGTGCGCGAAGACCGCGTCGAACTCGACGCCGTCCGCCACGAGTTGCTCGATGGCGCGGCGGCCGGCCTCTTCGGTGAAGTCCCCTTGGGCGACCAGCGCCTGCGGGAGTACGTCACGGAATCCGCCGAGCCGCTCCCGCGTACAGCCGAAGTGGGAAGGACCGGTGATGACCAGGGGCTTGCTGCGTCCGGCTGCCTGCAGATGGCGGGCGGCGGACGCGCCTCCTTCGCGGTTGGTGGTCACGACGGAGGGAAATTCGGGGTGGTGGCCGCGGTCGTCGATCAGCACGACCGGGAGGCCCTTCCGGTGCAGTTCGGTGATCTTGTCGAGCGTGTTCTCGGGTTCGACGACGAGCAGTCCGTCGAAGGCGCGGGCCGAGACCTGGCTGGTGAAGCGGAGGACCGACTCCTCACCGCGGTTGATGGTGAAGAGCAGCAGCCCGTATCCGGCGGCTTCGACGGTGTCGACGACGCCCTGCAGCACCTCGCCCATCCAGGGCCAGGTGAGCGAGGGCACCAGCATGCCGATGGTGCGGCTGTTGCCGCGGGCGAGACCGACGGCACCCGAGCTCGGTACGTAGCCCAGGGAAGCGATCACCTCCCGAACACGCGCCGCGGTCGAACCGTCCACCTCGCCCTTGGTGTTGATGACCCGGGACACGGTCGTCTTGCTGACGCCCGCCGCTCGGGCGACATCGGCGATGGTGACGCGCATCGGGCCTCCACGTTGAGGTCGGACGGGTGGTGCACAGGTGGTGCACGGGACATCCCGGTACCGGTTCCGGAACCGGTACCGGCGGCAGTGGCAGGAGTAAAACTCACCCCCAAGGTGCCGTCAATACTTCACACAGGAATTGGTCCAGACCCAACTCCCGGGCAGGCCAGCGGGGTTATTCGTTCACTTCTTGAACGTGCGAGGCCTCTTGACGGCCGCCCGCAGGACCAGTTCACTCACGCCTCAGCCCCAGTCCTTGGCACCTCCCTCACCTCTGCCAGAGGAGCGACTGTCATGAACAGACCAAGCCGAACCGGGCGGCTGACCCGGATCCTGCTGGCCGGAGCGCTGGCCGGCGCCGGCCTCACGGCCCTCTCCACATCCAGCGCGTCGGCCGCGAACGAACCGGTGAACATCTGGCTGACGACCACGGACGACTCCGGCGGCCGCCATGTCACCCGCGGTCTGCAGCAGCAGACCCCCGTCAGCTTCCAGTCGGGCACCGGCGGCAGCGGCGAGAACATCTCCGTCGACGAGAACACCCGCTACCAGACGTTCACCGGCGGCGGCGCGTCCTTCACGGACACGGCGGCCTGGCTGATGAAGAGCAGCGGGGCGCTCTCCCAGGCGACCCGCGACGCCACCATGCAGAAGCTCTTCTCCCCCACGAACGGCATCGGCCTGTCGTTCATCCGCAACCCGATGGGCGCGTCCGACCTGGCCCGCTCCGGCTACACGTACGACGACGTGGCGGCCGGCCAGAGCGACCCGACGCTTGCCAAGTTCTCGATCGCACATGATCTGGCGGACGTTCTCCCGCTGACCAAGCAGGCCAAGCAGATCAACCCGGCGCTCACCACGATGGCCTCCCCGTGGACGGCGCCCGCCTGGATGAAGGACAGCGGCACGCTCAACGGCGGCTGGCTGAAGGCGGAGAACTACGGGGCGTACGCAAACTACTTCGTGAAATACCTCCAGGCCTATCGCGACCAGGGCATCCCCGTCGACTACGTCTCCGCCCAGAACGAGCCGACGTGCTGCGGCGGTTACCCCTCGATGAGCTGGAACGGCTCGGGCCTGGCGTACTTCACCAAGTCCGAGCTCCTCCCCAAGCTCCAGGCGGCCGGCCTCTCCACCAAAGCCCTCGCCCTGGACTGGAACTGGGACCAGTACGACTCCTACGCCGCCCCCACGGTCGACGACGCGGCGGTACGCTCCCACCCGAACTTCGGCGGGGTCGCCTGGCACGGCTACGGCGGCGACATCGCCAAGCAGACCTCGGTCCACAACCAGTACCCGTCGATGGACGCCTTCGGCACCGAGCACTCGGGCGGCACCTGGATCGCCAACCAGCAGCGCGAGGACATGAACAACATCATCGATTACACCCGCAACTGGGCGAAGTCGGTGACGAAATGGTCCCTGGCCGTCGACCAGAACATGGGCCCGCACAACGGCGGCTGCGGCACCTGCACGGGCCTGGTCACGGTCCACAACGGGGACGGCGCGAGCGGCACGGTCGACTACACCGTCGAGTACTACACGATGGGCCACCTCACGAAGTTCGTACGCCCGGGAGCGAGCCGCATCTCCTCCAGCGCCAGCACCTCGGTCCCCAATGTGGCCTGGCGCAACACGGACGGCTCGAAGGCCCTGATCGCGTACAACGACGCCTCCGCGGCCAAGACGGTGACCATCAACTGGGGCGGCCAGCACGCCACTTACTCGCTCCCCGGCAAGACATCGGCCACCTTCACCTGGTCGGGCACGCAGGGCACGGGAGGCGGCTCGGGCACGACGGGCGCCCTCACCGGCCTGGGCGGCAAGTGCCTGGACGTGGCGGGCGGCTCCTCGGCCAACGGGGCCGCGGTCCAGCTCTACGACTGCAACGGATCCACCGCCCAGCAGTGGACGGTGGGCACGGACTCCTCGGTCCGCGCGCTGGGCAAGTGCCTCGACGTCACCTCGGCCTCGACGGCGAACGGAGCAAAGGTCCAGCTGTACGACTGCAACGGCAGCGGCGCACAGCAGTGGACGTACAACCCGGGCACCGGCGACGTGGTGAACACGGCGGCGAACAAGTGCCTGGACGTCACCGACAACTCGTCCGCGAACGGCGCCCGGGCCCAGATCTGGAGCTGCACGGGCGCCGCCAACCAGAAGTGGCATCTCCAGTAGTTCCGTAACCCCCCGGTCTCCCGGTCCCCCGGTCCCCCGGTCCGCGGCCTGTGCGCTCCCCTCCCTGCAACGGGGCGCACGGGCCGCTTTTGCCTGTGCCGAAACAGGGTTCGTCAGATTTTTGCGCAACTGATCTTCATTTTTGCGTAGTCGTTTGTAGAGTGTGCCCGTGACGAATCGACGATTGCTCCGAGTGGCCGAGTACGCGGGTGTCAGCGAGGCGACGGTGAGCCGAGTCCTCAACGAGAGCCCCGACGTGGCGAGTTCGACCCGGGACGCGGTGCTGAGCGCCCTGGACGTCTGCGGTATCGAGCGCCCCCGCTCCTTCCGCCGCGAGCGCGCGGCCCTCATCGGGCTGGTGGTCCCCGACCTGCAGAATCCCATCTTCTCCGCCTTCGCGGAGGCCCTGTGCGGACTGCTCAACAAGCGCGGGCTCATACCCGTCCTGTGCACCAGGACCGCCGACGGGGTCTCCGAGGCGCACTACATCGAGATGCTCCTGGAGCAGAACATCGGCGGCATCGTCTTCATCGGCGCCAGCTACGCGGACGCGGGCCCCGAGCACGGCCGCGTCCTGCGGCAGCGCAAGGTGCCGATGGTCCTGCTGAACGCCGCGGACGAGAACCCGGGGGTGTCCCAGGTGCGGGTGGACGACGCCCACTCCGCCCAGCAGGCCCTCAACCACCTCTCCGCACTGGGCCACGAGCGGATCGGCATGGTGCTCGGGCCCCTCGGACATGTGCCGTCGGCTCGTAAACTCGCAGGTTACGCAGCCTTCTGCAGCCGCATCGGGATCGCCGCCGACGACTGGCGCCGGCTCGTGGCGCACGCGCTGTTCACGATGGAGGGCGGCGCGACCGCACTGCCCCGACTGCTCGCCGAAGGGGTCACCGCCGTCGTTTGCGCCAGCGACGCACTGGCGCTCGGCGTGGTCCGCGGAGCGCGCCGGCAGGGGCTGCGGGTACCGGAGGATCTCTCCGTCGTCGGCTTCGACGATTCCCCGTTCATGGTGGCCACGGACCCTCCGCTGACGACCGCGCGGCAGCCGATCCAGGCGATGGCGACGGCGGTCGTCGCCTCACTTGCCGAGCAGATCAACGGCCACGCGGTTGCAAACGACCTGATGATGTTCGACACCGAGCTCATCGTCCGCAGTTCGACCTCCCGGTATATCTCTCGTTGATTTTTTGCGCAGACTGATTGACTTCTTGCGTAACGCGCTTCTACCTTCAGCGCAGTTCAAGCGCTCGGGGTCCTCGGCCCCGCCGTCGATCCCAGGAAGGCACGATCCGCATGGATGGCACGCACGGCCTCAGCAGGCGTCAGGTTCTCGGCTCCCTCGTCACCGGAGCCCTGGCTCTCGGCCTCACCGCCTGCGGCGGTGCGTCCACCACGTCAGGCGTGGACAAGAACGGCGTGGTGACGATCTCCGTGAACGGGCTGCCGCCCAAGACGCAGACCGTCGACCGCAAGAACTTCGAGGAGGACGTCGCCGCCTTCGAGAAGAGCCACCCGAAGATCAAGATCGATGCCCGCGAGGGCCTGATGGACCCCAAGACGTTCTCCGCCAAGCTGGCGGGCGGCCAGCTGGAGGACGTGTACTACGTCTACTTCACCGACCCGGCGGGTCTCATCCAGCGCCACCAGGCCGCCGACATCAGCAAGTACATCGCGGACGTCCCGTACGCCAAGGACATCGATCCCTCGCTGCAGAAGGTCTTCACCGGCGCCGACGGCAAGATCTACGGCCTGCCGACCGGCAACTACTCCCTCGGACTCGTCTACAACCGGGCCCTGTTCAAGCGCGCGGGACTCGACCCCGACAAGCCGCCGACGACATGGGACGAGGCCCGTACGGCGGCCAAGGCGATCAGCGCCCTCGGCAACGGCACGGTGGGCTACGCCGACTACAGCAAGAACAACCAGGGCGGCTGGCACCTCACCTCATGGATCTACTCCATGGGCGGTGACGTCGCCACCAAGGACGGCTCCACGTGGAAGGCCGCGTTCAACAGCGACGCCGGCCGCAAGTCCCTCCAGATGCTCCACGACATGCGGTGGACCGACAACTCCATGGGCACCCGACAGCTCCTGGAGATAGCCGACGTCCAGAAGATGATGGGCGCGGGCAAGCTCGGGATGTACATGGCAGGGCCCGACAACATCCCGACCATCGTCAAGCAGTTCGAGCGCAAGTACGACGACTACGGCCTGACCGCGCTGCCCGGCACCGCGACCCTCGGCGGCGGCGACGGCTTCATGTTCAACCCCAAGGCCTCGCCCGAGAAGATCAAGGCCGGTCTGACCTGGGTGCAGTGGAAGTACCTGCGCAGCCCCGAGCGCGACGAGGTCGACAGCAAGCGCGCCAAGACCGACGGCGTCCCGATCGGTCTGCCGCAGCCGCGCCTGTTCGCCGGCGCGACCCAGGCGAAGATCGACGAGATCCGCGCCAAGTACGCCAACACCCCGGTCGGCAACTACAAGCCCTTCATCGACCGCAACTCCCAGGTGCAGACGAAGGTCGAGCCGCCCAACGCCCAGCAGATCTACACGATCCTCGACGGCGTGATGCAGTCCGTGCTCACCAAGAAGGACGCGGACATCGACAAGCTCCTCGCGGACGCCGAGAAGAAGGTCAACGGCGTGCTCGCCACGGTCAAGTGAGCGGCGCACCGACCTGAGAGAGACCGGCCGGGGGCGGCACAGCACTGCCCCGCTCAGCCGCCCCCGGTTCACCACCCCACAGCAGGAAGCACACCCCCATGACGGCTCAAGACCTCCGGCCCGCGACCGCGCCGGCCACCCGGCGGACGGCCAAGAAGGCCCGCACGCCCTCCGCGCCCGCCGCACCCGGGCGTCTGGCACGCCGCATCCGCGAGAACCTCGTCGCGTATCTCTTCCTCGGCGCGGGCGTCGTCCTGTTCGCGGTGTTCTCCTGGTACCCGATCGTGCGCGGTGCGCTGCTCGGCTTCCAGCAGGTCAACTTCGCCGAGCCGGCCCAGTGGGTGGGCCTGGACAACTACCAGCGGCTCTTCGACGACCCGCTCTTCGTCACCGCCTGGCGCAACACCGGCTACTTCACCCTGCTCGCCCTGGTCTTCGGCTTCGCTGCGCCCTTCCTGACCGCCGTGGTCCTCAACGAGTTCCGCCACGGGCGCGCGTATCTGCGGATGACCGTCTACCTCCCGGTGATGCTCCCGCCGATCGTGACGATGCTGCTGTGGCGCTGGTTCTACGATCCGGGCCCCGGCCTCTTCAACAACGTGCTGGAGATCTTCCACCTCCCCGTCCAGCAGTGGCTGGAGTCGGAGAACATGGCGATGGTCTCGCTGGTCCTGGTCTCCACCTGGGCCAACATGGGCACCACCACGCTGATCTACCTGGCCGCCCTCGGCGGGATTCCCGGCGAGCTGTACGAGGCCGCGGAGCTCGACGGCGCGTCCGTACGGCAGCGGCTGTGGCACGTCACCCTGCCGCAGATGCGCTTCATCCTGATGATCACGCTGCTGCTCCAGATCATCGGGACCATGCAGGTCTTCGTCGAGCCGTTCGTGCTCACCGGCGGCGGCCCGAACGAGGCGACCGTCACCGTCATGCTCCTCCTCTACCGCTACGCCTTCGTCTACAACGACTTCGGCCTGGCCAGCGCCATGAGCACCGTGCTCTTCGTGGTGCTCGGCCTCTTCGCCCTCGTCTATCTGCGCCTGACCCGGACCAAGGGCTGAGAGGAACCGACCACCATGGCTGCCGCACCCACCTCCACCGAGCGCACGCTCATCGCACCCACCGAGATGACCCGCCGCACCGGCCGGCTCCTCTACCGCTTCATCCTCGGCTCGACCCTCGTCGGCTTCACGATCGCCTTCGTCTTCCCGCTGTACTGGATGGCGACCGGCGCACTCAGGTCCTCGGGCGAGCTCGCCGACCCGAACCCGACCCCGCTCCCCAAGTCCTTCCACCCGGAGGCCTACACGGATGCCTGGTCGAGCGTCGGCCTCGGTCACTACTTCCTGAACACCCTGATCCTGGCCTTCGGCGCCCTGTTCTTCCAGCTGGTCGTGGACGTCTCGGCGGCGTACGCGCTCTCCAAGCTCCGCCCGGTGCTGGGGAACGTGGTGCTCGGGATGATGCTGGCGACCCTGATGCTGCCGGTCTCGGCGCTGCTCGTGCCGACGTATCTGACCGTCGTGGACGTGCCGATCATCCACGCCAACCTGATCAACTCCCCCTGGGCGATCTGGCTTCCGGCCACCGCCAACGCATTCAACATCTTCATTCTCAAGCGGTTCTTCGACCAGATCCCCGCCGAACTCCTCGACTCGGCCCGCATCGACGGCGCGGGCACCCTCAGGGTCCTCGTCTCGGTGGTGCTCCCGCTGTCGCGCCCGGTGCTCGCCGTGGTGTCGATCTTCGCGGTCGTCGGGGTCTGGAAGGACTTCCTCTGGCCGATGCTCGTCCTGCCCGACCCCGCGAAGCGGCCCATCACCGTGGCCCTGAACGCGCTGGCGGAGGACATGCCGGCCAACCAACTCCTGGCAGGAATGGTCATGGCGAGCATCCCGCTGCTCGTCCTCTTCCTGGTCTTCCAGCGGCACATCATCGCGGGCCTCACCGCGGGCAGCCTCAAGGGCTGATCCGCGCCTCCCACCCCTGCACCTCCCCCCACCACCCGAAAGGGCACACCGTCGTGTCTCCGATATCCAGCAGACCCCGCCAGGGCAGCAGACTCCTCGCGCTCCCCCTGCTGCTCGCCCTCCTCTGCACCTTCTTCGTGTACGGGCAGCAGGCGCACGCCGCAGCCGCGCTCGAAGCCGAATCGGCCCAGCTCTCGGGAGGCGCGGCCGTCTCCACCGAGCACCCCGGCTACACCGGCACGGGCTTCGTCGGCGGCTACACCGACGGCAACAAGGGCAACGCCTCGACCAGCTTCGCCGTCACCTCAGCCGCCGCGGGCGACGGTTCGGTCAGCATCAGGTACGCGAACGGCACCACCGCGACCATGACGCTGAGCCTGTACGTCAACGGCTCGAAGGTCCGCCAGATCAGCCTCCCGCCGACCGCGAACTGGGACACCTGGACCACGCACGACGAGGCGGCCACCTTCGCGAAGGGCGCCAACACGATCGCGCTGACCTTCACCACGTCCGACAGCGGCAACGTCAACATCGACAGTCTCGCGCCCACCACCCCCTCGGCCCCCGGCCCGACCACCCTCACCCACCAGGCCGAGGACGCCTACTTCTCCGGCGGCGCGGCCAAGGCCACCACCACGACGGGCTACGAGGGCAACGGCTACCTCACCGGCTTCACCGCCGCCGGGGCCCGCGCCGTCTTCTCGGTCAGCGGCGCCACCGCCACGACGTACCCGGTGATCGTCCGCTACCGCACCACCGGCTCCTCCGCCGCCACGATCACCCTGACCGCCAACGGCGACAAGGTCCGCACGCTGACCCTGCCCGCTTCCTCCGGCGCCTGGGTGACCGTCTCCACCGACGCCCCGCTGCGCGCCGGCCTCAACACCCTGACTCTGCGCACCGAGTCGGGCGACAACGGCGCCCTCCTGCTGGACGGCATCACCGTCACCGGATCGACAGCGAACGCCACACGCGGCGCGACGCTCCCGTACACCTCCTACGAGGCGGAGTCCGGCTCCACCAACGCCTCAGCCATCGGCCCCGACCGCACCTACCTCTCCGTCGCCTCCGAGGCATCCGGCCGCAAGGCGGTCGTCCTCGACGCGACCGGTGAGTACGTCCAGGTCACGCTCACCAAGCCGGCCAACGCCCTGACCCTGCGCTACTCGATCCCCGACAACGCGGCCGGCACCGGCATCTCCGCGACGCTCAGCCTCTACTCCGGCTCCACGCAGCTGCGCAATGTCGACCTGAGCTCCAAGTACAGCTGGGTGTACGGCACTTACCCCTACACCAACACCCCCTCCCAGGGCTCGCCCCACCACTTCTTCGACGAGACGCACATCAAGCTCGGCTCCACGCTGCCCGCCGGGACCGTCCTGAAGTTTCAGAAGGACGCGGACGACAGCGCGGCCTCGTACACCCTGGACCTGGTCGAGACGGAGACGGTCGCGGCGGACCGCACGATGCCCGCTTCCGGCTTCGTCTCCGCGACGACGCTCGGCGTCACCCCGAACGACTCCGGCGACGACACGTCCTCCCTCAACTCCGCCGTCTCCACGGCGAAGTCGCAGGGCAAGGGCCTCTGGCTGCCCGCCGGTACGTACAACATCTCCGGACACGTCAACCTCACCGGAATCGCCTTCCGAGGCGCCGGCGAGTGGTCCACGATCCTGCGCGGCAGCAACGGCAAGGGCGGCCTCTTCGGCCAGGGCGGCACCAGCACGGTCCAGGACCTGGCCATCGAGGGTGACGTCTCGTACCGCGACGACGCGAACTTCGACACCGCGATCGAGGGCGACTTCGGCAGCGGTTCCACGGTCCAGAACGTCTGGATCGAGCACACCAAGGTCGGCCTGTGGATCGACGCTCCCACCAAGGGCCTGTACGTGTCCGGCCTGCGGATCCGCGACACCTTCGCGGACGGAGTGAACCTGCACAAGGGCACCACCGACACCGAGCTGTGGAACACCAGCGTCCGCAACACCGGTGACGACGGTCTCGCGATGTTCTCCGAAGGCCAGGCGGTCACCAACAGCGCGTTCCGCTTCAACACCGTCACCTCCCCGCTGCTCGCGAACGCGGCCGCGATCTACGGAGGCAACTCCAACCGCATCGAGGACAACGTCGTCGCGGACACCGTCACCGGCTCGGCCGGCATTGCGATCAGCAGCCGCTTCGCCCCCGTCCCCTTCTCGGGCACGACGTCCGTCCAGCGCAACACCCTTCAGCGCACCGGGGGTTACGAGCCCAACTGGGCGAGCAAGCTCGGCGCCCTGTGGGTCTACGCCGACTCCTCCGACATCACCGCCCCGGTCCTCCTCCAGGACAACGACATCCTCGACTCCACCTACAGCGGCCTCCTGGTCACGTGGCAGAAGACGGTGAGCGCGCTGACGGTGAAGAACACCAGGATCGCGACGGCCGGCTCGTACGGCATCGAGATCAACTCCGCCGGGGCCGGCACCTTCTCCGGCACCACGGTCACCGGCGCCTCCGCCGGCGGCCTCAGCCTCGCGGGCGGCTTCACGCTCACCCGCGGGTCGGGCAACAGCGGCTGGTAGCCGCGCCCGCCCAGCACACCTCGCACACATCGCACTTGAGCAAGGAGTCCTCGTGACCCACTGGTGGCGGCACGCCGCGATCTACCAGATCTACGTACGCAGCTTCGCCGACGCCAACGGCGACGGCACGGGCGACCTCGCGGGAGTCCGCGACCGGCTGCCGTACCTGCGCGAACTCGGCGTGGACGCCCTGTGGTTCACCCCCTGGAACACCTCACCGCTGGCCGACGGCGGATACGACGTCGCGGACTACCGCGACATCGATCCGCGGTTCGGCACGCTCGCCGAGGCGGAGTCGCTGATCGCGGAGGCGCACGAACACGGCCTCCGCGTCATCACCGACCTCGTCCCCAACCACTGCTCCGACCAGCACATCTGGTTCCAGGAGGCCCTTTCCGCCGGCCCCGGCTCGGCGGCGCGCGAGCGCTTCTGGTTCGTCTCGGGCGGGGAGACACCGCCCAACGACTGGCAGTCGTACTTCGGCGGCAGCGCCTGGACGCGCCTGCCCGACGGCGACTGGTACCTCCACCTCTTCGCCCCCGAGCAGCCCGACCTCAACTGGGAACACCCGGAGGTGCGGGCCGAGTTCGAGGACATCCTGCACTTCTGGCTGCGGCGCGGCGTGGACGGATTCCGTATCGACGTGGCGCACGGCCTGTCGAAGAAGCCGGGTCTGCCGGACGTCGGCCCGGACCCCGACATCACCGACCTCCCGTACCAGGACTGCGACGACGTCCACGACATCTACCGCTCGTGGCGCAAGATCCTCGACTCCTACGACGGCGACCGCACGTTCGTGGGCGAGGTCTGGCTCCCGGAAGCGGCCCAGTTCGCCCGCTATCTGCGCCCCGACGAACTGCACTCGGCGTTCAACTTCGACTTCCTGTGCTGCCCGTGGGAGGCGGGCGCACTCCGCAAGGTCGTCGACTCCACTTTCGCGGCCCACGCCCCCGTGGGCGCCCCGCCGACCTGGGTCCTGTCCAACCACGACACGATCCGCCACGTCACGCGCTACGGCCGCGAGGACACGTCCTTCGACATGGGCGACAAGCGCCTTACGGACCCGTCCGACCTGGACCTGGGCCGCCGAAGAGCCCGCGCGGCGGCGCTCCTCACCCTGTCCCTCCCCGGCGGGGTCTACATCTACCAGGGCGAAGAACTGGGCCTCCCCGAAGTCCAGGACCTCCCGGACGCCCTGCGCCAGGACCCGACCTTCGTACGCTCCCAGGGCAAGGACCCGGGCCGCGACGGCTGCCGCATCCCGCTCCCCTGGAGCCCGGACACGGATTCGCTGGGCTTCTCCCCGGCGGATGCGGCGGCCCCCTGGCTCCCGCAGCCGCAGGACTGGCGGACGCTGACGGCCCAGGCCCAACTCACGGACCCGGACTCGTTCCTGACCTTGTACCGCACGGCGCTGAACCTCCGCCGCGAACGGCTCCAGGACCTCCCGGAGTCCCTGACCTGGGTGGACGCGGGCCCGGACACGCTCTGCTTCGACCGTGCGGACGGCTTCCGCTGCCTGATCAACCTGGGCGCAACCCCGGTCGGGCTCCCGGCAGATGCCACGGTCCTCCTGGCGAGCGGCCCCCTGACGGGGAACGCCGTCCCCGCGGACACGGCGGTGTGGCTGAGCCGGTGACCCGCACTCCCTGAGGTCAGCGCGAGCCCGGCTTCTTGGAGTGGGCCCTGGCGGTGTGACGGATCCGCCTAGTGCGACCGTGCTCGGCCAGGATCGCGCGGACTTCGGGGTCCGGTGTGGCGGCCGCCCTGAGCTGGAGCCAGTTGGACGCCTCGATCAAGGCGTCGGCCTGCACGGGCTCCCGCATGGCGATGGCCCGCAGGAGTGACCACTCCGTCAGGCGCAGGGCCAGCAGCGGCCGGCCGGCCGCGAGCGGCCCCATCACGGCGGCCCACTGCTCGTATCCGGACCCGCCGCAGAGCTCAGCCGCTCGGCGGTCCAGGTGCAGCAGCACTGCGGACTGGGCCATCGCCTGGTCCTGGTCGGCGAGAACATCGCCGACCAGGGCCGCCTCATCAGCCTCGGCGACCTGCTCCAGTGAACTCATGTAGGCCCAGAAGCGCAGGTGCTCGGCGGGCTCCTCCTCGCTTGTTCCTGTCACTCGGCCGGTTCCACGCCCGCCCGAAGCAGCCCGTACGTGTAAGCGTCCTCCAGCGACTGCCAGGACGCCGCGATCACGTTCTCCGCGACGCCCACCGTCGACCACTCGCCGCGGCCGTCGCTCGTCGTGATCAGGACGCGGGTGGTGGAGTCGGATCCGTGCTTGCCCTCCAGGATGCGGACCTTGTAGTCCGTCAGCTCCAGCTGGGCGAGTTCGGGGTAGATCCGCTCCAGGCCCACGCGCAGCGCCCGGTCCAGGGCGTTGACCGGGCCGTTGCCCTCCGCCGTCGCGACGATGCGCTCGCCCTTGGCCCAGAGCTTCACCGTCGCCTCGTTGGCGTGCGTGCCGTCGGGGCGGTCCTCGACGATCGCGCGCCACGACTCGATACGGAAGTAGCTCAGCGCGCGGCCCTCCACCTCCTTGCGGAGGAGGAGTTCGAAGGAGGCGTCGGCGGCTTCGTAGGTGTAGCCCTTCAGCTCTCGCTCCTTCACGCCCGCCACGACCCGGCCGACCAGTTCGCGGTCGCCGCCCAGCTCGACGCCGAGCTCCTTGGCCTTGAGTTCGATCGAGGCGCGGCCCGCCATGTCGGAGACCAGCATCCTCATGTGGTTGCCGACCAGGGCGGGGTCCGTGTGCTGGTAGAGGTCGGGGTCGACCTTGATCGCGGAGGCGTGCAGGCCCGCCTTGTGGGCGAAGGCGGAGACGCCCACGTACGGCTGGTGCGTGGAGGGCGTGAGGTTCACGACCTCGGCGATCGCGTGGGAGATGCGGGTCATCTCGGCGAGCGCGCCCGGCGGGATGACCGTCTTGCCGTACTTGAGCTCCAGGGCGGCCACCACCGGGAAGAGGTTGGCGTTGCCGACGCGCTCGCCGTAGCCGTTCGCCGTGCACTGCACGTGCGTGGCGCCCGCGTCCACCGCCGCAAGGGTGTTGGCGACCGCGCAGCCCGTGTCGTCCTGGGCGTGCATGCCCAGCCGCGCGCCGGTGTCGGCGAGGACCGTGGAGACGATCGCGGTGACCTGGGCGGGGAGCATCCCGCCGTTGGTGTCGCAGAGGATGACGACGTCGGCGCCGGCTTCCGACGCGGTCCGTACGACCGACTTCGCGTACTCCGGGTTCGCCTTGTAGCCGTCGAAGAAGTGCTCGCAGTCGACGAAGACGCGGCGGTTCTTGGAGACGAGATAGGAGACCGTGTCGCGGACCATCTCCAGGTTCTCGTCCAGCGTGGTGCGCAGGGCCAGCTCGACATGGCGGTCGTGGGACTTGGCGACGAGGGTGATCACCGGGGCGCCCGAGTCGAGGAGCGCGTTGACCTGCGGGTCATCGGCCGCCTTGGAGTTCGCGCGGCGCGTGGCGCCGAAGGCGACCAGCTGCGCGTGCTTGAAGTCGATCTCCCGCTGCGCGCGGGCGAAGAACTCGGTGTCGCGCGGATTGGCGCCCGGCCAGCCGCCCTCGATGAAGCCCACGCCGAAGTCGTCCAGGTGCCGGGCAATGGTCAGCTTGTCCGCGACGGTGAGGTTGATGCCCTCGCGCTGCGCTCCGTCGCGCAGCGTCGTGTCGAAGACATGGAAACTGTCGTTGCTGCTGCTCATGCTGATCTGAACTCCTGTCGGTGAGTGGCTCCGAAATGGCTGGCTCCACTTGCCCCCATCTTCGCGTGCGCCTCGCCCCCTCGGCCGTGGTGGGGCCTGGAAACGAAAAAACCCCTCGCGGGTGCGAAGGGTTGGCGCGCGGGTCTGGGGCACGATGTCCGCGCCGTACGTGGTGGTACGAGGCGGTCACTGCGGACCGGCGCGCCTGCTGCCGATAATCATGGCGAACGAGAACACGGAAGCAGTCTGGCACAGGACTGCCTCCGTGCCGGGCCCGTCTCAGGATGCGAGCTGTGAGCTGGATCGCACCGGTGCGGATTCCTTTTCGCCCGCCCCGACGACCCGGTTGAGGTCGATGTCGCGGGTCTCGCGCATCGTGAGGTAGACGATGAGCGATACGGCGGCACATCCCGCCACGTACCAGTAGAAACCGGACTCGATGCCGCCCTTCTTGAACCACAGGGCGACGTACTCCGCCGTTCCTCCGAAGAGCGCGTTGGCGAGGGCGTACGGAAGTGCCACACCCAGCGCCCGGATCCCCGTCGGGAACAGCTCGGCTTTCACGCAGGCGTTGATCGACGTGTACCCGGTGACGACGACCAGGGCCAGCAGCGCGAGCCCGAAAGCCGGCCAGAAGGTGCCCGCGTGCTTGAGCATCGTCATGATCGGGACCGTGAGGAAGGTCGAGCCGACCGCGAAGGTGATGAGGAGCGGGCGCCGGCCGATCCGGTCGGAGAGCATCCCGGCGAGCGGCTGGATGCACATGAAGACGAAGAGGGCGCAGAAGGAGACGAGGGTCGCCGTCTGCTTCTCCATGCCGGCGCTCTTGGAGAGGAACTTGGTGAGGTAGGTCGTGTACGTGTAGTACGCGACCGTGCCGCCCATGGTGAGCGCCATCACGAGGAACGCCTCGCGCTTGTGCGCCCAGAGCAGCTTGAGGGTGCCGCGGTCCGGGTCGGTGGCCGCGCCCGTTTCGGCGTACACCTCGGTCTCCAGCATGCTGCGGCGCAGATAGAAGACGATGGCCGCGCCGAGGGCGCCGACGACGAAGGGGATGCGCCAGCCCCAGCTGTGCAGGGCGTCCTCGGACAGGGTGTGCTGCAGGATGATCAGCAGCCCCAGGCCCACGAGTTGGCCCGCGGTCATCGACACGTACTGGAAGCTGGAGGCGAATCCGCGTTTGTCCGGGGCGGACGCCTCGGTGAGGTAGGTGGCCGAAGCGGCGTACTCCCCGCCGACGGACAGGCCCTGGAGGAGGCGGGCGACGAGGAGGACGGCGACGCCTCCGTACCCCGCGACCGCGTAGGTCGGCGCGACGGCGATGAGGATCGCCGATGCCGACATCAGGGTGACGGTGAGGGTCAGGGCGGCTTTACGGCCCTTGCGGTCGCCGATCCGGCCGAGCAGCCAGCCGCCGACGGGCCGCATGAAGAAGCCCACGGCGAAGACGCCCATGGTGTTCATGAGTTTGGCGGTGTCGTTGTCCCCGGGGAAGAACGCATCCGCGAAGTAGACGGCGAAGGTGGCGTACACGAACCAGTCGAACCACTCGACCATGTTGCCGGCCGAACCGACCCAGATTTTCTTCCACTGCTCTCGTCCCATGGGGCCCCACGGTGAAGGAGGGACGGGAGCGGCCACAAGGGCGCGTGCGGCAACGATCTTGCGTACTTACGTGCGTTGCGTACCCGGCAGCAGCGCCTCGTCGAGGAACTCCCCGATATGGGCGAGGACTTGGGGCCGGTCCGATCCCGGAAGCCCCATCGCGACATGGGTGGAGAACCCGTCGAGGAGCGCCCGGACGCGCACGGCACAGCGGTCGGCGTCGACGGCGCGCAGCTCCCCACGGGAAGCGCCCTCGACGAGCAGGGCGACGAGATCGCGGTGCCAGGACAGCTCGATGTCGAGGAGCCGACCGCGGGCGTCGTCACCGAGGTCATGGGCCCGGTTCCAGAGTTCGAGCCAGAGGGACCAGTGGGGGTCGCGGGGGCCTGAGGGTACGTACAGCTCGACGAAGGCATCGAGGCGGTCGCGTACGGGAACCTGCCGGGCGAGCGCGGACCGCCGCTCCACGCCCAGTTGCTCCTCGCTCCACTCCAGGGTCCGCAGCAGAAGCTCGTCCTTGGACCGGAAGTAGTAGAGGAGATGACCGCTGCTCATCCCGACGGTCCGCCCGAGCCCGGCCATGGTGAGCTTCGCGAGCCCGTGCTCGGCGATGGCCGCCATGGCCGCGGCGAGAACGGTCTCGCGGGGCGGGGCGGCGGAGTTGCTGCGGCGGGGGGTGCTCATACCTGACCGCCCTGCGCGCGGAGGGCCGCCTCGGCGGGGGTGTCGTAGTAGCCGGGGGCGGCGAGCAGGACGCTGCTGAAGTAGTAGCCCTGGTGGTCGTCGGGGTCGTCGTCGCTCTCGAAGGAGCGCCAGAGGGCGAGAAGGAGATCGGGAGCGACGAAACCGGCCTCGCCGTCCTCGTCTTCCACGAGGCGCGTGACCTCGCCCAGCCGCGCGGCGACCTCCTTGGCGGGCAGCCCGAAGAGATCGATGCCGCGGTACAGGACGCGATCGCCGCCCGAAGGCCGTCCCATCTCGACGGACTCCAGCACCCCACGGACGCACCCCAGGTTGAAGGACAGCCCACTTGGCCGGAACAGCCACCGCCCCGGCTCGTCGCTCCGGTGCACGTGCCCCGGGAACCGCAGCTCTTCGAGCGCGGCGGTCGCCTCCTCGCGCGAGGAACCGATACGGAGGGGGCCGACACCGGTCGGCGGATCGAGCACGAAATCCATGGTCGGCATGATGCCATCCGGTCCGGTCAGTCCTCGTACGGCAGCGAGCTCAGCTCCGCGCCGCATCCCACGGTCTGGGTGTAGCGGTGGCCTTCCTTGGCGTACGCGACCTGGAAGCTGTCGACCGTGTAGCTGCCGGGGCGGGTGAGCCGGAGATGCACCATGAGGTAGACGGTGGTGGCGGTCCTGGCCGGGATGCGGATCGGCTTCAGGGCCAGGTTCTCGTACGGGCGCATCATCGCGGCATCCGCCGAGAGCGCTGTCCCCTCGCTCCCGTCGTACGCACTGAAGCCGGTGACCCGCAATCCGGCGGGCGGATGGACCGCGGTCGCGCCGGTCACCGTGATCGGGGCGTCCGCATGGTTCTCCAGCACCGGCAGCCCGATCCAGAGTTCCTCGCCGACCCGCATCCCGTACTTGTCGACCACAGACCCGCACGACGACTCCAACGCAAAGCCCGCCGGACTCGCCGGCCCCGCCGACACCCCGGTCAGCAGCAGTCCGGCCACCACAGTTGCGTACGTCAGCGCACGACGCGCCATTGGTTCCCCCCACGGAAACGGAAGCGGCGCGAGCCTCGCTCACACCGTCGACGGGTAGATCGTAAGCGCCCAGGTCAGAGCTGGCGCAGGACCGCCTCGACGCTGTCGCCGCCGCTGGTGTTGAACGCGATCGCGGCCCCGGGGGCGTGCAGCCGGATCAGGTTCACGACGCGTTCGAAGAGCACCAGCGCGGGCTCGGGCTTGCGGATCCCGCCTCCGATGACGACCACGTCCCAGTCCGTCCCGGCGAGCGCCGCGACCACGGTGGGTTCGGCCGACGCGTCCGGCGCGATCAGCGTCATGGACGCGTCGATGCCGTGGTCGGCGAACCGGGCCAGCTCCTTGTCCAGGACGGCGCGCAGGGCGTCCCCGTCCATGCCGGGCACTGCGTGGGGGTCGAAGCCGAGTACGAGAGCGGAGGGCATGCCCGGCACAACGATCAGCCGATCGTGACCGTTCCCCCGTCTCCCGCCGTCCGCCCCACCCTCGGCTGCTGCTGCGTGATGCAGTGGATCCCGCCGCCGCCCGCGAAGATCGTGCGGGCGTCGACCAGCGTGACCGTACGGTCGGGGAACAGGCCGCGGAAGACCGCCGCCGCCTCCTCGTCGCGCGGGTCGCCGAACGCGCACAGCACCACTCCGCCGTTGCAGAGGTAGTGGTTGATGTAGGAGTAGTCGACCCACTCCCCCTCCTCGTCCTGAAGCACCGTCGGCGCCGGCACCTCCACCACCTCCAGCGGGCGGCCCTGCGCGTCCGTCTCGGACCTGAGCTGCGCCACGATCCCCTTGCACAGCTCGTGGTCCGGGTGGGACGGGTCAGGCTGTACGTGGGCCACGACCACGCCCGGGCGGGCGAAGGCGGCCACGATGTCGACATGGCCCCGCGTACCGAACTCGCCGTAGTCGCCGGTCAGTCCGCGCGGCAACCAGATCGCCTTCGTCGTGCCGAGTCGTGCGTGGATCTCCGCCTCGGCCTCCTCGCGCGACCAGCCGGGGTTGCGCTCGGGGCCCAGCTGGACCGTCTCCGTCAGCAGGACCGTGCCCTCGCCGTCGACGTGGATCGCGCCGCCCTCGTTGACCAGGCGTGAGGCGTAGGCGGTCACCCCGGCGAGGTCCGCCACCTGTGCGCCGATCTTCGCGTCGTGCTCCCAGCGGGCCCAGGACTGCGCGCCCCAGCCGTTGAACGTCCAGTCCACGGCGGCCAGTTCGGCTCCGTCCGTCACGAACGTCGGGCCGATGTCCCGCATCCACGCGTCGTCGAGTTCGCGCTCGACCAGCTCGATGTCCTCGCCGAGCAGCGCGCGGGCGCCCTCCGACTGGCCGGGTCCGACCACCATCGTGACCGGCTCGTACGCACGGACCGCGCGCGCCACCGCCGCCCAGGCCGACCGGGCATCCGCCAGCTCCTCCTCCGTGACGAAGGTGGGGTTCGGGCTGGGCCAGGCCATCCAGGTGCGCTCGTGCGGGGACCACTCGGCAGGCATACGGAACATGGCTCGTCCTAAAGGCTGTGTTTTTACAGGAAATAGAGGCGGTTGAGGGAGACCGAGTCGGCCGGCTCCGAGCTGAGCGGGTCCCCGTCGAGCGTCACCAGGCCGTTGCGGGCGTCCACCCCGACCTCGCCGATACGGGAGTTGAGGCGCAGGTCGGCGGGGCCGATCCCGCGGGTGCCGCGCACCGCGACCCTGCGGCGGCGCGTCGGCATGCCGTCGTTGCCCTGATCGATGGCGGCCTGCGCCACGAAGGCCACGGAGAGGTCCGCCGCCGTGGCCCCGTACGAGCCGAACTGGGGTCCAAGGATGAGGGGTTCACACGTATCCGTCGCCGCGTTCGGGTCGCCCGTCACCCCGTACGCGGGAAAGCCCGACTTCAGCACCAGCTGCGGCTTCGCCCCGAAGTAGGCGGGCTTCCACAGCACGATGTCGGCCAGCTTGCCGACCTCGATGGAGCCGATCTCGTGCGAAAGGCCGTGCGCGATGGCGGGGTTGATGGTCAGCTTCGCCATGTAGCGCAGGACGCGCGCGTTGTCGTCGCCGGGACCGTCGCCCTCCATGGGGCCGAGCTCGGTCTTCATCTTCCCGGCCATCGCGAAGGTGCGGCGTACGGTCTCGCCCGCACGCCCCATCCCCTGCGCGTCCGAGGACGTGATCCCGATGGCGCCGAGGTCGTGGAGCACGTCCTCCGCGCCCATCGTTCCGGCGCGGATACGGTCGCGGGCCATCGCGGCGTCGCCCGGCAGGTCGGTCTTGAGGTCGTGGACGGAGACGATCATGCCGTAGTGCTCGGCGACCGCGTCCCGGCCGAAGGGGAGCGTCGGATTGGTCGAGGATCCGATGACGTTCCGTACGCCCGCCATCTTCAGGACGTTGGGGACGTGGCCGCCCCCGCACCCCTCGATGTGGAAGGCGTGAATCGTCCGCCCCTCAAGCACCGCCAGGGTGTCCTCCACCGACAGGCATTCGTTCAACCCGTCGCTGTGCAGGGCGACTTGGACGTCATGCTCCTCGGCCACGCGCAGAGCCGTGTCCAGCGCCCGCGTGTGCGCGCCCATGTCCTCGTGGACCTTGAAGCCGGACGCGCCACCCTCTGCGAGGGCCTCGACCAGTGGAGCCGCGTCGGACGACGAACCGCGCGCCAGGAAGCCGATGTTGACCGGCCAGGCGTCGAAGGCGTTGAAGGCGTGGCGCAGCGCCCAGGGCGAGTTGACCCCGACGCCCCACACCGGGCCGAACTCCTGCCCGATGATCGTCGTCACGCCGGAGGAGAGCGAGGCCTCCATGATCCGCGGCGAGAGCAGGTGCACATGCGCGTCCACGGCGCCCGCGGTCGCGATCATCCCCTCCCCCGACACGATGGTCGTGCCGGTGCCGACCACCACGTCCACCCCGTCCAGGGTGTCGGGGTTCCCGGCCCGCCCGATGGACGCGATCCGCCCCTCCCTGATGCCGATCGAGACCTTGCGGATCCCGAGCGCCGCGTCGATGACCAGCACATTGCTGATGACGACGTCGCAGGTCTCGCGGACGGCCGCGGCCTTCAGGTGGATCCCGTCGCGGGCGGTCTTGCCGAAGCCCGCGAGGAACTCGTCGCCCGGCTTCTGCGCATCCGACTCGACGCGGACCACGAGCCCGGAGTCGCCGAGGCGGACCCGGTCGCCCGCGCGGGGGCCGTGCACGGCCGCGTACTCACTCATCGCTCTCAGCTCCCAGATATCCGCACGCCACAGCAGCACGCAGCGCCTTCTCCTTCGCGCCGGGCGCGTCCAGCGGCCCGTCCACCAGACCGGCGAAGCCGATCGCGACCCGGTCCCCGCCGATCGGCATCAGCCCGACCTCGACGCTCTCGCCGGGGCCGAACCGCACGGACGACCCTGCGGGCACGCACAGCCGCATGCCATACGCGGCCGAACGGTCGAAGTCCAGCCGGGGGTTGGTCTCGAAGAAGTGGAAATGCGAGGTCACCGAGACCGGGACGCTCGCGGTGTTGTGCACGGTCAGCCGTACGGTCGCCGCCGGCTCGGGATAGCCGGGACCCTCCAGCACGGCCCCGGGAGCGCCTTCGCCGAGCGAGCCACCGGCCCCGATCGGATCGCTCACCACGGCCAGCCGGGACCCGTCGTCGAAGACGGCCTCCACATGCACCTCGGTGACCACGTCCGCGACCCCCGGCAGCACATCGTCAGGACCCAGCACACTCCGCGCCGCCTCGATCGCCTCCGCGAGCCGCCGCCCGTCACGGGCCGCCTCGCAGACCGTGTCCGCGATCAGGGCGGTCGCCTCGGGGACATTGAGCCTCAGCCCGCGCGCCCTGCGCGCCCGCGCCAACTCGGCGGCTCCGAAGAGCAGCAGCCGGTCGCGTTCCGTCGGGGTCAGCCGCACGCCGTCACACCTCCGTCAATCACTTAGAGCACCACTCTAACCACGAGATTCATGAGCTGGAAACATTGACGTGCCACCTTGAGCTACGCCACATTGAACGCTGCTCAAACTTCCGAAGGTCAGGGGTAGCACACATGCCGATTGAACAGCGCGGAGTAGACACCATCCCGGACGCGGAACGCACCAGCGGCCCGCGCGATCTCATCTCGATCCTGCTCGGCTCGAACCTCTGCCTGGGCGTCATCGTCTTCGGCTGGCTGCCGGTCTCCTTCGGCCTCGACCTGTGGGGCTCGGTCTCCTCCGTGGTCACCGGCACCCTCGTCGGCACGCTGCTCACCGCGCCGCTGGCCCTGGTCTCCCTCCGTACGGGAACCAACCTCTCCACCTCCTCCGGAGCCCAGTTCGGCGTCCGCGGCCGCCTGGTCGGCTCGATCGTTGGGCTGCTCCTCTCCCTCGGATACACCGCGCTGACCCTCTGGATCGGCGGCGACACCATCATCGGGACCCTCACCCGCCTGATCGGCCTCCCCGCAACCGGCTGGATCCACGCCGTCGTCTACGCCCTGCTCGCCGCCCTCACGGTCATCGGCGCGGTGTACGGCTACCGGCTCCTGCTCCGCCTGAGCAAGATCCTCGCCATCGGCATGACCGCGCTGCTGGCCCTCGGCCTGATCGCGTACGCCCCCGACTTCACGACCTCGGCGGCCCCCGACACCCCGTACCTCCTCGGCTCCTACTGGCCGACCTGGCTGCTCTCGGCCGTGGCCGCGGGCCTCTCGGGCCCCATCGCCTTCATCACCCTCCTCGGCGACTACACCCGCTACATCTCGCCGCGCCGCCACACCTCACGCACGGTCCTGATCTCCACCTGCGCCGGCCTCTGCCTGGGCCTGCTGGTCCCGCAGCTCTTCGGTACGTACACCGCGCTCGCCGCCCGCTCCTCCCTCGACTACGCGGGCCCGCTGGTCGCCGCATCGCCCACCTGGTACCTGATCCCGCTGCTCCTCGCGGCCTCCGCCGGATCGGTCGGCAACGCGGGCCTGATGCTCTACTCCATGGGCCTGGACCTGGACGCGATCCTGCCGCGCGCGACGCGCGCCAGGGCGACGCTCGTCGTCGCGGCGGTCTCCACGCTCTTCGTCTTCCTCGGCCACTTCGCCTGGGACGCCCAGTCGGCCATGACGTCCTTCGTCCTGCTGCTCACGGCGATCGGCACACCGTGGGCGGTGATCACGGTCATCGGTTACGTACGCTGCCGGGGCGTCTACGACGCGGACGCCCTCCAGGTCTTCAACCGCCGTGCGCACGGCGGGATCTACTGGTTCCGCGCCGGCTGGAACCTCCGGGCGACGGCGGCCTGGGCGCTGGGCGCGGCGGTGGGCCTGCTCGCGGTCTCGACGCCCTTCTACGAGGGCCCGCTGCTCACCCTCACCAGCGGCGTGGACTGCAGCTTCATCTTCTCGGGGCTGGTGGGCGGCGCAGCGTACGCGGCACTCACACCCCGTACCGCAAAAGCCCCTGCCGAGACCTCCACCCAGGCACTGGCCAAGCTGTAACGTCCCGCTCCATGGACAGTGACATACAGGCATTCGTCCCCGAGCCGGACCGCGCAACCCGCCTCCGCTCCGAGACGGCGGCACTCGCCGCACGCTGGCCGGACCCCGCCAACAGGCCACCCCTGTACGGAATCCCGGTCGGCATCAAGGACATCATCCACGTGGACGGCCTCCCGACGCGGGCCGGTTCATCCCTCCCGCCCGAGGCCCTCGCGGGCCCCCAGGCGACGATCGTCACGCGCCTCCGGGAAGCCGGGGCGCTGATCGCGGGCAAGACGGTCACGGCGGAGTTCGCGGTACTGGCCCCGGGCCCGACCCGTAACCCGCGCAACGTGGCACACACGCCCGGCGGTTCGAGCAGTGGCTCCGCGGCGGGAGTGGCGGGAGGTTTGTTCCCGCTCTCCGTCGGCACCCAGACGGTCGGCTCGATGATCCGGCCGGGCGCGTACTGCGGGGTCGTCGCCTTCAAGCCGACGTACGGCCGCATTCCGGTCGACGGGGTGATCGCGAACGCTCCGAGCTTCGACACCCTCGGTCTGTTCGCACCGTCCGTGGCAGACCTGCTGCCGGCGGCCTCGGTGGTCTGCGACGACTGGACGCCATCGGGCGCCGGCGACCTGCCGGTCCTGGGCATCCCGACGGGCCCCTACCTCGACCGGGCCGAGCCCGAGGCGCTCAAGTCCTTCACCGCCGGCGCGGAAGAGCTGGAACGCGCGGGCTTCACCGTCCGCCGGATCCCCGTCATGGCGGACTTCGACCGCACGGTGTCCCAGCTCTTCACGATGAACCGCTACGAACTCGCCCGGACGCACGCCGCCTGGTTCACGGAGTACGGCAAGCTCTACCGTCGCGAGACGCGCCAGGCCATCCGCGAGGGTCACGCGATCACCCACGCGGACTACGTCGAGGCCCAGGGCGCCCGCGAATCGTTCCGTACGGGGATGGCCGCCGCCATGGAGCCGATCGACCTCTGGATCACACCGGCGGCGACAGGCCCGGCGCCCAGGGGCCTGACCACCACCGGCAGCTCCGTCATGAGTCTCCCGTGGAGCCACATCGGCCTGCCCTCGCTCACGATCCCGGCAGGCCGGGCGGCGAACGGCCTGCCTCTGGGCCTCCAGTGCGTGGCTCCGCCCGGCCAGGACGAACAGCTCCTCGACTGGGCAGCATGGATCGAGGCGGCGTTCGTCCAGGGCGTGGGTTAAAAGCCCCGTCCGCCATGCACGCCCTGGCCGTCACCCGGGCCGGATCACCATGATCAGCTCGTGCAGATAGCGCTTGGTGATCCGGCCCCCGTACCGCGTGTCGATCAACTCCGCGATCCCCGCGAACAGCCCGTCGCGCCGCTCGGCGGACAGGGCCCGATGCCCGGAGTAGCTCCGCAGGACATCGAGATACTGGGCGCTCGTGTACGTGATGTCGCGCAGATACCGCCGCACCTCCTCCGGCTCGAAATCCACCTCGGTGCGGACCAGTTGCTCGTCCTGTGTGCGCAGCCCGGGCGGCGTCGCAGGATCCCAGCGCTCGTAGACGGCCTGGACCTCGTCGAAGAACTCGGGCGTCCCGCCCCGCACATGGTCGGTGGTGACGACGGCGAACACCCCGCCCGGCCGCAGCGCCTCCATCGGCTTCCGTACCCGTACGGCAGGATCGAGCCAGTGGTAGGCGGTCGCGATGACGACGAGGTCGTACGGTTCCGGGGGCAGCGCCCAGCTCTCGAACTCCCCCACCTCGACGCGCGCCAGCGAATACCCGGCCAGCTTCCGCCGCGCCACCGCAGCCATCGCGGGCCCGAGCTCCACCCCGGTGACCTCGGCCCCGGTGCGCGCGAGCGGCACGGTCAACTGCCCGGTCCCGGGGGCGATTTCCAGCACCCGCCTCCCCGCCCCGAGCCCCGCCCGCGCCACCAGGTCCGCGACCAGCCCCTCCGGATACCCGGGCCGAACCCGGTCGTACAGCTCGGCGTCCTCGTCAAAGATGTCGCGCAGCATCCCGGCCGCATCCTCTCTCAGGAGTAGAAGCCCCTGCCGTACTCGGCAGCGCTCACCGTGAAATCGGCCCCGCGTTCACGGCGTAGAAAGTCGTAACGGGCCACGAAAACACCCATCGCCTCGTGGATCGAACAGTCAAGGCGGGACCGGAACAGCACAAGGCTCTGGATGACCGCGCCCCTGAGGATGTCATCGTCGGCGAAGTCGAGAGGGCCCGCTGCCCACGGCGGAGCCGCGGCGTCCCCGCCGGGCCAGTCGATGTCGGTCAAGGTGGCGAGCAGGCGCCCGTCCAGCCATGCCACGGCCACATCGGTACCGCGAGCCGCGGGCTCGGCGAAGGCGAGGGGCGCGGTGCCGTCGAGGACGAGGACGAAGTGCTGCACCATCGGCGCCCAGTCGTCGTCGGGATTGCCATCGGCGTCGAGCCGCAGGTTGGAGTGCCAGGCCGCCTGGGCGAGCACCGAGACGAGGAGCCCCAGGAAATCCGCGTCCCGCAGCCCGTCCGCATGCTCGATCAGCACCGCCTGGCCCCGCCCGGCCCCATGTCCCGGGCCGTGCCAGTCGCGCAGGCAGTCCACCAGGGCGTCCCAGTTGTGACCGAAGTACCCGGGAAAGGACAACTCCCGCGCGAAAACCCGGAACAGCGAAGCCTCGTCCCCCAGTTCACGACCGTCCAGCCGCAGGACCACCCCGCCCTTCCGCAGGAGCGCGGCGGTCTCCGCTTCCAGCTGGGGATCACCGGCCGAGGTGACCACGACCCACGGCGATCGGCGTTCTGTCAGAGTCGGCGTCACCCGGTAACTGCCGGGCCGGGCCTGGTCAGTGGTTCCATCGCTCTCCACCGGTCAGCGCATCATGGGCTTGCCCGACCGGAACTCGGTCAGGGTGTCCACGGGGAGGATCGCCACCTCGCTCGGTGAGACGCCCAGCGCATCTCGGTAGGCGCAGAGATCGTCCGGGTCGGACGTCAGAATCACCGCCCGGTCATGGCGTGCGGCCACGACGGTCACCAGTGCGTCCACCGCGTCGGGGCGTTTCTTCGGCGGCAGCACCGCGCGTCCCGCCGCCACTCCACCGCGCTTGCCGTCCTCCGTGAGGTGTCCGGCCTGGCACACCCCGCACGCCTGGTTGCCACGGTCCACTCCGAACACCGCACACGACGGCAGGACCCGCGAAAGCGGTGTCCAGTGCCCAGGTTGCGGGCGCCACACCTGGGCGAGTACCGGAAGGAGGATCACTGGCGGGTGCCATCCCCTTCGGGCCGTCACCCGACTGTGGAACCGGTGCGCCTCGGTCGCCTGCCGCTCCAGCGCGATGAGCATGCCGGTGTCGTAGACGAACACGGTCACGCGACAGCACCTCGCGCACCGGAGCCGGAATCGATGGCGTCGAGAAACGTGTCCATGGCTGCGTCGTCCTCGGGCGTCGAAGCAGGGGCCACGCCGGATTCCGCCTGCTCCGCAGAGCGGCTTATGGCATCGACTTCGGCGAACCTGGCCTTGATGTGCGCCTGCCGGGCGGCCTCGGCCAGTGCGGCAGTGCGCAGGAACCCGGAGAGGTCCAGACCGTACTCCGCTGCCGCGTCCCGGACCACGGATTCCTCAGCAGGCTCAAAGGTGACGGTGATACGTGTCTTCGCCATACCGAAACCGTACCGTATGACGCCGTAGGACGGGAGCTGGAATGCGTACGCGGCACGCGGAGGCCGCGCCCGGAAAACTGTCCGGGCGCGGCCCCAGGTGCGTACAACTGCCGGGCGGGTCAGCCCAGTCGGTGCATCCAGCCGTGCTTGTCCTCGCTCACGCCGCGCTGGATGTCGAGCAGCGCCTCGCGGAGCTTGAGGGTGACCTCGCCGGGCTTGCCCTCGCTCTGGGTCCACTCCGTGCCGGTGCGCTTGACCGTGCCGACGGGGGTGATCACGGCCGCCGTACCGCAGGCGAAGACCTCGGTGAGGGTGCCGTTCTCCGTGTCGGTCTGCCACTGGTCGATCGAGACGCGGGCCTCCTCCGACTCGTAGCCCAGGTCGCGGGCGACCTGGAGGAGGGAGTCGCGGGTGATGCCCGCGAGGAGGGAGCCCGTCAGGGTGGGGGTGACGATTTTGTTTCCGTACACGAAGTACAGGTTCATGCCGCCGAGCTCTTCGACCCACTTATGCTCGACCGCGTCCAGGTAGGCGACCTGGTCGCAGCCCTTGGCCGCCGCCTCCGCCTGGGCGAGGAGCGAGGCCGCGTAGTTGCCGCCGGTCTTGGCGTCGCCGACGCCGCCGGGGACGGCGCGCACGCGGTCCTCGGAGAGCCAGATCGAGACCGGCTTCACGCCGCCGGGGAAGTACGCGCCCGCGGGGGACGCGATCACGATGAAGAGGTACTCGTTGGCCGGCTTGACGCCGAGGCCGACCTCCGTGGCGATCATGAAGGGGCGCAGGTAGAGGGACTCCTCGCCGCCGTGGGCCGGGACCCATGCCGCGTCCTGCTGGACCAGCAGGTCGCATGCCTCGATGAACGTCTCGACGGGGAGCTCCGGCATGCCCAGGCGGTGCGCCGAGCGCTGGAAGCGCTGGGCGTTCATCTCCGGGCGGAAGGTCGCGACCGTGCCGTCGGGCTGGCGGTACGCCTTCAGACCCTCGAAGATCTCCTGCGCGTAGTGCAGGACGTTCGTCGCGGGGTCCATGGAGAGCGGTCCGTACGGGACGAGCTGCCCGTCGTGCCAGCCGCGGCCGTCCGTCCACTTGATGATCACCATGTGGTCGGTGAAGTGGCGGCCGAAGCCGGGGCTGGTCAGGATCGCCTCGCGCTCCGCATCGGACAGCGGGCTGGAGGTGGGCTTGAGCTCGATCGTGGGCGTCGTCATGAGTCGTATGTCCTTCACCGGTGTGTTTGTGACGGACCGCGCTCACGTCGCTACCAGGACGTCCGAGCTTCCGCACGCACCACGGCCCACGTTCGATTATCGCTCGGAGAGGGCTGTGTACGAAACGGCGTGATTGCGGTCCAGGATCGATGGTGGCACCCGGGGACCCCAAAACACAGCCGCCGGGTGTCTGTGCGACCCGGCGGCTGTGATCAATCCATCAGTCGGTACGGGTCAGCTCGCTACTACTCGGGATACGAGCGCGTCGCCGATTTCGTCCGTCGTACGGGCGGTGGTGCCGCGCTCCGCGAGGTCGGCGGAGACGGCGGTCTCGATACGGACCGCCTCGGTCTCGTACCCGAGGTGGCGCAGGAGCAGAGCGACGGACAGGACCGTGGCCGACGGGTCGGCCTTGCCCTGACCTGCGATGTCCGGGGCCGAGCCGTGGACCGGCTCGAACATGGACGGGAAGTCGCCCGAGGGGTTGATGTTGCCGGACGCCGCGACGCCGATGCCGCCGGAGACGGCCGCGGCGAGGTCGGTGATGATGTCGCCGAAGAGGTTGTCGGTGACGATCACGTCGAAGCGTGCGGGGTCCGTGACGAGGTAGATCGTCGCGGCGTCCACGTGGATGTAGTCCGTGGTGACCTCGGGAAACTCCTTGGCCACCGTGTTGAAGACGTTCGTCCACAGGTGACCGGCGAAGGTCAGCACGTTGTTCTTGTGGACCAGCGTGAGCTTCTTGCGGGGGCGCGCCTGGGCGCGGGCGAAGGCGTCGCGGACCACGCGCTCGACACCGAAGGCCGTGTTGACGGAGACCTCGGTGGCGACCTCGTGCGGGGTGCCCTTGCGGATGGTGCCGCCGTTGCCCGTGTACGGGCCTTCGGTTCCTTCGCGTACGACGACGAAGTCGATCTCCGGCTGGCCCGCGAGGGGCGTCGCCACACCCGGGAGCAGCTTGCTGGGGCGGAGGTTGACGTGGTGGTCGAAGGCGAAGCGGAGCTTCAGGAGGAAGCCGCGCTCCAGGACGCCGGAGGGGACCGAGGGGTCGCCGATCGCACCGAGGAGAATCGCGTCGTGCGGCTTGAGCGCTGCCAGGTCGGCGTCGGTGAGGGTCTCACCGGTCGCGTGGTAGCGCTTGGCGCCGAAGTCGAAGTCGGTGGTCTCCAGCTTCACATCCTGCGGAAGGACGGCGGAGAGGACCTTGAGACCCTGGGCCACGACTTCCTGGCCGATGCCGTCACCGGGGATCACTGCGAGTTTGATGCTGCGAGACATGTCGGCACCCTACTCGGCCGTCCCATGGGCTGACATCTCACGTCCGCCATACGGACACATGGGGAGCTGTACGTGTCCCGTTCATCTATCGGGTGGGCGGACTTCAGTTGAAGCGAGGAGATTTCCGGCCATGGACATCCCTCGCTTCGGTATCCCCGAGAAGCTCGCCGACCGTATGAGCATGGCGGAGCAGCACGAGTTCCTGCGCACCAGAATCTCGCGGCGCGGCGCGCTGCGAACCGGCGTCGCCACGGCCGCGGTTGCCGGTGCGGGCGTCACGCTCGGCGCCCCGGCGGCGTCCGCCGCCCCCGCGTACCACCCCTCCGACTCCACGTCCCACGTGGACGGTTCGCTGGTCGCGCCCTTCGGCCGGCACCTCGCGTACGGCGCCGACCCCAAGACCCAGATGCGGGTCTCCTGGCAGGTCCCCTTCGCGGTCCGCCGCCCGTACATCCGTATCGGCCGCACCCCCTGGGAGCTCAGCCGGAAGATCGACGCCGAGATCAGGCACCTGACGACGCCGAGCCTGAACGGCGGGAAAATCGCGGCCGCCGAGCAGTTCTACGTGCACGCGGGCCTCGACCGCCTCAAGCCCGGCACGACGTACTACTACGGCGTCGGCCACGAGGGCTTCGACCCGGCAGACCGCAGGAACCTGGGCACGCTCGGCACGTTCACCACGGCCCCCGACCGCGCCGCCTCCTTCACCTTCACCGCCTTCGGCGACCAGGGCGTGAGCTACCACGCACTGGGCAACGACGCCTTGATACTCGGCCAGAACCCCGCCTTCCACCTGCACGCGGGCGACATCTGCTACGCCGACCCGTCGGGCTCGGGCCAGTCGAGCGACGTGTACGACGCGCGGACCTGGGACCAGTTCCTGGCGCAGACCGAGTCGGTCGCCAAGACGGTGCCGTGGATGGTGACGACCGGCAACCACGACATGGAGGCCTGGTACTCCCCGAACGGCTACGGCGGCCAGAACGCCCGCTGGACCCTGCCGGACAACGGCCCCGACCCGGTGAACCAGCCCGGCGTGTACTCCTTCGTGCACGGAAACGTCGGCGTGGTGGCGCTGGACGCGAACGACGTCTCGTACGAGATCCCCGCCAACTACGGCATCAGCGGCGGCAAGCAGACCCAGTGGCTGGACAAGCGCCTCGGCGAACTGCGCGCCCACCGCGACGTCGACTTCATCGTCATCTTCTTCCACCACTGCGCCTTCTCGACGACGAACTCGCACGCCTCGGACGGCGGGGTCCGCGAGCAGTGGGTCCCGGTCTTCGAGAAGCACGAGGTGGACCTGGTCATCAACGGCCACAACCACGTCTACGAGCGCACCGACGCGGTGAAGGGCGGCGCGGTCGGCCGCAAGGTCGCGATCGGCGAGCGGACCGACCCGACGCGGGACGGCATCGTGTACGTGACGGCGGGCGGCGCGGGCAAGTCGCTCTACGACTTCCCGGCACCGGACAGCTTCGAGGGCAACGTCAAGGACCAGGAGTCCGTGCCCACGTGGCACTCCGTCAAGGGCGGCGGCAAGGCCGTGGAGACGGTGGAGTGGTCGCGGGTGCGGTACACGGGCTACTCGTTCCTGGCGGTCGAGGTGACGGCCGGCCACGACGCGCGCCTGAAGGTGAGCGCACTGGCGGAGAGCGGCGCGAGGATCGACCACTTCGAGATCAAACGCGGGAAGAATTGAGCCTGTCCGGCGATTGAGGACACGCGGCCGGAGGTCGCGTACGGGGGTGCCGGGGGCGAAGCCCCTGCGAAGGCGGGGGCCGGGGCTGCACGCCCCGCCCGCGGCGGAGCCGCGAAATGTCACAGCGGGAAGGGGCGGGGTGGGGGAGATCCCCCGCCCCGGCTCACCTCGCGGCGTACCCCCCGTCCACCAGGTGATAGCTCCCCTGCACGAACGAAGCCCGCTCGGAGAGCAGGAACGCCGTGAGTTCCGCGACCTCCTCAGGCCGGCCCAACCGCCCCACCGGATGCATCGCGGCAAGAAACGCCCGGGCCCCGGCGTCGAGATCCGCCAGCAGGGCCGTCTCGACGAACCCGGGCCCGACCGCATTGAGCCGCACACCCCGGTCCGCGTACTCGAGCGCAGCGGTCTTGGTCAGCCCGATCACACCGTGCTTGGCAGCGGTATAAGCCGGCGACCCGGCAAAACCGCTGACCCCGAGCACGGAGGCCATGTTGACCACCGCACCGCCCCCCGCAGCAACCAGCGCAGGCAGCTCGGCGCGCATCGCATAGAAGACCCCGGACAGGTTGGTCTCCAGCACCCGTCGCCAGTCCTCGACGCCGTACTCGGCGGTATGCGCACTGGGCCCGCCGATCCCGGCGTTGTTGACGGCGAGCTGAAGCCCGCCGTAGGTCTCCACGGCGTACGCCACGGCGGCCTCGGCAGAGGCGGGGTCGGTGACATCGAGCCGTACGGCAGCGGCACGCGCCCCGCCGGCCTCCATCTCGGCGGCCGCCTTGCGGGCGCCCTCCAGATCGAGGTCGGCCAGCACGACGGCGGCTCCCCCGGAGGCGAGCCGCCGGGCCACGGCCAGGCCGATTCCCGAAGCGGCGCCGGTGACCAGGGCGGCCTTGCCGGCGAAGTCGACAGGGACGGGAACGGACATCACAGTGCTCATACGCGCACCGTATGTCCGCTATGGGCTAGTGCCCCGTAGCGCCGCCGTTGTCACGGCGGTCGAGGGCCCGCTGGAGTGCCGCAGCGGCGTTCTTGCGCTCGGACTCGCTCGTGCGGGAGGTGTGACGGACGCGGCGGACAGTCGTCTCGGCCATGTTGATCGACTCCTGGAATCCTGGGAGATCACGAAGATCACGGAATTGATTCGAGGCGCCGGAAGAGGCGGGGAGCGGATGCCGCAGGGGTTGCCTGCATCAGGACATCGGCTCGCGGCCGCCATTCGCTGGGTCTAGCGAGACGTTCGGCTTCTACAAAGCTAAGGGAGCCTGGCCGGTCTGTCTCTACAAATACTCGGACTTCCTACTATCTGAGACGGAGATCATGAAGAGACCGCCCTGACCTGCGGATTCACAAGTCCGCAGATCACGAGATCAGAGGATCACGGCAGCTGCGGGCTGAAGTCCTGCAGCCCCACCACCCGCAGCAGCTGCAGCCTCTCGTACGCCTCCGTGCCCGGCCGCGCCGAGTGCACGATCAGATTCTGACCGCGCTCGGCCACGGCCAGCACCTCGCAGTCCAGCTCCAGGACCCCCACCACCGGGTGCACGAAGCGCTTGACCGCCGAGCGCCGTACCGCCACCTCGTGCTCCTCCCAGAGCGCCGCGAACTCCGCGCTGGCGGCGCGCAGTTCGGCGACGAGGCCGACAGGACCCGGATCCTGCGGCCGGGCGGCGAGCACCGCGCGGAGCTGGGCCACATGGCTGCGGGCGTGCCACTCCCGGTCCTCCGGCGGGGCGAGCACACGGCCCGCCGGATCGGTGAAGTACCGCCGGATGATGTTGTGGCCGGGCTCGGTCTCCCCGGTGAGCGCCATCGCCATCCGGTTCATGGCCAGCACCTGGCCCCAGTCGCTCATCACCTGCGCGGGCGCGTCGTGCAGCCGGTCGAGGATCATCATCAGGCCGGGGCGCACATGGAGCGAGGAGTCCGTCTCGCGCGGCGGCTCCTCCCCCGTGAGGTGAAAGAGGTGGTCGCGTTCGTCCTCGCTCAGCCGCAGGGCGCGGGCCAGCGCGGTGAGCATCTGGCGGGAGGGGCGGGAGCCGCGGGCCTGCTCCAGGCGGGTGTAGTAGTCCACCGACATGCCGGTCAGCTGGGCGACCTCCTCGCGCCGCAGCCCTTGCGTACGGCGGCGGGCACCGGCGGCCAGGCCCACGTCGGAAGGTTCCAGGCGGGCACGGCAGCGGCGCAGGAAGTGCGCGAGTTCGTCTCGGTCCACACCTCCAGCATGGACCGGAACACCAGGTCTATCCAGGGAGTGCCGGTCCCCTGATAGCCCCGGCGCGGGACGACGGTGCGCGTCAGAGGACGTCGCCGTCGCGCCAGTCGAAGAGCAGCGGCGCGGTGGCCGGGTCGCAGGTGAGCGGCCGTACGTACGTCGAGCCCTCCTCCTCAGGGAGCGGTACGACGCCCTCGGGCCCCAGCGCCCCGAGCCGCCCGGGCCACACCTGCCAGCCCCGGCCCGCGTACAGCGCGGCGCCCTCGTCCGACGCGGAGAGGGCGCCGAAGTCGTACGTGGTGTCGACGACCTGTTCCAGCGCCGCCATGATCCGGCCGCCCAGGCCCTGCCGGCGGCGGTCGGCACGTACCGCCACCGCCTCCACGTACCCGACGCGGTACGCGTGGCCCGCGTGCAGCACCCTGCGCCGGACCACGCTGCCGTGGGCGGCGATTCCGTCCGCGTCCCTGATGAGGGCGTGGCTGCCGCCCAGCGCATGGTCCCAGTCGTGATCGCTGAAGTCCCCGCCGAATGCGGCGTCCAACAGCGCCCGGATCGCGGCGAGTTCGGCGGAATCCAGATCAGCGGTGTGCACGGTGACGATCACGGGTTCCACGGTACTCAGACCCGGTCTGAGTACGCATGCCGATTCGCCCGGCGCCCGCCCGCAGCAGAGTGACACCCATGAACGGCCTATACGCCCTCAAGCCCTGGTACGCCGCCCGCCTCTCCGGCATCCGCGGCGCACTCGCCCGCCGCGAGGTGTCCCCGGACACGCTCACCGCCGCCGGCGTGGTGTGCGCGGCGGGCGCGGCAGCCTCGCTGGCCTGGCTGCCCGTTCCGTACGCGGCCCTCCCGGTCGCCGTTCTCCTCGCGGCGCGGCTCGCCTTCGCCAACCTCGACGGAGCGCTCGCCCGCGACACCGGGCGCACGACCCGGCGCGGCTCCGTGCTCAATGAACTCGGCGACCGGGCAGCCGACTTGGTGGTCATCGCGGGTTTCCTGGCGCTGGCACCGCTCTGGCTGGTCGCGGTCGCCGCCCTCGCGGCGACGCTCCCCTCCTGGGTCTCCCTGGCGGGCGCGGCGGCGGGCGCCCCGCGCCGCAACGGCGGCCCCGTCGGCAAGACGGAGCGCTGCCTCCTCGTCGTGATCGCGGCGGCCACGGGCTGGGCGGTGCCGGCGCTGGCCGTCGTCGCCGCCGGCTCCGCGCTCACCGCCGTGCTCCGACTGGCCTGGCTGTGGCGGGAGTTGGACGAGCGATGAGCGCCATCGTGGTGGTCGCGGGCACGCTCGGCGTGAGCGGGGCCGCGGTCGCGGCGCTGCCCGCGAAGGTCCGGATGCGGGCCGAGCTGCGGCGTCGCTGGCGGACCTGGGCGCTGGCGGCGCCGGTGTATCTGGGGGCGCTGTATCTGGGCGGGGGCTGGGCCCTCGCCGCGGGCCTCGGGGTGATCGCGGTGGCGGAGTACGTACGCATGACGGACCTGCCCCGCGCCGACCTCGCGGTCCTGGCGGCCGGGGCGGTGGCGCTGCCCGTACTGGCCTGGCAGGCCCCTGACCTCCTCGACCTCCGGGCGGCAGCACTGCTCCTCCTGGCGGCCGCCCTGCCCTCGCTCCTCTCCGGGGACGGCGAGCGCGGCTTCACGCGTACGGCCCGTACGCTCTTCGCACTGCTCTGGATTCCCGTCGCCCTGACGGGACTTGTGGCACTGGGGCAGCACACCGCGATCGCGGTCGGCCTGGCGGTGGCGCTGGGCGACGTGGGCGCCTGGTGCGGGGGTACGGCACTTGGCCGCAGCGGCCCGCTCGCCCGCCGCCTCTCCCCGCTCTCCCCCAACAAGACCTGGGCGGGCGTCCTGGGCGCGGCAGCCGCAACAGCCCTGGCCCTGTGGGCAGTTGGCGCCTTCAGCCTCGCGCTTTGGCCGGCGGTGCTGCTCGGCTGCATCTGCGGGGATCTCATCGAATCGATGGTCAAGCGCGAGGCGGGCGTCAAGGACGCGGGCAGCTGGCTGCCCGGCTTCGGCGGCCTGCTCGACCGGATCGACTCCCTCCTGGTGGCCCTGCTCCTCGCGATGGTGGTGACGCTGTGACAACGGCTCTCGTACGGACCAAGCCCACCCGCTCCTCCCGGCTTCCGGCCTTTCTCCGCCGGGCCCTGTGGAAGCTGGCGCTCACCCTCACGGGCGGGGTCGAGCGGCGCGGCCATCTCCCGCGCGGCGGCTGCGTGGTGGTGGCCAACCACTCCTCGCACGCCGACACGGCCGCCCTCCTGGCCGCCCTCGACGCCCGCCACGCGCCCAGGATCGGTGCGGCGGCCGACTACTGGTTCGCCTCCCCGTGGCGCAGCCGCGTCTGCTCGCGCCTGGCGGCGGGGTTCCCGGTACGCCGTACGGGCGGCGGTCTGGACGACCTGCTGGCGATGTCCGGGCACCTGCGGTCGGGCGGTGCGGTGGTCCTCTTCCCGGAGGGCACGCGCGGCCGAGACGGCGAGGTCGGCTCCTTCCACCGGGGCGCGCTGCTCCTCGCCGAACAGGCCGGGGTCCCGCTGATCCCGGTCGGCATCGGCGGCACGGACCGCCTGCTGCCCAAGCACGGCAGGCTGCGCCACTCGTTCGTACGCGTCGAGATCGGCGCCCCGCTGCCCTCCTCCGCCACCCCGGACGAGGCGCGCGACGCGGTGGCGGCGCTCACGGCCCGTACGAAATCCGAACCCCTCCCCGACTCGCACACCCGCCGCCGCGTCGCGTCGGTCGTCACCTCGCGCTGGGCGCTCCCGCTCGCCTTCGCCTGGGCCTTCGCGGAGGCCCTGAGCTGGCCCCTGATGCCCGAACTCCTCCTCGCGGCAGTGTGCGTGGCGGTCCCCCGCGCAGCGTTCAAACTCTCCCTCACGGCCGTCGCAGGCAGCCTGGCGGGCAGCCTCCTGGCCCTCCAACTGGCCGCATCGGGCGTCCACTTGCCCGCCCCGCTGACGACCCCCAGGATGCACGCGGAGGTCCGCGCCGAGCTCACCCTCGAAGGCGCGTCGGCGATCCGCCACCAACCCTGGAACGGCATCCCCTTCAAGGTGTACGCAGCCGAGGCCGGCCGCGCCGACATCGCACCCTCCGCCTGGCTGCCCGCGGCAGCAAAAGCGCGCGGCACCAGGACCCTCGCGGTCGGCCTCCTCTTCGCCGCGTTCGGCCTGCTGATGCGCCGCTTCCGCCGCTACTACGGCCGCTATCTCATCCTCCTCGGCGCCGGTTTCGCCACCGGCCTGGGCCTGATCGTGACCGGCTGGAGCTGAACCCAACACCCGCCCCCTCAGCCCACATTGATCCGACCTATCTGCCGCACAGGGTCTTGACGGTCCCTCAACTCCCCTCCATCCTCCCAGTCATCGGACGTATCGATCCATACGAGCCTGGGAGCCCCCTGTGGCGTCACTGCACCGGATCCGCCTGCTCACCCTCATGGTCTGCGCGGCACTCGCCGCGACCCTCCTCACCTCCCTCACCGCACGGGCCGCATCACCACCGCGAGAGACTGGCCGGACGGTCAGCGGCCCGGGCACCCCCCGCGCCGAGGTGGGCCTCGACCCCGCTACGGGCACGCCCACCCTCGCCGTCACCCGCCAGGGCCGCACCGTCCTGGAGCCCTCGCCGCTCGGCATCGTCACCGAGAGAGCCGACCTCTCCAGCGGCCTGACCCTGCTGGGCCGCAGCGACCGCGAGGTCGACGAGCGGTACACCACCACCGCGGGCAAGGACCGCACCCGCTCCACCCGGATGCACGAGGCCCGCTTCCGGTTCCGCGCAGCCGCTTCCGGCGCCCGCCTCGACCTCACCGTCCGGGTCTCGGCCGACGGCGTCGCCTACCGCTACACCCTCCCCGCGACCAGCGGAGACGTCCTGCGCGAAACCTCCGCCTTTACTCTGCCCGGCGACGCGGCCGGCTGGCTCGGTGCGTACCGCAAGGACAACGAGAACCTCTTCAAGGGGTACGCGGCGACCACCGCCCCCACGGGTGAGTACATGATGCAGGGCCTGTTCAGGACGTCCGCCGACGACTACGCCCTGATCGCCGAGTCCGACCTCTCCGGCCGCTACGCCGCCGCCCACCTCACCCACACCACCGGCTCCCCGACGTACGGCATCCAGCTCTGGGACGGCACCCCGATCCGCACCTCGGGCACCGGCACCCTCACCACCCCCTGGCGCGCGGTGATCACCGGCGACCTCGCCACGGTCACGCAGTCCACGTTCACCGACGACCTCGCCCCCGCCTCACGCGTCCGCGACACCTCCTGGATCAAGCCGGGCAAGGCGCTGTGGACCTGGCTGGCCGGCGGCAAGGCGGCAGGCCAGAGCCTGGAGAAGCAGAAGGCGTACGTCGATTACGCGGCAGCCCGCCACTGGCCGTACACGGTCGTCGACGCGGGCTGGTACTTCGACCCCGCACAGTGGGACGTCACCGACCCCGACTGGCAGCAGAACAGCTGGATCCCGGAGCTGGTCCGCTACGCCCGGGAGCGCGGCGTCGGCATCCACGTCTGGATCCACCAGCGCGACCTCGACACCCCCGAGGAGCGCGAACAGTGGCTGCCGACGCTGGAGCGGTGGGGCGTGAAGGGCGTCAAGATCGACTTCATGGACTCGGAGTCGCAGACGACGTTCCAGTGGTACGACCAGATCCTCGCAGCCACCGCCGCCCATCACCTCATGGTCAACTTCCATGGCTCCACGATCCCCAAGGGCCTGCAGCGCACCTGGCCGCAGGTGATGAGCTTCGAGGGGGTCAACGGCGAGGAGAAGAAGACGAACACCCCGCAGCACCTGGCGACGCTCCCCTTCACCCGCAACGTGCTGGGCTCGATGGACTTCACACCGGGCGCCTTCCAGCGGGCGGAGCGCCCCAACGCAGGCTCGGACGCAGGCGAGTTGGGCCTGTCGGTGCTCTTCGAGTCGGGCATCCAGAACCTCGCGGGCACCCCCGAGTCGTACGACGCACGCCCGGTCGCCCGCACCTTCCTGGAGCAGCTCCCGAACGTCTGGGACGAGTCCCGGCTGCTCGCCGGGGCCCCCGGCGAGAGCGCGGTCGAGGCGCGCCGCGCGGGCGACCGCTGGTTCATCGGCGGTACGTACGCGGGGGCGGCCCGCACCGCATCCGTACCCCTGTCCATCGGCCGCGGCCAGTGGCTGGTGGAGACGGTGACCGACTCCCCGGCCGGCCTGGTCCGTACGCCGCACGTGGTGCGCGGCGGCGGGACGCTGGCGGTGGACGTGGTGGCCGACGGGGGCTTCGCGGCGGTGGCGTGCCGCTGGCACGCGGGGCGCAGCGCCTGCTGAGCCGCGCTCATGGGACGGGGGCCGCCGAACCGATGGACGACGAGTCCCACCGGTTCGGCGACCCCCGACTCCTCGCAATCCCCGGCTTCCCCACCCCCGGCGGGCCAACCGGGTGACAGCAGGTTGCGCCCGAAATAGGGCGAGCCTTTTATCGGCCTTTTGAGCCGTAATGTCCGTCGCGTGATGCTCACCCCCGGGGCCCGAAGGGCCGCCTCCTGGATCGCCGCCACCACGGTCGCCTCCGCCGCCTGCCTGTTCGTGGCCCCTCAGGAGGGCCTCGCCCGGCCGATCACGAACTATCCGAGCGACTGCGCGAGCTCCTCGGCCCGGGTGATCTCCGGGCCGGACAGCTCGACGCTGAACCTGAACTCCACCGGCGTCGTACGGATCACCGGCACCGGGAACTTCACCGGGGGCCTCGGCTCCTACCCCGCCGGGGCTCTGATCTGCGTCGACTCGGGCGGGCGCTTCGCGCCCAGCTGGGCGAGCAACCCCAACGGCACGCTGGCCGTCGCCGCCGGGGGCGGCGCGGTCCTCTCGTACCTCTCGGTCGGCACCACGTTCCTGCTGCTCAACGAAGGCACCACCAGCGTCACCGGCTCCTTCAACGTCAACGGCGCGGGCTACCTCCACAACGCGACGGGCGGGACGCTCACCAGTACCGGCTACATGAACCTCGGCACCGGCGCCGTACTGGAGAACGAAGGCACGGCGACCCTCCAGAACCTGACACTCAACCAGGGCAGCCGTGTCCGCAACGGCGGCACCCTCGACGTCTCGGGATCTCTCGAATCCAACGGCACCTTCGTCAACATGGGCACGGTCAGCGCGGCGGGCCTGACCACCAACAGCGGTGCACCGCTGACCAACCAGTGCGTGATCAAGCTGAGCGGCGACTGGTCCAACAACAGCACAGCCACCAACTCCGGGATGATCCTTCTCAGTTCGTCACGCTTCACCAACAACGGCTTCTACCGCCAGGACGTCGGCGGGCTCCTGGCGTCCAAGGACCTGGTCAACAACCGCTCGGTCACCGGTTTCGGCCACTACCGCTTCACCGGCAACGCCACCACCCAGGGCAGCTTCGTCGGAGACGACCCCGCCTCGCCGGTCCTGGTGGACTCGGCGGCGCCCGCGGGGAAGATCTTCGACCTCGCCAACGGGGCCGTCGCCAACACCGTGCGCGGCACGGTCGACGTCGACCCGAACGCGGTGCCCGCCGGATGCACCGACCGCACCCCGACCACCGCCGACCTGGTCGCCACCAAGACAGGGCCTGCCACCGTGGACGCGGGCGGCACCGTGACGTACACCCTCACCCTGAGCAATCTGGGGCCCGCCGCGGCGGCCGACACGGTACTGACGGACCGGCTGCCCGGGGCCCTGACCGGAGTGCAGCTCTCCGACGGCGGCACGCTCAGCGGCTCCACCGCCACCTGGCGCGTCGGCTCGCTCGCCTCGGGCGCGAAGCTCACCCGTACCGTCACCGCCGCGGCCCCCGCCTCGGGCACCTTCACCGATACGGTCTCCGCGACCACCAGCACCACCCAGTCGGCCACCGTGGACAGCGACGGCAGCAGCGAAGCGGCCAATGTCACCACCGCCGTGGTTCCCGCCCCGCCCGTCAACCGCACCCCGACCACGGGCGACCAGCAGTGGACGGGAGCCGTCAACAACCCGCAGTTCGGGGCGCTTTCGGCCGCCGACCCGGACGACGGCCAGGAGCTGCGCTGGGCCGTGACCGCCCAGCCCGCGCACGGAACCCTGGACGTGCGCCCCGACGGGACCTTCACCTACCAGCCGGACCAGGACTGGACCGGCCGCGACCGTTTCACCGCGCGGGTCTGCGACAACGGCAGCCCGGTCCTGTGCGCGGACGCCACCACCGCCCTGACGGTCGCTCCGTACACCCAGGACGTCTCCGCCACCACGTACCAGGGGGAGGCAATCACCGTTCCGCTGACCGTCAACGACGTGGGCCAGGCCACCGCACCGACACTTCTCGACCCCCCGGCCAACGGCACGGCGGTACTCGACGGCAAGGGCGGCGTCAGCTACACCCCCGCCGCGGGCTTCCTCGGCACCGACACCTTCCGCTACCAGGTGTGCAGTGCGAACGCCGCCGACGTCTGCGTCTCCGCGCAGGTCTCGGTCACGGTGGTGCCGAAGCCGAAGGCGCCCCCGGCGGCCGACGCGCTGACCGTCGACACCCTTGCCGGACAGCCGGTTTCGGCACAGGTGCCCGCGACCGCTGCGGACTCCGGGCAGAGCCTCGCGTTCAGTGTCCTGAGCGGTCCGGCACGGGGAGATGTGGTGCTGGGGGCCGACGGGAGCTTCACGTACACCCCCAGAGATACGGCAGCGACGGGCCGGGACCGCTTCGCCGTCTCGGTGTGCGATGCCACGTCGTCGGTGCTGTGCACCGTCGCGGAGGTCACCGTGCTGATCCACCCGAGCGCGGTGGCCGACGCAGGGACGGCGACCTCCGGAACCGCGGCCGTCTTCGACATCGCCGCCAACGACATCGGCGACGCGGGCCCTGCGGAGATCATCGATCCACCGACGCTGGGCACCGCCACCGTCGCGGACGACGGCACCGTCCACTACACCGCGACCGGCACCGGCGAGGACTCCCTCGTCTACCGGCGCTGCACCACGGACGGCACTAATTTGTGCACCACCGCCACCCTGACGATCGCCGTCGGCGCGCCCACTCGGGTACGGGCCTCCGGCACCGCGCTGGAGGGCACCGTCGACCAGCCCCTGACCGGCATGGTGACCGCGGCGAGCACCAGCGGCAGGCCGGTCGCGTACAGCATCACCGCACAGGCCGCGAACGGTACGGGAAGCATCGACGCGACCACCGGCGCCGTGACCTACACACCCAACGCCGGCTTCATCGGCAGCGACGTCTTCGCCGTCACCAGCTGTGACGGCGCCATCTGCGACACGGCTCAAGTCACCGTCGCCGTAAGGCCGCTCGCCGCACCGGGACGCATCGCGACCACCGCCGGCCAGGGCGCGCATCTCTCCTTCGACCACGTGATCACCGGGACGGACCCCACCGTCACCGCGATCGCTCAGCCCGCCCACGGAAGTGTGCAGCTCACGTCGTCGGACTTCGTCTACGTCCCCGCCGACGGTTTCGCGGGCACCGACTCCTTCACGTACCGCGCGTGCAGCACCTCCGCCCCGGCGGTCTGCGCCGAGGCGGAGGTGCTGATCTGGGTGGCCCCGCTCGCCAACGGCGCCGCGGTGACGACCACGGCGACCGACCCGGTGACGGTCGACGCGACCGCCAACGACATCGGCGTCGCACCGGACTCGGTCCCCCTGATCGTCACGGCGCCGGAGCACGGCACGGCGATCGTCCTGGCGGACGGCAGGATCCGGTACACCCCGACCGGCACCTGGACGGGCACCGACAGCCTGGTCTACGAGGTCAGCGGCGCCACCACCTCGCTGCGGGCCGCAAAGCCCAGGCTGCTGGGAGCGCGCGAGGCGGCGCTCACCGCCCGTGCGTCCGTCCTGATCACCGTCGTACCGAAGCTCGCCGTCGACCGGGCCAGGACCACGGAGGGCAAGCCGGTCACGATCGCGGTCGGCGCCAACGACGTGGGCGACGCGGATGAGGCGGTGCTCGCCCAGCCGCCCACCCGGGGAACGGTCGAATTCCGTTCCGGGCAGGCGATTTACACGCCGCTGCCGGGCTTCACCGGCGAGGACTCGTTCACGTACCGCCGCTGCAGCACGAACGCCCCGGACGTCTGCGCGACGGCACTGGTCACGGTGGAGATCGACGCGACCCCGACGCCGCCGCCGACCCCCTCACCGTCCCCGACCCCTTCACCGACCGCGCCGCCCACCCACACACCCACCCCCACCGACCAGCCCCCGCACACCCCGTCCCCGGATGCGACCGGGCACGGGCACGGACACGGACACGGCCCACTGGCGGACACCGGTCAGCGGACCGGCTACTGGGCGCTGCTGCTGGCCGCGCTGGGTTCGGTCGCGGCGGGCCTGGGAGTGATCGCGGTGACGGCGCGCACGCGAGGCCGGCACTGAGGCGCGGCGCTCATTGGAGGGGCCGCAGGAACCTCCGCTCGTACCGCTTGATGCACCGGGTCCGCTGCGCCAGCTCGAAGGCCTCCTGGCACTCGGGGTCGTTCATGCTGTCGGCGCGGTACTGCTCGTACAGCGCGAAGCTCGGGAAGGTGAACAGCGCGTAGGCGATGTCGCTGTCGCCCTCGCTCGGCAGGAAGTAACCGAGGTGCGTGCCGCCGAACCGGTTGACGAGACCGACCCATCGGCGGCCGTACTCCTCGAAATCCGCGATCCGGTCGGGGTCGATCTCGTACTTCAGATGAATGGTGATCATGCGCCCACCCTAATTCCGAGGAATCCAGAACCCGAGGGAACCTTCGCAGGCCGGCCCGACTCCTGACGGACCGAGAACGCCACCGTCAGACGAAGGGAACCCCATGCACTCCATGCCACCCGTCAGCGACCGCCCCATGCCGCACGTGGAAGGCGCACGCCACCACTGGATCCAGGCGGGCGAAGTCCGTCTGCACACGGCTGAGTTCGGCCCGCCCAGCGGCACCCCGGTAGTCCTGCTCCACGGCTTCCCCCAGCACTGGTACGCCTGGCGCGGACTGGCCCCGCTCCTCTCCCCCGACCACCGCCTGATCTGCGTGGACCTGCGCGGTTTCGGCTGGTCGGAACAGCCGAAGAGGGGTTACGACACGGACAGCCTGGCCTCCGACATCCTGGCGCTGCTCGACGCGCTGGCCCTGGACCGCACGGCGCTGATCGCCCATAGCTGGGGTGCGGGGGTGGGCTTCCGCCTGTGCCAGCAGGCACCCGCCCGCGTCACCGCATATCTGGCCCTGAACATGACCCACCCCTGGACGGAACACCGCCACGTACTCCCCAACCTCTGGCGGATGTGGTTCACGGCGCTGATCGAGTACCCGGTGCTGGGCCGCCTGGTGCTGCGCCATGTCCCCTCCCTCACCCGCTACTTGCTGCGCCGGGCGACACCGGACGCACCGTCGGTCTGGCGCCCGTCCGACCTGACGGAGTACGCCGAGTCCACGCAACGCTCGGCCCACGCGGGCCAGTCCCTGTTCTGGCAGTACGTACTGCGCGACATCCCCGCCGGCTTCCGGGGCACGCACCGCCGCACCCGCCTCACCGTCCCGACCCTGGTCCTGGGCGGCGAGCTCGACCCGGTGATCCCGCCGGCCCTGCTCCAAGGCACACCCCTGGCGGACGACCTGGCCGTGGAGACAGTCCCCGGCGCGGGCGGCCACCTCCCCGAGGAGTGCCCCGACCGGGTGGCGGAGGCCTTCCGCCGGCTCACCGCAGGGCGGCCCGCCGCTCCACTTCGCTGAAGAACTGCCGGGCCCGGCGCGCCCCGAGCACCCGCCGGTAGGCGCGCTGCAGGGGCCCGAGGGCGGCGGGCCGCAAGGCCCCGCACACCGCGAACCGCGTCCCGCCGTCCTCCTCCACGGCCGCCATCCCCATGGTCACCAGCCGGGACTGCATGAGGCACCACCCAGGAGCCAGCCGCACCTCGAAGTCCCCGCGCAGCCCGACAGCATCGACGGCGACCGCGGCCTTGCGCTCGCTGTCACCGGGAGCCACCCGGAACTCCCGTACAAACGAAAGGAGATGAGGCAGCTCCCCTTCCAGATCGGCCACAACGCCCCACACCTGCTCATACGGAAGCTCGATGCGAGCCTCCGCATACAACGGCGCGCGCAACCCGGCGGCCACGACCCGCAACCGGCCGACGGAATCCGTACCCCTCACACCACCGCTCATCGCACCCACGCTTTCCTGAAGGCCGAACGGGCCCGGTGCAGACGGGACTTCACGGTCCCCTCGGGTACGCCGAGGATCGCGGCGACGGCCCGCTCGTCAAGCCCTTCGACCTCCCTCAACACCAGCACGGCGCGATGCCGCACGGGCAAACGCGCGAGCAAGTCCCGCACATCAACGCCGAGTTCATCACCCCACCCGCTCCACCCGCTCCCCGCGAGCTCCACCAGCCGAGCAACGTCGCCCCCATCCGCCAGCACAACCTCACCCGCACCCCGCCGGGCGACCCGCACGGCCTCCCGCACGCTCACGGCCCGGACCCACCCATAGAAAGCCTGCGGATCACGCACGCCCCGCACCCCCCGGAAGACGGCGATCAGCGCTTCCTGTACGGCATCGGCGGTGTCGCGCGGGGCAATGGGCGCGCAGAGCCGCCGTACGTAGGGCGTGACGAGCTCCAGCAGATCGTCCATGGCCAGGGCGTCACCGCGCTGCGCCGCGCGCACCAGCGGAGCGGCCGCGTCCCAAGGCGCCAAGGAGTCCCCCATCACGACCAACCTACAAGACCCAACACCTAACCTCTAAAACAACATTGACAGGTTAGTTCACCCCATGGTGAACTCTCCCCATGAAGACGACGGAACAGCGCATCCACCACCGCACGGCGACGGTCGACGGCCACGAGATCTTCTACCGCGAGGCCGGCCCGGCGGACGCCCCGGTGCTCCTCCTCCTGCACGGCTTCCCGACGAGCTCGTACATGTTCCGCGACCTCATCCCGCGCCTGGCCGACCGCTACCGCGTCATCGCGCCCGACCACATCGGCTTCGGCCACTCGGCGACCCCGTCGGCGAAGGAATTCCCGTACACCTTCGCCGAACTGGCCCAGCTGACAGCGGACTTCACCACCCACCTGAACCTGACCCGCTTCGCCCTCTACATCCAGGACTACGGCGCCCCCATAGGCCTGCGCCTGGCCCTCGCCCACCCCGAGCGCATCACGGCGATCATCACCCAGAACGGCAACGCCTACACGGAGGGCCTCGGCCAGGACGCCTGGGCCCCGGTCCGCGCCCTGATCGCGAACCGCACACCGGAGACGGAGGAGGCGGTGAGCCAGATCAGCACGCTGGAAGGCATCAAGTGGCAGTACACGAACGGAGTCCCGCCCCAGTACGCCACACTCCTCGACCCCGACGCCTGGCACCACGACGCGGCCCAGATGTCCCGCGAGGGCCAGCGCGAAATCCAGCTGGACCTTATAGCCGACTACGGCAGCAACTTCGAGCTCTACCCGGCCTTCCAGGAGTACTTCCGCACGAGCCAGATCCCCCTGCTGGCCACCTGGGGCAGGCACGACGAGGTGTTCATCCCCGCAGGAGCGGAGGCCTTCCGCAAGGACCTCCCCCAGGCGGAGATCCACCTGCTCCCCTCGGGCCACTTCGCCCTGGAGACGCACGCTCCTGAAATCGCGGAGCTGATACGGGACTTCCTGGCCCGGCACGTACCGAAGGCCGCCTGATCACGACCATCGGCGGGTCGAAACGTCAGCGGCTCCGACGCCACCATCGACGCTTCGGTGCCCCCGACGGAGGCTTCTGCCCGATCGTCTGTGGCGCTGCCGCGACGTCCGGGGCAAGGGCGCGCAGGGCAGTGCGGATACGGTCGAAGGTCGCGATCGGGTGATGATCGCCTCCGGGCAACGCAACCCCGATGCAGACCAGTTTGAAACTCTGCCCACCCAGCCCGGCCCCGATGAACACCGGTGCGCCGACACACCCTTGCGGCAGTTTGCCTGCCCAGCGGACACCGCTGCCGTCGCGCACGACCTCGCCGACGACGACGGCCTGCTCACGGTCGGTCGTTCCCTCATCAGTGACATGACCGAGCAGGTAGGCGGCAACCGGCCCTTCGCCCAGGCCGTCGACATCCTCCTCTGTCGCGGTGATGCCGTCGGTGACCTCGTCGGTCGTCCAGGACCACCCCTTGCGCTCCCCGTGCGCATGCAGCCCTACGGTGGACATGACCGCGACGCCCAATCCGTCGAGGTGAGTCCACCCCTCGGCGAAGTCGACCATCATCAGCTTCTGCGCGCTCATCTGCGGTGAGCACAGCGCGGCCCGGAGCGTGAACTCGGCGATCTCGGCCCTCGCCGGCTCGCCGGCCGTCACAAGGTACTGGCGGACGACTTCGCCATCGCCAACGGTCTCCACCAACTCGTTGAACCAGAAGGCGGTCGCGTGGCGATCGTCCTGGTGAGCGCGGTGAAAGGGCAGAGTCGCACGGCCGACGTGGTCGACTATCGCATTGATGGTGGCGCTGTGAAAGTTGGGCAGATCAGGCATGGTCCGAGATCATAACCATGGCATCCCCTCCTCGCCCCCCTCGGCGGATACCGCCAACCAAGCATGAGTCAACTAAGTCCTTTCACACGGGAGTTGAGGCCACGATCTCGCTGCGCCCGGTCGGATCGCGAACTGGCGCCACTGCCTTTGGCAAGCGCATATGCGCAGAGGCAATTGCTGGCTACAGTCGTCTTGTTACTCCTGGTTGTGGGGACAACCACAGTTCCACACCGCTGCCAACGTCCTGGGGGGCCTGCAGCACATGAGTCGCTCCACTGGTTTTGTCGGCGCTTGGGCCGAGGCGCAGCGGCAGCAGCAGCGCCAACTGGAGGCCGAGGCACGACAGCAAAGGCGGGAGGCACAGCAGGCCCGGGCGTATCAGCGACGGGCCGAGCAGAGCCACCGCGAGTACCGGCAGGCGGAAGCACAGCGCCGTACGGAGGAACTGGACGCACAAGTGGCGTCACTTCAAGGCCTTCTCGCTGTGGGATGTCAGGGTCCGGCTTTCCGGGCGTCTTCGCTCGTACGGTCCGAAGCGGTTCAGCCTTTCGCTCCCGGACCGCTGGCCCAGCCCGTGGTCATGCCGGATCTCAGCCAATACCAGGTGCAGAGCGGTTGGACCGCGAACCGCCGCGCCCAGGCGCAGGCCGAAGCGCGGGGTCGTTTCGAGAGGGACTTGCAGGCCGCGCAGGCCGTAGAGGTCCAGCGGCAGCAACAGTTGACGTCATATCAGCGGGAGTACCAACGGTGGGCCGAAACGCAGCTCGCTGAGGTACGTCGGCACAATGCCGGAATCACCGCGGTGACCGAGGGGCTCAGACGCGGGGATCCGGATTCCGCGGTGGAGTACTTCACCGCCGCTCTCTACGCCTCAAAGGCCTGGCCGGACGATTTCCCCCGTCAGGTGGCGGCGGCCTACGACCCGGCAGCCCGACAGCTGGTGCTGGACTGGGAGTTGCCCGCGTACGGCATCGTCCCGGAGGCCAAGACCATCCGGTACATGTTCGGAGTGGATCAGGACAAAGAGACCCCCCGGCCGGTGAGTCAGCGTCGGTCGCTGTACCGGGAAGTGCTGGCGCAGTGCGTGCTGCTCGTCCTGCACGAGCTGTTCGCGGCGGATGAGCCGGGTGCGCTCGAGTCAGTTGCCCTGAACGGCTTCGTGGACGGGCACGACCCGACGACGGGCCGACCGGGCCATATCGTCCTCGCGACGGTCATGGCCCCCCGCTCCTCGTTCCGCGGCCTGCATCTGGCACAGGTGGACGCGGTCAGTTGCCTGGCCGACGGATTGCACGGGCAGCTGACGGCCCGGCCGGACCAGCTCAACCCGGTACGTCCGAGCCGGCGGCCGGAGGACGTCGGCCACCGGGTCGTCGCTCACGGCAGCGACGAGGAACCGGACCTGTACGAGATGGATCCGATCGCGTTCGAGCATCTGGTGGCCGAACTCTTCCGGGCCATGGGCATGCAGGCGGTGACGACCCAGCGCTCGAACGACGGCGGAGTGGACGTCGACGCGCTCGACCCGACTCCGATCCGGGGCGGCAAGATCGTGGTGCAGGTGAAGCGCTATCGCAACACGGTGCCACCCACCGCCGTGCGTGACCTGTACGGCACCGCGCAGGACGCTGGTGCCAACAAGGGCGTACTGGTGACGACGTCGGGCTTCGGCCCCGGTTCACACACCTTCGCCAACGGCAAACCGCTGGAACTCATCTCGGGCGCCGAGCTCGTCGACCTGCTGCACCGCCATGGGTTGAGCGGACGGCTCGGCGACAGCCGTCCGGCGGGAGCGCAGACGGTTTCGCCGGATCCCGGCCCAGATCTCCCCGACGACTACAACGTCCTGGGCATGTCGTGGTCCGGAAGCGTTGCCTTGGACGTCTGCGCTCTAGTCTGCCGGGGAAACCGCGTCCTCAGTGACGACCACTTCGTCTTCTACAACAACGTGCAGTCTCCGGACGGTTCAGTTCGCGCCCTCACCGCGACCACACCCGACAAGGCCGCAATCAGCGTCGCCTTCGACGGATTGCCGGACGAGGCCGACCGATTCGTACTCGTCGCCGCCATCGACCCGGAAGTCAACCCCGACGCCGATCTCGCAGGTTTCACCGAGGCCTCCATCCGGCTACTCGATCCCAGAATGGCCGAACTGGGACAGCTGGAGGTCTCGGACGGCCGCCCAGGCGAAACCGCATTGGTGCTCGGCTCCTTCCGCAGGAGGACGAACGGCGACTGGGACTTCGTCCTCGGCGGCAAGGGCTACACCGGAGGCCTGGCGGAACTCGTGCAGGACTACGGCATCGTGGTCGACTAGATCCGCGAAGTGGCCTCAGCCAACGCACTTGGGCCTGAAGCCAAAGGGAGAGTGCGGCGATGTCCGGTTCGTGGCGCCTGATGCAAGGCGACATACACCTCGGTGATCTCCACCAGTACGAGATCGACCAGCCCACGTTTCTCTGCCACTTCACACCTGGGCCGGGCTGGGAAACCGTCAGGGACCTGTTCGAGGCGTGGGCAGCCGTGCAGGGAGCCGACCCCGATGGCAGCCGGCACACGGAGGCCGTCCGCCCCCTGGTGGCTCTGGATCTGACACTCGCCCCCATGGATGGAAGCACTCCGATGCGCTGCTTCAAAGACTGCATCGTGCGCATCTACGGGGATGTCGCACGCCTCCGCTACTGAAATGCGCATCGCACCCGCTGGGCTTGGGGCACGGTACGGCGGTATCTAAGGACCCGGCCGCCATCTCTGAACTGATCGTCAGAACTCAGCCGAACAAGCTGACGCATGCCACGTGATTGCGCCTGACTGTCTACGCCACCGATACCAAGAAGGAGTGCCAGGCGTCCGTCCCGAAGATCAGGGCGGGGGCTTCGGGCCGCTTGCTGTCGCGGACCGGGACCAGGCCGGGGAAGCCGTCGGCCACCTCCACGCACTCGCCGCCGTTGGAGCCGCTGTACGTGGACTTGCGCCACTGTGCGCCAGTCAGGTCAGGAGTGGTCCTGTTCCCCATAGCGATCCTCCATCACGCGAGCGATCAACGCCGCCGAGTTTTTTGGTGAGAGTGCCTCGGCCTGCAGTCGAGAGTAGCCGACCGAACGCTCTTTGATCACTTGCGGGTTGGCGGTCAGATGGCCCTGGTCGTAGCTGTCGGCGTAGTGGATGTCCGGGTCGTTCTCGAAGCGCATCAGCGTGAATGAGCCCATCAATGCGGCATGTTGCCCCACAGAGAACGGAAGCACCTGAAGGTCCACCCACGGCCGGTCGCGGAACTCCAACAGGTGGGCGAGTTGGTTCCGCATCACCTCCCGACCGCCGATCTCCCGGTACAGCGCAGCCTCGTCCAGTACCACCCACAACACCGGCGGCTCCTCGCGCGCGAGAACGCGCTGGCGTTCCATGCGCGCCGCCAGTCGGGCGTCCAGCTTCTCCGGTGCCTCGACACCGAGCACGGCCCGTGCGTACGCCTCCGTCTGGAGCAGACCGTTGACCAACTGCGCCTGGTACGTGGAGACGTACGCCGCCTTCGCCTCCAACTCCGCATACGGCTGGAACCACGAAGGGAGTTGGCTCCGCAGCACCAGCCCGATCAGACGCGAGAACGTTCCGTCCGCGTCCAGCGCCGCATCGACCCGCTCCGAGAACTCGCGAGTCGGGACCCTCTTCGTCGTCTCGATCTGGCCGATCAGCGAGCCAGTACAGAAGACGATCTCCCCCAGCTGACCCTGCTTGAGACCCGCTTCCTCACGCCGGCGACGCAGTTCCGAACCGTAGTAGTCGAGCGGGGACGCGCACGGGTCGAGGTGGTGGATGTTCGCCATGCCGAGGACCTCCGGGCTTCAACACCTTGCGGCGTTCGCTTCGCTCCGTAGCCGAGCGTAAGCGGTACGTTGCACCGTTGCGGCATGAATCATGCAACTGGGGTGCAGGAAACAGACGTTGATCCCGCCTATCGCGCCGAACTCGCCGTGAGCGAGCACTCCGTACGTCATCTCCGCCGCATCCTGCGCCTGTATCTCACCGGGTGGGAACTCACGGAGCTGGCCGACGCCGCCGAGCTGGCGCTCACCGAGCTCGTCGCCAATGTCGTACGGCACGTGCCAGGGCGGCGGTGCTCCGTTCTCATCCTGCGCGAGGGCGACCGCGTGCGCGTCGAGGTCGCGGACCGGTGCCCCAGACTTCCCTCCCCTGCCGACGGGGGCGAACTCGCCGAAGGCGGGCGCGGGTTGCTCATCATCGCAGCCGTCGCGGACGACTGGGGTGTGAACCCGAGCCCCGACGGGACCGGCAAAACCGTGTGGTTCACGTGCGGGTCCCACGGCGGGACATGAAACCGCGCCTGGCTCACCCCTGAGCGGCATAGACCAGCTCCTGCGGCAGCAGTTGTTCGGCCTTCGCGATCTCGCCGGACCGGACCAGCGCCCGGATCTGGTGCGCGAGCGGGGTCACGTCCGTGATCGCCACCGTCCACTCGTCCGCGTACCGTCGCGCCGCGTCCCCCGCGAGACCCAGCTGGAGCGAGCGGTAGGGCAGCTGCTGGAGATGGAGGTCGCGTTCGGGATCCCACTGGACGCGGGCCGGGGCGCGCTTCAACTCCCTTTGCCAGGACGTCCGGTCGGCGTGCACCCCGCGTTCGTAATGCGAGAGGCAGGAGTTCCGCAGCGCCCAGTCGAAGCCCTCGCGGGTGATCTCGACGGCCAGCACCGTCTCCTGGCCCTCCTTCTCGCCCCAGCCGCAGCGATACATCATCCAGAGGAACGAGGGCTTGATCCATGTCATCCGGTCCCGCTTCCAGGCCTCGGGAAACCGGCCGTCGCGCGCCGCCGGAAGACCGATGTGCGGGCCGTACGCCTGGTAGACGGTGATCGTGCTCGCCGTGTGCAGCGCGCGGATCTCCCGGTTCGGTTCGTTCATGACGGACAGGGTGCCGCCCTCATCCTGCGATCTCCACCCGTTTTCCCTTGCCGGGCAGGCGCAATCCCGGGTGCGGATCCACACCCGGCCGAGCAGAATCACCGGCATGCCCAAGAAGATCACCAGCCGACTCGCGCGCGCCGCCGCCAAACAGCGCTTCGTGAGGGTCCACCGCTCGATCGAGGGCGCCGACACCCTCGACGGTTTCGTACTGGCCACCTCGCCTGCCTGGACGCTCCTGTCGACCGCATCCGACCTGCGCAACGACGGCTTCTCCGCCATCCGTACGACCGACATCACCCGCGTCGGCCGCCGCGACAACGACCTGACCGTCCGCGTTCTGCGCCAGCGCGGACACTGGCCGCCGGCGCACCCGCCCCTGGACCTGACCGACCTCCCCGGGCTGCTGCGCGACGCCGCGGCGCACCATCCGCTCCTCTGTCTCCATCTGGAGCGTCAGAATCCCGACGCGTGTTGGGTGGGCACCCCCGTGGAGTTCCGCCCCAAGTCATTCCGCGTACGGGAAATCGATCCGCGAGCCCACTGGATCGAGATGCCGGTGAAGTACCGCTACAAGGACATCTCCCGAATCGACTTCGGCGGCCACTACGAGAAGACCTTGGCCGAGTTCGCGCAGCCCTGATCGCATCAGGCCTGTGTCCTTGGAACGGCCAGATGACAGGATGCCGGGACACTGAGCGAAAGAGGCCGGGCACCATGGGGCGGAGCGAGCGGGGGGCGGTTGCCCTGGGTGGGCAGCTGCGACGGACGGCGCAGGGGGTGGTCGATGACCATGCGCGCGCTGTCGAGGCCGTACGGAACACGCTGAAGCCGATCTGCGACGGGCTCGCCGAGCGTGAGCTGGACGCGATCCCGATCGCCCGGCTGAAGGACGTGACCGAGGGCAGGCTCCGGCTCGGCGAGGTGGAGCGGGGCGGGTTCCGGACCGTACGGGAAGTCCTCGACGCCGGGCCGTACCGTCTGCGGCAGATCCCCGGAGTCGGCCAGCACACCGCGAACCAGGCCTTTGCGGCCGCCGGCCAGATCTCCGATGCCGTACGGGAAACCATCGCCGTCCATATCGACGTGGACCGGCCCGACCCCCGGACCACCGAGCTGGTCATCGCCCTGCATCTGCTCGTGGAGGCGGGCTCCGAGGCGCAACGCGCGGTCGATGCGGCCCGCACGCTGGCCGAGCGGCTCCTGCCGCTTCTCGCCGACGCCAAGCCCGCGACCGGGCGGCTGCGCCTTCTCGTGGCCGGGAAGGAGAAGAAGGCGAGGGCGCTGGCTGCCGTTGCGGAGATCCGTGAGCTGACCGAGGCGGCGGAGCGCGACGGGGTTCCCGAGTTGATGGCTCAGGCTTCGGTCGATCTGCTGCGGGGACCTGCGACCGAGGTCGAGGCCCTGGTCGATTTCGAGCTCCGTTCCGCCGAGTACTACAGCCTGATCGCCGAGATCTCCGGCCGCCGCCCCGACCCCGCCGCGGCGGAGGGGTTCCTGCCCGATGAGGTGGCCGCGCGGGTCCGGGCGCAGCCGCTCGACGACAGCCACCGCCGGGTGTCGCTCCGCGGGTATCAGGCCTTCGGCGCCCGGTTCGCCCTGGCTCAGCGCCGCGTGCTCCTCGGCGACGAGATGGGGCTCGGCAAGACCATCCAGGCGATCGCCGCTCTGGCGCATCTCGCAGCCGGCGGCCAGAGCCATTTCATGGTCGTGTGCCCCGCCAGCGTCCTGATCAACTGGACGCGCGAGATCGAGAAGCGGAGCACTCTGCGCGCGATGCCGCTGCACGGGCCCGAACGTCAGGAGGCGTTCGCCGACTGGAAGGGCAGGGGCGGTGTCGGGGTCACCACCTTCGATGCGCTGCGTGGATTTCCTGCTCCTGGGGGCGGGGAGCTGGGCATGCTCGTCGTCGACGAGGCCCACTTCGTGAAGAACCCCAACGCCCGCCGTTCCCAGGCCGTTTCGGGATGGGCGGAGCACTGCGACCGCGTGCTCTTCCTCAGCGGTACGCCGATGGAGAACCGCGTCTCGGAGTTCCGGAGCCTGGTCGGGGTCCTGCGGCCCGCACTCGCCGAGGACATCGGCGACCACGCCGGAGTGGCCGGCTCCAAGGCCTTCCGGCAGGCGGTCGCGCCCGTCTATCTGCGGCGCAATCAGCAGGACGTCCTGGCGGAACTGCCCGCGCTCCAACACACCGACGAGTGGGAGGAGTTGAGCGCTTCGGATGAGGACGCCTACCGGGAAGCGGTCCTGGCGGGCAACTTCATGGCCATGCGCAGGGCTGCGTACGCGCACCCGGAGAAGTCCGCCAAACTCAACCGGTTGCGGGAGATCGTCACGGAGGCCGCGGAGAACGGGCTGAAGGTGGTGGTGTTCTCCAACTTCCGTGCCGTACTGGGAGCGGTTGAGGAAGGACTGGCCGAAGACGGCCCGCTCTTCGGCCCCCTCTCGGGAAGCGTGCCGCCCGCGCGACGCCAGCAACTCGTCGACTCGTTCGCCGCCGCCCCCGGCCACGCGGTGCTCCTGGCGCAGATCGAGGCGGGTGGGGTGGGCCTCAACATGCAGGCCGCGTCCGTCGTGATCATCTGCGAGCCGCAGATCAAACCGACCATCGAGCACCAGGCCGTCGCGCGGGCCCACCGTATGGGACAGGTGCGCTCGGTCAGCGTCCACCGGCTGCTCGCGACGGGCGGGGTGGACGAGCGGATGGTGCGGATACTGAAGAACAAGTCCCGTCTGTTCGACGCCTACGCACGCCGCAGCTCGGTCGCCGAGTCGGCACCGGACGCCGTGGACGTGTCGGACACCGCGCTGGCCCGGCGCATCGTCGAGGAGGAACAGGCGCGGCTCCGATGAGCACTGAACGAGTGACGTTGGTGGAGGAACTGGCCCAGCTGGCCGCGACAGGGGCTGTGGGAGCGCTGCGGCCCGGTGCCCGGCTGGCCGATGTTGCCGCCGCATATGGCGAGCCCGCAGACCTGGGGCAGGTGAGCCGGAAGCACCGCTGGCCACGTCGCTTCGGCGCCGGGTCGGTCGAGTTGCTCTTCTGCCGGTGCCGCACGCTTCGGTCGCTGACCCTGTCCTTGATGCAGGACCCGGTCACGCTGCCCGGCCCTGGCCCCGGCCAAGTGCGTCGATTCGACGCGCATGTCACCGAGCCGGCGCTGGCCACCTCCATGGGCGGCAGGAGCTGCCAGTGGACAGTCAGGGATTACGAGTTCGGGCAGCGCGACCTCGAACTCTCGCCTGCCGAGGAGGTTCGGGTGAGCTTCGCCTTCGTGGACCGCGACAGTCATGACGGTCCACGGTTCGAGGAGTGGACCCTCGCCAAAGCGGGCTTCTGGACCTTGGGCCACGGCGCGTGTCCCGAACCCTAGTGCCGCCCCCGGCCCGACCCGGGACACGAAACCGCCCCCTCCCGGCATTGGGGTGCCGGTCGGGGGCGGGGTTTCGGGGAGGGTGGCCCGGGAGGGTCAGCCCTGGTGGGGGTACGTGTAGTTCGTCGGCGGGACCAGGGTCTCCTTGATGGCCCGGGTGAGGGTCCAGCGCTGGAGGTTCTGGGGGGCGCCCGCCTTGTCGTTCGTGCCCGACGCGCGGCCGCCGCCGAAGGGCTGCTGGCCGACGACCGCGCCCGTCGACTTGTCGTTGATGTAGAAGTTGCCCGCCGCGTAGCGGAGCTTGTCCATCGTGTACGCCGCTGCCGCGCGGTCCGAGGCGATGACCGCACCCGTCAGGGCGTAGTCCGAGGCCGACTCCATCTGGGTCAGCATCGCGTCGTACTCGGCGTCCTCGTAGACGTGGATCGCGAGGATCGGGCCGAAGTACTCCGTCGTGAAGACCTCGTTGGAGGGGTCCGTGCAGGCGATGACCGTCGGGCGCACGAAGTAGCCCACCGAGTCGTCGTACGTGCCGCCCGCGACGATCGTGCACGTCGGGTCGGCTGCGGCGCGGTCGATCGCCGCCTTGTTCTTCGCGAAGGAGCGCTCGTCGATGACCGCGCCGATGAAGTTGGAGAGGTCGGTGACGTCACCCATCGTGATGCCGTCGACCTCGGCCGCGAACTCCTCCTTGAAACCGGAGTTCCAGATCGAGGCGGGGACGTAGGCGCGCGAGGACGCCGAGCACTTCTGGCCCTGGTACTCGAACGAGCCGCGCGTCAGCGCCGTCTTGAGGATCGCGCGGTCCGCGCTCGGGTGCGCGACCACGAAGTCCTTGCCGCCCGTCTCGCCGACCAGGCGCGGGTAGGTGCGGTACTTCGTGATGTTCTCGCCGACCGTCTTCCACAGGTACTGGAAGGTGGGGGTCGAGCCGGTGAAGTGGATCCCGGCCAGGTCGCGGTGGTTGAGCGCGATCTCGGAGACCGCGATGCCGTCGCCCGTCACCAGGTTGATGACGCCCTTGGGGAGGCCGGCCTCCTCCAGGAGCTGCATCAGCAGGACGGCCGCGTGCGTCTGCGTCGGGGACGGCTTCCAGACCACCACGTTGCCCATGAGGGCGGGGGCGGTGGGGAGGTTGCCCGCGATGGCCGTGAAGTTGAAGGGGGTGATCGCGTAGACGAAGCCTTCGAGCGGGCGGTGGTCCAGGCGGTTCCAGACGCCCGGGGAGTTCGCCGGGGGCTGCTCGGCGAGCAGGTCGCGGGCGTACTTCACGTTGAAGCGCCAGAAGTCGACGAGCTCGCAGGGGGTGTCGATCTCGGCCTGCTGGGCGGTCTTGGACTGGCCGAGCATCGTGGAGGCCGCGAGGGTCTCGCGCCACGGGCCGGACAGGAGCTCCGCCGCACGCAGGATGATCGCGGCGCGGTCGTCGAAGGCCATCGCGCGCCAGGCGGGGGCGGCCGCGAGGGCCGCGTCGATCGCGTCCTGGGCGTCGGCCTGCGTGGCGTGGGCGGACGTACCGAGGACGGCCTTGTGGTTGTGCGGCTGTACGACGGTGAAGCGCTCGCCGCCGCCCATCCGCTTCTCACCGTTGATCGTCATCGGCAGGTCGATGGGGTTCTCGGCCAGCTCCTTGAGCTTGGCCTCCAGACGCGCACGCTCCGCGGAGCCGGGGGCGTAGGAGCGGACCGGCTCGTTGACGGGGGCGGGGACCTGGGTTACAGCGTCCATGAGTTCCTGAACTCCTTTGTGAGGAAGGGGTGGGAGGAGGGCTCAGCCCTTGGTGAGGATGGAGCGTGCGAAGAAGAGCAGGTTGGCCGGCTTCTCCGCGAGGCGCCGCATGAAGTATCCGTACCAGTCGGTGCCGTAGGCGGTGTAGACGCGCATACGGTGTCCCTCGGCCGCGAGCCGGATGTGCTCTTCGCTGCGGATCCCGTACAGCATCTGGAACTCGTACTCGTCCAGCTTGCGCCCGGCGCGCCGTGCGAGCTCCTGGCTGATGGCGATGAGCCGCGGGTCGTGGGAGCCGATCATCGGGTAGCCGTCGCCGGCCATGAGGATCTTGACGATGCGTACGTACGCCTTGTCGATCTCCGCCTTGTCCTGGTACGCGACCGACGCGGGCTCCTTGTAGGCGCCCTTCACGATGCGGACCCGGCTGCCGGCCGCGGCAAGGCGGCGCGCGTCGTCCTCCGTACGGAAGAGGTACGCCTGGATGACACAGCCGGTCTGCGGGAAGTGCTTCCGCAGCTCCTCGTGGATGGCGAACATCGAGTCGAGGGTGGTGTGGTCCTCGGCGTCCAGGGTGACGGTGGTGCCGATCGCGGCGGCGGCCTCGACGACCGGGCGGACGTTGGAGAGTGCCAGCTCGTGGCCGCCCTCCAGTGCCTGGCCGAACATCGAGAGCTTGATGGACATCTCGGCCCTGGTGCCCAGGCCGAGGTCCTTCAGACGGTCGATGAGCTCCAGGTAGGCGTCGCGCGCCGCGTGGGACTGCTCGGGGGTGGTGATGTCCTCGCCCACCACGTCGAGGGTGACTTCGAGCCCCTTGTCGGTGGCGTCGATGACGACCTTGACGACCTCGTCGACCAGCTCACCGGGGATGAAGCGGGCCACGACCTGCTTGGTGCCGGGGGCCGCCGAGATGAAACGGCGCATCTTGTCGCTTCGCGACGCGGCAAGGATCACGGGTCCCAGCACGGGGCACCTCCAAGGAAAGGGGTAGCAGGGGGCGCGTACCCGGCACTTCGGGTACGGCACGGACAACCACCGTGAAACCTATGGATCTCTCCGATCCTCTGCCATCGACAGCTGTCACGCATTCGTGGCCCGCCTCTCAGACATATGTCTGAAGGGGTGCGAGAATGCCGGAGTGAAAGGCGATTACCAGGACCTGGCCGACGAGATCTCGGCGCTGCTCGGCGCCCCCGCGACGCTGGAGGACCGGGATTTCCGGCTGATCGCCTTCGCCGCCCACGACAGCGAGGACGACCTGGCGATGGACCCGGTCCGCACCCGCTCGATCCTCACCCGGCGCTCCACGGCGGCGGTACGCACCTGGTTCGAGGGGTTCGGCATCACGCGCGCCACCGGGCCTGTGCGGATCCCGGCGGCTCCCGACGCCGGTGTCTTCCGGGGGCGCACCTGTCTGCCCGTACGCCATCGGGGCATCGTCCTCGGCTATGTGTGGGTCCTGGACCATGAAGAACATCAAGGGGACGCGCACGGCCCGACGGCGGAGCAGCTCGACGCCGCCATGGAGGTGACGGCGCGCATCGGGGCGCTGCTCGCCGACGAGGCGCAGGCGGGCGCCGACCTGACGCGCGAGTTCCGCGAGGTGCTGACCGCCGAGCGGGGCTGGCAGCAGGACATGGCGGTGGCGGCGCTGCGCACGGCGCTCGGCCCGCGCGCGGAGGGGCTGCATGTCGTGGTCTGCGTCGCGCCCTGGCCCTCGGCCGATCCCGACGACGCCCCCTCCGTCTCGACGGTCCCGGCGGTGGACGCGCTGTGCACCGTGCCGTGGGGGGCCGCGGAGTACGCGCTGGCCGCGCTCGTACGGCTGCGTTCCGCAGACGCGCTCGCCCCCGCCCTCGCGGCGGCGGCGAAACTGCGGGCGGCGGGCCGGGGGCAGGCCTCGGCGGGCATCGCCGATCCGCGCCGTGAGCTCGGGGAGCTGGCCGCGGCCTGGCGGGAGGCGGGGGCGGCGGCCCGTGCGGCGCTGGCGGCGCCGCGGCTGGGGGCGGATGCGCAGTGGTCGGCCATCGGTCCGTACCGGCTGCTCACCGCGCTGCCGGCCGGAGCCGCGCAGGACCGCGGTGTGACGCCGCTGCTCACGGAGACGAACCGGCAGCTCGCCCGTACGGCGGAGACGTTCCTGGACTGCGCGGGGCAGGCGGGCCGGACGGCGGCGGAACTGGGCATCCACCGCCAGACCCTTTACTACCGGCTCTCGCGCGTGGAGCAGCTCACGGGCCTGGACCTGGACGACGGAGAGGACCGGCTGCTCCTGCACATGGGGCTGAAAGCCGCCAGGCTGGGGTAGACACGAGCATCCGTGCCACCGGAGGAGAGCATCGCGTGAAGATCCACCTGACCAGCATCTGCGTCGACGACCAGGCCGAGGCCCACCGCTTCTACACCGAGATCCTCGGCTTCGTGACGAAGCACGACGTCCCGGTGGGCGAGGTCGACCGCTGGCTGACCGTCGTCTCCCCCGAGGAGTCCGGCGGGACCGAGCTCCTCCTGGAGCCGTCCGGTCACCCGGCCGTCAAGCCCTACCGCGACGCGCTCCGCGCGGACGGCATTCCGCTCGCGCAGTTCGCCGTCGACGACGTGAAGGCGGAGTACGAGCGCCTGAGCGGCCTGGGCGTCCACTTCACCCAGGAGCCCGTCGAGATGGGTCCCGTCACCACCGCCGTCTTCGACGACACCTGCGGCAATCTGATCCAGATCGCGACCGAGCCGCAGTAGGCCAGGGGGCCCCGCTCGTCAGCCTGCGTCCTTCGCGGCCTCCATGATGCGCCGCAGCGCCTTGGTCATCTGGTCGGCGGTGGGCGCGTGTTCGGGGTCGAAGACCCACTGGGCGATGATGCCGGTCATCAGCGTCATATAGAACCGGCCGATCGTCTCCAGGTCCTCGTCGGTGACGTCCGACTCCTCGCCGCCGAGCACCATCGGCACGAAACCGCGGGCGCCTTCGATCTGCGCTGTCCTCAAGTGGTCGCGCAGCTCGGGCATTTGATCGCCCATCGCGACGATCTCCATGCTGAGCCGCCACATGGATTTCGGTCCGCCCATGGTGGCGATGACGTTCGAGAAAACTTCGTGGAAGCGGTCGAGGGAGCCCGGCGCGGTCCCCGACTGTGCGCGCTCGGTCCCGTCGAAGGTCTCCGACGCACCCTCGACCAGGGCTACGTACGCCTGGGCGAGGAGCACGTCCTTCGATCCGTAGTGGTAGCCGATGGACGCGAGGTTCGTCTTCGACTCCTTGACGATGTCGCGCGCGGTGGTGCGCACGAACCCCTTCTCCAGCAGGCAGCGCTTGGCGCCTTCGAGCAGATCTTCACGGTGTCCCATGCGTCCACCCTACCCCCGATCCATACACTCGTCCTATACCGCCGTCTTAAACGGAGGCCGGGCGGCCGGAGGGAAAACAGAACCGGGCCCGGACCGCAGTGGAGAACGCGGTCCGGGCCCGGCAACGTACCTGCTAGTCCGCCAGGTTGACCGAGCGGGCCGAAGCCGCGCCGATCTCGGCGGCCAGCTCGTTGAGCACCGTCTGCGGCACCGTGTCGTCGACGGTCAGGACGGCGAGGGCCTCGCCGCCCGCGTCGGCGCGCGCGACCTGCATGCCGGCGATGTTCAGCCCGGCCTCGCCGAGGATCTTGCCGACCGCGCCGACCACGCCGGGGCGGTCCGCGTACCGCAGCACGACCATGTGGTCGGCGAGGGCCAGGTCCACGTCGTACTCGCCGATCGCGACGATCTTCTGGAGGTGCTTGGGGCCGGCGAGCGTACCGGAGACCGAGACCTCCTCACCGCTGGAGAGCGTGCCGCGCACGGTGACCACGTTGCGGTGGTCGGGCGACTCGGAGGAGGTCGTCAGACGGACCTCGACACCGCGCTCCTGCGCGAAGAGCGGCGCGTTGACGTAGGAGACCGTCTCGTCGACGACATCCTCGAACACACCCTTGAGCGCGGAGAGTTCGAGCACCTTGACGTCGTGCTGGGTGATCTCGCCGTACACCTCGACGTCGAGGCGGGCCGCGACCTCGCCCGCGAGCGCGGTGAAGATACGGCCGAGGCGCTCGGCGAGCGGCAGACCCGGCTTCACGTCCTCGGCGATGACGCCGCCCTGGACGTTGACCGCGTCCGGGACGAGCTCACCGGCGAGGGCGAGGCGTACGGAGCGGGCGACGGCGATGCCGGCCTTCTCCTGGGCCTCGTCGGTCGACGCACCGAGGTGCGGGGTGCAGACGACCTGGTCGAACTGGAAGAGCGGGGAGTCCGTGCAGGGCTCCTTCGCGTACACATCCAGACCGGCGCCGGCGACGCGGCCCTCCTTGAGAGCCGTGAACAGCGCGGCCTCGTCGACGATCCCGCCGCGCGCGGCGTTGACGATCCGCACGGTCGGCTTGACCTTGTGGAGCGCGTCGTCGCCGATCAGGCCGAGCGTCTCGGGGGTCTTGGGGAGGTGCACGGTGATGAAGTCCGAGACCTCGAGCAGCTCGTCGAGGGTGAGGACCTTGACGCCCATCTGGGCGGCGCGCGCGGGCTGTACGTAGGGGTCGTACGCGACGATCTTCATGCCGAAGGCCGACATGCGCTGGGCGACCAGCGCGCCGATGCGGCCGAGGCCGACGACACCGAGGGTCTTCTCGGCGAGCTCGACGCCCGTGTACTTCGAGCGCTTCCACTCGCCGGCCTTCAGCGCCTGGCTGCCCTGGGGGATGTTGCGGGCGGTGGCGATGAGCAGACCGCAGGCGAGCTCGGCGGCGGTGACGATGTTGGAGGTCGGTGCGTTGACCACCATGACGCCGGCCTTGGTGGCGGCGGAGACGTCGACGTTGTCGAGGCCGACACCGGCACGGGCGACGACGCGAAGCTTCTTGGCGGCTGCGATCGCCTCGGCGTCGACCTTGGTGGCGGAACGTACGAGAATCGCGTCCACGTCGGCGATGGCGGGCAGCAGTTCGGCGCGGTCCGCGCCGTTGCAGTGCCGGATCTCGAAGTCCGGGCCCAGTGCGTCGACAGTGGCGGGCGACAGCTCTTCAGCGATGAGTACGACAGGTTTCGAGCTCACGTGAGTCCTCACAAGTCCAGTGCGGACGGCCGTCCCGACGGCCGCAGGCGGTGGAGGGGCTACCGGCGTGGAGACGCACGACGCTGTGGGCCTGACGCAGATGTGGTGTGCAGTCTAGTGCTGTGCCGGGGCGGCAAATACGCCCCTGCGGAAGGATCACCCTCACGAGGGTGGACGTGCTGTACAGGCGTGCGAGCCGGGGTGCGCCGCCGGAGCGCACGCGCTCCGATCCGCCGGGCCGCACGCCCTGGCGCCGGTGGCGGCAGCCCGTTGTGGACGGCCGCCACCGTGGCGCGGAAACGGGGCCGGTGCTCTGCCCGGCTCCCGCTTCCGCGCCGAAAGGCTTACGCCTCTTCGTTGACCCAGCTCATGAGCTTGCGGAGCTCCTTGCCGGTGGTCTCCAGGAGGTGCTCGGAGTCCGCGGTCTTGTACTCGTTGTACTTCTTCAGACCGCCGTGGTACTCGGCCATCCACTGGTTGGCGAAGGTGCCGTCCTGGATCTCGGCGAGGACCTTCTTCATCTCGGCCTTGGTGGCGTCGGTGATGATGCGCGGGCCGGTGACGTAGTCGCCCCACTCGGCGGTCTCGGAGATGGACCAGCGCATCTTCTCCAGGCCGCCCTCGTACATGAGGTCGACGATGAGCTTCAGCTCGTGGAGGCACTCGAAGTACGCGATCTCCGGCTGGTAACCGGCCTCGGTCAGCGTCTCGAAGCCCGCCTTGACGAGCGCCGCGGTGCCACCGCAGAGAACGGCCTGCTCGCCGAAGAGGTCGGTCTCGGTCTCCTCGGTGAAGGTCGTCTTGATGACGCCGGCGCGGGTGCCGCCGATGCCCTTGGCGTAGGAGAGGGCGAGCTCGAGGCCCTTGCCCGTCGGGTTCTGCTCGACGGCCACGATGCACGGGACGCCGCGGCCCTCTTCGTACTGACGACGGACGAGGTGGCCCGGGCCCTTGGGCGCGACCATGCAGACGTCGACGTTGGCCGGCGGCTTGATGAAGTCGAAGCGGATGTTCAGACCGTGGCCGAAGAACAGCGCGTCGCCGTCCTTGAGGTTGTCCTTGATGGACTCCTCGTAGACCTGCGCCTGGAGCGGGTCCGGCACCAGGATCATGATGACGTCGGCCTCGGCGGCGGCCTCGGACACGGTCACCACGCGCAGGCCCTGCTCCTCGGCCTTCGCCTTGGACTTGGAGCCCTCGTGCAGACCGACGCGGACGTCGACACCCGAGTCACGCAGCGACAGCGCGTGGGCGTGGCCCTGGCTGCCGTAGCCGATGACCGCGACCTTGCGGCCCTGGATGATGGACAGGTCGGCATCGTCGTCGTAGAACAGCTCGGCCACTGGGATATCTCCTATGTGTGCAGGTGGTGCACCCACCGTACGGCGGGCGGGGGGAGGGAAGGTTTACGGGTCCGGGATCCGGACTCAGGCGCTGCGGTCGAGTGCCCGCAGGGAGCGGTCCGTGATGGACCTGGCGCCGCGCCCTATGGCGATCGTCCCGGACTGGACGAGCTCCTTGATGCCGTACTGCTCCAGCATCTTGAGCATCGCCTCCAGCTTGTCGGCGCCGCCGGTGGCCTCGATGGTCACGGCGTCGGGTGAGACGTCGACCGTCTTGGCGCGGAACAGCTGGACGATCTCGGTGATCTGGGAGCGCGTCTCGTTGTCGGCGCGGACCTTCACCAGGACGAGCTCGCGCTGGATCGCAGCGCTGGGCTCGAGTTCGACGATCTTCAGGACGTTGACCAGCTTGTTGAGCTGCTTGGTCACCTGCTCGAGGGGCAGATCCTCGACACCGACCACGATGGTGATCCTGGAGATGTCGGGGTGCTCGGTGACACCCACGGCGAGCGAGTCGATATTGAAGCCTCGGCGGGAGAACAGGGCGGCGATCCGGGCGAGGATGCCGGGCGTGTTCTCGACGAGGACGGAGAGCGTGTGCTTGCTGGACATGGTGGCTGGTCTCTCTCTCGGCTCTTCGCTCAGTCGTCTTCGTTGTCGCCGAAGTCGGGGCGGACGCCACGGGCGGCCATGACCTCGTCGTTGGACGTTCCGGCGGCCACCATCGGCCAGACCATGGCGTCCTCGTGGACGATGAAGTCCACCACGACGGGGCGGTCGTTGATGGCGTTGGCCTCGGCGATGACCTTGTCCAGGTCCTCGGGGCGCTCGCAGCGCAGCGCCACGCAGCCCATGGCCTCCGACAGCTTCACGAAGTCGGGGATACGGGTGCCGGTGTTGGCCCCGCCCTCGCCCTCGCCGTTGTGCAGCACGGTGTTGGAGTAGCGGTTGTTGTAGAAGAGGGTCTGCCACTGGCGGACCATCCCGAGCGCGCCGTTGTTGATGATGGCGACCTTGATCGGGATGTTGTTGAGCGCGCAGGTGGTCAGTTCCTGGTTGGTCATCTGGAAGCAGCCGTCGCCGTCGACCGCCCAGACGGTGCGATCGGGCATGCCCGCCTTGGCGCCCATCGCGGCCGGGACCGCGTACCCCATCGTCCCGGCGCCGCCGGAGTTGAGCCAGGTCGAGGGCTGCTCGTACTTGATGAAGTGCGAGGCCCACATCTGGTGCTGGCCGACGCCCGCCGCGAAGATCGTGCCCTCGGGGGCCGCCAGGCCGATGCGCTCGATGACCTGCTGCGGGGAGAGCGAGCCGTCCTCGGGCAGGTCGTAGCCCACCGGGTAGGTCTCGCGCCAGCGGTTGAGGTCCTTCCACCAGGCCGCGTAGTCGCCCACGTGGCCCTCGGTGTGCTCGGCCTGGACCGCCTGGACCAGGTCGGCGATGACCTCGCGGGCATCGCCCACGATCGGCACGTCGACCTCGCGGTTCTTGCCGATCTCGGCCGGGTCGATGTCCGCGTGGATGATCTTCGCGAAGGGCGCGAAGCTGTCCAGATTGCCGGTGACGCGGTCGTCGAAGCGGGTGCCGAGCGCGATCAGCAGGTCGGCCTTCTGCAGCGCGGCGACGGCGGTGACCGCACCGTGCATGCCGGGCATTCCCACGTGCAGCGGGTGGCTGTCGGGGAAGGAGCCGAGCGCCATCAGTGTGGTGGTGACGGGCGCTCCGGTGAGCTCGGCCAGGACCTTCAGTTCGGCGGTCGCGCCGGCCTTCATCACGCCGCCGCCGATGTACAGCACCGGGCGCTTGGCCTGGGTGATGAGCTTCGCGGCCTCGCGGATCTGCTTGGCGTGCGGCTTGGTCACCGGGCGGTAGCCCGGCAGATCCATCTGCGGCGGCCAGGAGAACGTCGTCTTCGCCTGCAGCACATCCTTGGGGATGTCGACGAGGACGGGGCCCGGACGGCCGGTCGAAGCGATGTGGAACGCCTGGGCGATCGCCCTCGGGATGTCCTCGGCCTTGGTGACCAGGAAGCTGTGCTTGGTGATCGGCATCGTGATGCCGACGATGTCCGCCTCCTGGAAGGCGTCGGTGCCGATCGCGCTGGTGACGACCTGGCCGGTGATCGCGACGATCGGCACGGAGTCCATCATCGCGTCCGCGATCGGCGTCACCAGGTTCGTGGCGCCGGGCCCCGAAGTCGCCATGCAGACCCCGACCTTGCCGGTGGCCTGGGCGTAACCGGTGGCCGCGTGACCCGCTCCCTGCTCGTGACGGACCAGGATGTGACGGACCCGCGTGGAGTCCATCATCGGGTCGTACGCCGGGAGGATCGTGCCGCCGGGGTAGCCGAATACCGTGTCGGTGCCGACCTCTTCGAGGGAGCGGATGAGGGACTGCGCACCCGTGACGTGCTCGACGGCGGAGGCGGCGTGCTGTCCGCCGTTACGGGCCCGCGGCTGCGGATGGTGGGCCCCGGTGGCCTGCTCGGTCATCAGCGTTTCTCTTCTCGAAGCTGAGGGATTTGCGAGGGTTTGGGAAGTGCCAGTGCAACAAAAAACCCCCCGTGCCGTGAGGCAAGCGAGGGGAGCGCGCCGGTGCGGTCTGCAGAGCTGGTGAGGAGCTCTGCTTCAGCCGACGCGCTTTCCAAGTACGAGAATTCGGGTGCGCATGGCATTGACCCTCCCCCCGGCGCATATGGACTGTCAAGTAGGTGGGACGGGCGTCTCATCATGTGAGCGCACGAACGGGTGAAGGGACGGGTGGGTGCCCAGCAGGACGGGCAGTGCGGTGGCGCCCGGAACACCGGGAACAGGGAAGTCCCCGCGGGCGAGCGCGCGTCGCAGGCGGTACTCGTCCAGCGGTCCCGAGAAGGCCATTCCCTGGCCGTGCGTACAGCCCATCGCGCGCAGCGCGAGGACCTGTTCGGGGACGTCCACTCCGTCCGCCACCGACTGCATGCCCAGGTCGCAGGCGATGCGCAGCAGACCGCTGGTGATCTTGTGCAGTCTGGCCGATTCCACCACGCCCTCGACCAGACCCCGGTCCAGTTTCAGTACGTCGATGGGCAGGCGGCGCAGTGCGTTGATGGCGGCGTACCCGCTGCCGAATCCGTCCAGCGCGATCCGTACACCGAGCCTGCGCAGCGCCATCAGACGGCGCTCCAGGTCCTCGAAGGGGACCCGTGGGTCACTGTCGGAGATCTCCACGACCAGGGCGCCCGAGGGCAGCCCGTGGCGGGTGAGGAGCGCTTCGATCGAGCCCAACGGCATGGATTTGTCGAGCAGTCTGCGCGCGGAGATCCGCACGGCGACCGGCGCCTCGTGCCCGGCCTTGGTGCGCTCGGCAGCCTGCTCGACGGCCTCTTCGAGCAGCCACCGCCCGAGCTCGGCCGTACGGGTGCCGGCCTCCGACTCCCCCGTCTCCTGGACGCGCAGGAATTCGGCCGGGGTGAACAGGATCCCCTGGGCGGAGCGCCAGCGCGCCTGGGCGGCGACAGCGGTGATCTTCCCGGTGGTGAGGTTGACGACCGGCTGGTGCAGGAGGGCGAACTCCCCGTCGTGCAGGGCCGTCCGCAGCCTGGCCGCCAGCTCCGTGCGGCGTACGACCTCTGCCTGCATCTGCGGGGCGTACAGCTCGACGCGGTCCTTGCCCGCCGCCTTCGCCCGGTACATCGCGAGGTCCGCGTTGCGCATGAGGTCGGTCGGGGTGATGCCAGGCTCGGCGAAGGCGACGCCGATGGAGGCCGCGACCCGCACCTCGCTGCCCTCGATGCGGTACGGCTGGGAGAGGGTCAGGCGCAGCCGGTCGGCGATCTCATGGACCTGGTACTCGCGGGCCGCCTGGTCGCGGCCTCCGTCGCCCAGGATGAGCGCGGCGAACTCGTCGCCGCCGAGGCGGGCGGCGGTGTCGGCCACCCGTACCGAATCCTGGAGGCGGCGGGCGGCCTGGATCAGCAGCTCGTCGCCGGCTTGGTGGCCGATGGTGTCGTTCACCGCCTTGAAGCCGTCGAGGTCGATGAAGAGCACCGCCGTGCCGTGGTCGGTGATCCGGCGGCCGCTGAGCGCCTTGCGCACACGCTGGGTGAACAGGGCGCGGTTGGGCAGGTCGGTGAGCGGGTCGTGCTCGGCGTTGTGCTGCAACTGGGCCTGCAGACGGACCCGTTCGGTGACATCGCGGCTGTTGAAGATCAGGCCGCCCTGGTGGCGGTTGACCGTGGACTCGACATTGAGCCAGTCGCCCGTACCGGAGCGGAAGCGGCATTCGATACGGGTGGTGGGCTCCTGCGCGGGGGACGTGGCCAGAAATCGGCGTACCTCGTGCACCACCAGGCCCAGGTCCTCTGGATGGATGAGCGAGGCGAGTTCGGAACCGATGAGCTCCTCGGCCTCCCGGCCGTAGACCCCGGATGCGGCCGGGGAGACGTACCGCAGGATGCCGGTGGGGGCGGCGATCATGATGACGTCGCTGGAGCCCTGCACCAGGGAGCGGAAGTGGTTCTCCTTCTGCGCCAGTTCATGGGTGAGGGCGATGTTGTCGACGAGCATGATGCCCTGCCGTACGACGAGGGCGAGCACCACCGTGCAGCCGGTGAAGACGACGAACCGGTCCACCCGGCGGCCCTCGACCACGTTGTAGAGGATCCCCAGCGTGCAGACGGCGGCCGCGAGGTACGGGGTGAGGGCGGCCAGTGAACTGGCAATGGGACGGCTGGCGTTGCGCAGTCCGGGCACCGCGGGCGGCGGCTCCTCACGGACCGTGTCGCGCGGGACCGGACGCGATGCACGGCGGGCACCCCACGGTGCGTACGCGAGGAGCAGCGAACCGGCGAACCACCCGGCGTCCAGGAGCTGGCCCGAGCGGTAGTTGTCGCGCAGCAGCGGCGAGGTGAACAGGGCGTCGGACAGGACGGTCAGGGCGAGGGCGGCGATGGCGGTGTTGATGGCCGACCGGTTCGCGTTCGACCGGCGGAAGTGCAGGGCCAGCACCATCGAGACCAGCACGATGTCGAGGAGCGGGTAGGCGAGCGAGAGCGCCGCGTGCGCCACGCTCTCGTGCCTGCCCTCCAGATGCGCGGTGTGGGCGAGGGCCAGGCTCCAGGACAGGGTGAGCAGCGAGCCGCCGATCAGCCAGGAGTCCAGTGCCAGGCAGACCCAGCCGGCCCGGGTGACGGGCCGTTTGGCGAGGACGAGCAGGCCGACGATGGCCGGCGGGGCGAAGCAGAGGAAGAAGAGATCGGCGAGGGACGGGCTGGGGACCTGCTCGCGCAGGACGACCTCGTACCAGCCCCAGACGGTGTTGCCGCAGGCGGCCATCGCGGAGGAGAAGGAGAAGAGCAGCCAGGCCGGCCGAAAACGGGTCTCGTGCGTACGTGCGTAGACGAAGCAGGAGACGGAGGCGAGTGCGGCGGCCACGGCGAGCCCGAAGTCGCCCATGACCAGGGCCGTTTCGGGTGAGCCCCAGCCGAATGCCGCACCGGTGGCATAGCCTCCGCACACCAGGGCGAGGAGCAGTTGGGAGAGCAGCCCGGCCGGACCGCCGGAACCTCCGGCGACTGGTGTCCGGGAGAGCAGCGCCCCCTGGGCGCTCACCGGTCCGTCCCGGTCGTCGCCTTTTCCGGGGTGGTCCGTGTGGCCGGCGGTGTGGTCGTCTGCGTCGTCTCGGTGCATGAGCCAGGTCTGTGCGTCGGTGCGTGCCAGGGTCGTCGTCGGCGGACCTGCCGCGTCGGATGTTTCGTCCATTGGCCGTACATCGCCCGTCGCCCCCCTCAGTGTCTGTACGCTCCCCCGCACCGCGGCTTGCGCGGCGCAGCCCCCGTTCGGGACGATACACCAGTCTCGTCACTCAGGGACATAGTTCCTCTACTCTCCGTGACGACCTGGGGCGTTGCGGGCACCCGGTGCATCCGGGCGCCTGCGGAGCGTGTCTATTCGGTCGTCAGGACGACGTTTTCGAGGGGCTCGGCGGCGGCGAACCGGGTGAGCTGAGCCGCCAACAGCCGCTTGGCGCGCGGCAGGAAGGCCGATGTGGAGCCTCCGACGTGGGGGCTGATGAGGCAACCGGGGGCGTGCCAGAGCGGGTGACCTGCGGGCAGCGGCTCGGGGTCGGTGACGTCCAGGGCGGCAGTGATCCGACCACTCTCCAGTTCGGCGAGGAGAGCCTTGGTGTCGACGACCGGGCCGCGCGAGACGTTCACCAGGAGCGCACCGTCCTTCATCCGGGCCAGGAACCCTGCGCCGGCCAGGCCCTTGGTGTCCTCGGTGAGGGGTGTGGAGAGGATGACGACGTCGGCCTCGGGCAGGAGTTCGGGCAGTGCGTCGATCGGGTGCACCTGACCGCGCGCGGTCTCCCGCGCGGAGCGCGCGACGCGCACCACCCGCGCGCACTCGAAGGGCGCGAGCCGGTCCTCGATGGCCGCGCCGATCGATCCGTAACCGATGATCAGCACCGACTTGTCGGCGAGCGCCGGATAGAAACCGGACCTCCACCGTTCCTGCCGCTGCCCCTCGACGAATCCGGGGATGCCGCGCAGCGAGGCGAGAGTCAGGGCGAGCGCCAGTTCGGCGGTCGAGGCTTCGTGGACGCCGCGTGCGTTGCAGAGGCTGATGCCCGGGTGCAGGCCCTGAAGTCCCGGCTGGACGTGGTCGGTTCCGGCGGAGAGCGTCTGTACGGCGCGCACCGATTGCATCGTACGGAGCGGACGCATGGCCACGCTCGCGCCCTTCATGTACGGAACGACGTAGAAGGCGCACTCCGCCGGGTCCGTGGGGTATTCGGGCGCACCGTCCCAGAAGTGGTAGGTGAGGTTCTCGGGGAGGCCGGGGACCTCGTCGGCCGGGAAAGGGAGCCACACATCAGCAGTCATGCTCAGGAGGTTAGTTTGGTGGCCGGGAACAGGGAGGATGCGGCCAGGTGGAGCGCAGGACAATCGGGGCGGCGGCGCTCGAAGTGGGCGCGATCGGGCTCGGCTGCATGCCGATGAGCTGGGCGTACAGCGGATCGGAGCAGCGCGGGAGCCGTTCGCTGCGGGCCGTGCACGCCGCACTCGACGCCGGGTGTTCGCTCCTCGACACGGCCGACATGTACGGGCCTTTCACCAATGAACTGCTCCTGGGGCGGGTGCTCAAGGAGCGGCGGGCGGATGCCTTCGTCTCCACCAAGTGCGGGCTGCTCGTGGGCGAACAGCATGTGGTGGCCAACGGGCGGCCCGGGTACATACGGCGGGCGTGCGACGCCTCGCTGCGCCGGCTCGGCACCGATGTCATCGACCTCTATCAGCTGCACAGGGCCGACCCTGAGGTGCCGGTGGAGGAGACCTGGGGTGCGATGGCGGAGCTGGTGGCCGCCGGGAAGGTACGGGCGCTGGGCTTCTGCGCGGTCGGGGCGCGCGCGGCACGGCGCTCCGGGGCGCGGCTGCACGACCAGACCGTGCGCCAACTGGAGCGCGTACAGCAGGTGTTCCCGGTGAGCACCGTCCAGGCCGAGCTGTCGGTGTGGTCCCCGGAGGCGCTCGACGCGCTGCTGCCGTGGTGCGAGGCGCGGGGCGTCGGGTTCCTGGCCGCGATGCCGCTGGGCAACGGCTTTCTGACGGGGACGCTGACGCCGGGGCAGGGCTTCGAGCCGGACGACGTACGGGCCAGGCATCCGCGCTTCACGGCCGAGATGATGGCGGCCAACCAGCCGGTGGTGGCCGGTCTGCGGCGGATCGCGCGGCTCCACGGCGAGGAGATCACTCCGGCGCAGGTGGCGCTGGCCTGGGTGCTGGCACAGGGGCGGCAGGTGGTGCCGGTGCCGGGGGCCAAGCGGGAGGAATGGGTGCGGGAGAACGCGGGGGCGGCGGGGGTCGTGCTGACGGAGGCGGACCTGGCGGAGATCGCGGGGTTTCCGCCGGCGCAGGGTTCCTGGGACTGATCGGGAACCTTGGACGTTCGGGCGGTGTATGACAGGTAGCTGCGTCGTCGTCGAAGGGAACGGAACCGTGCGAACTGTGCAACGCCCAGCCGTGGCAGCCGCGTTGACCGCTGCCGTGCTGCTGTCCGCAGGGTGCTCCTCGTCGGGGAGCACCGGAGGGGACGGTACGGCTTCCGGCAGCCCTCCTGCCTCCAGTGCCGCCGCCTCCTCCGGCGGACCGTCCTCAGAGGACTCGCCCGCACCGGCGAAGGGCTCGGTCAAGGTGGTGTCCACCCTCACCACCGGCCTCAAGTCGCCCTGGGGGCTGGCTCCGCTGCCGGACGGCGATCTGCTGGTCTCCTCGAGGGACGAGGGGACGATCACCCGGATCGACGCGAAGAACGGAAAGAAGTCACTCGTCGGAACGGTGCCGGGGGTCGCGCCCGGCGGTGAGGGCGGGCTGCTCGGGATCGCGCTCTCCCCTTCTTACGCCGCGGACCATCTGGTCTATGCGTACTTCACCACCGCGTCCGACAACCGCATCGCACGGATGCTGTACGACGAGAAGCAGCCCGCCGGCCGCAGGCTGGGCGCCCCGGACACCATCTTCAAGGGCATCCCGAAAGGCATGATCCACAACGGCGGACGGATCGCCTTCGGCCCGGACAAGATGCTCTACGCGGGAGTGGGCGAGACCGGAGAGCGCGGGCTGGCCCAGGAGAAGGAGAAGGTGTCGGGGAAGATCCTGCGGATGACCCCGGACGGGCAGCCCGCCCTCGGCAACCCCGAGTCCGACTCCGTGATCTACACCTACGGACACCGCAATGTGCAGGGGCTGGCCTGGGACGCTGGGAACCGGCTCTGGGCCGCGGAGTTCGGCCAGGACACCTGGGACGAGCTGAATCTGATCGAACCGGGCAAGAACTACGGCTGGCCGGTGGTCGAGGGCCAGGAGGGCAAGGAGGGGTACGTCGACCCGGTGGAGCAGTGGCACACCTCCAACGCCTCACCGAGCGGTATCGCCATCGTCCAGGGGTCGGTCTGGATGGCGGGACTGCGCGGGGAACGGCTCTGGCGGATCCCGTTGAACGGCAGCAAGCCGGCGGCCGACCCTCAGGCCTTCCTGGAGGGTGAGTACGGACGGCTGCGCACCGTGGTCGCCGCGGGCGGGGACCGGCTCTGGCTGGTGACCAGCAACACGGACTCGCGGGGCACGCCGTCGTCGGGGGACGACCGGATTCTTCAGCTGGAGGTGCGGTAGCGAGGGTTACGCTGAAACAGGGGACACCCGACAGGGGGCCGAATGTTCAACATGATCGAGCAGCTGTTCGCGCCGGGGCGCAAGCACACCGACGACGAGCAGAAGCGCCTGGAGCTGTCCCGGGTCGAGCTGGGTGACACCGACCCGGGCCGGGGACCGATAGACCTCACCTCGGGCAAGGTGGTCATCCGACCGCCCGAGTGACCTCCGGCTCGGCCTGCTCCTGCGGGAACAGCCGCAGGCGGTGGGCGAGCGCGGCAGCCTCGCCGCGGCCGGTGACGGCCAGCTTCGCCAGGATGTTGGAGACGTGCACACTCGCCGTCTTGGGCGAGATGAACAGCTCCTCGGCGATCTGACGGTTGGAACGGCCGGCGGCGACCAGACGCAGGACGTCCTGTTCACGGCTGGTCAGGCCGAAGCCGTCGTCCCCGGCGGCGGTCGCGCGTCCGGGTGCGGCGTCCTGGGCTGGCGCGGTGAGCGGGATCCGGGCGCGCTGGGCGAGCAGTTCGGTCTCCTCGCGCAGGGGCCGGGCGCCGAGCCGGTCGGCCATGGCGTGGACCAGCCTGAGCAGTTCCGCGGCGGCCTCGCGGTCGCCGCCCTCGGCGAGGAGGGCCGAGGCCCAGTGGTGGCGGGCCCGGGCGAGTTCGTACGGGCGCTCCACCTGTTCCAGGGCGGTGACCGCCTCGGCCCAGCGCTCGGCGCGATCGGTGCCATCGGCTCGGTCAGCTTCGGCCGAGACGAGGAGGGAGTACGCCAGCCAGACCGGCGCCGGAGTGGCGAGCTTGCGCGCGGCCGTGCGGATGAGGACCAGCGTGTCGGCGCGCCCCGCCTCTGCCGAGGGCAGGCCGCGGGTGTCCGCCTCGGCGGAGGCTGCGGCCAGCAGCAGCGGCCAGGCGAAGCGCTGGGTGCCGGGGGCGAAGCCCGCCTCCACCGTGCGGACCAGTTCGGCCCTGGCGTCGTCGAGGCGGCCCTGTCCGGCGGCGATCTCCAGGGTGATGCAGGACACCGGGATGGAGTGCTGGGGCATCGGGTCGTGGGTGCCGAAGTGCTGGACGGCGGCGGCCAAGTGCGTTGCGGCCGCGTCCAGTTCGCCTCGGGCCAGGGCCAGTCCGGCCAGCTGGAGCGTGACGCCGCCCCGTGGCGCGATGCTGTGCGAGGCGTCCAGTACCCGCTGGGCGCAGCCCGCCACCTCGTCCCAGCGGCCGGACGAGAACAGCGATTCGGCCATGTTCATACGGGCCCAGGCCTCGTTGTCGCTCAGGCCGTAGGTGCGGGCCAGCTCGACCCCGGCGGCTGCCACCTCGACGGCCTCACGGGAGCGGCCGATGGACTCCAGGTTCGACGCCAGGTTCGTATGCCCGCGACCGGTCTCGGCGATCAGCCCCAGCTCGGAGGTGCGCTTCAGGGTGTCGCGCATGACGGTGAGGCCCCGCTCGATGTCACCGGAGTCGGCCAGGAGCACGCCGAGCGTGAGCAGGGCGTTCAGCTCGATCTCCTCCGCGTCGACCAGCCGGGCGTACTCCACGGCGCGCTCGGCGGCGGCCAGACTGTCGGGGCCCGGCTCGTGGAGCATGCCCCAGCCGGCCGCGCTGGCGAGCACCTGGGCATGGACGGCGGACGGCGCGAGGCCGCGCACCAGGTCCTGGGCCGTGGCGAGTTCCTGCCAGCCGTCGCCCCGGCCCAGGTTCTGCATGAGCCGCGATCGCTGGGTCCAGAACCAGGCGGCGCGCAGGGGGTCGGGCTCCCCGTCGTCGAGGATCCGCAGCGCCTTCTTGCAGATCTTCAGGGCGCGTTCGCGCTCCCCGCAGAACCGGGCGGCAACGGTGGCCTCGGCCATCAGGTCCAGATAGCGCAGCACCGCCGTGGCGCCGGGCGCGCAGTCGCAGGCCGGGTAGGCGTCCGCGTAGTCGAGGGGCCGCAGCGCCTGGCGCACTTCGGCGGGGGCGCTCTCCCAGACCTCCATCGCCCGTTCCAAAAGGCGCAGTTGCTCGGAGTAGGCGTGCCTGCGCCGCGCCTCGACGGAGGCGTTCAGTACGACGGGCAGGGCCTTGGCAGCATCGTGCGCGTAATACCAGTAGGCGGCCAGCCTGGTCGTGCGCTCGTCGGCCCGTACCAGCGAGGGGTCGGCTTCCAGGGCCTCGGCGCAGCGCCGGTTGAGCCGGGAGCGCTCGCCCGGCAGCAGGTCGTCGCTGACGGCTTCGCGGACCAGGGAGTGCCGGAAGCGGTAGCCGTCGCCGTCCGGGGTGGCCAGGAGGATGTTGGCGCCGACAGCGGCCCGCAGCGCCTCGATGAGGTCGTCCTCGGAGAGCCGGGCGACGGCCGCGAGCAGCGGGTATTCGACGGTGGAGCCGCCTTCGGCGACGAAGCGGACGACCCGCTGGGCGTTCTCCGGCAGCGTCTCGACCCGGACCATGAGCAGGTCGCGCAGGGAGTCGCTGATGCCGGTGACGCAGTCGTTCTCGCCGCAGACGGCGAGCTCCTCGACGAAGAAGGCGTTGCCGTCGGAGCGGGCGAAGATGTCGTCGACCCAGCGCGCGTCGGGTTCGGCGGCGAGGATTCCGGTCAGCTGGCGCTGGACCTCGGACCGGGTGAAGCGGGAGAGCTCGATGCGCCGTACCGTACGCAGCCGGTCGAGTTCGGCCAGGAGCGGGCGCAGCGGGTGGCGGCGGTGGATGTCGTCGGCCCGGTAGGTGGCGAGGACGACGATCCGGCCCCGGCGCAGGGTGCGGAAGATGTAGGAGAGCAGGTGCCGGGTGGAGGCGTCCGCCCAGTGCATGTCCTCCAGGACGAGGACCACCGTGCGGTCGGCGGATATCCGCTCCAGGAGGCGGACGGTGAGTTCGAAGAGGCGGGCCGTGCCGTCCTCGTTACGGGAGTTGCTGCTGGTCTCGCCCATTTCGGGCAGCAGCCGGGCCAGTTCGTCTTCCTGCCCTTCGGCGGCAGAGGCCAGTTCGTCGGGCAGCTGGCGGTGCAGGGCGCGCAGCGCGGTCGAGAAGGGTGCGTAAGGGAGCCCGTCGGCGCCGATCTCGACACAGCCGCCGAGCGCGACGACCGCCTCCTGGCGGCAGGCTCCGGCGATGAACTCCTCGACGAGGCGCGTCTTGCCGACGCCGGCCTCGCCGCCGAGCAGCAACGCCTGCGGCTCGCCCGCATTGGCGCGGGCGAGCGCATCGTTCAGGACGTTCAGTTCATCGGCACGACCGACGAACACCGGGCTGACGGACGTGTTCTCCACGCTGCCGAGCATCGCACAGCCGTCCGGCGCCGTGGCACCCGATTTCGCGGGCGGCACAAGCTCCATCACGCGGCCCGGGCGAAGCGCGAGCGCAGGGTGCTCACCCGCCCCTCCGTTCCGTGCTTCCCGGAGCGGCGGGCGTCCCGACGGGCCTTGCGGAACTCGTTGACGAGGCGCTGGTGGTCGGCCTTCGCGATGAGGTCGGCCTGCTGAAGCTTCTGGATCTCGTACTCGAACATGGTGTGATCCCCTGTGCTGGAGGTGAGTTGTCGCTCTCTGCGATGTCTCAACTTTCGCTTCCCAGGGGGGTCGCCCACATCGGGAGAGTGCCGCATCTCCACGACGAAGGGGCCTTAGGCGGCGTACGCGGAGGGGGTGCGTACGGCCTAAGGCCCCTTACGGGTGCTTAGAGGGGGACCGGGGTCCTAGGCGGACGGGAGTCCGGGGGTGCCCATGATGATGTCGGTGTACTTCGCGATGGCGAGCAGCAGCCCGATCACACCGAGGACGACTCCGGCCCAGGACACGGACTTGATCCACGCGGCCTGCGGCTTGCCGGGGGTGCCGAAAGCGGGCTTGACCAGCACTGCGGCGCCGACGATCAGTGCCAGCAGGGCGAAGAGGCCACCGATGAGCGCGGTCGCGTGCCAGCCGTCGGTGTACCCCTCCTTGATCTGCGTGGCGACAGGCGACGAGGAGCTCATCTTGACCTGGCCGGAGAGCGTCTCCCAGGCGCCGGCGACAGTGCCGAGCCAGCTGCCGCTGAGTGAGATGAAGCCGAGCGCGGCGGCCACGACGGCGGCGGCTCCGGACTTGACCCCGGTGGTGGAGGCCGCCTCCTCGGCAGCGATCAGCGCGTCCAGGGCGGCGTCGTCGTCCTCGTCGTCGTCGTCAGCTGCAGCCTCCGCCGCGGCCTCCTCGGCAGCGGCGGCCTGCGCCTTGGCGGCCTGCGCCTCGGCAGCAGCGTCGGCGGTCGTTTCGGTCTTGGTGGAAGCGTTCATGTGCCGCACGCTAGGGGGCTTTTCTGAGAGCTCCCTTAACGTTCCCTGTGAGCTCTCCACTCGGGCGCGAGGACGGACCAGATCTCCTCGTCGTGCCGTACGCCCCTGTACGGGTATGCCTCGCGCAGCGTCCCGTCGTGCTTCATGCCGAGCCGCTTGGCGACGCTGATGCTGGCGGTGTTGCCTGCGGCCGCGATCCACTCCACCCGGTGCATGCCGCGCTCCTCGACGGCCCAGTCGATGAGCACGGTGATCGCCCGGGTGATCAGTCCGCGCCCGGTGGCCGAGGGCTCCAGCCAGCAGCCGACCTCGCAGGTGCCCATCGCGGCGTCGAAGATCCGGAAGAGGACGCCACCGACGAGGGTGCCGTCCAGCCAGATGCCGTAGATCCGACCGCCGTCGGCGGCCTGCTTCTCCGCGTACGCCTGGAGGAAGGCGCGCGCCGATTCCTCGTCCTTGTTGACGTCGGCGAAGCCGATGTACTGACCGATGAAGTCCCGGCCCCGGTCGATGTGCTCCACGAATTCCCCGGCCCGCCAGGGCTCCAAGGGCTTGAGCTCAGCGCCGTCGCCCAGCGATATCGCGAACATCCTGCTCCTCCACCTCTGCGATGTGTCCCTGCGCGGGGATCTTCGCACGGTTGCGGCACTCCGGCGGCTCGATGCTGATCCGCGGCAGCCGCCGGTCCAGCCAGCCGGGCAGCCACCAGTTCGCGCCGCCCAGCAGGTGCATCAGGGCGGGGACCAGCAGCGTACGGAGGATGAAGGCGTCCAGTGCCACGGCTGCCGCGAGACCGATGCCGAACATCGCGATCACGCGCTCGCCGCTCAGCACGAAGGCCAGGAAAACCGAGATCATGATCACCGCGGCCGAGTTGATCACCCGGCTGGTCTCGGCGAGCCCCACGCGCACGGCCCGCCGGTTGTCGCCGGTCTCCAGCCACTCCTCGTACATCCGGCTGACCAGGAAGACCTGGTAGTCCATGGAGAGCCCGAAGAGCACCGACACCATGATCACGGGCAGGAACGGCTCGATGGGTCCCGCGCTCCCGAGGCCGAGCAGCTCGCTCCCCCAGCCCCACTGGAACACCGCGACGACGATCCCGAAGGCGGAGGCGACCGCGGCCACGTTCATCGCGGCGGCCTTGAGGGGGATCCCGACCGACCGGAAGGCGAGGAGGAGGAGCACGCAGCCCAGGGCGATCACGGATCCCACGAAGAGCGGCAGCTTGCCGACGATCACATCGGCGAAGTCGTCGTAGGAGGCGGTCACTCCCCCGACGTGGACGTCGAGCGAGGTCCCACTCCCGGCCTTCGGCAGCACGTCGGTGCGCAGGTGCTGCACCAGGTCGCTGGTCTGCTGCGACTGCGGCGAGGAGTCGGGTACGACGGTGAGGACGGCCGTGTCGCCGCTGCCGTTGTACGTGATGGAGCTGACCGAGGCGACGCCTTCCGTGGCCCGCAGCTGCTCCGGCAGCTGGTCCATCGCGAGCCGGTCGGCGGCCCCGTCCATCTCGGCGACCAGGGTGAGCGGCCCGTTGACCCCGGGCCCGAACCCCTTGGCGAGCAGGTCGTACGCCTGCCGGGTGGTCGAGGACGCCGGGTTGTTGCCCTGGTCCGAGGTGCCCAGATGCAGCCCCAGGGTGGGCACAGCGAGCCCCAGCATCACCACGACGGCGAGTGCGCCGAGCAGCTTGGGGTGCCGCTCGACGAAGACCGACCAGCGGGCGGCGAGCCCGGTGGGGACCTCGGGCCGCGGGCCGTTCTCGGTCAGTTCCCGCCGCTCGCGCCGGCTCAGCGCGCGCATCCCGATGTACGAGAGGAGGGCGGGCAGCAGGGTCACCGAGGCGGCGACGGTCAGCACCACGGTGAGCGAGGCGGCGATCGCGACCCCGTTGAGGAAGCTGAGGCGCAGGATCAGCATGCCCAGGAGGGCGATGCAGACGGTGGCGCCCGCGAAGACGACGGCCCGCCCGGTGGTGGTGACGGCGGCGACCACCGCTTCGCCGACCGGCAGCCCGCGCCGCAGTCCCTTCCGGTATCTGGTCACGATGAACAGCGCGTAGTCGATGCCGACGCCGAGCCCGATCAGGGTGCCGAGCATGGGTGCGAAATCGGCGACGGTCATGACGTGACCGAGCAGGGTGATGCCCGCGTAGGCGGTGCCGACCGAGACGAGGGCGGTGGCGATCGGCAGCATGCTGGCGGCGAGGGAGCCGAAGGCCAGGAAGAGCACGACGGCGGCGACGCTCACGCCGACGATCTCGCTGATGTTGGCGCTGGACTTCTCGGTCAGGGCGATCGCGCTGCCGCCGAGCTCGACCTGGAGCCCGTCGGTCCGGGCCGCCTTCGCCGTGTCGACGACGGCCCGGGCCTGCGCCTTCGGTATGGAGTCTGCCTGCTCGTCGAAGGTGACGGTGACGTACCCGGTGTGCCCGTCCGCACTGATCTGCTGCCCGGAGACGGCGTCGACCCCGTCGAGGCCGGCGACCTTCTCCAACGCCGCGTCGATGCGCTGCTCGACGCCTGCGGCCCGGACCGTCCCGCTGTCCGTGTGCCAGACAATGGTGTCGCTGTCGCCGCCCGCGCTGTGGAAGGCCTCGTCGAGGAGCTTGGTCGCCTGACCGGATTCGGTGCCGGGGACCTCGTAGTCGGTGGAGTACGCGGACCCGGCGATCCCGGCCGCCGCGGCCGTGCCGCCGAGGGCGAGCAGCCAGAGGAGGACGGCAAAGAGGCGGTGGTTGATGCACCACCGGGCGATTGCTGCCACGGACGTACTCCCTGGGTGGTTCGTGGATCTTTATCGGGAATAGCCCGGAAAGAGCGCATGACCTGTGACGGGTCACTCTGACACCGAAAGATGATCCTTTGACCGTTTCGTGTCTCTCCTCACAGAGGTCTGCGGGAGTTCACAGCCGGGGCACAGCCGGGTGCTTGAAACCGGGAACTCCCTGGGGCCGCCCGGCTGTCCGTGGCTGCCCGTAGAGTCGTCCCATGGCTTCCGACGACGAGGGCACTGGCACCGGCACCGCCCGGATCGACACCTGGATCTGGTCCGTGCGCCTGACCAAGACGCGCTCCCAGGCCGCAGCGGCCTGCCGGGCCGGCCACGCGCGCCTCAACGGGGAGCGGGTGAAGCCTGCCCAAGCCGTGAAGACCGGCGACGAGGTGCGGCTGTTCCATGCGGGCCGCGAGCGGATCGTGGTCGTCTCGAAGGTCGTGAAGAAACGGGTCGGCCCTCCGGTGGCCGCCGAGTGTTACGTGGACAACAGCCCGCCGCCCCCGCCGCGCGAGGTCGCGGTGGAGATCCCGGTGCGGGACCGGGGCGCGGGCCGCCCCACCAAGCGCGACCGGCGCGAGATGGAGCAGCTGCGCAGGCGGTGACCTAGGAGCCGCCGCCCTCGGCCTCGTACCGGAGCTGGTCCTCGAAGCACTCCTCCAGCTGGGCGATCCCCTGCAGGACGAGGAGGTCCGTCGCCGGTGAGGTGTCGGCGGCGGAGCGCAGGATCGCCAGGACGTCCCGGGCCACGGAGTACGGCAGGTCCAGCTTGCCTGCGGCCTCGGCGGTGAGACGCAGGAGCGTGTCGCGGTCCTGGCTGCGCGGGTCGGCGTACCGGCGGGCCGCCCACAGGGCCGCCTCCGCGGAGGCGTTCTCGTCCTTGAAGGGCTCCAACGCCTTGCCGAGCACGGCAGGTTCGAGGTTCCCTTCCGCGTCCAGGTACACCGCGTCGAGGTAGCCCGTCTCGCGGTGACCGAAGAGGCTGTCGCGCTGCGTCCGCAGATGGGCGATGGTCTCGTGGGCCAGCGTCCGCAGATAAGCGGGGCAGATCAGGGCGTTCAGTTCGAAGCCGTAGGCCTCGTACCAGGAATCCTCGCCGTCCTCGTCCTCGTAGTCCTCCCGCAGCTGCGCCCGGCCGCCCGGACTCCTCAGCAGCACACCTGCCGCGCCCTGGACGTCCGCGCTGGAACGGAAGTCCGGATGGGCGCCATCGGCGTGCGCACAGGTGCCGTCACCGAGCTCGGGGAGTACTTCCTCCAGGCCTTCGATCATCCGGTCGGCGAGCGAGCGCACCCTGATGCGGCCCGAACCGATGTACCAGCAGCAGGCGTTGGCGAGGACCACGTACGAGGCGCGGCTCGCCCGGGTGCGGCGCGTATCCGGGCTGGTGTACAGCTCCAGCTCCCACAGCGGGTCGTTGCTCGGGTAGTCGTTGAGGGTGCAGTCCAACTGGTGGATCCGGTCGGCGTCGTACTCGGGCACCACCGCGGGAATGCCCCGCACCCGGCCGGGAGCAATGACGTCCGCGGCGATCCGCGCGTAGCCGGAGACCGTCCACGGGCAGCAGAGCAGTGCGTCGGGGCGGGTGAGCAGCGGGACGGGGTCGGGCGCCGAGAGGGACTCCGCGTCGCCTTCCCACTCCGCCAAGTCCTTTTCGTACGGGTGCGATTCATGCCCGCAGCGCTCCCCGTCCCCGTCCGCCGCCCCGGCCGCGGCGACCAGGGCGTCGAGCACCGCGCGCTCGACGGGCGCTCCCTGGCGCCCGATGACGTACGCCCCCATCCGTATCAGCCCGTACACCCAGAGGAACGCCTGACGGCCGCCGGGGTCGGCGGCCAGCCGGCGCGCGCACTCCTCGACCACGGGGTCGGCACGGTCGGTGTCCGAGTCCACGGTGATGCGGGACCAGAGGTCGATGAGTCGGGCGGGGGACATCTCAGCAAGATCGGCCATGACCAGAACGACGGACGGGCCGGGCGGATGGTTCCGGCGCCACGACACGGCCCCGAGGGTGATGAACTCGCCTCGGGGCCGCGTGCTGTGGGGGCGGGGAACCTGTCGGTCAGGCGGGCAGGTTCCACTGCTGGTTCGTGCCGCCCGCGCAGGTCCAGATCTGGAGCCGGGCGCCGTTGGCCGTGGACTTGTCCGTGACATCGAGGCACTTGCCCGAGACCGGGTTGACCAGGGTGTTCCCGGTGCCCTTCTGCCACTTCTGGGCGCCGGTGCCGTTGCAGTCGTAGAGCTGCGCCTTGGTGCCGTTGGCGGTGCCGGCGGCGGCGAGGTCCAGGCACTTGCCGAGCGCCTGGAGGGACCCGTCGGCGGACACCGTCCACTGCTGGGCGCCGGTGCCGTTGCAGTCGTAGAGCTGAACCGCCGCTCCGTTGGCGCTGCTCGCGGAGGCTATGTCGACGCACTTGCCGCCGAGGCCGGTGATCTGGCCGGTGGGGGCGCCGGGTGACGTTCCGCCCCCGGTCATCGTCGTGTGGAAGGTGCGGGAGAACTGGTAGGCGCTCTGCGGGGTGCCGCTGCAGGTGTCGGAGAGCTGGCCGTTGGTGGCACAGGCCTTGTCCCGGCCGAGCGACCAGAAGGCCAGCTCCTGGATGCCCTTGGACTTGGCGAAGTTGGCGAGGGTGGTGGCATTGGCGGTGGAGAAGACCTCCGCCTGGGTGTCGTTGACCCCGATCATCGGGGTGTTGCCCTCCATCGCCCAGAGCTGGGCGGAGGTCTTGGTGGTCCAGATGGAGCCGAGCTGGGTGTGGAGCGCGGTCGCCGCGTCGGTGGCCGCCTTGCCCATGTCCATGGCGGGCCCATAGTCCATCGTCATGATGTTGACGAGGTTGACGGTGAGGTTGTTGCTCTTGGCGTTGTTGAGCAGATTGATCGAATTCTGCTCCAGGCCGGTGGGGTTGACCGGGAGGGTGTACTGCACGTCCAGCTTGCGGCCGGCGGCCGCGTACTCCTGCTGTAGCTGGGCGAGGGCCTGGTTGCGGCGGGTGTTGGCCGTGGTGTTGTCGAGCGTGGAGCCCTCGATGTCGAGGTCGATCCTGGTGAGGTTGAGCCCGTCGATCACCCGCTTGTACTGGGCCTTGAGCGTCGATACGGAGGTGCAGGCGAGGCCGAGTTCGGTGCCGGACGCGCCGCCGAAGGAGGCGATGACATCGCCGCCCGCACCCCGCAGGGAGTTGATGGCGGAGGTCCAGGCGGCGTCGGTGACCGAGGTGTCACCGTTGAAGGTGGCGTTGCAGCCGCCGCCGTCGATGACGAAGGCGAGCGTGAAGTACTTCAGCCCCGTGGCCGTGCGGGCATTGGCCAGCGCGGAGGGCGAGTTCCAGACCTCCGCGTAGGGGGCGGCGTACTGGGCGGGGAATCCCGGGCCGGGGTTGGCCGCGGCGCTCGCCGTGGTGGCGGTGGTGACCACGGCGCCGGCAGCCAGGGCGAGTACGGCCGACACCGCGGCCAGGGCTCTCGTACAGGATCGGAACACAGGGGTTCTCCTGTCGTGCGCGCGTCAAAGCGCAATGTGGGGGCGGACCTGCGAGTTCACATGGATGAATCGAGGCCCCTCACATGAACCTGTGAGTGATTGAAGAAAGTAGGACTAGACCAGCGCTACGTCAATCCCTCGCGTTCACCAACTGAACACGGATCAGACGAAGTTGAGTGCGCCCCACAGCGCAACTGTCGACACTGCGAGGGCCGCCGGGACCGTCAGCAGCCCGAGCCGGGTGAAGTCGCCGAGCTCGGCATCCGTGCCGTGCTGGTGCAGGATGCGGCGCCACAGGAGGGTGGCGAGCGAGCCGACGTAGGTCAGGTTCGGGCCGATGTTCACGCCGATCAGCGCGGCGAGGACGGGTCCTGGACCTGCGGGGGCGACGACCGGGAGGAGGGCGAGGATCGCCGGGAGGTTGTTGATGGCGTTGGCCAGTACGGCGGCGACGGCCGTCACCGCGAGCAGCGCGAGAAGCGAGTCGCCGTCGGGGAGAAGCGCGCCGATGCCGTCGCCGAGTCCATTGTCGACAACTGCCTTCACCACCACGCCGAGCGCCAGGACGAAGAGACAGAAGAGCGGGTTAGCGGAGCGGACGACGGCGCGGACGGTGGTGCGCTTGCGCCGCAGTTCGCGTACGGCGAGGACTGCCGTCCCGGCGAGGGCGGCCCAGAGCGGCTCGGCGCCCGCGAACGAGGTGACGACGAAACCGGCCAGGGTCAGGGCGAGGACCACGAGGGTGAAGACCGGCACCTCGGTCCGCTCCCGCTCCTTCGTCGGGTACGCGCCCGCGGCCAGATCGCGGGCGAAGTAGCGGCGGAAGACGGCGTACTCGACGGCGATCGCGGCGAGCCAGGGCAGCGCCATGAGCGCGGCGAACCGGGTGAAGGACAGCCCGCTGGCGGCCAGCGCCAGGAGGTTGGTCAGGTTGGAGACCGGGAGGAGGAGGGAGGCCGAGTTGGCGAGATGCGCGCAGGCGTAGACGTGCGGGCGGGGGCGGGCGCCTACGCGAGCCGCTGTCGCGAAGACGACGGGGGTGAGCAGGACGACGGTGGCATCCAGGCTCAGTACGGCGGTGATGACCGCGGCCACGGCGAAGACCCCGCCGAGGAGCGCGGTGGGCCGGCCTCCGCAGGCCCGCGCGACGAGGTCTCCAGCCGCCTTGAACAGGCCGTCGTCCGCGCAGAGTTGGGAGAGCGCGAGGATGGCGGCGAGGAAGCCGATGACGGGCAGCAGGGTGCGGGTCTGGTCCCAGGCGTCGGCGGGGCTCACCGCGCCGAGCGCGACGACGAGCGCGGCGGCGGGGACGGCTGCGGCGGCCTCGGGCCACGCCTTGGGCCGTACGACGGCGAAGGCGAGCGTGGCCAGGAGGAGGGCCACGGAGAGGATCTCGGCGGGGACGGTGCTCAGGGTGGGGCTCCGGGGGTGGTTCTTGGGGGTGGGCGGGGTGCGGGTACGGACGGCCGCTGCACGGAGCCAGTCCCCAGTCCCGCCCCTTCCCGAAACCGGGGCTGTGCCCCGGGCCCCCTGACGGGGTGGGGTGGGGCCGGAGACCGCGCCCCCCCCCCCCGCCGCGGGGGGGGGGGCCCCCACGCCCCCCCCGGGCGCGCGGCGGCGCCCGGGGGCAATCACGCGCGGGCGCGC